>CAJTAL010000043.1 GCA_910574285.1 Lachnospiraceae bacterium | reverse complement strand
ACTTGCTCATTAGGAGAAACTACAAAGAAGGCACAGAAAAATCCTGTGCCGATGAAAAGATGATATAAATTTTAGAATGACAAACACTATATATTGTGGTTGCTTTGATTAAGTTGTTAACATTGTTTTGTAAATAGTAAGTAAGTCGTGATTAAGCGGCAGGAAAAGCAGACGGCTGTAGACGGCTGGCAGATAGATCTGCGGATCAATCATAACAGTGAGGCCGCAGACTGAACTGTTACGATCAAACTTTACAAAATCCATGTCAAATTTGACGTTTGCCGAGATGCATTTTACCGCCGGTTCCTCTAAACTATAAAGTGTCAGATGAAACAAAAGGACATAAGTTACAGGAGGTATGAATCATGTTGCAGGTAAAGCATTTATCGAAAAGTTATTCGTCAGGAGATCAGATATATCCGGTATTGAAGGATGTTTCCCTTGAGGTTGGAAAAGGTGAGTTCGTAGCCGTTATGGGTCCGTCGGGTTCGGGAAAGACGACGCTTCTTAATTGTATCTCCCAGTTTATTCCGCATGAACAGGGGGAGATCCTTCTGGCGGACAGCGATATCTCGAATCTTAACGGAGAGGAGCTTGCAGAGGTACGCAACCGTCGGATGGGATTTGTGTTCCAGGATTTCATGCTTTTGGACGGACTGAGCGTCTTTGAGAATATCTGTCTTCCCCAGATCATCGCTCACCGGCCGATAGCGCAGATGGAAGAGAAGGCGAGGAATATCTGCCGGCTCTTCGGTATTGAGAAGATTATGGAAAAATATCCGGCCGAGATATCCGGAGGGGAGAAGCAGCGTACCGCGGTGGCAAGGGCTCTTATGAATCAGCCATATGTGATCCTGGCGGACGAACCTACCGGGAACCTGGACAGTAAGTCCTGCAAGGCGGTTATCGACGCTTTCTTACAGGCGAAGAAGGAGATGGGGGCGACGATCTTCATGGTTACCCACGACAGTTTTGCGGCGTCTTTCTGCGACAGGGTAATCGTCCTGAAGGACGGTCAGGTACACGGAGAATTAAGAAGGAGCAGAACAAGGCGGGAATTCATGGATGAGCTTTTGGATACGATCCGCACATTGGGAGGTGACGACGATGACAATGAGTAAGATCATGGCGAAGCTTTGCAAGAAGAATCGGGAACAATACAGGCTGCTGGGAGTCTGTGTATTCCTGTCCGTGCTTCTGGTGTCTTCTTTTACAATGATGTATTTCTCTCCTTCAATTCAAGAATTTCTGCCGTCGGGAGGAGACACGAGAAAATTGATGTGGCTGCTACTGGGAGTGGTAACGGTGGGCTGCCTGATCTTTACCCTCTATGGAGGCAGTCTGTTTTTCCGGAAGAAAAGCAGAGAATTTGGCGTGATGCTGGCGCTTGGGGCAAGGAAGAAGATGCTTGCCGGGCAGTTGGCGAAAGAGGTGGCCTTTGTGGTTTTAAGATATATTTTGCTGGGAATCCTTCTGGCAGTACCCGTGTCGTATCTGGTCTGGAAGATATTTCAGATATTGGTGATCAATACGTCGCAGATGCAGTATCGGTTCGGAATGACAGGGATACTTGCGGGCCTTATCTTTGCGGCTCTGCTTGTTTGTTCCATCCTGATCATGGGCATCCGGTTTGTCCGCCGGACGGATATTATGGATATCCTGAATGCCAGCCGTAAGACGGAGATGGTACGGGAGATCGGGCCTTATACCGGGAAACTTGGAATGGTGCTTATACTTGCGGGTCTTCTTCTGGCGATGGCGGTTCCTTCGTTGACGGCCCGGCTCTTCCATCAGGGTATGCCGGCAATCTGGCAGGCGACGTATCTTCTGTGTGTCCTGGGGCTGTATCTGGTTACGTTAAGCGCTGTGGGCCGTTCTAAGAAGGGAAAGCGTCCGGAGAAGTACTATAATAATATCATCTCTACAAACCTGATGCGTTTTACCGCAAGGCAGACCACTCGGAATATGTGCGTCATCGCGCTGTTGGTATTTGTAATGGTGATGGCTGCTTTCTGGGGGATGCTGTACTATTTCGACGCGATGCGGCAGGGAAGTGAGGCTCTCTATGATTATTCCGTGCATTATCCGGCGAAGGAGCGGCAGATTGGTTTCGAGGAGACAGAGAAACTTGCAGAAGATCACGGAGTTTCGATCATTTCCTATGAAGAAACGGATTCACTGGAATTAATCGTCCGTTATACAGGGAAGGATATGGATGACCAGAAGAGGTATTTTGATGTAGAGTATGAGAAGCTGGCTTCTTTTATATCGGCTTCGGATTTTACAAGGATTTCCAAAACTTCGGTCGCTTTGGAAGAGGGGGAGTATCAGACGGTTACGCCATCTGGTTTTCGTGAAACGATATGGGTCGGCGTGGACTGCCTGAATGAAATCGAGCATCCGGTCACGGGAGAATGCCTGAAGCCTGAGTATAAGGGTACGGTGGTGTCCGATAATCTGGCGATGACCGGCGAGCCGTTTTTATTCCTGCTGTCGGATGCAGATTATGAGAGATTCTCGGAGGGGTTGACGGATGATTTTAAGGAGAGGCATGTACTGTTCGATGTCGGACATATGGCTGCTGCTTCCGATACGGCGGGATCTGTTTCCGATGCGGCAGGTCAGGAGGTCAGGGGATGTACCTGTAAAGAAGGAGAACTCTGTCCGGCGACGTATGATTTTGCAGATGCATGGAAAAGAGCGTATATTGAAAGGGCGACGGAGCTTTCGAATCATTACAGACTGTATGACGCCCGGGAAGAGGAACTGGCCCTGGCGGCGGGAGAAGAATACAGCTATGCCGGAGAGATCGACATGTCGCCGGACAATACCCAACTGATCGGAGAGTGGAAATATGCCCCGTTTTCCAAGATTCTGATGAAAGCGGAGACAATGGAGATGGTAGCGGTATTTGTAGTGCTCAGTATCTATATCTCCGTAATCGCGCTGGCTGCCGCGGGAATCATGAGCTATATCAGGAGTATTACCATCGCGGCAGACAACCGGCAGCTATTTGAAGACCTTGGAAAGCTCGGGGCGGACGACGCCTATAAGGAAAGAGTGATCAGGGTTCAGCTTCGGAAGATATTTGCGTATCCGGCGGCATCGGGGTGCGGGATCGTAGGTGTATTCTCCCTGTTTCTTACCTGGTTTAACGATATGAACCTGGAGGTATTCGAGATAAAGATGCTGTTGATGGAGGCGGTGCTGATGGTAGTTGTCGGCGCGGTTCTATATGGAGTATACCGGACGGCATATAGAAGGACGAAGGAAATTGCAGGGATTGCTTCTTTTCACGCATAGGCCGGCGTACGGCAGATTGGAGATTGGATCGGAAGATATCTCACGCAGACGGGAGGTTACTTGTAATGGGGGTTCTGTTGTGGTAGAATGAGACTCAGAATAAGAAAAAAAGAAAAGAAGTTTGATTCTATGAAGATTATCATTTCTCCGGCAAAGAAAATGAATATGGATACGGATACATTCCTGCCGGCAGGGTTTCCGGTATATTTAGAAGAAACGTCGCTGCTGACAGAGTGGGTCCGCGCCCTCTCATATGAAGAGGCGAAGAAGCTGTGGAACTGTAACGATAAGATTGCAGGTTTGAATTATACGAGATTTCAGGAGATGGATCTGTATAAGTCGCTGACGCCGGCTCTGATTTCTTACGAAGGAATCCAGTATCAATATATGGCGCCGGAAGTATTTACACAGAAGGAATGGGACTATGCGCAGAGACATCTGCGCATTTTGTCCGGATTCTACGGCGTGCTGAAGCCGTTGGACGGTGTGGCGCCGTATCGGCTGGAGATGCAGGCGAAGGCCTGCGTGGGAAAGACGAAGAATCTGTATGAATTTTGGGGAGATAAATTATACAGGGAAGTGCGGGATGAAGACGGCGTTATCCTGAATCTTGCTTCCAGGGAATATTCCAGGTGTATCGAGAGATACCTGAAGCCGGAGGATACCTGTATTACGTGTATTTTCGGGGAATGGAAGGGCGGTAAAGTGATTCAGAAAGGGACGCAGGCAAAGATGGCCAGGGGAGAGATGGTCCGCTTTATGGCCGAATCAGGGATAACGAAAGCGGAGGATATCAGGGAATTCGGCCGTCTTGGGTATCATTATGAAGAAGAGCTGTCATCCGGTGAAGAGTATATTTTCTTAAAGTCAAAGAATCCGCCGTCCGCGGGAATGAAAGAAGAAAAGTGAAGAAAAAAGTGAAAAAGGAGAATGTGAGGATATGTTGCCGACGAGAGAAGAAGCTTTGAAACTTTTAGAAGAAGCAGAAAAGTGTAATCCGGGGGCGTGGGGGAACCATAGCCGTATTGCCGCCCGCTGCGCGGAGAAGATTGCGCGGGAATGTAACGATTTGGATTCGGACAAGGCGTATATACTGGGATTATTGCATGATATCGGGCGGAAATTCGGCGTAAGGCACCTGGGTCACGTATCAGACGGATATTCGTATATGCGTTCTCTGGGATATGACGAGGCCGCGAAAGTATGTCTGACACATTCCTTTAATAAACTAACTACGGATGTGTATATAGGAAAATTTGATACCACAGATGAAGAATTGAGATTGATTCAGGATAATTTGAAGACAGTTGTGATAGACGAGTATGATAAATTGATTCAACTGTGCGATTCGATTGCGGGTTCGGAGGGCGTGCTGGATATCGAAGAAAGGATGAACGATGTGAAAAGGCGATACGGCTCCTACCCTCAGGAAAAGTGGGATAATAATCTGAAGCTCAAAAGATATTTTGAGGAAAAGATGGGGAAAGATATTTACACCGTGGTAGGAAAAGTCTGATAAGATGGGATTGATGATTTCCAGAGGAGGGCTGTATGATAGAGATATTGTTTGGCGAGAGTGAAGCGGCTTCTATGAAAGCGGCAAAGAATAAGGTAATAATCGGGACTGTCAACGGTCCTACGGCCGTGTGGATGGCGGGAAAGAAGAAACCGCCCAGGAAACCTTTTGCAGGATGGATCGAAGGAACGTCCGAGGAAGTGATCTGCCTTGGTTTCATGCTGGATGTGGGGGATATCAAAGAGCCGGCGGACAGTTCCTATCGGAAAGAATTGATTTATTCCATGTATGCTCAGAATCAGTGGGAACAGGATGAAGAGACGGAGGAAGAACTAAGGAGGACCGGAGACGTTTACGCAGAGGAATTGCGCCGCCTGAAAAGGTTCCTGGACGACGGGGAGGCGGTCAGGATATGGTACAGCGGCGCGCCTTATTCCAGATGCGGATTCTGTCATCTGTGCCAGACTCTGAGACAATACGAGAATGAGATACGTGCAGTGAAACTCCCGGAATACGTAGTTCGGGAGAATTGCATCACTGTATATAAGAACTGGGGCGAGGTTGCGGCAGAGGAATTCGCAGGGTTCCTGTCTCATGAGAAGAAACTTTCCGGAGAGGAGGTTCGTATGTATGCCAGTGAATGGAGTGAATTAGTGAGTGATAACAGCCCTCTCCGTGCGGTGGTAAATGGAAGATTAGCAGGTGTTCCTGAGGATTTCTATGATTTCCTGATTTGGAAGAGGCTTACACGCAGGCCGGTCAAACAGGCCAGACTGATCGGAGATATTCTTGGGTATTATCAGCTTAGCGTTGGAGACTGGTGGTATGCAAAACGAATCGAACATTTTATCCGGCAGGGGAGAATCTGTATAGCTGAGGATTCAAAGAACAAGTATGCAAGGATGATTTATGATAGCAGAGGGTAGATAATAATAGATAATAATAATAATAGATAACCGATATTTCTGAGAGGTTTATTAAGATGGAATATATTTCCGCAAAGACGATTGTTACGAAGACAAAAGCTCCTTCGAAATGGTTTGGGATCGATTATAATATGAACATTTACAAAGGGTGTTGTCATGGCTGTATTTACTGTGACAGCCGTTCGGATTGCTATGGAGTCGATCGGTTTGACCAGGTGCGCGCCAAGGAGAATGCGCTTGAGATTATCCGGAATGACTTACGCAGAAAGACAAGAAGAGGCGTGGTAGGAACCGGGGCTATGAGCGATCCCTATAATCCCTTTGAAAGGAAACTTAAGCTTTCACGTCACGCGCTGGAATTGTGCGACGCATTTGAATTCGGCGCGGCCATAGCGACAAAGAGTTCCCTGTTGGAACGGGATATTGACGTGCTGCAAAGTATCGCGGATCATTCGCCGGTACTTTTGAAGATTACGGTGACGACGGCGGAGGATGATCTGGCGGCAAAGATAGAGCCGCGTGTCTCGCGTCCGTCGGATAGATTCGGGACGATGAAAAAGCTTTCCGCGGCGGGCTTGTATACAGGGATTCTTCTTATGCCGGTCCTGCCTTTTATAGAGGATAACAGGGACAATATCGGCGAGATAATCCGAAGAGCCGAAGAAGCCGGGGCAAGATTTATCTATCCTGCATTCGGTATGACTCTGCGGGGGAACCAGAGGGTGTGGTATTATCAGAAGCTTGATGAATTATTTCCGGGGGAAGGTCTTATAGAGGCTTATCAGAAAAAGTATGGGGAATATTACGAATGTATCAGTCCGAACGCGAGAAAGTTATGGGAATATTTTTCGGAGGAGTGCAGGAAGAGGCAGATTGTGTATCGTATGGAGGATATTATCAGCCAGTATAAGAGGCCGTATAAGGTTACGCAGATGACATTGCCGTTTTGAGAAAAGATATAATCAGAAAGCCGGGAGATGATATGCAGAAGATTTTGATTGTGGAGGATGACGCGAAGAATAACCAGATGCTGAAGGAATATCTGGAGGATCACGGATATGTGTGTACACAGGCTTATTCCGGCAGTGAAGCGAAATTATTATTCTCTATGGAAGATTATGACCTGGTGCTTCTGGATCTGATGCTGCCGGGTATCTCCGGGGAGGAACTGGTGGCTGTATTTTCTAAGAAGATTCCGGTCATCGTGCTGTCCGCAAAGAGTGGACTTGACAGTAAGGTGGAGGTATTATCGGCGGGGGCGGAGGACTATCTTTGTAAACCCTTCGACCTTCCGGAATTGCTGGTGCGGATACAGGTGCAGTTCCGCCGCCGCAGGAAGTGTTACGGTTCAGACGGTTCAGGCGGTTCAGAATGTTCTGGAGGAGAGAATACGGTGTCCGGTCAGGCGGTTTATGGGCAGACAGTATACTCATACCGGGAATGGACATTGAATCCGGATACGCGGGAGATGACGGCGAAAGGTGAACAGATAGAGCTGACTCGTCATGAATTTCTGATTATGGAGTTGTTGATCCGCAATCCGAAAAGAGTGTTTACAAAGCAGATGATTTATGAGTATGCATGGGGAGAGGAATATCTGGCGGAGGATAAGACGATCAACGTGCATATCAGTAATATTCGTTCCAAATTAAAGAGAAGCAAGACAGACAGTTATATTCAGACGGTGTGGGGAATGGGGTTTAAATTATCTTAGATTTCTATATTATTAATGAATTAATGAAGAAAAAGTTAAGGAGTGAATCGTATTATGGGATTATTTTTAAACAGTATTGCTCCATATGATAAATACAAGATGATTTCACAGGATCCATATTTTGTGGACAAATCGGCCCTGATAGAAGAATTGATTCCGGCGCTGGGGCGTGAACAGCGTTTTTTCTGTATTGTAAGGCCGCGCCGTTTTGGGAAGACTGTAATGGCTAATATGATCGGCGCGTTTTTCGGGAAGGCGAGAGACAGCAGGGATGTATTTGGACATCTGGCAATTGCAGAATCGAAAGGGTATGAAGAACATTTGAACCGGCATGAAGTTATCTATCTGGACTGCAGTGAGGTCCCGAAGGAGTGCCGTGATTACAGAAGCTATATTTCAAGGATTGAAGACGGGCTCTGCCGAGATCTTGCGCAGGCTTATCCGGAACTGGAACTGGACCAGAGTAAAGCGGTATGGGATCTTCTGTCTTTTATATTCGAGGAGAAGGAACAGAAATTTCTCTTTGTGATTGATGAGTGGGATGCATTGTTTCATATGTCGTTCATTACAGAAGAGGATAAGCAGGAGTATCTTCTGTTTCTGAAATCACTGCTTAAAGGGAAGAGTTACGTTGAGTTTGCCTATATGACGGGAATCCTTCCGATTGCAAAATATTCAGAAGGATCGGAGCTGAATATGTTTTTGGAATACGATATGGCTACTAAGATCCGTTTTGGAGAGTACTATGGTTTTTTACATTCGGAGGTTGAACAGCTCTATGAAAGGTACAGATTAGAGGCGGCAGAACCTCGCATCACCAGGGAAGAGTTGGACGAATGGTATGACGGTTACCATACAATGGGGGGAGAACGGCTGTATAATCCACGTTCAGTGGTCAGCGCTTTGACTAATAATCAGGTAGCGAACTATTGGACCAGTTCAGGAACGTATGATTCCGTGTTTTATTATATCAGAAATAATATAGAAGAGGTCAGGGATGATATGGCTCTGATGGTTTCGGGAGAACATATAGAAGCAAGAATGCAGGAATATGCTGCAACGGCTATGGAATTGGTGACAAAGGATCAGATATATTCTGCAATGGTGATTTATGGACTGCTTACTTATGAAGACGGGGAGGTATTTATACCAAATAAAGAATTGATGGTAAAATTTGAAGAATTGCTGTTGAATAAAGAAGCTTTTGGATATGTATATCGTTTGGCAAAGGAATCTGCCAAGATGTTGAAGGCAACGTTAGCGGGTGATACCGAGACAATGGCGAAAATTCTGCAATATGTTCATAATACCGAAACTCCGATTTTGACGTATAATAATGAGGTTGAATTGTCGGCAGTGGTCAATCTGGTTTATCTTGCGGCGCGTGACAGATATAGAGTAGAGCGGGAAGATAAAGCAGGAAAAGGGTTTGTTGATTTTATCTTTTATCCATACAGAACTAATGGGATAGGAATTATTCTGGAACTCAAGGTGGATCACACACCAGAAGAGGCGATTCAACAGATTAAAGAAAAGGATTATATACTGAGGTTTCAAGGCAGGATTGGAGAAACGTCCGGATTTACAGGTCAGGTTCTTGCGGTGGGAATCGGATATGATAAGAAGACAAAAGAGCATTCTTGCAAGGTGGAAATACTTTAAACTTTCTTAAACTTTTCTGAGTGCTTTTTAAACTTTCTTGTATTAGACTGCTATTTGTAAGGCAGTAAGTAAGTTGATGGGCTGTCAGAGTTGCTCAAGGTTTGTTATTGTGATGCCGGCAGCCGGCGAGTGCAGGAAAGGAGAGAAAGAAGCTGTGAGAACAGGAAGAGAGAATACATTTGCCATAGAGACGGCGGCTCTTACGAAAATGTATAGGAATAAAGCAGCGGTGAAGAATGTGGATCTTAAGGTCCGGGAAGGAGAGATATATGGATTTATCGGCAGAAACGGCGCCGGGAAGTCCACGACATTGAAGATGCTGTGCGGGCTTGCAAGTCCCACAGGGGGAGAGATCCAATTGTTCGGAGGACCGGTCAGCGACCCGGCGGTGAGGAGAAGGCTTGGGGTGCTGATTGAGGCGGCGGGACTTTATCCGAATATGACGGCAAGGCAGAATGTGGAGATGAAAGCAAGATGTATGGGGCTTACGGACGAGCGGAGTGCAAATGATGTACTGCGGCTCACGGGAATGCAGGATACCGGGCGGAAGAAGGTAAAGCGGTTCTCTATGGGCATGAAGCAGCGTCTTGGCGTGGCGCTTGCTTTATTAGGCAACCCCGACATGTTAATTCTTGACGAACCCCTGAATGGTTTGGACCCCGAGGGAATCAGGGAGCTTCGGCAGTTGGTGTTAAAACTTCACGAAGAGGGAAAGACGATTCTGGTAAGTTCGCATATTCTGGGGGAGCTAAGTAAGATTGCTACCAATTACGGGATTATCAAGGACGGAGAATTGATCGAGCAGATTACCCGGGAAGAGTTAGAGGAAAGATGCCAGGACTATTTTCAGATCCAGGTGCAGGATGTGCGGCGTGCGTTTGCTTTGGTCCAGGAGGCATTTCCGGATGTAGAGGCGGAGGTATCGGACGACAGGTCCATTCGGTTATATGGAGTGAAAGACGGGGCAGAGCTGAATCAGATGCTGGTGGAGAATCAAGTAGCCGTGTATGCGTCAGGATTCCACCGTATGGACCTGGAAGAATATTTCCTGGACCGCATGGAAGGAGGGCGTCGATATGTATAATCTGCTGCGTATGGATCTGTACAGGGTAAGAAAAAGTAAATCGGTATATATATGCTTTGGAATCTTATTGGCTGCGACGGCGGCGATCTTCGGATTGATTTGGCTTATGGCAGTACCCAAGGGGCAGGAACTGTCGATACGTGCCGGGATGCTTACGGCAGCAGAAGCGGCAGAATTCGCTGATATCTTAAAAGGAATGGATACTTTGGGGATGTTCCGGCAGACATGTCTGGACGGCGGATCATATAATTTGATATTCGGCGTATGGGTTATGCTGTTTGTGTGTTCGGATTTTCAAAGCGGATTTATAAAAAATGTGATGGCGCTCTGTCAGAATCGGTGGAACTATGTGGGAAGCAAGATTATGACGGCGGGAATCGTTGATTTTTGCTATCTGATACTGCATCTGTTGTTTACACTGCTGGCGAACCGATTATTTGGAAACATGGTACCGTATGCGGATTTGGGGGATTATGTGTTCTATCTGTCCTGGGCATGGCTTGTGACGACTGCGTTTGCGGCGCTGGTGATTCTGATCTGCGTCCTGTCAAGGAGTGTGGCGGCAGGAGCCATAGGGACGGTGCTTTTCAGCAGCGGTATCATTGTACAGATGTTGTATACGCTGATGAACACATTTCATATGGGAAACTGGCTGAAATATTCGATATACCTGACTCTTGCCATGGGACCGGGAGAATATACTGCCTGGAAAGATCTGCATGTGTATGCGGTGGGTGCGGGGTTCCTGATTCTATATTCGGCGGTTACAGGAGTGATCTTGAGAAGGCAGGATATATAGGAAGACCGCCTGCCGATGGGGCAGCAGGAAAACGGCCGGACGGTAAAATATGTAATTAACGGGAGGTTTTAAGATGGCGTCAGCATTTATGATCCTGGGGAGTATATGCATATTGTTACTGCTGCAGTATGTCCGTATGATTCTGACGATACGCTCTCTGTGTATGCAGCTAAAAGAAATTGAATGCGGAAGCCATATAAAGCTGGGACTGCAGAGCCGTCAGAGGGATATACTGGCTCTTGGCAGGCAATTGAATGATCTTGAGCATCAATGGTTTAAAAGCCAGATGCAGTATGAGAAAGCCGAAAGGAATCTGAAACAGAATATCACAGGCCTGGCGCACGATATCCGGACGCCGCTTACCGGCGCCGCGGGTTATGTGCAGCTTGCACGGGAATGTACGGACCCTGAGAGGCGGGAACATTACCTGCAGACGGCGGACGGACGTCTGAAAGAACTGGGGGATATGTTAGAAGAATTGTTTCTGTACACCAGGCTTACCGGCGGGGAATTCGAACTGAATTTGTCCGAGGTACAGGTATTTCCCCTTTTGAGCGGCTGCCTGGTGGGCTTCTACCGTCAATTCGAGGAGAAAGGTATCGCTCCGAAAGTGGAGTTTGAATCAGAGAGCCTGAGGATTTGGGCGGATGAAGAATGTCTCAGGCGGATCTTCCATAATCTGATTCAGAATGCGTTGCTGCATGGCAGAGGCGGGATCGTAATCCGGCAGACAGACCGGCGCCTGATTTTTGAAAATCTGGTATCGGAAACCAGTAAGCCTGATCCGGAACAGATATTTGACAGATTCTATAAGGCAGATTCAGCCCGGCGGAAAGGTTCCTCCGGGCTTGGAATGTTTATTGTAAAAGAACTGGCTGTGAAGATGGGGGGAAGTGTGAAGGCAGAGCTTGAAGGAGAAAAGCTGCGGATTATATTCGAGACAGGGAGTCTTTGACAGAAGAAGGGTATTTTACTGTGTCGGATATGAAAATGCGGGTATAAAACGTAAAGTTATCTTTTAAAATGTGTTTTTTTGTAGTATAATAAATCAAATAGTTTCTAGCGGCTGCGGATAGATGTCATAGACATCGGAACCGGCGATATACGGCGGTTCCGAATTCCGTAGTATTTTCTTGCGGTTTCTTACAAAATCATGGTAAGGCAAAAAGGAGGATAGAATCAATATGATAATCCAAACCAATATACCTGCCTTGTATGCATTGCGTGAGAAGAGGAATACTGACAACGCAATTGCAAAGAATCTGCAAAAGCTCTCCTCAGGTTTCCGGATACAGCAGGCTGCGGATGATGCGGCAGGACTTGCCGTATCGGAAAAAATGCGCGCTCAGATTACCGAGTTGGAACGATGTGAACTCAACGTTTCCGAAGGAATCGATATTGCGCAGACCGCGGATGGTGCATTGGATGAGGTAGGCGTAATGCTGCGCCGTGCAAGAGAACTCTGCCTGCAGGCAAGCAACGGCACCTACAGCGACCGGGAGCGCCGCTATATGAGCGAGGAGATCAACCAGATTTTTGGCGAGGTTGAACGCATCACGTCAACCAGCAGGTTCAATACCATTCCGCTCTTCCAAAGCATCCCTAATGATTCCGGCGAGTCTGTTTATCTCTACCTGGAAGATTTCAACAAAACTGCGGATCAGCAGTTGTGGGGCGAGATGGATTTTGTGAAGAATGAAGATTTTGCCCCGCCTGTCGAGGCGAAGCCCGCCACCGTTACATTCCAGTTGGAGGACAGCATAGGAATGAAATATCCGATTTTGCTGGACAAGAAATCAATTAAGATTGGCGGCATTACTTATACTTTTCGGGCAGACGCCAGCCAAAACAGTTACGGTACTCCGCGTATCATTTCACTCAAAGGTATCCAGACAGTTAAGGAGGCGATGGAGCAGCTTACCAAATTTTCCGATATTGACAAGGTAGACGTAGATGAAAACACGAAAACGGTTACATTGACGGGGAGTTTGGACGATTACTATTATAATGTTCAAGCCAATGGAACTACTAGTCAATACCAGGCGCCGGACGGAAATGGAGAAAAGAAAAATAGCTGGTTAGTAGAAAACCCGGTGGGAAAGGAAACGCTTAATGAAGTGGACGGCAGTGGAATTGCAAACAACCAGCCGGTGTATGGAAAGAATTTGTCACTTTCCTACAATATGTCCAATGTGAAAGATCCGATTGACGTTGCAAATTTAAGAAGAAATTCGCTGAATATCCATATATCGGGAGCGAATCCAGAGGATGCCAGGATTTCTTACGCCGATATTTTCACGCAGACCTCGGGTACGATTACTAAAGAAAATTTCATTAATACCGTGATAAATAAGCTTAAAAGCACGCCTCCTCTTGATGGTGCGAACACGACGATAAAGTACACGTCTCCCAATCTGGAGATCAGCACCAGCCTTCCGGCTTCCGCTTCTTCCAGTACGCGGTGTTACGCGTATATATCGGAATCAACCGAGGGTAAGCAAGAGGATACTACAAAGAAGCCCTGGAAGACGGACGCTCTGGATTTTACCACAAGTACAACCCCTCCTTCCGCGGAGGTAGGCGGTACATTTACTGTAAAGATTCCCGATGTAAGTTCCTTCAAAGTGCCGTTCTCCTTCCAGTTGGGCTCTTATCATCACGTTTTTTATGACAGCAAGGATTTGACCACCCCGATAAAAACGGATGGAACGACCATGTTCAGCACGGGATACTATACGAATACTCATGATATAAGCGGCAAGAGTCCGGCTGAGATCCGCGACGAGGTGGTGAAGATGATTAAGAATTACGGCGGCGGTTCTGTAAAGGAGCAGGGTAATGAGTTGATTTTTTCATCGAACCCGAACACGCCTGCCCCTAGCTTTACTATACGGGGGAGTATCGTTGAGGTCAGAGCTGCGATACCAGGCAGCACTGCCGTGCTGTCGGGCGGCAATTCGAATTTCAGTCAGGAAGTATCCGTTCCCTTTAGCGTAGAGAAGCCCTTTGACGCTTCAAAACTCATTGGGACAGGTTTCGGAATCAACAACGGAAATGGCGGCAGCATGTATCGGTGGGAATTTACCGACGGAACTGACCTGCGTTCAGACTACGACGATATCGACATTTCCGGATGTAAAAGCTTTGCGGATCTGGCTGCCGTTATGCAAACAGCTATTCGGGCAAAAGGCTCATTTGGAAACGCCTGTAGTGTCAAGGTAGATGAAAGCAAGACTCCCGCATCCTTGACCATAGAGTGGCAGCGCCGATGTGATTCTTATTCCGTATCGGTTTCCGACGGTGCGGAGGGTGTGTCAGGAATTGTGAGGGACGGTCCCGTGCAGTTTTCCGGCGGCACCATCGTCGGTCATGAGCAGAAGGTGTTGGACTTCTCTTCAATCAACACCAACAATCTGGATACTCTGTTGGGTAAAGGGTTCCGGGTTAATTGCGCGACCTGCGAAGGGGAATACATCAACGTGTATTTTTGCTGGAAGAACGACGGCAGCGCGCCTCCGTCCTTCACTCATAACGTGACCATCAACGGACAGAATGTGACCCGTACCATCCACAACATCCCGGTAGAATTGTCCAAGGTCACAAGCGGGGATCAGATCGTGAAGAGTATTGTCGATCAGGTAAAGCCCAGCCTGAATCATTATACGGACATGGAAGTGGGAGACCCTGCCACCTCTCTGGTCATCCAGGACAAACGTCTGGGTCACGTCTACGACAGTTCGACCGGAAATGAATACATCGGCTCTGTGGAAAGCGGCGTGTTCACGAATTTCACCTACACGGTGACAAAGGAAGAGATCGCCCCGCCGGAACCGGCCGAAGGCGAGCTGTTGGATTTCCGGCACTGTGAGGTCATGATCTATGCGGGACAGGATGGACGGGAGGAGGGATTGATCCCGATTCACCTGCCGTTTCTGTCCCTGACGCAGCTTCGTCTGAACCCACCGAGGCTGGTGGATCTGACGGATAAAGACCAGCATCCGCTCGAACTGCTTAAAAAGATAGACTGCGCCCACGACAGTATCGCTGACTGCAGGTCGGTTATGGGGGCAGATTACAACCGTCTGGAACACGCCTATCAGGCGGTGACCAATACGACCATCAACTTAAAAGATGCTGAGAGCCGTATCCGGGATGCGGATATGGCCGGTCTTATGATGGAAAAAATCAAGAACGACATTTTAAGCCAGCCCCAGCAGAGCATTATCGCCCAGGCCAGCAAACGTCCTGAATTCGTGCTTCAAATGCTGCGTTAGGAAGAAGCCGCGGATTCTGGCGGAGATTGGTTAAGTTCTCCCTTGGTAATGCCGATATTATCAATAGCAGGTATTTCGGCATTACTAAGGAGGTGTGTCTTTTGAATTTCTTTACGGTACAATCGATAAACGCATATACAAGGAATATGGAGATGCAGTTGAAATGGCAGCAGAAGAAGGACAATAATGATTTCACTGCAGATGGAAGTACGAAACTTATTGATCCCATCGCAAGGCAGGCGGAAGAGATCAGGAGATCACAGGCGGACGGTTCCGCCAAGCTTGCGTCTCAGATCAGATCCAAGCTGGCGAACGGCCAGAAACTGACCAAGGAGGAGATGGACTATCTGGAGAAGAACGATCCCCAGACTTATCAGAAAGTAAAATCCATCGAGGCTGAGCAGAAGAATTATGAGAAGGAACTGAAGAGGTGTAAGACGAAGGAAGAAGTCCAGCGTGTGCGGATGAATCATACGGCGGCTTCTTTAAGTACGGTGAACAATATTAAGAATAATCCTGCCATACCGGAGGAAAAGAAGCTGGAACTGATCTGGCGGGAACATATGAAGAACATGGCCCTGGAAGAGACTACGAGAGAATTCGTGGAGAGCGGTCAGTATGCCAAGCTTCCGACAGAGGCGGAGAAAGCGGAGGCAGAGAAGGAGCTTAAGGAAGCGAAGGAAGCCGAACTTGGAATCGAAGATCCTGCAGAGGATACCGGAGAGGAAGATAAAGCGGAAGAGGTTGACAGAGCCGACGCCGGCAAAGAAGGAAATCAGGCGGACGGATCAGAGGAGCAGGTCTTAAGCAGTAAGGTGAAGGAGGCGGCGGTTCATGAAGCCGTGCGAAAGAGCAGGGCGGCTTTGGACGAACGAAAGCTTACCCGTGCGGAAGCCGAGACGACACCGGAAGCGCTGAAAGTAAAGAGGGCCAAAGCCCGGGCGGCCTACAATGAGAACCGGGGCGACATAGAGCCAAGCCAGTTATATGATGTAAAAGTAAAATAGAGACAGTAAATGCAGCATTGTTTGCGTCAGGATCTTTGACGGTGCAATGCTGCATTTGAAGTTCAGACAGTAATGAGTTTACATGTTCTCAGTTACATGTTCTCAGTGATATGCCGCGCTACATACACGCCGCTTGCCGAGGCGTGGGACAGGGAATGGGTGACTCCGCTTCCGTCTCCGATGATATAGAGGCCCTTATACTTGCTTTCCAGGTTCTCGTCAAGCTCTACTTCCATGTTATAGAATTTCACTTCTACGCCGTAGAGCAGGGTGTCGTCATTGGCGGTTCCCGGAGCGATCTTATCCAGTGCATAGATCATTTCCATGATGCCGTCCAGAATTCTCTTGGGGAGGACAAGGCTTAAGTCGCCGGGAGTAGCGGCGAGGGTAGGGGACACCAGGCCTTCCTTAATCCGGTTGGCAGTGCTTCGGCGTCCTCTGACCAGATCACCGAACCGTTGTACGATCACGCCGCCGCCCAGCATATTCGAGAGTCTGGCGATGCTTTCGCCGTATCCGTTGCTGTCTTTGAAGGGTTCGGAGAAATGCTTCGCAACCAGCAGCGCGAAATTCGTATTTTCGGTCTGATGTTCGGTACCTTCATAGCTATGTCCGTTGACAGTGACGATGCCGTTGGTATTCTCATTCACCACGATTCCATATGGGTTCATACAGAAGGTGCGGACATTGTCTTCGAATTTTTCTGTCCGGTAGACGATCTTGCTTTCATACAGTTCGTCCGTCAGATGCGAGAAGATTACGGCCGGAAGTTCTACCCGGACTCCGATGTCCACACGGTTGGATTTGGTCGGAATGTCAAGTTCATGGCAGATCTTCTCCATCCATTTGCTGCCGCTTCTTCCCACGGAGACGATACATTTTTTACATTCGGCCGTATGCCCGCCGTAATGGACACGGTAGCCGCCGTCGGTGTGTTCCAGGCTGTCGATCGCGGTGTTAAAATAGAAGTCTATCCTGTCTTTCAATTCCTCGTACAATTGTTCCAGAACGACATAATTAATGTCGGTCCCAAGGTGGCGTACGGAAGCGTCCAGAAGCTTCAGCTTGTTCTGAAGACAGACTTTCTTGAATTGGGTTCCGGCCGTGGAATACATCCGGGTATTCTCTCCGCCGTGGGATGTGTTGATATCATCTACATACCTCATTAATTCAAGCGCCTGGTCTTTGCCGATGTACTCATAGAGAGTTCCGCCGAAGTCATTGGTAATGTTGTATTTTCCGTCTGAAAATGCGCCTGCGCCGCCAAAACCGTTCATGATCGCGCAGGTCTTGCATTTGATACAGGACTTTACTTTCTTGCCGTCGATGGGGCAATGTCTGTCCTTTAGCGGAACGCCGGCTTCGAAGACGGCGATCTTAAGCTGTTCGTTTTTTTTGAGCAATTCATAGGCCGAAAAGATCCCGCCGGGACCTGCGCCTACGATAATAATGTCATAATTCATGGTATATCACTCCTCGTTTTTTGTGTGAAAAATTTCCTGTTTTGACTGTTTCCATTATAGTCAATTTGCGGTCGGTGCGCAAGGCATGTCCTTGTAATACTTTATGAATACTTTATTATGTTCCTGTAGCGAAGGAACAGTATAGACGTAAGCGCCAGGCAGATTCCTTCCGACAGCGAAGCCGCCCACCAGATTCCGTCTCCGCCGAAAAGGGCGGTCAGGAGCCGGAGGCTTAAGGCGACGAAGAGGAAGCCTCTGCCAAGGGAGATGGCCATGGCAGATTTCGGGTATTCGATCGCAGTGAAGAAGCCCCCGATTATAACGTTAAACCCGCAGAGCAGGAACGAATAGGAGAAGGTATAAAAAATGTCCGCGGAAGCGCTGCGCAGTTCCTTAAGTTCGGGCGAGATAAACAGGCCGACCAGCGGCGCGGCTATCATGCGGGATATGATAAAAGCTGCGATTGAGAACACAGTGCCGAAAGCCAATGCGTATTTCAGCAGCTTATGATATTTGCCGGACATTTTTCTGCCATAATAATAGCTGACCAGAGGCTGTATTCCCTGGGCGATGCCCGCCATGGACATCACGATGATCGTGCTGACATAGGTGACGATCGTATAGCTGACGATGAATTCTTCGTTCAGATATGTCAGGATGGCATGGTTGAACAGAAAGATTACGATTCCGGCAGAGAATTCCGTAATTCCGGAAGATAATCCGATTTTTACCGTCCGCCATGCGAGGGACGGCGAGGGGGAGAAACGTACAAGTTTCATATGGGTCTTGCTGCTGCAGAAATGTGTCAGGTACAGAAGAACGACGATCAGTTGTGACAATCCTGTGGCAAAAGCAGCTCCCCAGACTCCCTTATGGAAGACGATTACGAACAGATAATCCAGGATACAGTTCAGGACGGCGCCTGCGGTAACGATGACGGTGGCTTTCATAGGATATCCGTCCGTCTTGATTAATATTTCCAGGGAATAGGAGCATATAAAAAATACGCTGAAACCGGCGATCGTTGTGATGTAAGACCTGACGTATTCAATTGTAAGTTCCGTGGCGCCCAGAAACAAGGCGATGGCTTCTGATTTCCAAAAGACAACGGCAGTAACCAGGGCCGATACCAGGATCACGGTCAGGATATTCTGGGTAAAGACTTCTTTTGCCTGTGTTTCGTTTTTCTGTCCGAGCAGGATGGCGATGACGGTGGAAGAACCGACGGCAAACATCAGGGCGACGGAAAACAGGAGAGTCACAAAGGGCATGGCGATATTGACGCCGGAAAGAGCAAGCTCTGACACACCTCTTGCCACGAACAGACCGTCAATCATGGTATAGAGGGCGTAGACCCATTGGGCCATCAGCGACGGGATAATAAAGCGGAAAAAATCATGTTTCAGGGATTTCCCTTCTAATTTCAAGATAAAACCTCCTAAGATTTACAAATAAGTTATATGATAGCTGGTATGTGCTAAGGAATATCCTGCGCAGTAGTGTCATGTTATATCTTTACAGTTCCTAAGGACAGCTAAATCATAGTATGGCAGGAGAGTCAGAAAGAGTCAAGAGCGATGTGCGGATTGTAACCGTTTTTGACATTACAGAGGACAAATATGTCAGCTTTATATTGAGGTACGACCGGTTATGAGATATAATTTAAGAGCATGAATTGATTACGGAGGAAATGTCATGTCAATTGAAAGGGTAAAGGCGTATAAAAAGAGAGATTATAGAAGCTTAGCCGGGAAGGTACTGGTTTCTGTTATTTTTATATTCTTTGTTCTTTCATGCCATTTCCATATCTGGAGCGGAGCATATCAGGAGGGGGATTTAGAAAGCGCAGCCGTACATAATCAGGAAATACTGGCGGACAGTATGTATGGCAGCGGCGGCACAGAAGAGCTTAAGGAGTTCCTGTCTTTGGCATATCTTGCATTTCTTTTGGCAGATGTCTGCCTGTCCTGGGCGTTATATGAAAGGAGACAGATTTTCTGTCTCTGGTGTAACAGATTTCGGAAGATATTGACCCTGCAAAGTCTGGAGGTCAGATTAGATCATTGATTTCTCTTAATATCATAAATATTGTGTATTTTTTTATTAAGGAGGAATCAGGAAATGTGTATATTAAAGGCAGAGGATCTCTGCAAATCATATCGGACAGCGGGAGAAACGTTGTCTGTCTTAAGTCATGTCTCTTTTCAAATGAATACAGGTGAGATGACAGCGGTTATGGGGCCGTCCGGGAGCGGGAAGACGACGCTGCTGCAGGAATTATGCGGCATTGATATTCCGGACTCTGGTTTTGTGAAGATACGGGATACGGAGCTGACAGGGATGTCTGACGGGGAACTGGCGCTGTTCAGGAGACGCCGCATGGGGATGATTTTTCAGGATTTCCAACTGTTGGAAAGTCTGAATGTGAAGGAGAACATCCTGCTTCCGTTGATCTTGGACAAGGAGGACGAAGAGTCACAGGAGAGGGCTTTGAAGGATATTGTAACGGCGCTTGACATGGAACGTCTGCTTTCTAAGAGAATTACGGAGATCTCAGGAGGGCAGAAGCAGCGTACGGCAATAGCCAGAGCTTTTATCCGCCGCCCGGAGCTGGTTTTTGCTGACGAGCCGACGGGAAATCTGGATCGGAAGTCGACGGAAGCGGTGATGGAATGCATGAAGAATATGAAAGAAAAGTACCATGCGGGTATATTAATCGTGACCCATGACAGTTATGTCGCTTCGCTTTGCGACAGGGTTCTGCTGTTGAAGGACGGCAACATCTCGGAGAGATCACATAACGACGTTGCGGGTTTTCTTTCGGGAGGTGATTGGAAGTGACTTTTTCAGATATTTCCAGGAAAATGCTGTTATATCATTTTTTCAGGTATTGCCTGTATTTCTTCTGCAATTTTCTGGCTGCGGTGATTTTTTTCTGTTTTGCTTCGCTTTTTACGAATCCGGAATTTATGAACGGAGATTTGGTGGATTCCATGATATCCAGTAATATTATTTTTCCGAGCGTTGTGGCTGCGGTATTTCTGGTTCTTTATCTGCCGTTTTCGTATGCCGCGTTTTTAAATGCGAGAAAACAGGAATACGGGATATTGCTGTCCCTTGGAATGAGCCGGAGAGAAGTTGTGCGGAATATACTGATAGAAGGGGTTGTTATCTCGGCGGCGGCTTTATCTGCCGCATTGCTGATTGGTACTGTGCTGGCGTCAGGTTTTTATGGGATAACGGCAAAGATAATCGGTATCCACAGGTTGAAATGGAGATTTAGGGCGGAGCCGTATATGGTTACTGCGGTATTGTACGGAGCGGTTTCTATGGGGACATTGGCGCTGCAGGCGTGCAGAATGTATACAGGGAAGATTGTACGGCTTCTGAAAGCGCCCTACGAGACCGGTACAAAGAGAAGCTGTCCGCGGATTCTCGGTCTGCCGGACAGGGGTGTGTTCAGTCATGGGAACCATGTGATAGAGAAGGCGGCCTTAAGCCGGCACAAAACAGACTGGACAGTCAGGTATGTGACGGCATCATTCATTCTGGCGGCAATGATATTTTTTGGAGGTTTGTGTGTCTGCATCAGGCAGTCGTTTTATTATGACGTGGAAGTCTATGCACCTTTTGACGCGTTGTATGTAGAAATCCATGGTATGAATCAGGCTGAGAAAGAGGAAGTCCGGGAGATCGCCGAAGAGACAGGGAACGCTGTTACCGGGTATAAGGAAATGGTCTTTGCCAGGGACGCTGCTTTTAATTATCTGCCTGTTTCAGAAATTAATAAGAAATTCGGGTGTGATTATCGGATAGAACCGGGAGAATTTCTGAATCTTTTTCCTTATGATATGGGAGATGGGTATAAATATGAACTTATACCAGTGGATTCATGTATAATGTCGAGTGGAAACCGGCTGCGAAGCGCGGGATATGACGTCCGGATCCTGTGGAACCAGAATCCCGCATTTGCGGACAGGACGTTGATTGTAGGCGATGAAGATTTTGCTTATGCAGTTCAAAGTTCTGACTACTGGAGCGGGACAATCCATATGTTTTCTCTGGAAGACTGGAGAGCTTCGGCGGGCTTTGTGAATGGATTACAGCGGTTATTACAGGAGAGAAGTAATGTTTCTGAAAAAGAGCACGAGAGATTTTATAAGGCCTCTTCGAAGCTGGATGATTTTCAGCGCGGAAAGTTATCCGGTGATTTTTTACTCTTTGTCATGTCATTCGTGATCTTACTGCTGTATCTGGCGCAATGGATTCTGATTCATTTCCGGATTCTGGCGGAGCGGGAAGAAATGCGGAGAATGGTTCGAAGCCTGCGGCTTGTCGGGACTGCGAAAGAAGAAATCCTGCAAATTTTACGATTCAAAAATCGTTTGCGCTTCCTGCCGCAAATTCTTACCGGATGGATCGGAGCGGGAGTTCTGATATACTTTTCGGTGCGATGTATGTACGGAATGGGAATGTTAGGAGAGTGTGTCAGCGGCGGTATGGCGCTGGTGCTTTTTCTTGGGACTATGATCTTCATTCCGGGGTATTCGCGAAGAGAATATTTATTTTACTTGTAAGAAAATGTTACGATATTCTGAAGCATCCGCTTTCACTTCAAAGCGGGTGCTTTTGTCGAATGAAGTCGAAGTTTTGGTATTGACAAAGCAACAGGAATATTGTATCATTTTTTTCACATACATATAGTTTATCATTTATTCAAATCAGATTTCTAAGAATCTGCATTGGAGGTTTTCGATACCTTCAATTCTGAAGAAACCCATTTAAAAGAAAGTGTAAAAAGTGAATATGAAAGGAGAAGATGAAGAACAAAAAAGTAATTATATTTTTATTGCTTGTGCTGGGTGCGGCAGGTGTCTTAAGAGCGTGTTTTCATTCGGAAAACCCTCGGGCTGTTACTGCCGTGAGGCGGGAAGTACAGGCAGCAGCCGGCGAAAGAGAAGTAAGAGAGTCAGATAAAATTGCAGCCGCGAGGCGGGAAATAAGAGAGTCAGATAAGATTGCGGTCGTGAATCTGGACGAAGGTACAAGAAGAGACGGAAGGCAGATTAACTATGCGCAGGAACTTTCCAGATTTCCGACCATGGATTTTGAATACGCTTCTCTGGAGGCCGCAAGGACAGGGATTGAAGCAGGAAGGTACGGAGCATATGTTATCATTCCCGCCGCTTTTTCACAGAATGTAAAGAGCATTAACACGGCGCCGCAGGTGTCGCGGTTGGAATATGCCGTCAATAAGTCATATTCCGGCGAAGGTCAGTACAAACTCCTTTATAATGTGCAAAGTTATATTGATTCTCTTGACAATCGTTTAAGCTATATGTATGTGGATAATATCTTAAAGGAGTTTCATGAGGCGCAGGACGGAGCGGACCGTGTAATGGAGAATGACTTAAGGGATCAAGAAGCGATTGAGAAGATCGAAGCCCGGGAGCTGGTGACGTTGGTGGAGGCGCCGGAATATCAGATGGAGGAAAATGCGCCGAAAGAACTGGATATCACGGATTATGTGAAGAGAAATGGTATGCTTACCGACGCAATGAATGCGGAATATACGAGAAATGTTCAGAATATCCAGTCGGAAGCTGCTTCACTGAGCACGGACGGTATGGCTTTGGCAGAAAGGTTAAAGGCGCTGTCTTCCAATGTGCCGGAGGTTGACCTGACCGTTGACGAGAGCGGACAGAGTATTACTGAGAAGGCAAATAGTCAGCTTCGCGCGGAATTAGAACGGCAGTCCGGGAGTATGTTAGATAAAGAAAAGATAGCTTGCTATCTAAACGGACTTCTTGAAAATAATCAGAAGATGCGGGAATATATCAAGCAGATCGGAGGGCAGCCTGTGGAACCGCCCAAACAGCCGGAGGAACCGCCCGAGCAGCCAAAGGAACCGCCAAGCCGGCCGGAAGAAGAAGGAGGGGCATTTCCCGGAGAGTTGGGAGAAGTACCGAACCAGCCGGAGGAGGGAAAGGAATCTCCCGGGGAGTTGGGAGAAGTACCGGATCAGTCAGAAGAAATACCGGAACAGCCTGACGAATGGCAGCAGTCCGGTGAGAAGCTGCTTACATGGCTTGAGGAAGAGGATATGGAACTTTGTAATATTATCGGAGAAGTACAGAGTGCAAAGAGACTGGACAGCGAGAGTATCTGTGAGCTGGCGAGGTCAGAATATGCAGAGCCGATGATATTAAGGGCCGGCGAAGCCAGAAGAGAATACATGCAAAGGCATGAGGAAGAGATTGCGGCAATCGCCGCATATAATGGACGGCTGGCAGGTTTCGGACCGCAGGCGGATGATCAGTTTATCCTGGAGAATATAAGCAAAATGACGGAGAATTATGGACTCCTTCAGGAAAATTTGCTTGCGAATAACAGTGCATATGCAGAATATGCGAAGAAGACGGCGGATTCGGTCAGAGAATATGCAGATGGATTACAGAAGCAAGTAAAAGAAGCGCAGGTGAAATCAGAAGAGAAAATCACGGAAGGATTAAGTGAAGCACAGGAGACGAAGAAGGAGACCAGCTTTGCGAATCGGAAGATTCTTGCTGAGTTCGTGTCAAAGCTTCCGTATACGAGAATCGGAAAAGCAGAATACACACAGGTATATCGTTTTGTCGCAAATCCGGTGGAGGCAGAAGACTGTTCCGAAGGACAGAAGCAAGACGAAAGTTCGGACGATACCGGAAGTGTTATCCGGAATCAGACGCAGAATCCCGTTATGGAACGAAAGGAATCGGGGACTGCGGGTAAAAAGAAGACCAAAAATCCGGCGGTATATGTATTGTCCGGGGGATTTATCGTAGTTTTAGCAGTGCAAGTATATTTTATTATAAGCAGGAGGAAAAGGGAATATGAGTATTAGAATGAACACAGAGGATGTTATCGCGAGAGGACAGGAGATAGGAAGCCATGTAGAGGATGTTACGGCTCTTCAGAATTATCTGAACGACGTTGTGGACCGCCGCCTCCCGGAGTTGTGGGAAGGAAGCGGTTATGAAGGATTCGCCGCGCGGGTAGCGGAGATGGCGCCGAGTTTTGAAGCGATGCGGGAGCTGATCCGTGCGATCGGCCAGGGGGTTGTGATGAATGCGCAGCAGTATGCAGAGTTTGACCGGGCCGCGGGCTCTATGAACCGCGGATAGATACCGGGGGCAGGTTCGGTGGAGAGCGGCAGTAATATAAGGCTTGATCCGGATGTGGACGAGAGCGTGGATATCAATCGGATTCCGCTCTGTGATCTGTACGGCCTCCCTGTCTTTACGGAGGATACAGACCGTAAGGCAGGCGAGCGCCGTACGGACAGGCAGAATATGTTGGCGCACATCAGACGGGAAGTCTTTGAGGACAGAGACAGCAGAGAAGATGAGATGCTTTGTCAGATCCGCAGTCAGATCTTTCAAGTGACACAGGAGCATATCGTAGCAGAGCCGTCTGAAAAGGCGGAGATACTTCCGGAGACAGGGTACTTATCGGGACTTGCATTCACCGGAATTGTGATATTGCTTCTGGGACTGCGGAAAATATGGCGTCTTGACAGGTTGCCTGAAGATGATACGGCGCGTCTTGCGGATTCATTATATGGACAAGGCAGTGTGCCAATGAGGGAGTGAGAATGACGGTGACATTTAAGGAGGACGGCAGGCAGATGGATATTATGGTGAAACCAGAGCAGAAGATCGAGTCGGTCTATGAGGTTTTACTTGAAAACGGTCTTTTGCCGGTGAAGCGCCGGTATCAAGGTGTGCAGCTTAGCGTGTATTCCGTGCGCAGGAGAGCATATGTGAATCCAATGCTGACCTTTCGGCAGGGAGAGATATATAACGGAGATATTTTAGAGGTAAGAGGAAATGGTTATGAAGGTTCGGATTCGGAAAAGTGATATGTCGGCGAAGACAGTATATGATTTTAAGCGTCTGGAGGAGGAACATCACCTGTTTCTTCCGTGTAAGATAGAAGAAGAGAAGGAAACGGTCTGTATGAGTTTTGACCTGCGGGGCATGAAGGGAGCGGAAGAGCTGAAAGCAGAAGATCGTTTTATGAAGCTCAGGTTCCTGATACAGACGGCAGATCTTGAAGAGCTATATCAGAGGTATGATTTTCTGCTTGAACCGGAGAACCTGTACTATGACATTCTGGGAAGGGTGAAGGTGAGAAGGAGAGATACGATTCCGCACGGCAGGAAGAACAGAACGAAGCAGTTCCTGAGACAGTATCAGGCGTTAATCGGGTATCTTCTGGAAGGTTCCAGGCCGTATGAGGATTATCTCTGCGGCGGTATGGAGATCTTGAAGCCGCAAGATGTGACGGCAGGCTTTTTTGAACCTGAGACTGTACAGGAGGAGAAAAAGATACTGTCAGAGTATTATGGCAATCTTCTTGAGGAAGAAAAAAGGAGCATGATAAAAGTGAAGAATTGCGGCTATAAAAGGTTGATTAAATATAGCGTGCTATCTATATTTCTGCTTGTCTTGCTGGGGGCGGTGTCTATATACAGCTTTGTTTGGTACATGCCCAGACAGGAGAGGTTAAGAGCGGCGGAGGATGCTTACATAAGGAAAGATTACAGGGTGATGATTGATTCACTGCAAGGCTTTGGACCTGAAGAACTGGGGCACGCGTGGAAATACATGCTTGCAACGGCTTATATTCAGGGGCAGGCGGTGGATACATTCAGTCCGAAAGATAAGGAAAATATTCTGAGCAAGATGACTTATCAGTCCGGGGAGGACGTATTGGATTACTGGATTCATCTGGGACGTTTGGAAGTAGAGGAAGCAGAAGATCTTGCAATGAAGATGTCGGACGACCAGCTTCTTCTATACGCATATATGCATGAATTACGGCAGGTGGGGGAAGACGGCGGATTGTCCGGGGAAGAAAAAAGCAGCCGAAAGCAGGAATTGGTAAAGGAGATAGAAGAGCTTGCAGGAAAACTGGGAATCGATACCGTGATGAATGGAAAACGGGGGGAAATATGAAATATCTGTTGCTGCAGTCCAAAGAGGGATACCGGGAGTATCCGGTCCTGGAAAGTGAGAATTATGAAGGGGTGTCAGAAAAAGCAGGCAGACAGGTAAGGCTTTGCAGTGATGAAAGAGTATTCAGACAGGTAAGGCTTTGCAGCGATGAAAGAGTATTCTGTCTTGGCGAAGAAAGGCACACATTTGAACGTGAGGAGAATGTTACCATATCTCCGGGAGAGGAAGCGAAAATTCGGATACCGGTTCTGGAAAGCCGCCTGTATATCAGGGGGATGAGAATTTATCTGGACCATGAAGGGGAGGAATACCCGGAATATCTGTATCTGAATCAACGGAGACTGGCGGCAGGAGAGACTGTGCTGCATCCGGGCGACGTCCTGTTTCTAAAGAATGTGAAGCTTGAAGTATGGGAAGACCGGCTTGTGATTCAGGGAGATTCCGGCGGATATACGGCGGCTCTGCGGGAATGTTCCCCGATACAGAGGCCGGAGGGATTTCCTGTCTATAAACGTTCTCCAAGGCTGATGAAAAAGCCGTCTGCCGGGAAGATATTGCTGGAATTTCCCAGAGAAAGAGAGAAAAAAGACGGGAAAGAACTTCTCATGACAGTGCTGCCGCCGGTGGTTATGATGATGGTGACTGTGATAATCGGGGTGCTGGCGGGACGGGGCATCTATCTGGTGATGTCTGCGGCGGCGGCAGGACTGACGGCAGTATTTTCCGGAGTCAGATATATAGACGAGAAAAAAGCAGTGAAAAGAAAGAATCAAAAATACGCGGAATATTATCTTGATTATCTGCGGTATAAGCAGAGAGAGCTTGCGGCGGCCTATGAGTGGGAACAGGAGGTATACGCATACCGGTATCCTGGAATCGGTGAACTCGGCAGGATGGTAAGAGAATGCGACAGCCGGATCTATGAGCGGATTCCCTCAGACGAGGATTTCTTAGACGTTGCGCTCGGACATTATCCGGGACAGCCGTTTTTTCTGATCGAAGGAAAGGAACCGTCATGGGATGCGGGAAAAGACCGGCTGGCAGAGGCTGCAAAGGATATCAGGGAGAAGTATTCTGTGATAGATCAGCCGAGGGTGGCGAGCCTTAAAAGAGCGCATCTTGGACTGGTGGGAGAGAAAGAGTTCCTGCACCGGCAGATGAAGATATTAGCGGTGCAGACTGCCTGTTTTCAAAGTTATCACGATCTTCGGATGATTGTGATCTATGATGAGGGATATGAAGACGAGTTCCGGTGGATGCGCTGGCTTCCCCACGTGCGGATTCCTGGGCTGAACATATTTGGAATGGTTCATTCAGAACGGACAAGAGATCTTGTGCTTGGGAGTATGAGCAGAATCCTGAAAGAACGAACGGAAACTTTAAGAGAAGGGGAGGGGAGAAATAAGTGTCTGCCGCACTATCTGTTCTTGATTCAGGAACCTGCCTGGATCATGGCTCACGGAATCATGGAATATCTTCGCATGGACGGTAATGCGTTGGGCTTTTCGGTTATCTATATCAGCGACGTCCGGGCGAATCTGCCGGAATATATAGGTACCGTCTTGCAGGTCGAGAATTCGGAAGAAGGAAATTTACTTCTGGATGCCCGGGAATACAGGAATCAGAAGCTTAAGCTGTTCCAGGCGCCGGATGTAGATTTTGAATGGCTGGCCAGAGATCTTAGTATGGCAGAACATGAACAGGGTAGTTCCGGTAATATTCCGGAGAAAGTTACTTTTTTTGAGATGTATGGGATACGGCGTCCGAAAGAGCTTGAGATCCCTAGGAGATGGAAGGAAAGTCAGTCCCATAGATCACTGGCGGTTCCGATCGGAATGCGTTCCGGAAAGGAGACGATGATCTTAAACCTGCATGAGAAGGCGCATGGACCTCATGGTCTGGTGGCGGGGACGACCGGGTCGGGAAAATCAGAATTGATCCAGAGTTATATCTTGTCGTTGGCGGTGAATTTTCATCCTCATGAAATCGGATTTCTGCTGATTGATTATAAAGGGGGCGGTATGGCTAATCTGTTTTGCAAGCTTCCTCATCATCTGGGAACAATCACGAATCTGGACGGCGCCGGGGGGATGAGGGCGCTGACCTCGGTGAAAGCTGAACTTTCCCGGCGGCAGAGGATATTCGCTGATTTTCAGGTGAATCATATTAACGGTTATATGAGATTATTCAAGGAAGGAGCGGCAGCCGAGCCGATTCCGCATCTCTTTATCATCAGTGATGAATTTGCGGAATTAAAGAAGGAACAACCGGAATTCATGAAGGAGCTGGTATCTGCGGCGCGTATTGGAAGGAGCCTTGGCGTCCATCTGATTCTGGCGACGCAGAAGCCGGCAGGTATCGTAGACGAGCAGATTTTGAGCAACAGCAGATTCCGTTTGTGCCTGAAGGTGCAGAATGAAAGCGACAGTAAGGAGATATTAAAGACGCCGGACGCGGCTGATATCACCCGGCCCGGAAGAGCGTATATGCAGGTTGGGAACAATGAAGTCTATGAGATGTTTCAGTCTGCATGGTGCGCGGCGCCGTACAGAGAGACGGAAGAGCAGACAGGAACGTATGACGAACGGGTCTATGCGGTCAATGAATTCGGACAGGGCGAGCTGGTGAATCGGGACTTAAGCGGCAGGAAGGAAGAGTACCGGGCATGCATGACACAGTTAGAAGCCGTGGCTTCGCTTTTGGGTGAGGTCTTTGAGGAAGAAGGGGCGGCGGAAGTAAGGAAGCCGTGGCTGCCGCCTCTTGAAGAGATGATCGTAAGTCCTTATGCACAAGCCGGGGCAGTCAGGTCAGGATTGACGGTCAGTCTTGGGATGACGGATATTCCCGGGATGCAGGAACAAAGAGAACTTGAGCATGATTTTGCAGGAGAGGGGAATCTCTTATTCGCGGCTTCTTCCGGTTTCGGAAAGACGGTATTTCTGACAACCGTGTTGATGAGCCTGGCTATTTCCAATGATGTGGATGATCTGAATTATTATATTCTGGATTATGGGAACAACGGCTGTATGCCGCTGAAAGAGCTTCCTCACACGGCGGAATACATATCTGCCGATGATGAGGAACGATACTGGAAATTCAAGAAACTGATAACAGAAGAGATTGCTTTAAGGAAGAGGCTGTTTGCCGGATACGCGGCATCGTCGCGGGAGGCATACCAGGAGTTATCGGGAAAATCCATGAAAGCTGTTATGATAGTGATCGATCAGTTAGATGTTGTGCGTGAATCGGGAATCGAAGAAGAAGAGTTCTTTACAAAGCTTACACGGGATGGAGCCGGGCTTGGAATCTATACGGTTGCTTCTGTCAACAGGGTGAATGCGGTCCGTCTGGCAACTTTGAATAATTTCCCAAAAAAGATAGCGGGTTATAACTTTGATGAGAATGAGACTTTTCAGACCGTGGGAAGAACGAAGTACAGGCAGTCGGATATCAAAGGACGGGTGCTGGTAAGCGGGGAGAATGTGCATGAGGCGCAGATATATGTGATGGCGCCGTGTAAAGATAAGACCATGTACGGCAGGGCGCTGAAGGGATTGGTAAAGGATGTATGCAGGAAATATCCGGGAAAAGAAGCGCCGCATATCCCGGTACTGCCGGCGGAATTTTTCACATCTGCGATGAAAGAGTATGAAAGCGACGGCAGCAGTTATCTGGTTGGGCTTGAGGTTGAAGAAGTAGTTCTGAAAGGGTTTATGCGGAATGCCGGTCTGTTTGTGATCATAGGAAATACAGGGACAGGGAAAACGAATATACTTAAGACGCTTGCAGATCAGGCAGTTTTGAGAGGAAGAGTCTGCCTGTTTGATTCCCGGAGTATGGATATGTATGACTATCGCCGGTTTTCGGAGGTTTTATATGTAGAAGGAAAGAAGGAGGCAGGTATATTTGCGGAAGAATTATCCAAAGAACTGGAATACAGAAGACAATTCCTGAAGAAGAGACTTTGTGAGAACCGGGGGATGAGTCCGAAGCAATTAATAGAAGAGATGCCTTTTTATACGATATTGATAGATGATATAGATGATTTTTCGGAATTGACGAAGGGGGATTCAGAGCGGACCGCATTGCTTATAAAAGAAGGAAATACGCTTGGAATCACCTGTATTGTTACGGTTCATGCGGCAAAATCCCGCGGCATGAGTACGATGGATAAGTTGATTAAGCAGGCGGCAGAGGGACTTGTATTAAGTTCACAGGGAGTCGTGCCGATCTTTCCGGTTACGGCTATGAGAGAGTATCCGAAGTTCAAAGAAGGGCTGCTTTTTAAGAATGGAGTCTATCAAAGAGTCCTTCTCCCCCGGCATGATCCGCACATGTAGTCTCGGCTGCTTATCTGCCAGCCATCTGCTTTTCCTGATTCAATAAAAGGTTGGCGGAGTCTGACGCAGGTATGAATTGTAATGAAGATAAGAAAAGGAGGGAAAGAGGATGACTGAGCAGATACAGATCAGCCGGCAGAATATAGAAGAGGACGCCGGACGGATAGAAAGTGCAGCCGGTTATCTGATAAAGGCGCCCTTGGATTCGCAGGATACAAGATCAACGATCCCGGCAAATGAAAAGGGCAGGGCGGCATATGATAGTTCGCAGGAAGGAATCTTCAACTTGGGGAATTTATTAGACCAGGAGGCAGAGAATATCAGAGGGCTTAACGCGGCGTTTGAGAAGTTCGATGAGATGATGGGACAGCTTGCAGCGTGGCACGGACAGTGAGTGCTGATTACTCAAGAATTAATACAATCCAGGAAGACATAGATGGGGGTGTAGCTTATACAGAGAAGTGATTATTTGAATCCGGCAGATATGAAGAGGCAATGTATGCAGGCAGTAAGCCGTATGGAAGAGGATCAGAAAGTACTGGAAAGCATTGGGAAGAGTATTGACATGTTTGCGGAAGATTCTGAAATTCAGAGTAAATCTTTTGAAGCTCTAAAGCAGCAGCTTTCGGATTATCACATCATAATCGAGGCGATGCGGATTGCAAACGATACGGATATAGCAGATTTCAGAGTATTAGCCGTCCGGGTAGGCGTCGAGGTATTGGACGGCGGGACGATATTTGATCAGATGGAGAATTCGCTGAGAATGAAAGAGGGCTATCTGGTAAAGGAAGAAATATATCGAAGAAAAATGAGGACAGAAGAGGATGCGCTTTTATATACATATTATTGTTGGAAAGCAAGACAATACGAGTCTTTGGCGGATAACAGCCAGAGATTGTACGAGAAGTGGCGTGAGAAAACAGAGAGGTTCGATGAGATTGCCGCAGAAACCAGCGGTCTGTTCACGGACAGCGGAGATATCCGCATACTGATACAAAGAGGACAATCCGAGATTGGGGGCGCGTTCCGGCAGGGCGGGTATATCTTGAACCAGGACAGTGAGTGGCGAAAGCAGATTCAGAATGCCGGCGTTCGTCTGGCAATGGGGTACGGTGATTGCGGAGGAGATCAGAACGGTCCGTATATGCTCTGGCAGAGAGGCCTGGATTCTGACAGAGACTATATGAGAGCGCTGATTCGAGGCTATGAAGAATATGCGGATTACTCGGATCAGGAGATCGGGGAACTGCTGCAGAAATTAGACAGCGAAGGCTGCGGGTATGTTGCGTTTGCCAATATTGTCGTGGATGAATACAGGAGAAAAGAAGAAGAGTTTGAGCAGGTATTCGGGTTTCCTCTGTTCCTTGAGAATGTGAACGGATATCACTATGTAGACTATAACCGCCTGATTCTTGACATCTATTGTGCCAGCGATAATCATAAGAAAATAAAAAATGCATGGCAGGAGTATGATATCTATGACGAAGAAGAGGATATATCCCCGACTAACGGCCGGGGAACGACGGCAAAAGACAGGATATACCGGTTTGAGAGATATATGCGGGAGCATGGTGTTCCGGTAAGTCTCGAGAATATAGAATGCAGTCAGGATGAGGTATATCAAAGATGCAAGGAAGCGGCGGAGTTAGGAAAGCGGGTAATTATCAGTACTTGTCCGGTAAGGCTTGAAGACGAAGAAGGAGAGCCTGCTCAGACGGACGGAGGACATGCCATGACGGTGACGGGGTTAACGGACGACGGAAGGATAGAAGTGTCATCCTGGGGAGAAAAATACTACATCTCACCGGAGGATACGGATTACGCGGCGCCTGAGAAGAACCGCGCCGGCAATGCATATATCAGGCTCCAGTCTGTATGGTTCAAAGAGGAAGAGGAGAAGGAGACATATTGAAAAAAGCAGCATTTTTTATCTGCAGTATTATTGTGAATCTGATGGTATCAGGAGGAGATATGGTAAAATATCAAGTGAAAGAAGAGATGGAAAGGCAGTATCTTAAGGGGATTGGGATAGAAGTACCATCTCTTGCGGAGATAGAAGAGAATTCATATATTTACCGTTATAATCATGAACTTGGAAAAAGAAAAGGATTGCTGAATGAAGACCGCCTGAATAACCATTATCTGAATCTGCAGGCAGTCTACCGGGCGAATCTGGATGCCTGTCTGATGAATGTGCTGGATTTGGAAGATTTGGATGAGGAGTTAGCGGACAGCAGTCTTGATTTCGTAAGCCGCAGGGCAGAAGAGAAGAACCTGTATGAAAAGGAATCTACGATGGGACTCGCATATATCTATCAAAGGAACAACCTGTATATCGAATATCTCAGCGAAGAGCAGTTAAGTCTTTTAAGACAGTCGTTAGAATCCGGCAGATCTTTGATAACGGATGAGATTCAGAAAATGGTGTGGGAAACCTTCCGGGAGGTTATAAGAGTACGGAAACCTGAGGACTGGGAGGACGAGACCAGGTTTCTCTATCCGGAAACGGAAGGGAGAAAACCAAAGATTCCCAATCAGGCATTGGTGCTGGGAATATCGAATGCCATGGAGTACGGCACATCCGGGGAATTGCTGCCGGACAGGTACAGGAGGGAAAAATATGAATATCTGGACAGAATTAAGAAGGAGAAAGAAAAAGAATATTCTGAGATATTGGGGACAGAAGTTTATATTTTGATAGAGTAGGCAGTAGAATCGTATGTATGAACGCAAGGAACTGAGCGGGGCATTTGGCAGCAGGAAAAGCAGATGACGGAGAAGAAAATGGGACAAAGAAAAGAAGAGAAGGAGACACAAGAAGAGTTAGAGAAAAGGGGCAGACGGATACGCCGGGAAGAGGAAGAAGAGGAAATGGAGATGGATGAATATCATCGGCGGGTGGAATATATGTACGGGCATTGTTCAGAGCGGGATCAGGATATCTGCGGACTGCTGGAAGAACAAAGAGGGATGTTAAATAGTCTGAAAATGATACATTGGGAAGATATTTGTCTTGGCATATATAATGTACAATGATATAATACTAAAAAAGGAGGGAGGATTATGACTGGTCAAGACAGACGGGAGGCCATCATCCGTCAGATACAAAAGAGCGAGGTTCCTCTGTCCGGCTCGAAACTGGCAGCGGCGTATCATGTGAGCCGCCAGGTGATTGTACAGGATATCGCCCTGATCCGTGCCGCGGGCTATGATATTATCTCTACGAACAGAGGATATATATTGAATACGGTAAGGTCGGCAAGGAGAGTATATAAGGTACAGCATACGGATGATCAGTTGGAAGATGAGCTGTGCGCGATCGTGGATCTCGGAGGTCTTGTTAAAAACGTGATGATTAACCATAGAGTATACGGGCATATAGAGGCGGAACTGAACGTTGGTTCCAGACGGAAAGTGGTCGAGTTTATGGATGATATCCACAATGGAAAGTCCAGCCCTCTGAAGAATATTACTTCGGATTATCATTATCATACGGTGATTGCCGACAGAGAAGAGACTCTTGATCTGATCGAAGACATGCTGAGGGAGAGAGGATATCTGGTGAAAGCGGATTGCTGATTTTAAGGCGGCCGGACGGCAGGAAAAAGGTGGCAGAAGGGAGATAACGTAAAGGAGATACCAGAAAGGAGAAAGGGATATGGAAGAATACAAGATTATCACAGTTGGACGTCAATTTGGAAGCGGAGGCCATGAGATTGGAAACATAGTGGCAACCCGGCTTGATATTCCGATGTATGACAATAATCTGGTAAGGATGGCGGCAGAGAAGTTGGATATCAGAGAAGAGACGGCGCGGGCGGTAGACGAGACTACGCTGAATGGTTTCCTGAAAGGATATGTGATTGCGCCGATGGAATATAAGGATTCGATACGTTCGGATGAGTATATCCAGCCGTTGAATGAACAGGTATATGAGCTTCAGTCGGAGATTATCCGGAAATTATCAAAAAGGGGACCATGTGTAATCGTAGGCAGATGTGCGGATTATATTCTTAAAGGAAGCCGGAACTGTGTGGATGTTTTTATCTGTGCCGACATAGAGGACAGAATCAGAAGGATTGCCGCAAGATATGATCTTTCGGAAAAGAAGGCGGCGGATAAGATCAAGAGGGTTGATCGCGAGAGAAAATACTACTATGAGTCTCATACAGGGCGTGAATGGGGAAGCCCGCTGTCGCATCAGATCCTGCTGAATGTGAGCAGGCTTGGAATCGACAGGGCGGCGGATGTATTAGAAATGATATACCGGGGAAAATAAGATATGTAGATTTTATGTTTTGTGACAGTCTTTTGATTTCATAATGCGGAGGGACGTTGCATATATTATGGATATGATAAAAGAGATTCTTATCGATACCGGCGCAGACAGTCTGAGGATGCTGCCTTATCTGTTCGCGGCATTCATAGTGATAGAAGCTTTGGAACAGTATTCGGGTGTATATACAGAGAAGATCCTTCTGAAAGTAGGAAAGGCAGGTCCGGCGGCAGGCGCACTGCTTGGGTGTATCCCGCAGTGCGGTTTCTCTATTATGGCAGCGAATCTTTATGCCGGAGGCATTATCTCGGTGGGGACGCTTCTGTCGGTTTTTATCGCAACTTCGGATGAAGCCATTCTGATTATGATCGGGAATCCGGATGCATTTGCAAAAGTAGGGTCATTACTTGCGGCGAAGATCATCATCGCGGTTATAGCAGGGTATCTTATAGATATACTGTTGGCAAAAAGGATATCGACGCCGAAGGAAAACGGAAACCTGTGCAGAGAATGGGGCGGCCATGATGAAGAAAAGGGGATTCTGCGGTCAGCATGGGATCATACGGTTAAGATATTCATATATCTCTTTTTATTCACGGGCGTGCTGAATTTTTGTGTCGAAGTATTAGGGATAGAACGGTTATCGGCGTTTCTGTTAGGGGACACGATGCTGCAGCCTCTGATCGCGGCTTTGATCGGGTTAATCCCGAATTGTGCGTCGTCTGTGATCCTGACTCAGTTATACCTTGAAGGGGCGGTTTCTTTTGCTTCCGTCATTGCCGGACTGTGTACAGGCGCGGGCGTCGGACTCGCCGTACTGTGCAAGGTGAATCAGGATAAGCAGGAGAATCTGAGAGTGATTGTCACGTTGTTTGCGTCAGCCGTGACGGCAGGCGTATTTTTGGAGATATTCGCATAAATAATAATTCTGATTGCATTTTTGAAAGAATGTGTTATAATATTCACGAATCGGTGACGAGAGTTAGGGCTCCAATCGCTGTTGAAATTCTGTCTGATATAGAAGTAAACCGGTTAAAGTTAAACCGGATAAAGTTAAACCGGACAAAGCGCGAGCAGGATTTCTGATCGGATGGAGCGTTAGAAGAAATGAGGAGGAATTAAGATGGCTACAAAAAAAGCAACATCTGTAACAAAGAAAACGGAGACTGTGAAAACTGCAAAGGAATCTGTCAAGGAGACGCCTGTAACGGATAAATTGGCGGATGCTGCGGAAAAGGCAGAACCGGAAAAAAAGCCGGCTAAAGCGACTGTAGAAGAGAAGGCGGCAGAATTAGAAGTTAAAGTTACCGAGAAGAAAACGCCTGTAAAGAAATCTGTAAAAACGACATCGGCAAAGAAAGAATCTGCGGCGAAAAAAGAAACACCCGTGAAAAAAGAAACACCCGTGAAAAAAGAGACGGTTACGAAGAAGGAGACTGCGGTTAAGAAGGAACCGGCGAAGAAAGCGCCAGCGAAGACAACGGTTAAAAAAGAGATCAAAGTAAATGCAATTATTGAAGATCATGGAAGACAGATAGAGGAGAGCGCGGTCATTGCCAATGTCAAAAAGGCATGGACAGCCTCCGGTAAGAAGATCGGAGATATCAAATCAATAGAATTGTATATTAAGCCTGAAGAGAATGCTGTATATTATGTTGTGAATAAGACAGAGACAGGATCAGTTGCGTTATACGAGTAAGGCAGAAGAAAGGACTGCTGCACAAAGTGCGGCGGTTTTTTAAGATATAGGAAACTTTGTTCCCTATATTATAAAAACCCTCTGGATAATACAGCAAACTTCGTTCCCTATATCATAAAAACCCTTTGGGAGGATGCTGCAGGCGGCAGAAAATGATAAGGAGAAAATATTATGGAAATGGCATGGAATATGGGAGATAACATATTTGGAGGCATGGGGGAACCGACAAGTGTATTCCTGGCGGGGAATCCGCAGATATTTACTGCGGTCTTTGCCGTGATTATCGCAGTCGGCGTGGTTATCTGCCTTTTTGGGCTGAAGCTAGTTAGAATCTTGTCGGCGCTCATAGGCTTGTCTGCAGGTGTTTGTATCGGAATAGCGGTGACGTCCGTTTTTGGTCTTACTGGTTTGCAGGCTCTTGCCGTGTGTCTGGTGTTCGCGGTGATATTGGCAGTTTTATGTGCGGCGGTGCGCAGGTTCGGAGCTTTTGTCCTGACTCTTATCAGTACGATGGGGATAGTATCTTCATTTCTCTGGCCGCGCACATGGATATTAGCCGGAGTATGCGCGGCAGTATCCCTGCTAATGGCAGTGTTGTCGGTAATCAAGACAGAGGCGGTTGTCACAGTTGTTACAGGAATATCCGGAGGATTGTCCGCGGGGACTTCGATAGCGGCTTTGATCGGCTTGAATGACGGAAACTGGTGGATTAGTTATGCGATCAGCGCGGCGCTGGCTCTGATCGGTATCTGGGTTCAGTTTATGATGCATTCAAGAAAGATCGGAAAGAGAGAAAAGGTATACGCAAGACAGGTGCGGGAAGAGGTGTCGAGAGAATCTGAGGTGGAACGGGCCAGAATGATCCTGGAGGATGACGAAGAGGATGAAGATGACTCCGAGGATCGAGATGAAGATGATATTACGATCATAAACGAAGATCTGTGACCAATTTCATCCATATGTACGTAGTTTAGTTGTTTTTTTGGCCATATGTGATATAACCTGAGTTTTGCAAGGAATTAGGTAAAAAAAGTTCTGAACACCGCATGAATACTGGGGTTCAGAGCTTTTTTGAAATGCATAGAAGTGTTGTATTTTTTACT
>CAJTAL010000042.1 GCA_910574285.1 Lachnospiraceae bacterium | reverse complement strand
CAGAATTATGCAAAGCCAGCAGACGAAAATCTACTGGTTTTGCGGCATTTAAGGAGGTGACTTTACATTATTTTTCGCTTTACATTATCCCAGTAATGTTTAGCTCAACATTATTGCGCGTCGATCTGCCTGAAGGCCACGGAGTATCCGTCGCCCACGATCTCCCCTGCGTTTGGCCACTTCCCCTTCGGAGGTCCAGGAACAGAAACGCCCTCATCCTTGACAGAGCAGACTTCTTCGAGGACGCAGCGGAAGTCCTCCCCTTTGTTGGATGAGAAGGCACCGGGGACGTTCTCCCACACGATGAACCTTGGATATTTCCCATCTGTCGCACACCTCATTTCCTTTATGATCCTGATTGCCTCGTAGAACAGGCTGGACTGCTTCCCGCCAAGCCCCGCCCGCTTTCCCGCCACCGACATATCGGTGCAGGGCGAGCCGAAGGTGATGATGTCCACCGGCTCTATCCCATCCCCATGTATGCCGTTGATGTCGCCCAGGTGCTTCACGTAGGGCATCCGCTTCGTGGTCACCCGGATGGGGAACGGCTCTATTTCTGAAGCCCAGACCGGGCGTACCCCGGCAAGCAGGCCGGCAAGCGGAAAACCCCCGGAGCCGTCAAACAGGCTTCCGAGGGTCAGCTTCTTTTCTATATTCCGATTACCCATCCGCACCGCCCCCATCTTCCAGGTCATCATAGGAGATGCCCGTCAGTTCCGTCAGCACGTCCTCGCAGGACGCCACCGCCGCGTCCCATCCCCGGTCAAACCGCTCCGAGGCGTCACAGCCGCCGAGGGCGTGTATCCTGCGGAAAATCTCAGTCATCAGTGTTCTGTCCATCCATCTGCACCTCCCAAAAATCAAAAAATGCACTGTTCTGCGATAAACCAGCAAAACGAATGCATTTTTCTATCACCTTGTTTTCAATCCAGCCCGGAATCTCCCCTGCATCATTAAACCGCCCATACTGCCCAAACATACAAAGCATACCGATATTCCTTGCTTTCACTGCATCCTCAAATGTGTCAAAATATCCGAGGTGTATTTCATGCTGGCTGACTTTGATCCTTGCGCGGAATTTATGTCTCGGCGGATAATAGCTTACCCCACTGACTCCCGATGTGTTATTTTTCTGCAGAGGCTGGTTCATCTGGTTTTGCTGGTGGGTGCAATAGCGGATATTACATCTGCGGTTATCAAACGTATCCAGATTAATATGGTCAATTTCAAATCCATCACGATGTTCAAAAAGATAATCATGCAATGACCGCCCCCTGCAATCTATTACATAGCTCTGATTGCCGTCCCTGCTTTTGCCGCCAACATAAAATTTGACAGTTTTTATCTTATCAACCATATCCGCGTCAATTACAAAAACCTCCCCGCCCGGCAGTTCCCCATAAGCAGTAAGTCCATCATCTGAAAAAATATATTTCACATTGCTCATCTGCCGCCACCCCCTTGTGCTTCATCAACCGACGCTTCCTTGAAATCCAGGTCATTGCCAGATGGGATATATATGCTGCTGCATGGCAGTTTTTCCCCATTTCTGATGACAAAAATATCCTCCGTCCCGTCTGAAGACGCCGCATATCTGCGGACGATGGCAGATGCGTATTTAGGGTCCAGTTCCATTGTGCAGTTAATCCGTCCGGTCTGCTCACATGCCATAAGCGTTGAGCCGCTTCCACCGAACAGGTCAAGGATTATTCCATTCTCCTGCGAAGACATTCTGACAGGATACGCAACGAGCGGCAGGGGTTTCATTGTGGGATGCAGCTTTGATTTTTTCGGGCGGTCGAATTCCCATATGGTCGTCTGTTTGCGGTCACCATAAAATTTATGCTTTGCCGTATCCTTGAACGCATAAATAACTGGCTCATGCCTCATCTGAAAATCCATCCGGCCGATAACAAGTGTGTCTTTTACCCATATGCAGGTAGTGGAATAGTGGAATCCGGCATTGACGGTTGCGTTGAAAAAATTACACTTTTCTGCATCGGAATGGAAGCAATAAAAAGCTGCGCCATCAGCGAGGTTCTCATAAGCATTTTTGAACGCATCAAGCAGGAACTGGCAGAATTTTTCACTGTCGCCCCACTTATCATTCATAATGGTCATTCCTGTGCCACCGGAATACGAGCAGTTATACGGCGGATCAGTCACACACGCATTCGCCTTCTTCCCATCCATCAGAAGCAGCACATCTTCTGGCTTTGTCGAATCGCCACAGAGAAGCCTGTGCCTGCCAAGGAGCCATATATCTCCCGGCTGTACAAATGTCTCTGACTCCAGTGCCTTATCAACATCGAAGTCATCATCCTTCACATCCTTCTCCCCGTCCCCGGCAAAAAGTTCGGCAATCTCATCCTCGCCGAATCCCGTCAGCGACACATCAAAATCCGCACCCTGCAGGGATTCAATCTCGATGCGGAGCAGCTCCTCATCCCATCCCGCGTCCAAAGCCATGCGGTTGTCCGCAAGAATGTAGGCTTTCTTCTGTGCTTCCGTCAAGAAATCTGCAAACACACACGGCACTTCCTCCATGCCTTCCTCTTTCGCGGCGGCAATCCTGCCATGCCCTGCGATGACATTGAACTCCCGGTCGATGATGACCGGGTTGATGAAGCCGAACTCCCGCAGGGACGAGCGGAGCTTCGTGAGCTGCTCCGGCGAATGCGTCCGCGCGTTGTTCACATACGGCACCAGCTTCCCCAGGGGGATGAGCTGCATCTCGGTTGTCGTCTTTCCCATTTTTTATCTACACTCCTTTCCTTGCGCGGAGCAGCCGCTCCATCACGTCATCCTGCGGCGTGTTCCCCGAAAACTCCACCGAGCAGTTCTCCTTCACGATCTGGTATATCTGCATCCAACAGTAATTGGTCTGCTTCATGTAGGACTGGCTCATGGTGACATAAGGGGAGGCGATGGCCGCTCCCGTGGTCGGGTGCTTCGCAAGGAAGCCCGTGGAGGACACGATTTCCTCGCACTGAATCCACCGGGAGACGCTCATGGCGTACTGCTCCACCATCTGCACGGTAACCAGCTTCTCACAGCCCCTCGCCTTCAGCCATGCATACGTTTCGTTGAAAACCTCCTCCGCCACCAGCTCCCGCCCGCTTTTCTGCGGGGACTTGAGGAAGTCCTTCACGGGCGGCACATCCACGCCCTCCAGCTCGGTCGGCTCCATCAGCACTTCCGCCGTCTTCCCCTCGCTGATCTTCTCCGTGAGCGCCTTGGGCTTCCGCCCCGCCCCCGGCCTTGCGCCGCCGCGCCCGCTGCCGTCTTTTGCCACCGTTTCCACCCCGTTTCTTTGATTTTCTTTGAAAAAAATGTTGCGGAAATCAAACGCCGCAGCACCTTGAAAGTCTTTATTTCAGGGAAATCTCCGAGGGGTCAATCCCCCGTTTGATTTCCGGTTTTTATGCGTGACGCCCCACGCCCGTTCCCCGGCGGGTCCCTTGTAGAGATTTCACCCGCCCCTACCGGCTGGCAGAAATCTCCACAAGGAACCCACACACAGTAATTTAATGTTTATTCCACCTGTCGCCGCGCTCCGCATGAATCCTCGCATGGCAGGACTGGCACAGCGACACAAGGTTTCCCTCGTCATGGGTGCCGCCCTCTGCAAGCGGCAGCCTGTGGTGTACCTCCTCCATCGGATGCAGCAGCCCTTTCTTATAACACTCCTCACAGAATGGGTGCTTTGCGGCGTAGCGGTCACGGATTCGTTTCCACGCCCGCCCGTACCTACGGCGTACAGCCGGGTCACGGTCATACTTCTCGTAGCGGCGGTTCTCCTGCTTCCCATGCTCCTCACAGAACCGTCCCTCCGTCAGCTTCGGACAGCCGGGGAAGGAACACGGCCTCTTCGGTTTTCTTGGCATACACTTCACCTCCTCACGGCATAAAGAAAGCCCCCGCAGGATTTGGATGCTCCCGCGAAGGCCCTCTTGACATTTTTTCACGCTATCAGCATACCACGCCCAATAAGGAAAATCATCCACGATATTACTCATGCCGCCCGCATTCACGGTTTCCCGTACAGCAGCGTTACCAGTTTCCCCAGGGCGCGGTTCTTTTTGTTGTACGCCGAGGAACGCTCAATGCCGAAGCGGTCGCAGATGTCATACACGGCATTGGTCTGGCTTTCCGAATCCGAATAAAAGGTTTCCAGCACATACCGCTCATCCTCGGAAAGCTCCTCCCATGCCGGAAGGAACCACGCCATATATTCCACCGCCTGGCGGTACCTCTCCCTCAGCACATCGATTTCCTCGATGCCCTTTATCATCCTGTCCTCCACGGCATGGGGATTTTGTGTGCGGGGCATCCCGTCCGACTGCGGGCTGCTGACGCCGCCCATTTTCTCATATGCCGCCTTTATCTCATCATCCGTGTGTTCGATGATGAATTTCATGCTGCTGTAATCCTTCAGTGCGTCCACGGCCGCCGACCGCTTGTCAAGGTACTTCCAGATAATGCTCATAAGCCATGCCTCCAATCAAAATAGATTTGCTTCCCCCGGATTTTCAAAGATTGTCGTTGATTTTCATTGATTGGCCCAGATTTGCATTTTTGACTAGCGACATCTCTGCTTATATCTTTAAGTCTGCCTTCACCGCATCGATCAGTGCGGCCTGCGTGGTGTCCTTTTCGGAAAGCGCCTTCATGATCCGCTCGTCTATGGTGCCTTTCGTGATGATGTGCTGCACCACCACGGTCTTGGATGCCTGCCCCTGCCGCCACAGCCTCGCCACCGTCTGCTGGTATAATTCAAGGCTCCATGTTAGCCCGAACCACACCAGCGTGTTCCCTCCGCCCTGGAGGTTCAGGCCATGTCCGGCGGATGCCGGGTGAATCAGCGCCACCGGGATTTCCCCGGCGTTCCATTTCCGGATGCTGCTGTCGGTATCCAGCCGAGAACAGGGGATTTTCAGTTTCTGGAGCCGTTCCGTTATCCGTTCCAGGTCATGCCGGAACCAGTATGCCACTAATACCGGCTTGCCGTTTGCCGCCTCAATGATATCCTCCAGCGCGTCCAGCTTCCGCTCGTGGATGGCGACCGTCTCCCCGGCATCTGTGTAGACTGCGCCATTCGCCATCTGCGACAGCTTCCCGGAAAGGGATGCGGCGTTGGCGGCTGTGATATCGCCATCCGGCAACTGCAGGACGAGGTCTTTCTTTAAATCCGCATAGTGCGAATCCTCCTTCCCGGAAAGATACACCGTGTATCTGGAATTTATCAGCTCCGGCATCTGCAGGTGGTCGGTGGACTTCATGGAAATCGTGATGTCTGAGATTTTGCCGTATATCTGCTTTTCCGCCCCAGGCAGCGGCTTGTAGGAGAACACCACCTGCCCGTTCTGCTTATCCGGCCGGAAGTAAGAGGTACGGTACTGCCCGATGAACCTCCCAAGCCGCTCGCCCATGTCCAGCAGCCGGAACTCCGCCCATAAGTCCATCAGGCCGTTGCTGCTCGGCGTGCCGGTCAGCCCCACGATGCGCTTTACTTTCGGCCGGACTTTCATCAATGTCTTGAACCGCTTCGTCTGGTGGTTCTTGAAGGACGACAGCTCATCGATCACCACCATGTCGAAGTCAAACGGTATGCCGCTCTCGGAAATCAGCCACTGCACGTTCTCACGGTTGATGAGATAAATGTCTGCCGGCTTTTTTAATGCCGCCAGCCTCTCTGCCGCTGTTCCGACCGCCACGCTGTATTTCAGTCCCTCAAGGTGGTCCCACTTTTCAATTTCCGCCGGCCAACTGAAAGAGGCTACACGGATTGGCGCTACCACAAGCACCCTGTGGATTTCAAAGCTGTCAAACATCAGGTCATTGACTGCCGTCAGCGTGATGCTCGTTTTCCCTAATCCGCAGTCCAGGAAGATTGCGGATACTGGATGCGCCTCAATGTATTCTGCTGTAAATTTCTGGTATTCATGTGGACTGTATCTCATCAATGATCCCTCCAATCTGCGATTCGTCATCCAGCACATACACCTTAAACCCAAGCCGCCGCAGGAGCCGGTGCCGGGAAAGCTGCAGGGGGCGTGGCTTTTCCCCCGGAGCCTTGACCTCCACGAATGCCATCCTCCCGCCAGGGAGAAGTGCCAGTCTGTCAGGCACCCCATCAAAACCGGGCGATGCGAACTTAAGTGCCAAGCCCCCGGCGGCCTTGACTGCCGCCCTGAATTTCTGCTCTATGGTTTTCTCTCTCATGCAAATGCCTCCAATCCCTTATTTATCAAGCATTCCAGCCTTTAGGGTGCAGGTCGGTGCAAGTCGTACCTAAAACTCCTCTATAAGTAATTTTTTGCTGAAAAAACTGCCCTAAAGGGGGTTTATACCAAGACCTGCACCGACCTGCACCTTTTCCCAAAACATGGGCTTTCTCAGACCTCAAAATCCTCCTCCTTTATCCGCAGCCCATACACGATAATGCCGGCCTTCGCCTTCCTCCGGGAAAAGCCGGCGGACTCCAGCGCATTATAAAAGTCGGCCGTGCTTCTGGTGTACTCGCCCGTCCTCATGCAATAGCTGCGGTACTCCTGGTACAGAATGCCGGACTTCTCCCGGTACGTTTTATCGGCCTCGCAGCACTCACTCAGGAAATGCCCAAGCCAGTCATTATCCTCCCGGTAGGATTTGATGGCTTCCTCCACGCAGGTCGGAGAAGGGATGTGGAAGTTACGGCTGATTGCCTTTTGCGCACCCTCAATGATCCACGCCATGATTGACGGAGATGCCTCCGAAACGAGGAAATCGGCATAGTTCTTCACATCCCCTGCACCCTCTATCCTGGCATGGAACGGGATCACAATTAAGCGCCGCCACGTCCCCGGATCATTTGCGCCCACCCTCGGCAGGTGGTTGGTGTACAGCACGAGGGTATGGCTCGGCGTAAAGCTGAAAGGGTCCTTATATTTTTTCTCCGCAAAAATCTCATCCGTGGAACACATCTGCTTGACCACGGAGGTGTTCAGCCGCATCCCTTCCTCCAGCTCGGCGGCTATGATGAGCCGTTTGCCTTTCGCCTCGGCAAGCTCCGGCTTCACATTCCGCTTGCAGCCCACGGTCAGCGTGTCGGCGGACATATTCCCGCTGTAGGTGCCAAGCACACGGGCTATGGTGTTCCAGAAGGTTGACTTTCCGTTCCTCCCCTCCCCGTAGGCGATGACCAGCGATTCCATGTAGACGCGCCCCACCGCAGCCATGCCCACGATCTGCTGCACATAATCAATCAGCTCCTGGTCTTTGCAGAAAATAGTGTCCAAAGAATCCAGCCACAGTTTCTCCCCCTTATCGCCGGGAGCCGCCGCCGTTATCTTCGTGATATAGTCCTCCGGGCTGTGGTCGCGCTTCCCCTCCAATCCGTCCGGGAGGTAATAGGTGCCGTCCGGCGTGTTCAGAAGAAACCCGTCTTTATCCAGGTCTGACACGCTGATCTCTAGCATCGGCTTCGCCGCCTGCAGGGCGGAAACCACATACTTCATGTCCCTGCGTTTCATCACGAACGCCTTATACGCCTGGGCGGACAGGTACGCAAGGTAGGCGTCCATCTGCCCTCCGCTTATCTTCTTTTCCAGCGACTTGCCGCCGGAGGTGATGGCATCCTCCGATATGCCGGTATCCATGAGCGCCTGTTTCGTCCGGGCGATCTCATCCTTGGCATCCGCAAGCTGTAGGTCGAGGAACTCCTCCGCTGCTCCCACCGCCTGCTGCTTCGACTCCACCCAATACTGCCCGCAGAAACGCAGGTAATCCGTAGCCGCCGTATAGCGCAGCTCCACGCCGTATTCCCTTGTCAGCACCTTCGCCTGCCCGATGTCGGAGTAATCCCCCGGCTTCAGCGATTCCCGCCCGAACTCGTCATTGTATGCATCCGGGGAAACATACCCTTCCTGCCCCTGCACTTTCTCCGCAAACCTACAGGCGCTCTGCCAGATCATGGCAAGCTCCGCCTCTTCCAGGGGCGGATTGCACTTTGCCGCCTCCTCCATGAATATCTCATGCGCCCGTTCCGTCGCGCCGTACCGCTTCACCACGCGCCCCGCAAAATGGGACATGGTGGCGTTCCGCTGCCCCTGCGGAATCTCCCGCCCCGCACCTCCGGGGCTGATACCCTGGGGCTTCACGATGCAGTCAATAGTGATCTCGCCCTCATGCCAGAGGATGGAACCTGCCGGATGCCCGAAGATGAACCGGGCAGAGTCCAGCGCCCTGGCATCGAAGAACGGGAACTCCTGTTGTATGGCTTTCTTCAAAGCAGCACAGCTCTCCCAATCCGTAATTGGATCATGCGGGAAATACACATGGAACCTCGGCCTTGCAGACTTCCCCTCCTTCGGCTTCATGTTATGCCGGCTCGGAACCACGGCAAATGCCACATCTTTCCCGACTTTCCCTTCCAAATCCTCCGGATGAATCCAGTCCGCCGGATTATCGGAATGGTCATTATCACAGTCCATCACGGATGCGTCGCAGGAAAGGAAGTTATCATTCCCACGGCGGCATCCCTTGAACTCACCGCACACATGGTCGAACGCCATGACCTCCAGGCAGTCGTCCTCGTTATCCACGACGCACTTTTTCGGGTACAGGCTGTTCTTCTCATTTCCCCGGCAGTTCGCCACATAAAATGTCATTTTCATACCCTGCATACCTCCTCGCAGCCTTCCGTGAAATAGCGGATCACCATATCCCGCTTTTCCGCCTTCTCAATCTCCGCCGCCATCCCCGTGGATATGGTGCCGCCGAACACCCATAGCTGCTCGCATTTCCCTAAAAGCACCATGCCCATGAACATACCGATTGCCCGCTCCGCAGGCTTCCCGTCATCCAAAAACTGCGGAAAGAGCAGGTGCGGCGCAAACGGAATCGCGCCGTTCTTCACCGCAAACCGGCTGTACCGCCTCGCTTTCTGCGTGTTCCCTTCCGTGTCCCCGGCAAACGGGGAGCATATATAGACCAGCGGCCGGTATGCCCGCTTTGCCGCCCTTTCTTCCCTCCTTATCCCCGACAGCGCCGCATGGCTGGTCGGGTCGCTGTATCCCTCACTGTTGTATCTGCTGATTCCCATGAACTACACCTCCATCCTGCCTGCGGCTCTCTTTCCGGACCGTGTCCGCAGGCTTGTAAAACGGGCAATCCCTCCCGCCAAAGTCATTATCCTTTAAGCAGGTGCAGACGCCGCCCCTGTTTGCGAAACAGTCCCCGTGCGCCCTGCACCCCTGCATTTCCGCCCTGCTCATCCCTCTCTGCCTCCTGAGATTAGTTTGATATTATTTCCCATCCGTCTGCGTAGGACTTCCGTTTTGTTAAACTGCGCCCTCCAGTGCCTCCGCTGTGGGGAATCCTCTGGAAACCCCTCCGCTTTTTCCGTGTACATATCGCACAGGGCCTTGTAACCATCAGCCAGCTCCCGCAGTTCCGAGAGCAGCTCCGCCCTTGTTTCATCGGTACAATATGAATTGATGAGCCTTGCGGCTTTCCTCATCGCCGGCATCTTGCAGGGAAAGAACGCCTCCACATTCAGTCCCATATATCCCGTTCTGTATTCAATCCGCAGCCGTTCCATCACACACCACCTAATCCTTCTGGTAAAATGAACATTCATAGCCATCTGCCCGGAGCAGCAGCCCCTTTGCCCAGGGCGGCGTCCTGCCCATCTGTTCACAGACGGCAGGGAGGGACATCCTCCTGTCCGCCTCAATGATGATCTCATCGTGGACGTGTGCCACGATTGAGCAGTTCCGAAGCGTCCGCATGGCGTAGCATAAAATATCCCGGCTGACCGCCTGGACAATATTCTCCACAAACTTCGGGCCGTAGCTTTCCAGCCGCTCCCATTTCTTCGTGCCGCCCACGCCCATGTAAGTGACAGACTCCCCGCCAAACTGGTTCTCGCCAATCCTCGGCTTCACATAGGCGAGCCTCCGGCCGGAAAATAAAGTGATGAACAGCATCCCGCTTTCATAGCTGAAGCGGATGCCGTGTGTTTCCGTTGGCATCCTCTTTTTGATGCACTCCTTCACAGCGCGGTCAACCGCCCACCAGAACTCCGTAATGCTTGGGTTGGAATCCCGCCATGCCGACACAAGCGGCGGCAGTTCTTCCTCCGCAAGCCCCATCTCCAAAGCTCCCATGGATTTCAATGCCCCGACTGATCCGCCATAGCCGAGGGCTAATTCGGCAATCTTCCCTTTCTGCCGCAGATGCCCGTTCACGCCATGCTTTTCCACAGGCACATGGAACATCTGGCTTGCCGAGGCGCAGTAAATATCCCCGCCGCCCTCGAACACCTTCAGCCGCCACCGCTCCCCGGCGATCCACGCGATCACCCGCGCCTCGATGGCGGAAAAGTCCGCCACAATGAACTTCCTCCCGTCCTGCGGCACGAATGCCGTGCGGATGAGCTGCGAGAGCGTATCCGGGATATCCTCATAGAGAATAGAGAGGGCATCGAAATCCCCGGCTTTCACCAGCTCCCGTGCCTGTGCCAGATCGGGGATATGGTTCTGCGGAAGGTTCTGCAACTGTATAATGCGGCCGGAAAACCGCCCCGTCCTGTTAGCACCGTAAAATTGAAACATCCCATGCGCCCGGCTGTCCGTACACACCGCATTCTTCATTGCCTGGTATTTTTTCACAGATGACCTGGCAAGCTGCTGCCGCAGGGCAAGCGCCTCCCCCAAAGGCTCCGGCGCAGTCTTTAACAGTTCCGCCACCGCCTTTTTATCCAGCGAATCCGTTTCCATCCCGTTCTCCAAAAGCCACCGCTTCATCTGCTGCACGGAGTTTGGGTTCTCCAACTCCGTCAGTTCCTTCATGGCTGCCGACAGTTCCGCCTTGGAGCGCCCATCCATGGCGATTGCATTCCTGACCATCTCCATGTCCACCCCGATGCCCCGGTCGTTTATTTCCTGGTCCTGCCGGTATTCCTCCCATACAAACTCCGGCACGGGGAATTTGGCAAGCCTCTGCTGTATCTGCATCTCCGCTTCCACGTCGCGGATGTTGTATGCCTTGAACCGCTCCCATTTCTCCCTGTCATGCTCCGGCAGGTTCCGCGTCCGACCGCCGTTCGCCTTGGTCGGCTTGCAGGGGACACAGAAATACCGTATCAGGTCTTTTCCTTCTGACAATTTCTGCTTTTCCAACCCAAGCACTGTGCCAACATTCTCCAAAGACAGCGGAAGGCCAAGGGTGGCAGACCAGACCATGGAGCATTTCCACGATTCCGGCTCCAGCCATTCCCCAAGGTAATTTGATAAACACACCCTCTCGAACATGGCATTGAACGCCCATTTCGTGACGGACTCATCGGAAAGCGTCGCCAGTATTTCCGCAGGGATTTCCTCCCCGCAGGCAAGGTCAACCACCTTCACATCCCCGCCATCCACGCTGTATCCGAATAATAAAATCTCAAAATTCGGCGAAGAGGAATATTTATAAACACCGCATTTGTACAAATCCACATCACTGTACGATTCAATATCAATTTCGATAGACTTCAATTCCACCAGCTCCTTTCACCGCCTTAAGGGCGGCAGGGAAAAGGCAGATGCCCGTTCCCCGCCACCCGGCGGCTGTGCTATTGCTTATCTGGTCATGACAGGAAATCCTCATCATCCCCGGCATCATCCGCAAAGTCATCCTCCGCACGGGAACGCCCGCCCAAAGGCTCCCCGTCACGGATCTTCTGTAAATTGTTCAGCCCGCAGGCGATACCCTTGTTGCCATTGCTGTTGAATGCATAGAAATTGATGCTCGCCCTGCCGTACACGCCGCTGTACACCTCGGAATGATCCAGGATCGGCTGCCGGTCCGCGTCCACGATGCCAGGGGCCGTGGAGCTGTTGGCGTTGACGAAATAAGAATCCGCATAGGCTTCATCGTCCGGGCGCTCCACATCCCCGTCACGCAGCGGGGTCTTCAGCACGGAAAGGGCAGGGACGCTCCTGCCGTTCCCCTTCAGCTTCGCCTCGCCCTCGCGGTACGCCGCCTTGATCGCCTCCTCGATCCTGGCAATGGTCTTTTTATCCGACTTCGGGATAATGAGGGAAACAGAGAACTTCGGCGTGCCGCCGTTAATTGCCTTCGCTTCCCATGCGTTGCAGTAACTCCACCGGGTGTTCGGGCCGGTAATTACCTTTGTTGGATTGTTGGCTGTGTTTGACATATGATTTTCCTCCTAAATTTCATTCAGTTTCGCATATTCACCATGATACTTGACTGCGGCTTTGTTATAAGCAAGAGCCGCTTCCCGCTCTGTTTTATAGCTCCCGATATACCTTTCTTTCCCCTCTGCCTGGATACGGACCATCCACACATGGTCGCGCTTATGCCAGTAAACCCCTTTATGCCTGGATGATGTGGCCTTTTTCTGCTTTCGCTGGTTGAAATGGTTCTGGCTGTCCGTTGCCAAACGCAGGTTGCAGCGCCTGTTATCGAGCCCGTCCCCATTGATGTGGTCGACCAGCATCCCTTCCGGCGCATCCATAATTTCCCTGTGCATCAGGACGGTATGGTGTTTCCCACCAGCCTTGCATCCCCTCACCGCATAGCAGATGCCGGAGCAGTTCGAAAGGCACCAGCTATGCGCTGTCAGGGCTTCATAATCTGCATCATCCACAATTGCGGACCTGCCCTGTGTTAACGGTATCTGTTTCATTCGCTGCCTGCCTCAAAATCAGCAGCGGCAGTGGACTGCAATTCGGGGCGTTTGTCGCTCTCAAGCACAAGGACGGGCCTGCCCTGCGGCTTCTCCACAAGCCCCTTTAAAATGTCTGCAAACTTCTTCTTACCCAGCAACTTCTCCATGGCTGTAATGCCTAAGAGCTTCGGCTCATACGGGTCGAAGCCCGCCTTCTTCACGGTATCCGCCACGGCGTCCTCATCCGTGTACTTCCGGTTCGACCTCCCGGCCACCACCTTGAACCCGGCATACTTCACGCCGGAGAGCGCCTGCTGCAATGCGAACTCCTTCACGTCCGCCGCCCATGCCGCCAGCTCATCCGCTTTCACAAGGATCGCCGCGATCTCGTCATCCTCCAGCGTGGCGGGCATCTCAAAGTCATACTTCGCAAGCTCCAGGTTGTACTCCGCCCGCTTCCTGCAGACCGCCTTCGCCTTGCAGAATTTGCAGTGTTCCCCGGCACAGAACTCGCCCTCCCCGGCATAGGCCAGCTTCGCCTTATAAACCAGCTCATTGTGCGCCCACTGGAGAAGGTCATCCTTCGCCATCACGCACACGCTGACATTCTCCCGGCGCGGCTGGTAGATTGCCATGCGGACGGTATCAATGTCATAAATGCCGTCAAACAGTTCCAGCGCTCCCAAGGCGTACAGCATCATCTGCGGATTGCCCTCTGCGGAAACTTCCACGCCCTTGCCGTGCTTGTAGTCGATGATATACAGCGTCCCGTCTGCGATGATGACGCAGTCGCCGGTGCCGAAGCCCTCCTCCACATACCGGGAGAAGTCCAGCCTCTGCTCAATCAGCACCACCGGGTCTTTGCATGACTGCCTTGCCTCCTCCACAAGGGAAAGAACATACTCTGCGTACCCGCAGGCGCACTCCTCCATCTCCTCCTCGTAGAATGCAAGCCCCTCCGTAGGGTCTTCCGTTTCCATGCCCAGGGACAGCTTCAGCTTGTGTTCGCACAGGCTGTGGGCATCAGTGCCCTGCTGTGCGTATTCGCTGCCCGTATCCTCGTAGTTCTCACAGAGCCTCGCAGATGGCGGGCAGGCAAGCCACCGGTGGCTGGAGGATGCGGACAGTAAAGCGTGTCTCCCCATCACAGCACCTCCGCTTCCGCAAGCAGCGCCGCATATTCCGCCGGGTCGATCTCCGACAGCTTATCCGCGCCGTGCTTATTCAGCAATGCCCGCACTTCCTCCGTGTGTCCGGAGCGGGACTTCTCCCCCAGAACTGCCCGCACTTCCTCCAGCGTCAGCGGCTTCTCCTCCGGCTCCTGCTTTGCCGCCTTCGCATCCTTCTTCGCCGTGTTCTTTGCGCCCGCCTTTCCGTTCTTTCCTGTTTTCTCCGGCTCCTTTGTGGTCGTCATCTCCGCCTCTGCCGCACCATTGTCCGCCACCGCATCCGCAACGGCCTGCAGGCTGTCGGCAAGGGAACGCAGATCCCCGATGACGTCAAGCAGTAACTTCACTTTTCCCATGTACGTTTCCTCCTTCCATGACTTCACTCACTGCCAGCTCCCGGACGGAACCGCCCGGCACGATGATGGTCAGGCTCCGCTTCTCCCCAAGGAGGAAGCGCACCAGGCGCTCCCTCACGGAGACGTTGCGGCAGCTCACGATCCCGCCGTCAGCCGGCTCTTTTGAAACACTGATCCTCAATGTGTGTTCCATGCCCATGACCTCCATTTCCGAGGGTTTTCACCGCACCCTCTGGCATAAGCCATGGGCGGACACATTTTCGGACGGTCAGAAAAAAGTTTTTTTCATTTTTTTCAGCGCCCTTTTTACCGCATGGCGGACTGCTGACTCATCCTTCCCTTCCTGGACGGCTATTTCCGTGTAGCTCCACCCCTCGATCACACACCGCCGCACAAGTTCCCTCTGGCGGTCATTCAGGCAGGAAAGCAGCCGCTCCACCTCACAGTCTTCCACGGCCTCCTGCATGGGGTTAGACGGTGCCGTGAAGAACCGCTTGTCCTCATACACAAAAGATTCCAGGGACGTGTGGCGGTCCGGCCTGGTATTCCTCCTGTCGCTCTTTTTTGCCTCTTTCACGGAAGAAAAGTAGAACTGCCCGATCTCATCAGAAACCTCCAGCTCCAGTACCTTGCCGTCCGCATCCTTGTATTCAATTTTCATTCAGATTCCCTCCAGTCTTGAAATTTGGTTAAACAGTTTCAAGACTGGAATGGCGGCGCGCGCACCCTGTAAGGCGGGCGCACTAAGGCGCAAAAAAAGCGCACCTGAAAAATCCCAGGTACGACCGTAATGAAAATCATGTATTCTTTTGTAATATGTCTGGGAATAAAATAGAAATATGTCGAATAAAAAAAGCCCGCAGCCCCCTTGGAAGGAACTGCGGTATGTACATAAAGAATATGATGTTTGTCTGCAGGTGGCGGAAATCCGTTCCCAGCCCGTGCAATGGCCATAATGTCCCCTTTCGTGGGGACAGCATTTTGTTCCGGCTTCCCCGGCAGCCTGCCGGCGTCATCCGGCGGGGCCGTCCCGCCGGATGTCCTGTCCTTTCTCTGAACAATAGAAAACACCCAGCATAACGCAGCCGTCCTGGCTGCCTTTATCAGGTGTGTATCGTAGTTTATCTTTTTACTTGCCGTAACTGGAAAAAGCGGGCGCACTGCAATCCACATTCATCGTGAAACGCAGCACGCCCGCTAAAATGTATGTATCGCTTTTGTTTACTATTTTGCATTGTAATGAGAAAATTTCAAGCACCGTCCTGCCCGGCGGCATCTTCTCAATGTCAAGGATGTGCCGCCCGCACTTCGGGTTCGGGCATCTGATCCTTTCCACTGACAACCGCCTCCCCGCACTGATATGTAACAAGGGAACCAGCCTGTCCGCCGATTCCCTCTTATCGTTTGTTCTTTAAAATCACTCATAGTAATCTAACTGGTGGAAATTGTTAGGAAAGATGTAAAATTCCGTTCCTGTTTTCCCGTCTAACTGCTTCCAGACAATCACCTTATAAGTCAAGGATGTATAGGTCTGCGTCCCACCATCCTCATAGACTTTTTTGACCGGAATCAGCAGCAGAATCACCGCTATTACCACAAAAACAATAATGAGTTTTTTTCTCACACCATGCCTCCTGAAAAGTTAATTTGTGAAACCCGCCCATTGGACTTATGCCCTTGCGTCAAATCCACCCTGAACTTCCATCCCGGCAGCACCAGCATTTATCTCCTGCCTTGCCGCATGGTACGCATCATAGTAGGCAGCCTTCAAAGCCCCGTGTACCTGCGTCTCCGCCTTTGACTCCTTCTCATGCCAGCCCACGCCCGTCGTGTAGGTCAATATCTCGTCACCGTTCCTGTCATACACATGGATGGCAGAACCCGTACCTTCCGACTGGAACTTGACTTCATACGGCTCCCCGAACAGGAGGCGCAGCCACCTCTCGTCCGCCTCCCTTATTTCCTTCATATCCGCCATTTCCTGATTGAGTTTCCCCATCAGCGCAACCCTGTCCGGCGCGACTTTGGCGACCTCGCTTTTGCGCAGGGCGAGAAACTTATTCCCCATATAGACGTTCTGTGCCGCATCTTCTTTGGCATATTCGGTTATCTTCTCCCGGAGGGAATCCGACAGTTTCCATTCCTTCTTAGATGATGGCTTTCCCGTTGCAATACGGTTCGCCTGATGGCTTTTTGCTATTCCTGTAATATCCATTTCACTTTCCTCCTGTTTTGCCGGAAAGCAGCCATCTATGAACACAATGCTGCTAAAAGTGACTTATACCTTTCCGTTTCATTTTTTATATCTTCGGCAGTGACACCATAATACAGATATATCTTTTTAAACAGTTTCCTTAACTGCTTCATGGTTTTCTTATCCCCGCTGAATGAGCCATCTATCACCTGCCAGACAGTTTCCACCCCTATCTGCATCATACAGTTTTCAGGACACTTAATTGCATATATATGGAAATCTACGGGGAAGATATCATCTGCAATTTCCGCTGCCATCTTCTCCCGCTCCTGTACCTGCTCCCAAAATACTTTCAAGGCTTCCACATCCTCACCTTCGGGCGACTCCAAGTCCATCAGTTCCCCAAGCAAATCCGGGCGGTGGCGCATTACAAGGGATGCTTTTAGGGACTGCTTCTGCTCCAGATAATTATGAGACTGCTGCGAAACCTCCTCAGCGCCGTATTCCCTTTTCATCAGTTCCACGACTTCCTCCAGCGTATGGGGATTGGCAGTTATCCGCTTTTTTACTCTGTTCCTTTTTAATTTGCAGAAATAATTTTGGATGCGTGTTGTCAGCTTCACCTTACCACCTTTTCCGGCGATAAAAATACTTGTAGGTCCGTCTGCTCCACCTATAATGGATACACTGCCTGCACCCCTTCCCATATCTACATCTCCCATTCAAAAAATAAATCCTGCTCCCCGATTCCCCAATCTGCCGGAAACCGGGGATGCCTGCCCTGTCCGCCCTCTGTGGCTTATTGGTGATATGCCGTCCGCTAAAATCCTTTACACTGGCAAAGACCTCTTCCCAAGCAAATACCCATACCCGCCGACAAAAACAGAATCAATTACATTCTCATGATATGAAAGATTTACAACAATTCGTGAGATGTCTCCCATATTATGCCCCTGCTCAAAAACATATTGTGACTGTTGCTTATAGTATTTGAAAAGATAACATGCCAAAGCGCAGTTTGCCGTACCAGTTGCTGATTCTTCATCAATCCCATACAATGGAGCAAAATTCCTGCATATAGCTGTTACATCTGATTCCTTAATCATGGTAAAAGCATGGACTCCAACTACCTCCTTCTCTTTACTCATATTTGCTATCATTTCAAAATCAGGAGATAACTGCTCTAAATGCTCTACCGAATCAACAGGAAGCATAACGTCATTTAACCCCGTAGAAACTATCTGTATCGGAAATCTATGGTCTATAAAGTTCCTTTCTATACACCCCATAAAAATATCTGAATCCAAAACTTCAAGGTATGCCGGGCGATTCTGCTCCATCAATATCAAACCATCATCTTTTATATGGATATTGAGAATCCCGGCTTCTGTCTCTATGGTACAATCTGGTTTATCTAACATATTCAGCAGTTTAAGGGTAGAAAATGCTGCTATTGTAGCATGGCCACACAACGGGACTTCTTCTGTTGGTGTAAAATATTGCAGCTTAAAATCAGCCTTATCAGAATCCAACACAAAAGCAGTTTCAGAATATCCCATTTCTTTTGCTATTGCTGCTTTTTGAACAGAAGTCAACTCTGACCTACCCAAAACCACTCCTGCCTTATTCCCACCTTTAGCGTCTTTGCTGAACGCAGCCGCCACATATACATCAACCATTCTATTTCTCCATACAATCCCAATTTCCCGGTTTTGTCTATATTTGCAATTTCCTAATTATTTGATAAAGCCTGCCCCTGCTCTCTCAATAGAAGTCCGAGCATTTTATTGCTCCATGCAAAGATGTTTTATCTATGTTCCCCTGTCAAATTCCATACCGACCTTCACCTCCTCTCTCTCTGCTCCCCAATTCCCCAATCTGCCGGAACGCTGGGGATGCCTGCCCTGCCTCGTCAGGTTACTTCTGTGTTTTCTTTCTGATAAGCATGGAAATCAGCATAGCCATTATCCCTATAACGAGATAGACTGCCGCATACAGGATAAATGCCGTTTCTCCCATGTCAAAGAATATCCATGTTCCTATCAGAAATAGCACTGCTGAAATAACCGGAAGGCTCCACAAATGCTTCACATCTTTTCCCGCATACACTCCGTTTATCACGGAATATAATGGATTGACTGCAAAAAACAGAAGAAAGCATACCGCCATTCCTGCATCGCCTTTTACAAAAGTAACCGCAAGCCACGGAAACGCCAGCATAACTACCGCCGAAGCCGCCACCCATAAAATAATGTTCTTTTTCATGTTACACCTCTCCCAAAAGCTGTTTTAATTGATTATAGGAATGCTCCCGCGTTTCCCCTATATCCTCAATTATCCCAAATTCTGCCTCAAGCATTTTCTTTCGCCTATTCCTTATATCCTACAATTTCTCCAGCTTCTCCAAAAACGCTCTATAAAATTCCCCTTATTTGAAACGGGTCTGCTGAACCTCAATGCTCCTAGACGTATATACTACCGGATGCTCCAAATCGTACAGTGCCTTTTTCGTTGCCTGGATTGCAGATTCCACCGTGCTTCCAAGGATGTCAAAATTCTCCGTTTCATCCGTTATTCCGATAACCCAATAACTTAGAATATTACTGCTGGGGGTGATATGCTTCCATCCTCCCAGCTACACCGTGTCAGTCTGAATATGTAAAGCATCACTGTTCTACAGAAAACATAGCTTTCTGGATATTTTTCTGCCAATATGAGCTGTCAAAGTAATTCCCGCTTTTGGGCAGGTTCTTAAACATATTCATGATCATGTCATAAGTCATGGATGAAGTGTCAATCTCTAGTTCCTTCCCGTCCTTTGATTTAATCACCGTGCCGTTATCGGCTATGTAAGCAGTCGTATTATCGTCAAGGTGCTGTATCGTTCCAACCATTTCCGCAAATTTCTTCAGCGGAAACTCTCCCGTTTCCCTGCACATTTCCAAAAATTTTTCAGCATCCTCCCCTGTCATATATGGCTGTTTGTCATCTATAACATACCATGAGAGGCCCGTTGCCGGATCAGTATATTTTGGTGCTGTCAACGCCCATTCTTCCAATGTCTTTCCTTTGTACCATGTAGTCAGGCCGCTGTCATTTGAAACGGCGCTGTCATCCTGCCCCATTAACGGATTTGTTGATTTAAGTGCGTCATATATATCCTGCACATTGGTATTCTGCCTTGCACTTCCGGGAGCAGATTCCTCTGCCGCCTGTTTCTGCGGGTAGAACTGTCCTGCCCTGCTCCTGTTGTATCTATTCGCTGATACATTGTTCTGATAATAATTCTGTCCTATTCCATTTACATTCATTTTTCAAATCCTCCATTGTCATCAATTATTTTAATGGCAGCCCCTCTGTCGTTCAGAGCCGCCCCTGCTCCCATGTAATAAGTCCGAGCAGTTTATACCTCCATGCAGACATACCGCCTAACTTCCCCTGTCAAATTCCATACCGACCTTCACCTCCTTCCAGATAATCCCCGGCAGGGGCGCATGGTTTTTGCGCCTCTGCGGAATAGGGTGTAAAAATTATATCTGTATATCCAATGAACTGCCCGAAGACGTTTTTTTCACAAGAGAGCCGCCTGACTTCACAAGCGAATTGTCAATGGACTCCCTTGTGATTCCGTCCAAAGCCTCGGACGGGATCGGCTTGCCCGGCTCCCATTTTGGATCAACAGCCTTCACCGCATCAACAAATGCCTGCATATATGCCCGCTCATACTGCCTTAATGTATTCCCTGCTGCCAGTCTGTCATTCTTATCCATTTTCCGATACAGATTCAAATATACATCTGAACGCCTTGTAGTGTCTCCATTGCCTACACCGTTTTCCTGCAGAAACTCTTTCTTGGTCAGTTCAAACATCTCATCCCTGCTGCTCTCCGGTATATCAATGGCCCTATTCTTTTCTGCACGGTTTTTCTCCGTTACAACCAGACCTGCCAATCCCGTAACAGGACTGATATAGTCGCCATCCTTATCATAGCGGCTCATCCTGTTTTTGATTGCCTGAATATTTGTGTACCCAACACCAGAGCACGCCGCCGACATACTTTTCATTACTGCCTGATACTGTTTACTGTTCGTGTCAATGCCAGCCCTTTTCAGCATATCCTTACCGCCCTTGCTGTTTATGGGCATTCCCGATATCTGCTGGAACCTGTTACCGAAATCCCTGATCATAAGCATATCCTTTACCTCCTACGCTTCATTTTTTATGCCGAACATACCGTCCAGCATGGATAATACTTTCTCCATGCCGCCCTCTTTAGAACCGGAAACCTTATAGGCATCCTTCCAAGCCTGAGCCAGCGTCACCAACTTCTGCGGTACATCTGTCCCCTGCGGCTTTTTATTTGTATCCGCAAAAGCTGTCTGCCTGCTTCCGGCTTTGGATGACAGCCTCTTGAACTCGCCTGAGATCATTTCCTTAACGCCTGCACCGTCAGCCATCCTCCCGAATGCTCTATCCAGGTCAGCCAGTTCTTCCTCCAGCGTCATTTTACGGAACCCCGTCTCGGAACTTCCATCCTCCACATAACGCTCCGCCGTGCCGTCCTTATACCCCTGTACAATCTCATCGTAAAGATTGCCATACGCCCTTACGTAGTCCGTAGCCCTGTCCGAAAGACTGTATGCGCCACCGCTTTCCCTCTGCCCTTTCAGTTTCCCGGCTTCCTCGGACAGGCGGTATCCGTAACCTGCCCCTACGGACTTTGACGCCTGCATAATGGATTCTTTCTGTTTCACCACGCCCTCATAGGTTCTCGCCTTACCGCCGTTTTGCAGGCTTTCAAGTCCCTCCCTTGAGATTGTGACATTCACCGCCCTGTCAGCCTGCGGCGGCTGCGCCTCCGGAGCATTCCTGTCAGGCTTTTGCATCTTCATGTTCCGGAACCATTCGCTTCCCGTCTGCTGTGTGCTTCCATTCACATTCATTGACATACTATCATCCTCCTTGACTTAATATTTTTGCGCCAACCCTGGCCTGCTGCCGTTTCATAAAATCCATCGGCAGATACGCCTACATTTCAAACCGCGATTGCACCAAGTGACTATAAATTGCACGAAATGACCATAAAGTTTATAACATCACCACCGCCTGGAACTTTTCCCCATCGCAGGAAACTGCAAAATCCCCGCCGTATTTATCTGCCACCGCCTTCACATTCGACAGGCCGGTGCTTTCCGTGACCTGCACTTTTTCCGCTACAGGGTTCCTTACGGAGAAGATCAGCTTACCGCCCCCCTGCACCAGCTTGACATGGATAACAGCCTTCTTTCCCTGCCGCACCACTTTCACACACTCATGGATGGCATTGTCCAGCAGGTTGGAGAGCAGAATCACCGTCTCCTCCTCATTAAGACGAAGCCCACCCATGTCACCCACCCGGAACGTCATGGACACGCCCTGCTCCCTTGCTGCGTGGAACTTCTGGTTCAGGACTGCGTCCACCACTGGGTGGTTCGTATTGACCGCCGCCATCTCCACCGAAATGCTCTCCGTCAGCCGTTCCGCAAGCGCAGCGGCAGCCTGCGTGTCGCCTTTCTTCAACAACACCTGCATTGTCCTTATCTGGTTCTTATAATCGTGCATCTTCCTCCCCTGCCCCTCATAGACCGCCTGCATATCCCGGTAATGGGCAAGCTGGCTTTCCTTCTTCTGGCCTGCCAGCACGCTTTCCCGGAACAGCTCCTCTTTTTCAAGGATTCCCTGCAACAACTCTATGACAAAAATGTTTATGAATATCAGCCCCACCGACAGAAAGAGGTATGCTGTCTGCACCTTTGCCTCTGCACTGTTACAGAAGAACATAAGCAGCATGGATGCCACAGCGAGCAGCGGAATCATGGAAAATTTCAGCCACTCCTTACGGGAAAGTTCTCCATAATTGTTTTGTCCTTTCCATATTTTCCGGACTATGAACACCAAACAGAGCCAGAGCATTTTTGAGGGCAGAAGCAGAAAAGTAAGCACCACGTTTGGGGAAATGGACATATTTTCTATCTGCAGGAAAAAAAGGTCTGTCAGAAACAGCAGCGCATAATTCAGCCCGGAAAAGAAGATACGCTGTTTCCAGCCCGCTTCGTAAAACACTGTGCAGAATGTGATGGAAACAAGGATTACCAGCATGACCTTGATTCCCATTAAATCAAAATGTCCTCCTAATAGCGCCACTACCATGCCAGCAAAATACAGAACAACATATCTGCACTTTCCCAGCCTCCCCACATTCTTTTTCTTCAAAAAGGTATCAAAGAAATATATGCTCCCCCACGTCTCTATCGCCATGATACAGAATGAAAGTACCCACAATGCCATGATCACTCCGCCCCCTTAAACAATGTGTACTGCCGCTTCACTTCCGGGTATCTGGACTTCGGCACGGATATCTCCTTCCCGGTAGTCAGCACCATGACATAGCCGCTGAGTTTCCCGATGTACCTCATGTTGATAAGGAAACTCTGGTGTATCCGCACGAAGCCCATCCCCGCCAGTTCCACCTCCAGCTCATCCATCTTCTTATATATACTGTACGTCTGCCCCGCCGTGTAGAACACATTCTTGTGCCTGCTCGTCTCGATATAGATGATGTCGTCCACCCGCAGGCGCACGTTCCCTTCTACGAAGCCGAACTCCACCACCCGCTCCTCCCGCAGGATGTCCTCCACGCATTCCGGCAGCGTCTGTTCCAGGTCATCCTTTAAGAGGAACCGGCTGGCCTTCACCTTGTACCCGTCCAGCGCATAGTTCACATAGGCCGTCACCAGCACGATATGTACCTTCGGGCATTCCGCCTTTATCTTCCCCGCCGCATCCAGCCCGTCCATGCCCTCCATGTTGATGTCCAGAAACACGATGCCGCATTCCCGTACATACCCCATATCCGCATAAAGCTCCTCGCCGGAGCCATATTTCCTTATTTCAAAATCATGCCCGCAGGCTTCCAGCAGCGCCCGCAGCGCACCCCTGTCCTCCCTGCTGTCATCACAGACCGCTATCTTCATCGCATTTCCCTCAATTCTGTGTTTATTTCCACCATAAATTATATCGGATTATGGGGTATCCTATCAAATCCTATTGCACGAAACTCCCATAAATTGCACGAAATGACTATAAGCGTACAGCCGATACTGGCCGTGTAAGCATATTACCTCTTATTCCCCCGCTTTCCAAGTGATTTCCCTTATCAGGCCGCCCGGCCTGCCTGCGGAAAAGGCAGACCGCCGCATATGGCGGATGATAGCCATAGTGCGGCGGTTTGTGCATATTACCCTTTTATTTAATAAACAATTCTGAATTGCTGTCTCTTTTTTAACAGCTCACATTCATTACTTGTTTCATTCCATCAATGACAGAATAAAATTTTTATCTTCATCTGATACAGTAACATAAAATATCAAAAATTCTTTTGGAACATATCCTCCCTTTATTGTTTCCGGGGCAATCTGTTCTTTTATAATATTTGAATCTTCATATACCGTCAGTTCCATCAATTTCTCCAAACTTCCATCATTATAGGCAGCCACTGGTGTCTTGTAGGAAATAATTGTGCATATTACGTTAAGGTCTTCAATTTTACTCTCCAGTGTGTCCATCTCCTCATCTGTATCAGACGGAATATCCGTATAATTTAAATCATTAAACTGGCTGAGAATTTCTTCATCCAAAATAGTATTTATCAAATGCCCATCACTTGAATATACTTCTATCTGTGAAAGCCCCTGTAAATCTTTTCCTCTGTTACCCCGGTCTGCACCACAGCCAGCCAATCCTATGGCGGTCAGAATACCCAACAGTATAAATAAAATAATATTCTTCATTTAGATTCCCTCTTTTCTATCAGAAGTTTGCAGACAGTTACCAGCAATACACAAAACAGGAATATGATCGGGAAAACTGGACTCCACGCATTTGTGACAATCCCCATCACCACTGCCAGAACTGTTGCAGGCAAAGCTACATAAACCCATGCAAACTTACCTCTTGAATTTTTCTTATGAATATACTCTGTATTCTGTGCAATGATATTTTCCGCATGGATTGACATACCCGCCATGATCAACAACATAACTGCCGCAGCATCTATCAGCCAGTCCAAGGCATTGCACACTTCGTTTCCCACAATGTCCTTTGCCATAAATATAAATTCTGCCCCAAAGAAGAACAGCACAACGCTTAATACGATCATGCCTACATATCTTTTCCGGTTCCGGCTGCTATCCTCACGAAAAGACTTTATGATTGCCTCATCAAACAGCAATGAGTTTGAGCAGATTTCCTGATAATGCTTCGGCTGAAAAAAAGTCCATACCAATATGGCTATGCCTATTGCCATAGTTCCCCAATATAGAGGAAGCAGAAGCTGCCTGTAATCAGAAAAGCTGCCAAAGATATCAGAACCGATAATCAGCCCCACCCCAATAGCAATGTTCTTCGCCCGATGCCGTTTATAGGAAAGGAACCCATCAATCGTCTCCCGGCTTACATAGTAACCACCGCTTTGGTTATTCCCATCCGGGCTTTCACTTTTCAGCAGATAATCCAATGTTACACCAAACATATTGCTGATCTGCAATAATTTATCAATCTCCGGTATTCCCCTGTCGCTTTCCCATTTGCTTACAGCCTGACGTGACACATCCAGCAGTCCTGCCATCTCCTCCTGAGAATATCCTTTCTCTTTGCGGATAGCCTTTAATTTCTCTCCAAAAGTCATTTCAAACAACCTCCCTTTCTGTTTTTCTGTTTGGATTATAAAATCAAAGCTGTCTAAATGCCACCACCTTAGCGTGTCATCCTGTCAATTTAGCGTATCATTCCCTGATTTTACGGCTTATTTCCGTTTTGGGGCTGGGAACAGATATCAAATCATCTATTCCATCTCCCTGAACGTGCCAGCCATCCCCCAAAAGGCTCCACTGGCGCTGCATATAGGCTTTCAGATTTTCCGTACTCTGCCGATAAGCCACACATGCCATTTGGGGATTATGTCCTGCGGATTGGAAACTGGTTTATTATCAAAGCAATCACAATGCCAACCGTAGTATCCAAAATCCGTGCAATGCCAAAAGACAAAGGGTTTACATCATTTCCATGCGTCACGGTAATGCACAGAAAAACAACACACATGAGGAACGTCCCTTTTTCCTGTTTTATCAAAATGGAAAAATTGATGATGGGAATAAGAAGCACCGATAAAAGCAGGTATCGCAACACTTCATATGGGATGCACCAGACATTCCTCTCAAACAGCAGAACGAGCATACCCCATATCCCGCCGATAACCGTAGCCACCTCCCTGTTGAACGCTTCACGGAAACTGTCCTTAGAGGTGCGCTGGACGCACAGCACAGCGGCAATGGCGGCATAGAATGCCGTGTCTGATTTCTTTATTGTGCCTGCCATCAAGCACAGGAATACCGCCACAACTGTTTTTATTGTGCGCCCGCCGACTTTCAGACAGCTAATTCCCATATATCCCTTTCAGGGTAAACTGCCCTAAGATGTGACCGTCCATTTCATGGTAAAGCTCATTCAGCAGAAAGCCCCTCTCCAAATCCAGCATCTTATCCAAGGCATACACATGAAGCTCATAAATGTGTGGCTTATCGGGCGGCGTCATACCGCCGTAATAACAGGAAAGCTCCGTGGACTGCTCACCGCCTTGTATGCTCGTCCAGCTATTCCTGCCCTGCACAAAGTCGTCCGCCGTCTGGCTCTCGTTGTCTTTAATCTCAAAGCGGGTTATGTTTGCCGCCAGCCAGTGTATCCATGCGAATCCCCCTGTCACCGGGTATGCGTCCTTGTCCTCCAAGACAATGGTAACCGACACTGTTCCATGCGGTGCATCTTCCACTGCAAAAGGCAAAGAGTAGGTAGGGATGCCGTTTTCGTTGAACTGCGTCCCATGCCCGCCATATTGAGGCTGTATCACTCCGTTTATAATACCGCTGCTTGTAACATTCATCTTCGATAACCTCCAATCCGATTTTATGATGATATTATAAGCGGCGGCTCCCGAACAGTAAATTACCCACTTTTTCGTGGGTACTAATCCGGGATTACTCCCTTCTCCTCCAGGATATGCTCCATGCCGTTTGCTTTCAGATAGTCAATCCCGATATGCTGCATGATCCTTAACGCCTCCAATATTTTCATTCCCATATCATCCGTTAAAGAATATTCCACCCGGAGCGGATATCCCTCGTAGGATTTCTTTTCCACAAATCCATAATCCATCAGTTCCTTTAACTGCTCCAGCAGCATCTTTTGTGTAATGCCGTCTATATCCCGTTCCAGCTTCGCCAGGGATGTCGCCCCTAAACGCAGCCGCCATAAGATAATCGGTTTCCATTTCCCTTTAATCATGTCATGCACCAGTTCCAAAGGGCAGGTGTATTCCGTTCTCATTTTCATAGGCTGATGCTCCTCCCATTTATTCCATCTCCCTAAACGTGCCAGCCATTCCTCCCACAAGGATCCACTGGCGCTGCATATAGGATTTCAGTTTTTCCGTGCTTTGCCGATATGCCTCACAAGCTATTGATGGATTATCAACCGCTCTCCATCCCGGCAGATATGCCCTCTCCCATCGGGTTCAAGAACCCGGCAAACTCCCCCGCAAAAAGGATTCACTTATCCTTTTATTTTTCAACCTTACTGTTTCCACTATTTTTTTCATTTCCGCAATAGGGGCAATACTTGCCTTTCGTTATTTGTACTTTTCCACAGTACGGACACCTTGTAGAAAAAAGCATAAGTATTCCACAGACAGCTAACATCAAGAAACACACATATCCTATATATGATTCTGGAATGACATCATAGTCATGGCTAAATATCTTTATACCAATTATCCCTAGATCAATTAACAAAACAACAAATAAAATGACTAAACTCCATTTTAAGATTTTTTTCATAATTCGGTCTCCTTAAGATTCTAATTTGCTGAATGGCTTCATTCTACCACAATATACTTCAAAGCAAAAGCATCCACTGAATTATACCATAAATATTTTCTGTTTTTCACCCGATGGCACGAAACGACTATTTTTCGGGAGTGGAAAGCAAAAAGAGCCATTGAACAGCCCTTTTCCTCCCGCTACCATTTTTCAATTTTTCTATATACTATCATGCAAAACCCCATATTATCACGGAAACTCATATACAAACACGAAAACTCCATGCAGTTTCCGTGTTTGTATCATATCCCCCGTTTATCGACAGCATTTTCCGTCAAGCTAATACACCTTTCAGCCAAAACCGCCAATATCTTACACCCTTTTACCTTTCCGTCATATACTATCACGGAAACCCCTGACTTTTGCGTGAAAGTATACTTTTGCCTGATAGTACGATTTTTGCCCCTATCGCCATCCTATCAGCGGCATCCAAAAACACGAAAAAACGGGGCCCACCACCCACCGTGATGAACCCCACCAAGCCTTAAAACCCTTGATTTTAAGCCATTCTTCAATACTTTTGCCTGCGAGTACCAAAAATCCTATGGCATTATTTTTTTATTGCCGCCTGGGCGGCTGTTAAATATTGTTCAGGGATACTGCACATTTTTCATTCACATAAATTCTCTAAGATGCAGAGGGGTCACACTGGACAAGGGGAGGGGTCAAAACCGTGACCACAGGGGTCACATTCACAGCCATAGGGGTCAGACCTTTTGCCGCAGGGGTCAAAACAGCCACAGAGGGGTCAGACTTTTGACCACTGTGGCCGTCCGTAACCGCCGCTCCCATGCTGCCCTGGCACAGCCCCAAAATCAAACAAGGGATTCCGGCAACACCCTATGTGCCGGAACCCCTTGTTTTCAGCGGTTTCCCCGATATTCTGTTCATGCCCCTTGTATCAATTAAGCGGTTTACATTTCCACGTAGAATTTATAACTGTGAATACCCATTTCTTCCGCTTTCCGTTTAAGGATTGCTTTCTGGCTTCCGATACTCATGCTCTCCCCGACGTTCCCATCGTCCATTGACAATCTCGCATAAAGTGCTGTCCATATTTCTTTATTTTCTGTATTCTGCATATTGGCCTCCTATATTTACTCAATATCCAGAGACAGAAATACGCTGACTTCATTATAGCCTTTTCCGTCTCTGGCATCAACCATCAATTCATCTTTTCAGACAGCCTTCTTCTCCGTCTCGATATTGCCCCTTAATCTTTTCTCCACATTCCTGCGGGCAGCTTCTTCGCTCACAACCGTTAATAATCCCTCCATGCTTTCCGTACCGGAATATACATGTTCTACCACATAACGGATCGGCGTATTCTTTCTCCCTTTTTTCTTTCTCTGCATAGATTCCCTCCCTTCTTTCAATATTTTTTCAGTTTTCTCCACTCCCCTGTTATGTTCCCTTTCATCTTTTGTGCAGTTCTTATTTTTATCATGGGACTGTTATCTGTCATGTTCCATTTTCTTATCCGGGTACAGTTTCCCGGAAACCACCGCCGCATGGCTGCGAATTTTGATTTCCCCACGCTTTTCACTTTCTATGGCATTGCGGTATCTCCCGTCTGAGAGGAAGAAGCGGTATCTCTCCCCTTTAAATCCTACGGGGCTGTCATTATTCAGCACATCAAGGACGAGCATATGTCTTGTGTCCGTCTGGAACCGTTCCCGCCCTGACAGGTCATGCCCCTGTAAGACCGGCTGTTTCAACCGTTCCTTTGCTTCATTCAGTCTCCGCAGGACGGAACTTCTGCCCTGTCCTATGAAATGTGCCTTATTGTCCGCTATGAACCGGCTGCATTCCGGTTCTGGAAGTTTTTCCAGTTTGTCTGCGGCATTCCTTATGATAATCCGTGTCAGGTCATCCCCGGCTGCTGACTGCCCGTCCCTCATGGCTTTCACTGTGTCCTCTTTTGTTGTCGCTTCATATTTGTAAACCATCTCCAGTTCACTCTTTGTAAATCGCATGAATCCCTCCTTGCTTTTTTTCATAATGCCTGATCAGGGGAAGCTGTTTTTTGCTTCCTACTATATAAGCCGATTGGAGAACACTAGTGGGAAAGGAAATGGGATTATTTTTGGAAGTTTTTTTATTTTCCGTGATGTAAGACAATCACGCTGCGACTATTTTTAATAGGAGCCAATCTGCATATTTGGAAAATATGCATGAACTGAGGGCATGGGGAAACAGAATCCCCATCAAGGTTGCCGGGTAAGCAAAACCCACAAAGTGGGTTTTGAGTTACTCTGGCGAAACTTGCCCTTTTTATCCCGAATTCGGGATAAAATCCGTTATACCGAAAAGTGCCTTATCCCGATATTTACGAAAGAGTCTCCAAATACAAGCTGTTCTAAAGAATATTTCGGGATAATATTTATTCATCTGTCTTGAAGTGCTATACAAAAAATTCGGGATAATATTTTTTTAGTTCGCATATATTTATCACATTTTTGACGATTTTGATTGCCAGATTCTCATTTAGCTATAAAAATAAAAATTTTGTTCTTGTAGATTGAAACAAGAAAAATCTTATCCCGAATTTTTGTAGGCTAGTTACCGTCTGTAAGAAAAAATCTTATCCCGAGTTTTTGAATGGCGAGTCTCGATTTTCAAGGACATCTGAAGAAAATTCGGTATAATCTACTTTTCGGTATAACCCTAATGCTTCTCCTTTCCCCACAGGCTACCGGATTCAGAAAAATAAAAAACGACGAACCCTTTCCTACATGGATTCACCGTTTTAAGCCTGACGTTGCACAAACATTACCCTATGTTTTTATATCTAAAATTCAAAAAGCAGTGAATCTTGTAGACTTACTGCTTTCATACATTTATGCAAAACAATGTTTTATTGTTAGCTCTATTCTTTATCAAAACGGAATTTCAATATACCGTCTATTAATCGTTCCCTTACATGGTTTTCTACATCTGTATTCACATAACCATCCATTTTTGAAAAATATCGGATATATCCACCATAATGTTCTAATACTGTTTCGATTGCTCCCGGATCACCATTGGCAGCTTTTACAATCGTTCCATACGAAATAAGATTCTTTCCCTTCATTCCTGTTTCCCCATTTCTCCTTTCAGCTGCTTCATTACCGTCTTCATTCTGCTCCAAACACTACTATGCGCCTGACCATAATACCCTGCAATTTCCTGGTAAGTGTAATGTTTAAAAAAATATAAGAATACAATTTCTTGTTTCTTCCTTTCCAACAAAGATAATGCCTTGGAAAGCCGCTCATTTTCTAAAATTACAGTATGTCCACAAAGCGACAGCGGATGTCTGGCTTCTATTCCATTCTCAAATCCCCCACAACTATATGCTGGTATCACTCCTGATTCTACTAAATACTCAAAAGATATTTCCCGCTTCCATTTTTTAGAAACTTTGCTCTTAGCTTCTGCTGACGCATGGCGAATGATGATCTTACATAAGGCATTAAACTCATGCTCAATGCATTCTTGATATTGTTCAATGATATTTTCCACAACACATTCCTTCACTTCATCAAAATAATGCCGTCTAAATCTGATAAGAATATATTCACAAAACTGTTGCTGTCCGCTTCTAGTCTATCATGATATCCCCACATTTCGACACAATCGTCAGGCAATCATCTGAGCCTTTTACCTTTCTCTCAAAATATGCTTTCTCATCATTTTCCGATAACTTTCCTCCCAGTTTCTCGGACACTTCTATATCCATCTCTGAATTGGCATAAATTGAAAGCATATCCTGAGATGATGGATTCAGTTCCAAAGAAAAATCCCCATTCTCCGTTTGCATTTGGATATTTTGAGATAATTTCACATTCTCTGCCACAATATCTCCATTAACTAATATAATATTTCCGCCCTCTATTGTCATATCAAAGAGATCTAAATCTCCCTCATCCATGTGAATGTCTACTGGTTTTACATTGATTCCATGAAGTTCCATATCGCCTTCCCCCATATTTGTCATCAACTTAATTTCCGCATCAGAAGGAACATATAATGTTACAACACTGGTGTAGTCAGTTTTTTTCGTTTTCAAGTTATTGCTAATGCCATCAACAAATACTCCGCTATAATAAGTTGCCGGCTTAGCATTTTTCTCTTCCAGGATAAGAACTCCATCCTGTATATTGACTGTCAAAGGGGGTTCATCGTTTTTGCCACTAATATTGTATTCAAGATAAAAACCATTATCTTCTGATAAACGAACGATAAAATCTACATGGGTTAAATCTGCTCTCACTTCTTCTCCATCATAATCCAACGGTAATTTCTCTTGTTTATATATCTCTGCATTCATTTCAGAAATGATCCCATCATCTTCTAAAATCTCCCTTGGTGCCTGATTAGCAGTGCCTTTTATAGTACACCCAGATATCAAAACAATTGTCAGATAAAAAGCCATTCCTGCCAATAATCTCTTTGATGTTCTCTTCATTACAATCCCTTTCCTTTCACCTTTTCCACTCAATTACCGATTTATATCATCAAAGTAATGTTATCTCAATCTGATACAGATATATTCATATTATTTTTTGAAATTATGCTTTTTGAGCATCCAGAATTGCTCCGAGATATTCTTCCCTGCTCCTTGCTCCCCGATATATCTCATAAGATATTTTCCCATTTTCCAAAAACAAGATACGGTTACAATAGCTTGCAGAAAATGAATCATGTGTAACCATCAAAATAGTTGTCTTAAATTTCTTATTGATTTCTAAAAGCAATTCCATTAAATTTTCTGAATTCTGTGGATCAAGGGCGCCTGTCGGTTCATCCGCTAAAATCAATTTAGGATTATTTACGAGCGCTCTGGCACAGGCACATCTCTGCTGCTGTCCGCCGGATACTTGATATGGATATTTGTTTCCAACTTCCTTGATTCCCAATATATTTATGATTTCTTCCGTTCGTTTTATGATGTCGTTACTTTTTTCTTCATTAAGGATCAGCGGCATATAAATATTTTCCTGCAATGTCATAGTATCTAAAAGATTGAAGTTCTGGAAAATGAAACCTAAATTTTCCTTCCTGAATTCACTTCTAACGTCCTCGCTCATTTTTGTAATATCTTTTCCCTCAAAATATATGTGTCCTGCCGTAGCTGTGTCAATGGTGGCAAGCACATTCAACAAAGATGTTTTACCAGAACCGGATTCCCCCATAATCCCAATAAATTCCCCTTTTGATATTTCAAAGCTGACTCTTTCTACCGCTTTTGTAATGATTCCTGAACTCCCATAATATTTCTCAACATCTTCCACCTTGATATATGTTTCCATCCTATATATTTCCTTCCTTTCGATGATGAATATTTCTCCTAAAAAATATATCTGTAAGTATAAAGTAAATCATGTACAGCATTAAAATCCATAAGAACGACAAGAACACATATTTTACCCATACCGCACGAAGTCCCGTAGCCAGAATAAAACCTTTGCTTGCATGGTTCGCAATCAGACATCCGGGAATAAGCGCCATACAAAGCGGAATCAGATAATTAACTGCCAACTGTTCATGTATCACCGTATCAATTTTTGTTTGATTCATTCCCAGTTTTTCTAAAAGCAGGTAACGGCGTCTGTTTGATTCCGAAGTGCTGATCAGATGGGATGCAAGGAAAGAAATTGCCACGCATAAAAACACGATACTTACATAGGCAAACGCAAATATAAATGGCACAAGCGTTGCTTTCAATTCTGTTTCCACCTGCTTTTTCAGCAAAATCGGACTGACATATAAAATACTGTGGTTACTGCCCCAATAAAGCCCGTCATTTCCACTGGACGCATCATCTAATTTATCAAACACTGTTCCTGCAGCCTGTTTCTTTATAGATGCCGCAAATACAGAGTAATATGGTGTCATATGATTTGCCGCATCATCCGGGATTACCAAAACATAGTCAGCTCCATTATGTCCATTCTGTTCAAAATCTACAGTACTGATTTCTTTGCAGTGCAATTCTTTTGTATCACATAGCAGCGTCCTGCTTCGGATTTCATTAGTAAGTTCAGGTTCTAACCTTCTTTTAATCTGTAAAATATACTCATCTGCCCGGAGTTCAACAGGCTTCTGGCCAAGCATTTTCCGAAGTATGTTATAATCGCTCACTTTCATATAAGTATCATATGCATAGTAGACATCATATCCCTCTTCATCAGCGTCCAGCTTTTCTGCATCAAATGCACCTTCTTCACTGATAAATCGATCTCCAAAATACATCAGATGTGTATAAAGCCATTCATTCATCATACTGACGCCATTTTGATATATCACATATTCATGGGATTCCTGTATTCCAGTTTCACTTTCTAATATATCTTTTTCACGCTGGAATTCAGGTTTGGGGGCTTGATGATATATCATGACATCAAACGGATATTCCGAATCAATCTGGTGGTTCTGATAATCGGTATACATCATGGCAACTGTGCTTCCTGAAATAGAAACAACTAAAAGGGACATAACAAATATGATTATTTTCCGCATAGAATATAGTTCAGATTCTATTGCCCTGCATAAAAATAGCCGGTTTCCTTTCAAAAGCCATTTTTTAGTTCTTTTCCTTTGCTTCTTCTTTCCAGATATTTTTTCATCGGCTTCATTTATCCTCTCCATTTCATTTAACTGACGGATATTCATTTTGGAAAATTGTTTTCTCACCTTAAGCAATGCGGCTAAATAACAAAATAAATATAAAGTTGCTGTCAAACACACCGTTACAAGCTGAAAATCCATTTTAAGCACATATTCCGTCCGGAACATATGGAAAAAAATTACCATCAAAAACTGTTTCAGCAATTCCCCTGCCAGGATTCCAGGTATATATGCCATTCCAGCCATAAATACCGTTTCTTTTCGGAAAATCTGAAATACCTCTGTTCCTTTCATGCCAAACAGCATATACAGCCCGAATTCCCTGCTGCGGATTTTCAGCGATTGCCGCATCATATATTGGATCAGCCACGCCGTAATCATAACAATCAGTACAGATGCTATTCCTAAAAACACCGCCAGAACCGATGCCGTTTCGCAGGCTCTCCTGACATCTTCTGAAAAAAACAGAGAATTAAACGCAAACATTAGCGCTGCAATCAATATCATTGTAAAAAAATATACTGGCTCTCTTATAATCGCAGTCTTTACATTTCTCCTGGCCAACTGATTTTTGCTTAACATTTTTATCCTTCCTTTATGTCTCTTCCTGATGCAGTCAGTATAACACTGCTCCCTACAGATTACCTATTGATTTTCATTACCTGAATCTTACAATTTTGTCATATATCCGGAAATATGCTGTTCTCCATTTGAAAAGGCAAACTCCCCACATCCATTTGTGATGAATTTGCCTTTTAGAATCAGACGTTTTGTTTTGCCGGAAGCGATAGATAAACAGAAGTATATTCTTTGAACAAAGATTCTGCCCATACTTCCATATCCAGCTTTTGACATAATTTTTTTACCAGATATAAGCCTATTCCCGTAGAACGCTCGTTTTCCCTTCCATTGCTCCCGGTAAACCCCTTCTCAAAAATCCTCGGTAATTCCTCTTCCTTTATCCCTGTCCCATTATCCCATATTTTCAGTATAACTTTTTTGTTCTTTTTTTCAGATGACAGGATAATCTTTGCACCCTCCTTGCGCCGGTATTTTACGGAGTTTAAAAGGATCTGGCTTATAAGAAAGATAAGCCACTTTTCGTCCCCATAAATATAAATATCATCCTCACATTCAAATTCTATTCCGACACAGCTATTCATAATTATAGTACGGTTTCTGTTAATTGCCCTAACTAAGATACGGTGTAAATTCAGCTTCTGGATCAAATAATCTTTATATACCTGTTCTGAACGAGCATAATATAGCGCACGTTCTACGTCATTTTCAATTTTTCCCAATTCTATGTTCAACCCCTTTTTCAAGACGGGATTATTTCCAGCCCTGTTTTCTATCATAAGCTGCATTGAGGTAATCGGCGCTTTTACTTCATGTATCCATTCTTCAATATATTCCTCATACTCCCTTTCTTCATCCTCTATCTTATGAATCTGCTCTATGGCTGAACTTCCCACCAGCCTTAATAATTCCTGATATAATTTGTCCTCGGCACGATAAGAAACGGGCAGAAGCTCAGCGATCAGCCAGGGATGCTCCATACCTTCTACCCGCTCCCGGATTGTTTTGAAATATTCTTTTCTTCTGTACCACTCTATCAGATTCTTTATGAATAGTATGCTGATAATTGTTAAATCAATCAAAAAAATAGAAGCAAAAGTATTACCTACGATATATAAAAATTCAGATAAAATAAATAAAACTACCAGTGTCCCTAATAACCTTGTTACTCTATCCTTACAGTAATCTTTCAGTTTCATACCGTCCCCTCTCTTGCTTTTAACTGATAGCCCATTCCCCTTTTTGTCTGTATCAGATCCTGTACTCCGATATCTTCTAACTTCTGGCGGATTCTTCTGATGTTGACACTCAATGTATTATCATCTACAAAGCTTTCATTATCCCACAAATTATTCATTAAATCTTCTCTTGATATTATTTCATCTTTATGCATAAAAAAATAGGACAGTATATGCATTTCATTTTTGGAAAGTTCAACTTCCTTTTTTTCACACCGCACTGTACCATTAAGCAGATTCAGCTCTATTCCTCCAAAGACAAGCACTTTATTCTGTGATTTTCCAGAAACTCTCCGCAATATTGCGGCTATGTGTGCCAGTAATACTGCAGGACGGTAAGGTTTCTCTATAAAATCGTCGCCACCCGTCATCATACATTCTAATTCTGCGGAAGAGGAACTTTGTGAAGTAATAAAAATAATAGGGACATCCGATATCATCCGTATTTTAGAACACAGAGTAATTCCATCGGCTCCCGGCAGAGCAACATCAAGAAGAAGCAAATCCGGCTGCAGTTTCTGCACATATTCTGGAATGTTAGCAAAATCCTCCGCAACATCTGCACGATATCCGGCATTTTCCAACAATAACTTAAGTTCTCTTTGAACAGATAGATCATCATCTATGATTACAATATAATACATGAAGCATCTCTCCTGACCTTTCATATCTGCTTACCAATTTTTCATTCTTGCGTTTTATTATAGCAAACTGAGTTTTTTATGCAATACTTTCCAAATATGTTAAAAGAGCAATCCATTCATTTATGGTTGCTCTTTTTAGCGTATTTCTCCCTGGATTTGTTTATGTACCTCTAATTCTGGTGCTATCTCCAGAGCCGTGACCGTTTCGCCGAACGTGGAAGCCCAACTGTCAAAATGCTGCAACCCGTTCCTTGCGAGAGTGTCATACTGCAAGTACCTCTGCACGGAATACATCTCGACCATCGAGTTTGAGATGGGTGTCCCCGTTGCGAAAACCACGCCACGGTTGCCCGTGATTTCGTCCAGATAGCGGCACTTCATAAAGAGGTCAGAGCTTTTCTGGGCTTCGGTCTGGGCGATGCCGCCGACGTTCCGCATCTTTGTAAACAGGTAAAGATTTTTGTAAAAATGACTTTCGTCTATAAAGAGCCTGTCTATGCCCAGTTCCTCGAAGTTTATCACGCTGTCTTTCCGCTTGGTGTCGTTTAATTTATCGAGCTTCGCCTTAATCGCTTTCCTCGTTTTCATGAGCTGCTTGACCGTGAACTGCTCCCCGTGGGATGCCTGCACGTCGTCAATGCCACGCTCAATATCGTCAAGCTGGCGCATGAGCTGTTCCCTCTGGCGTTCCTCGCTGATGGGGATTTTCTCGAACTGGCTATGTCCGATAATCACCGCATCATATGCCCCCGTCGCAATCCTGCCGCAGAACTTCTTGCGGTTTCCCGTTTCAAAATCCCGCTTGGTCGTGACAAGGATGTTGGCAGATGGGTAGAGCCGTAAATACTCCGACGCCCACTGCCCGACAAGGTGGTTTGGCACGACAAACATGGATTTCTGGCATAAGCCGAGCCGCTTGCTTTCCTGTGCGGCGGCTACCATTTCGAAGGTTTTTCCCGCACCTACCTTGTGTGCAAGGAGCGTGTTGCCGCCGTATAGGATATGGGCAATCGCATTGACTTGGTGGGGTCTTAGCTGGATTTCTGGGCTGATGACGCCAAACGTGATGTGGCTTCCGTCATATTCACGGGATCGGATAGAGTTAAATGTGTCATTGTAGTAGCGTACAAGCCTGTTCCTGCGTTCTGGGTCTTTCCATATCCAGTCCTGAAACGCCTGCTTTATCACCTCCTGCTTTGCCTGCGCCGCCGTGGTTTCCTTATGGTTCAGCACCGCTTTTTTATTGTTGTGTTCGTCATAAACATAGTCAAAGATGCGGGTATCCCTTAAATTTAAAGTGTCCTCCATGATGCGGTATGCGCTCGCCCGCTTCGTGCCGTAAGTGCTGTCCGCCTTGACATTCCCAATGTCGGAACTCTTATTCTCGATGAACCAGTCGCCGTTATACGCCGTATAGCGCACTTGCAGCCTGCCCGCCGCATAGCTTGACGGCGTTAAAAGCTCCATCATAAACTGCTGTACATCCTCCTGCGGTATCCACGTCGTGCCAAGACGGACGGAGATTTCGCTTGCGGGCAAATCCTTTGGGATGACCTTTTCCAGAGCCGCCACGTTGACTGCAAGCTCTGGGTCTGACTTTGCCGCTATCCCTGCAACTTTCAGTTTCTCCCGCACATTCCCCGATAAATACTCGTCTGCGGTCACATACCTTGCAGGCTCACAAGACGGCAGTTTGTAGATAACGCCCTGCAATTCCTTAATGATTTCTTCCTCTGACCTGCAAGTGAGCCGTGCCATATAGGGCAAATCGACACGGGCTTTCTCCCCGATGGAGAGGGCGAGGGCTTCGCTGGCGGTTTCCACAAAAGTCACTTCTCGGTGGGGCTTTATCGTCCGTTTCGTGAACATATCCGCCTTGCGTTTGAATTTCCCCTCGTCGTCAAGCACTTCAAGGGAACAGAGTAAGAAATAACTTTCATCTGCCCCAAAAGCGAGGTAGTTCCCCCTGCTGTTGATTAAGCCGTACTTTTTGGTAAAGGCATCATATAATCGGTTTAGGTTTTCCTGCTCGGTCTGTATCATTTCCTCTGGGCAGTCGTCGGTCTGGTACTGGATGAGCTTCCTCACGC
>CAJTAL010000041.1 GCA_910574285.1 Lachnospiraceae bacterium | reverse complement strand
TGTCGCTGCCAGTATCCCTGCGTCTTGCATCCTTTAAATATCTGTATATCGCATTGCCTGTTTTATTGTCCATTGGATGGTGGTGTTCTGCCCCGGTTTTCTACTGGAAGATACGGATACTCCGGTTTTTCCAGTCAATGTCGGAAAGTTTCATTCCGATGATGTCACCTGACCGGAAACCCGTGTTCAGGGCCACCATAAGGATCGCGGCATCCCTCAGTTCGAGGGGCGCGGCTGCATTCGAACAGTAAACTTCAACTGTTTCTATTTCTTCCGGCGACAGGATATCCACAATCTTTTCACCGCCTGCCGCCTGTCCCGGCAACGCAAGATACATCCCCATTGGAATGGCTTCTTTCATTTCAATACAACTTTAGCCGGAATAATTTCTCCATCTTTTACAACATCAACTACCACGGAAAGAAGGTATTTGGAACGACCACGTCTCTTTTTATTCCGGTTATAGATTGTAATAAGAGACATATCTTCACCATTGTACCGAAAGAACATTTTGGGACTCTTTTTCACCATGCCAATGACATCATAGCCGATTGATTTTACAGCATGGAGCGTGCTTGGAGAAGAAAACCAACTGTCAAAAAGAACGTATTTGGCCGGAATATTAGCTTTTTTAGTGGCTTTTAAGAGTTCAAGCATCGCCTGCGTTCCTTTTTGCATGGAAAGCATTCTTCTTTTGTATCCGACAGTTCGTTTATCAACCTCCGAAGCTTCGTTGACCCTGTTCTTTTTGTTTTCAGATGAGAGAAGGACGCTATTGACGGGAAGAAATGTGTTTCCATCTGACCATCCAAGTGTAAGCATACGAAATCCGAAACGGTATCTGTGATTAGCGTGATCATAAGCTTTTGCAAGAAGTTCTACTTTCTTAGAGCGATTGCGTTCAAACATGGAATCATCAATGATCAATACATTTGCACGATCCCGTGAATCTAAAGGCACAATGGCATCCTTGATGATTCGTGAAGCTAACAGAGTTGTAAAGTGAAGCCAGTTAATCTGGATCATCTTCATGAATCGGTACACAGTATCCTTTGCAAACCCAGGAGAATTTTTTCCGGTAATCAGACTCATGTACATACTTCTGTTAGAAAAAATCAGCAAAAAAAGATACTGAAAAACCTCAACAACAGGAAATCCTTTTTTCTTATAAGCGTTAGAAGCCTTCAATGCAGAAGAAATATGGAATCTTGTAAAAAATCTTTTGATAGATTTCGAAATCTGCTTATCATTCTGGTTTGCTTGTGTTATACTTTTATTCATAGCATGAGCCTCCGGTTTTAATTGTTTTTTGACAACTCAATTATACCAAACCAGACGGTTTCATGCTATTTTATTGCCAGTTTTTATTGAATTTTCAAGGTGCATCTGTGCTTATTCAAATGCGAAGTTTGAGATTATAATATAAAGGGGCTGTCGCAAAATGCGGCGGTTCCGCAAGATATGGTTACAGCATCCATCATATCTGAACATTATCTTGTGGGAACCTGTCATTTTGCGGCGCCCCCTAGGAACTTGTGCAGAAGTATCGGCTATTCTGTGGGATAGATATCTATATTTCCACTTTCACAATCTACACTGATTCTCTTCTTCCCGTCTCCGGCCGTCCGATATGTCATCTCACCGAATCCGTCGCCGTACCCATGTTCCGTGCTGCCGACGCGGATATCGCCGTATTCGGCGCGTAAGTCGAAACCATAGCTGTCAAGATCACCGGGAAGTCCGAGAGAGATGTTCCCATATTCATTCTCGATCTCTGTATCAGAGAATTGCAGGCGGTCGATCTGGCAGTCAGAGGATTCTGCCTGGATTGTCAGTCTGCTGCCTTTTGCGTCAGAGATGTTTACTTTGCCGTATTCATTGTAAATTTTTGCATCTGCGGTATCTAAAGCGCCGAGGGACAGGTTGCCGCTTTCCATCTGGATATTCAGGCTGCCGCCTTTGTATTGGTTCAGAGAGGTGTCCCCGTATTCATTAGAGATATTCAACGCATCCGCCTGTAGTGAGGTGATGTCAAGATCTCCGCTCTCAATATCAAGAGAGACATTCTTAAGATCGGTGTCTTTCGGGATTTCTATCCGTACATAATATCTGGCCTCTTCTGTGGATACACCAAAACTAGAGTAGAATAAATCCACGTTAAATAATCTGACAGAATGTGATTCACAGAAGATTAGTTTCCCGTTTTTTACTTCGCAGACTGGTTCTCCGTATTCCGCCATGGTACAATATTCGATGGCAAACCGGTCGGAATCGACAAGTTCCACATCTGCATACTCGATATCAAGTTCTATACTTTTGAAGGGTTCCAGAGTATCAGAACCGCGGATTACTTCTGAATGAAGGGTTTCTTCGGCGGTGTGAAGTCCCGTACCGTCAATATAAAAGCCCGGTATGCCGCCTATGGTGCGTCCGATTGTGAGCAGGGCGGCGCCAAGCAATATACAGATGAGCGCTGCTGCAATCCATATTTTTTTGTTCTTCATTTTTTCCATGTTATTTCTTCCCTCCTGGTTTTACATTCATTATTGTTTATCGGTTTCTGTGATATCGTTAACCAGAGTTTTTTTATTTTGATACCGATTTTTTCCTGCAATCCGGGCAAACAGGCGGGTGGTCAGATGCATGATGCATTTTCCGAGGCTGATACAGCCTATGACCAGTAAGATTCCGAGTCCGAGAGCGATTAATCCAAGTCCCAGGGTGGAGACGCCGTTCGCGAACGAAGTAAATAGCATGCAGACGCCGACGACGATGCAGGGAATTGCGGTTACAGATACGGATATGGCCAGTACGAACGCAGAGAGTACCAGCATGAAGATGATCAGGATAAACATCAGGCCCAGGACAGCCAGCATCAGCGCGGCCGGAAGGGCGATTGGCGCTGCGAAGAGGGCGAGGATTCCGACCCACAGGGCAGAGATGCCGTGTCTTACGTCTTTGGCCGGTTCTTTGGCGTTTTCTGCCGCGAACTCACGGATGATCTGATCTGCCGCCATCTCAGGAGTTCCGAGATCCTGGGTTGCCTGTACTTCATTCTCCGGTCCGGCTTCTTCAAAATATTCCGTAAAATAGGAAATCGCCTTGTCATATTCTTCTTTGGGCAGCCGCCTGAGCCGATATTCCAGGCGCTTGATATACTCGTCTTTATTCATAATTCATCCCTCCTGTTCTTACAATCAGATCTATTGCGTCCCGGTATAGCTTCCAGTCTTCGGACAACATCTGACAGTGTTGTCTGCCTGCTTCGGTAATCTGGTAATATCTCCGGTTCCTTCCCTGATAAGACTGGTCGTAGACGGTCAGGAAGCCTTGTTCCTGCAGTCTCTTAAGAACCGGGTAGAGCGTGGAATCCTTCGTATTGGAAACCTTTTTGATGATCTGGCTCAACTGATATCCATAGGCGTCCTCTTTCGCGGTGACCGACAGGACGAGCAGGTCGAACATTGGTGCATTCATAGGAAATATCATCTTCGTTCTCCTTCATCTCAATATATTTTTGATAAGCATATTATATATCATATAATATATAGTGTCAACATATATATTGGAATTGTACATATTAAGATTATGTATATCAGGATTACTAATATTTGGAATTACCTATATTTGAAATTACTAATATTTGGAATTACTTATATTTGGGATTACTTATATTTAGAATTACTTATATTAGGGGTACATATAAAAAAACTCCATAAAAAAATAATAATTTGATAATCAAAATACTTGACAAACAAAATATATTGATATATACTTTGAACGTCAAATTAATTTAAATTCAAAATAAATCAGGGGAATTCATATGACAGCGACAATATGCGGGACGGGTTCATACATACCGTCGTATACCATGGACAATAATGATATAGCCCGTCTGGTGGAAACCAGCGACGAATGGATCCGGGAGCGGACAGGAGTTATAAGGAGGCATATCATCAGGGATGAGACGACAGTTTCCATGGCAGCGGAGGCGGCGAAGAGGGCGCTTGAAGATGCTGGAGTATCACCGGAGGAATTAGATCTGATTCTGGTATCAACCATATCTTCGAATGTGATCCTTCCTTGTGCGGCTTGCGAAGTTCAGGAGAGACTGGGAGCGCCGCGGGCGACCTGTTTTGATCTCAGTGCGGCGTGCACAGGGTTTATCCTTGCCTATAATACGGCTTTTGCCTATCTTAACAGCGGGTTTGGCAAAACGGCATTGATCATCGGAAGCGAGAGCCTGTCGAATCTGACAAATTGGAAGGACAGGAGGACCTGTATCTTGTTCGGGGACGGCGCGGGCGCTGCGGTACTTCGGGCGGAAGAAGGGACGGTTTATCTTCCGGTTACGCATTCTGACGGGAGAAAAGGAGAGGCGCTTACATGTAAGAGCAGGCATGATTATAACGGACTGTCTGACGGGCACTGCCGTGAGCGTCCGCAAGATACGCCGGATGAGGAGTATTATATGCAGATGGATGGCCAGGCAGTGTTTAAATTCGCCGTAAAGAGCGTGCCGGAGGTAATCAATGAGGCGCTTGAACTTAACCATGTAAGCTCCGGCGAGATCAGTTATTATATCCTCCATCAGGCGAACAGGAGGATCATAGAAGCAGTGGCCAGACGCCTGGGCGAACCTATGGAGAAGTTCCCCGTGAACCTTCAGGAATACGGGAATACTTCATCCGCAAGTATTCCGATCCTTCTGGATGAGATGAACCGGGAAGGAAAGCTTAGAAAAGGACAGAAACTGGTGCTGGCCGGATTCGGTGCAGGGCTTACCTGGGGGGCTTCGATTATTGAGTGGCACAGGTGCAGAACAAATGAAATCAAATAATAAAGAGAAGGAGAAAGAAAGATGTTAGAGAGAATCAAAGAAATCGTATCAGAGAACTTAGGAGTTGACGCAGCGCAGATTACGGAGGAATCTTCCTTCAAGGATGATCTGGGAGCCGATTCTCTGGATATATTTGAGATGGTGATGGCGCTGGAGGATGAATACGAGATTGAGATACCGACAGAAGATCTGGAGAAGATCACGACGGTGGGAGATGTAATCAACTATATTAATGAGCATAAAGAGTAGATTAAGTCAGAAAAATTAAGAAGCGGGGTTTTTACAATGCAGACAGAAGTAACCAGATTACTGGGAATCGAATATCCGATCATCCAGGGAGGTATGGCATGGGTTGCGGAGTATCATCTGGCGGCCGCCGTATCCAATGCGGGTGGTCTGGGGTTGATCGGAGCCGCGAGCGCTCCTTCGGAATGGGTTCGTGAACAGATCAGGGAGGCGAAGAAGCTGACCGATCGCCCGTTTGGGGTTAATATTATGCTGATGAGCCCGTATGCCGACGATGTGGCGAAAATTGTTGCCGAGGAAGGCGTAAGGGTAGTAACGACAGGTGCGGGCAATCCTGAGAAGTACATGAAGATGTGGAAGGAAGCAGGCGTGAAGGTAATTCCGGTAGTTGCTTCTGTTGCCCTTGCAAAGCGCATGGAGCGATGCGGCGCCGATGCGGTGGTTGCCGAAGGGTGTGAAGCAGGAGGGCACATCGGAGAGAATACGACGATGGTACTGGTGCCCCAGATCGCGGATGCAGTGAAGATACCTGTGATCGCCGCCGGCGGTATCGCGGACGGAAGAGGAATTGCGGCAGCATTTATGCTCGGCGCCAGAGGAGTACAGATGGGGACTCATTTCGTCGTGACGGAGGAATCTCAGGTTCACGAGAATTATAAAGACAGGATTATCGCCGCGAAAGATATCGATTCGCGAGTAACAGGAAGAAGCACAGGACATCCGGTTCGGGCTCTTCGCAATGATATGACGAAGAGATACATAGAATTGGAGAATAAAGGAGCAGGCTTTGAAGAATTGGAGCAGCTTACGCTGGGCGGGCTTCGCAGGGCTGTTGTAGACGGAGATGTGAAGAATGGAAGCGTGATGGCAGGGCAGATCGCCGGAATGGTGAAGGAAAAATTGTCCTGTAAGGAACTGATCGATAAGTTGGTAAAGGAAACAGACGTATTGATAGAAGGGACTGGATTATATGTCTAAGATTGCATTTATCTATCCGGGACAGGGCGCTCAGAAAGCAGGCATGGGATCGGATTTCTATGAGAATAGTGAGACGGCAAGGCGGCTCTTCGATCAGGCGGGCGAGGCGCTTGGATTAGATATGAAGGCGCTTTGTTTTAAAGAGAATGAGAAGCTTGACCTTACGGAGTATACACAGGCGGCTCTGGTTACGACATGTCTTGCCATGACCAGAGTTATCGAAGAAAGAGGGATGAAGCCGGATATCACGGCAGGCTTAAGCCTGGGCGAATACAGCGCTGTTGCCGCCGCAGGCGGTATGGAGGATCTGGACGCCGTCCGTCTGGTCCGTAAGAGAGGGATACTGATGCAGAATACAGTACCGGCAGGCGAGGGCGGAATGTGTGCGGTGATGGGTCTGGATGCGGCGAAGATAGAAGAAGTACTTGACTCGCTGACAGACGGAGACGGACACCAGGACGATACGGCAGTGCCGGTTGTAAAGATGACGGATATAAAGAAGGGTGACGTGACCGTAGCGAATTATAACTGCCCGGGGCAGATTGTGATTACCGGGAAGCTTGCGGCAGTGGAAGCGGCGTCTGTCAAGCTTAAGGAAGCAGGGGCGAAGCGGGCGATCATGCTGAATGTCAGCGGACCTTTCCATTCGCCTATGCTTGTACCGGCGGGAGAAGAGCTTGCAAAGGAGCTTGATGCGGTAACCCTTCATCCTCTGCAGATACCTTATGTGACAAACGTGACGGCAGAGAAGGTAGAGGATATTGCCGGGACAAAAGAGCTGCTTAAGAGGCAGGTAAGTTCTCCGGTTCGCTGGATGCAGAGTATGGAATATATGATTGCGTCGGGCGTAGACAGGTTTGTCGAGATCGGTCCGGGGAGAACCCTTGCCGGATTCATGAAGAAGATTAACCGGGATGTGAAGGTTTATAATATCGCATCCTGGGAGGACATAGAGAAAGTAGCGGGAATCTTAGGATAAAACGTGAAGGAAATTCAAGAGAATCTTAGGATAAAACGTGAAGGAAATTCAAGAAAGCAGTAAGGTAAAAGGATATGTTGGAAGGTAAAATAGCAGTTGTAACAGGCGCGTCAAGAGGAATCGGCAGGGCGATAGCCGGGAAACTGGCTTCTATGGGGGCGTTTGTGGTTATTAATTATAACGGTTCCAAAGACAGAGCCGAAGAAGTAAAGCAGGAGATCGAGGCAGCAGGCGGGGCGGCGGCAATTTACCAGTGTGATGTGTCCGATTATGAGAAATGCGGGACATTTATCCAGGATGTGATCAAAGAGCACGGACGGATCGACATCCTGGTAAATAATGCGGGCGTTACTCGTGACGGGCTTTTGATGAAGATGACAGAGGAAGCGTTTGACCAGGTAATCAGTACGAATCTGAAAGGCGCTTTTAATACGATGCGGTTCGTAAGCCGGCAGATGCTGAAGCAAAGAAGCGGACGGATCGTCAATATGTCTTCTGTCGTGGGTGTGACAGGCAATGCAGGTCAGGTGAATTACGCGGCGTCTAAAGCGGGTATTATAGGGCTTACGAAGTCGGCCGCAAGAGAGCTTGCTCCAAAAGGGATTACGGTCAATGCGATTGCACCGGGATTTATCGAGACAGATATGACGGGCGTATTGCCGGAGAAGGTAAAGGAAGCGACTGCGGCCCAGATCCCTCTCGGCAGCTTTGGTAAACCGGAACAGGTAGCGGCGGCCGCGGCGTTCCTTTCATCGGAGGATGCGGGCTATATCACTGGACAGGTACTGCATGTGGACGGCGGTATGGTGATGTGAGACGGAATTTTAAAAGGAGATTGGCAGGGTTATGAAGAGAAGAGTTGTAGTGACCGGACTTGGAGCCGTAACGCCCATCGGGAATACGGCGGAGGAGTTCTGGAACAACGCGAAAGAGGGAAAGGCAGGGATCGGTGAGATCACCAGGTTCGATACCTCAGATTATAAAGTGAAGCTGGCGGCGGAAGTGAAAGGGTTCGATGCAAAGGAACATATGGACTTCAAAACTGCAAAGCGTATGGAACTATTTTCCCAGTATGCAGTGACGGCAGCAATGGAAGCGTATCAGGATTCCGGGCTTGCATTAGAGAAAGAGGATGCATTCCGCGCAGGCGTAATCGTCGGTTCGGGAATCGGAAGCCTCCAGGTGGTAGAACGGGAATATGAGAAGATTCTGACGAAGGGACCCGGCAGGGTGAATCCGCTGATGGTGCCGTTGATGATCTCTAATATGGCGGCAGGCAACATCTCGATCCAGTTAGGGCTGAAAGGAAAATGCACGAATGTCGTGACAGCATGCGCGTCCGGAACGAACTGTATCGGCGATGCGTTCCGTGCGATCCAGTACGATGATGCAGATATCATGTTTGCCGGCGGGACAGAGAGCTGTATCTGCCCTACGGGAGTCGCGGGATTCACCAGCCTGACGGCGCTGTCTACGTCTAAGGATCCGGCGCGTGCCTCTATTCCTTTTGATAAGGACAGAGACGGATTCGTATTAGGTGAAGGAGCAGGCGTGGTTGTTTTAGAGGAGCTGGAGCATGCGAAGGCAAGAGGCGCGAGGATCTACGCGGAGGTTATAGGTTACGGGGCAACCGGCGACGCTTATCATATTACGTCTCCCGCAGAGGACGGCAAAGGCGCCGCTATGGCGATGACGCTGGCTATGCAGGAAGGCGGTATAAAACCGTCTCAGGTGGATTATATCAATGCCCATGGAACCGGCACGCACCACAACGATCTGTTCGAGACAAGGGCGATTAAGCTTGCGTTCGGCGACGCGGCGAAGGACGTGGTTATCAACTCCACCAAATCAATGACAGGGCATCTGCTTGGCGCTGCAGGCGGAGTTGAATTTATTATCTGTGTAAAGAGTATCCAGGACGGATTCATTCACCAGACAGTCGGAACGAAGGAAGTGGATCCGGAGTGTGATTTAAACTATGCGGTTGGAGTTCCGGTAGAAAAGGACGTCAATTACGTTCTTACGAATTCTCTGGGATTCGGCGGACATAACGCCACGCTGCTATTAAAGAAGTATTAAGAAAGGTTCTGTCAAAGGGGGTCTGTATAGCATGGAAGTAGAAAATCTTATCCGATTGATCGGGGCCGTATCGGAGTCCAGTCTGACCGGATTTAAATACGAAGAAGACGGAGTGAAGCTTCATCTTACGAAGAAGAAAGATCAGGTTCAGGTGGCGGCGGCGCCGCTTATACCGGTATCCGGTCCGGGAGCAGAAGACAGCGCCGCACCGGCAGGAAATGGAGCTGCCGCAGATACAGCGGCTGCAAATACGGATGGAAAACTGATAGAATCTCCGTTAGTCGGAACATTTTATGCGGCGCCTTCCGAGGACGCGGCTCCGTTCGTAGCCGTGGGTGATACCGTAAAGAAGGGGCAGCCGTTGGCTATCATTGAAGCTATGAAACTAATGAATGAAATAGAAAGTGAATATGACGGAACTGTTACAGAGATATTGGCAGAGAATGGGCAGCCGGTAGAGTATGGTCAGCCTTTGTTCCGTATCAGACAGTAGATAGAGAGGAGATAGGATGCGCTTAGATATCAATCAGATTAAGGAAATTATTCCGCATCGTCATCCGTTTCTGCTTCTTGATTATATTGAAGATTATGAGCCGGGAAAGTATGCGGTAGGCTATAAATGTGTCACATACCGGGAGGAATTCTTCGCCGGGCATTTCCCTCAGGAGCCGGTGATGCCGGGAGTTCTGACGGTGGAAGCGTTGGCGCAGGCCGGCGCGGTCGCGATCTTGAGTGTAGAAGAGAACAGGGGTAAGACAGCTTACTTTGGAGGTATTGACAAATGCAGGTTCAAAGGCAAGATCGTACCCGGTGACAAGGTACGTCTGGAGACTCGTATTATCAGGCAGAAAGGACCGGTAGGGGTCGGCGAAGCGGTAGCCAGCGTAGACGGAAAGACGGTCGTTACCGCAGAGCTTACTTTTATGATTGGGTAGGTGGGATATATGATCAAGAAAGTATTAATTGCCAATCGAGGCGAGATTGCGGTTCGGATTATCCGCGCCTGCAGAGAGATGGGAATCGAGACGGTGGCCGTATATTCGGAAGCCGACCGGGAGGCGCTTCATACGAAGCTTGCGGACGAGGCGGTCTGTATCGGACCGGCTCCGTCTTCGGAGAGCTACCTGAGTATGGACCGGATTGTCAGCGCTACGATTATCACAGGGGCGGACGCGATACATCCGGGGTTTGGTTTCCTGTCGGAGAACAGCAGGTTCGCGGAGCTGTGCGAGCAGTGCCATATCACATTTATAGGACCGGATTCCCAAGTCATCGCGAAACTTGGAAATAAGCAGGAGGCAAGGAATACCATGGCTGCGGCCAATGTTCCTGTTATACCCGGAAGTACCGAACCAGTCTTCGATGCTTCAGAGGGTGCAAAGATCGCGGAAGAGATCGGTTATCCGGTCATCGTCAAGGCAGCCCTCGGCGGCGGCGGGAAGGGGATGCGTGTGGCACGTACGGCGGAAGAATTTGAACACAGTTTTCAGACGGCGCAGAAGGAAGCACAGATGGCGTTTGGCGACCAGACTATGTATATTGAGCACTTCGTACAGCGTCCAAGACATATTGAGTTCCAGATTCTGGCCGATCAGTACGGCAATGTGGTTCACTTAGGAGAGCGAGACTGTTCGATCCAGCGCAGCCACCAGAAAATGATTGAAGAATCCCCTTCTGTTGCTCTGACAGAGGAACTGCGCAGGAAGATGGGGGAAGCGGCGGTCAGGGCGGCGAAGGCGGCCGGGTACCAGAATGCAGGAACCATTGAATTCCTTCTGGAGAAGAACGGTAATTTTTACTTTATGGAAATGAATACCCGGATTCAGGTAGAACACCCGGTTACGGAATGGGTGACAGGGATTGATCTGATCAAAGAGCAGATCAGGATTGCCTCCGGCAGAAGACTTTCATACACACAGGAGGATATTCATCTGAACGGCCATGCCATTGAATGCCGGATCAATGCAGAGAATCCGGCGAAGGGATTCCGTCCCGCCCCCGGAACTATTACAGACATGTATCTGCCGGGAGGCAAAGGGATTCGGATTGATTCTGCAATCTATAGCGGATATACCATACCGCCGTATTATGATTCTATGGTGGCGAAGCTTATCGTATGGGCAAAGAACCGCAGCGAGGCGGTGCGGAAGATGCAGAGCGCGCTGGGAGAAGTGATCATCGAGGGAATCGATACGAATGTGGATTATCAATATGAGATTCTGAACCGTCCGGATTACCTTTCCGGCGATATCGACATTGAATTTATTGCGGAGAATGAAGAGGCGCTTAAAGCGGCTCTTAAGGGATAAGGAACCGCTATGAGATGTCTTTTAATTCAGACAGAGGAATGAGAGGATAACATATGAAGCTTGATAATGTATTTAAGAAGACCAGGCGCCCGTCCGGGAGAAAAGGATATATATCGTTAAATTCCTCAAAACCGGAAGTGCCGGAAGGACTTCTGCGTAAATGTAATAAATGCGGCAGCGGGATCATGGCTGAGGATGTGAAGAAGGACTATTATATCTGTCCGAAATGCGGAGGTTATTTCCGCGTACATGCGTACCGCCGTATCGAGATGGTGGCGGACGAGGGCACTTTCGAGGAATGGGACCAGGGTCTTACGAGCCCGAATCCATTGGAATACAAGGGCTACGAGGAGAAGCTTTGCTCACTTCAGGAGAAGACAGGTCTTAACGAGGCGATTGTCACCGGAAAAGCAAGCATCGACGGAACAGAGACTGTTATAGGTGTCTGCGACGGACGGTTCCTGATGGCGAGTATGGGAGAAGCAGTGGGTGAGAAGATTGCAAGAGCCGTGGAACGTGCGACGAAATTACGTCTTCCGGTCATCTTATTCGCCTGTTCCGGCGGCGCCAGGATGCAGGAAGGGATCGTATCTCTGATGCAGATGGCGAAGACGTCGGCGGCTTTAAAACGGCATAGCGACGCAGGGCTTCTCTACATCAGTGTGCTCACGGACCCCACTACCGGCGGTGTGACGGCAAGCTTTGCCATGTTAGGAGATGTGATTCTTGCAGAACCGAAAGCTCTGATCGGCTTTGCCGGGCCAAGGGTGATTGAACAGACGATTGGAGAGAAACTCCCGAAGGGCTTCCAGCAGTCAGAATTTCTTCTGGAGCACGGGTTTATCGACGGAATCGTGGAACGTCCCCAGATGAAGGAGACGCTGGCTCAGATACTGATGCTGCATGAAGACGGAAGAAATGTAACCTGTAAAGAAGATGTAAAAGGCGCGGCGTGTTCAGAGGACAGAGAATCTGTGGTAATGCCGGAAGAGTCAGATATGTCAGAAATATGGCGGATGAGGGATCGGGCGGGCTTGTCCGGGGAATTATCCGTCAGCCATAGATCTGCGGAGGCATGGGACCGGGTTTTGCGGTCGCGGATGAACGACCGTCCGGTTGGCAGCGATTATTTCCGCGCATTGTTTACGGATTTTATCGAATTCCACGGCGACCGGTATTTTGCGGACGATAAGGCGATCATCGGAGGTATAGCCAGATTCCGCGGAAGGCCGGTGACGGTGATCGCGCAGGCGAAGGGAAGGAATACAAAGGAGAATATCGAGCGCAACTTTGGAATGCCCTCTCCGGACGGTTACCGTAAGGCGCTGCGTCTGATGAAACAGGCGGAGAAATTCCGCCGTCCGGTTATCTGTTTCGTAGATACGCCAGGGGCTTTCTGCGGGGTGGAAGCGGAAGAGCGGGGGCAGGGAGAGGCGATCGCCCGGAATATTTATGAGATGTCCGGTTTGAGGGTTCCAGTTCTTTCCGTCATCATCGGAGAAGGGGGAAGCGGCGGCGCGCTTGCCATGGCTGTGGCGGACGAGGTGTGGATGCTTGAGAATGCAGTTTACTCCATCCTGTCTCCGGAAGGCTTTGCCAGTATCCTGTGGAAGGACAGTTCGAAGGCAAAGGAAGCGGCGGAGGTCATGCGGCTTACGGCAGAGGATCTGTACCGTATGGGAATCGTAGAGCAGGTGTTGGCAGAACCGTCTCCTTATACTATAGAGAACCTGAAAAATGTAACGTCTGTTCTTGAGAGTAAGATCGAACAGTTCTTAGACCGATATGGGGTAATGTCAGAGGAAGAACTTGTACAGCACCGTTACAGCAGGTTCCGTAGGATGTATTAGACCAGCGAAATGTGCGGTTAATTAGTGTGGATTATACTAGCATAAAATAAGGAGACTGACCATGAATATAAATCCATTAAAAATCAAGAATATAGAAGCAAAGCTTCCGGTAATCCAGGGCGGCATGGGAGTAGGGATAAGTCTTGGCGGACTGGCCGGAGCGGTTGCGAAAGAGGGCGGCATAGGAGTAATCTCTGCCGCTCAGATTGGTTTTCGGGAGCTGGATTTTGATCAGAATACGAAGGGAGCCAATTTAAGAGCCATCAGGAAGGAATATGAGAAAGCAAGGACAATTGCGCCGGAGGGAATCATAGGGTTCAATCTTATGGTAGCCATGCGCCATTATGAGGAATATGTCAGGGAGGTGATTGACGCCGGGGCGGATATGATTATCTCAGGAGCAGGGCTCCCGATGGAGCTGCCAAGACTTGCAGAAGGATCGGACGTGAAGCTGGCGCCTATCGTATCGACGGAGAAATCAGCGAAGGTAATCCTGAGATACTGGGACAAGAAATATAAGCGCATGCCGGATCTTCTGGTGATCGAAGGACCGGAAGCAGGGGGACATCTTGGATTTACAGAAGAGCAGTTGAAAGAATATAACGGGAACTATGATCAGGAAGTAATCAGGATACTTAATCTGGTGAGACAGTATGAAGAAGAATTTGGATGCAGGATTCCTACGGCTCTCGGTGGAGGCATCGAGAACCGCAGACAGGCCGCGCATGCATTTTCCCTGGGAGTAGATGCCATACAGGTTGCGACGAGATTCGTAACGACTGAAGAATGTGACGCGGATATCCGCTACAAGGAAGCATATATTCAGGCGGACAGAGAGGACATCACGATCGTAAAAAGTCCGGTGGGAATGCCGGGGCGCGCGATTATGAATCCTTTTATGAGAAGGGTCATGGCAGGAGAGCAGATTCCTCATAGTCCCTGCCATGGATGCCTGCATAAGTGTGATCCGGCAAAAATCCCCTATTGTATCACGGATGCGCTGATTCATGCGGCAAAAGGAGAGGTGGATGATGCGCTGCTGTTCTGCGGGGCGTATGCATATAAAGCCAAACGTTTGGAAACAGTAAAAGAAGTTATTGATTCTTTGCTTACAGAAAGAGTATAATAGAACTAGTGAGTGAAAGAGGTGAAGGGGAATGGAGGATGTGTACAGGACGATCAATAATGTCCTGGTGAGCCTGATCAATGAGATCTGGGAGCTGGAAGAGAAAGCGATAATCACGGATGAATTCAGGGATCTGACGAATAATGATATGCACGTAATCGAAGCGATCGGTACGGGAGACGGCAGGAATATGTCTTCCATTGCCAGGAAGCTGAATATTACGGTGGGTTCGCTTACGACAGCCATGAACGGTCTTGTGAATAAGAAGTATGTGGAACGCAGCAGAAGCGAGGAAGACCGCAGGGTGGTGTACGTGAAACTGACGCCGAAGGGGACCAGGGCATATAAGCATCATGAAGATTATCACAGGCAGATGACTCAGGCGGTAATGGATAAGTTAGATGAGAAAGAGATGCCGGTTCTGTTAAAGACGCTTGACGCTTTGTCTGAATTCTTCACCGGGTACAGCAGGCAGAAGGAGTCATAAAGGAGTCGTTATTGAGGAAAGAAGGGAAAAATATGTATGAGGAAGAAGTAAAGAAGCTGCAGGAGATCATTGATGACAGCAGTAATATCGTATTCTTTGGCGGAGCCGGTGTGTCTACGGAGAGCAGCATACCGGATTTCAGAAGCGCGGACGGGCTGTATCACCAGCAGTATAAGTATTCGCCGGAACAGATCGTAAGCCATAGTTTCTTCATGCGGAATACAGAAGGATTCTATGAATTCTACAAAGAGAAGATGATGTTCCTGGACGCGGAGCCGAATCCGGCGCATCTGAAGCTGGCGGAACTTGAAGAGGCGGGGAAGCTTTCGGCAGTGATCACTCAGAATATCGACGGACTCCATCAGGCGGCGGGAAGCAGGAATGTGCTGGAACTGCACGGGAGCATCCACCGCAATTACTGCCAGAAATGCGGAAAATTCTATGACGTCGCCTATGTGAAAAATTCAGAAGGAATCCCCGTATGCGAATGCGGCGGCAGAATTAAGCCGGATGTAGTATTGTACGAGGAAGGACTTGATTCTCATGTGATACAGGAGAGTATCCAGGCGATCAGCCGGGCAGATACGCTGATCATCGGAGGGACGTCGCTGATCGTCTATCCGGCGGCGGGGTTTATTGATTATTTCCGCGGGAAACATCTGGTGGTGATCAATAAGAGCGCGACGGCGAGAGAGGTCGGGGCGGAACTTACGGTTGCGGCGCCTATCGGGGAGATACTGGGACAGATACAGGTGAGATAAACTTATTCAAAAGAACTTATTCAAAAGAATAACGGATTCTATAGAATTTTTATGAAAATTGGTATATAATAAAAACGTTGATGAAAGTATATGGAAAGGAACAGGTGATTGAAGATGAAGAAATACGTATGTGAACCATGCGGATATGAGTATGATCCTGCGGTTGGCGATCCGGATAACGGAATCGAGCCGGGAACAGCTTTTGAGGATATTCCGGAAGATTGGGTATGCCCGGTCTGCGGAATGGGAAAAGAAGTATTTGTACCGGAAGATTAAGATTTAAGAAGAGGCTGTCGCAAAATGCGGCAGCCCCTTTTTATGCGCAGCCCCGTGCAGAAGAAGTATGCCGCTAAGGCGGTGCATGGGGCGCGCGGCGAGTAGGGAAAAGTCTTCCCTGCTCGATTCTTTTTTTTATTCTTTCATCTGCTTTCTCATGAAAGCTTCGATCTCTTCAATGGTTTTGGGGATTCTTCCGGATAATACCTCGCAGCCGTCTTTTGTCACGAGCAATGTATCTTCGATACGTATGCCGAGTTTTAAGTCGTCAAAATACAATCCCGGCTCTAGGGTGAACATCATATCCTCTTCAAGCGGCGCGCTGTCGTTGCCGACGTCGTGGGCATACATTCCGATATAGTGTCCGGAACCGTGGAAATAGTATCTGGAGATATCTTCTGGTTTTTCCATATATCCAAGCCGGATCAACTCTTCCGCCATCACAGACTTGCTCAGGTCCTGGAGTTCATTCTTAGGTTTTCCCGGCCTGGATGCGGCAATCGCAGCGTCCAGCCCTTTTAAGACTACATTATAGAGAGCAGCCTGTTCTTCGGTAAATTTCCCGTTTACGGGGAAGGTTCTGCTGACATCGGAGGCATAATATCCCCATTCGGCGCCCAGGTCAAAAAGAATCAGACTTCCGTCCTGCATCTGACAGTCGTTGCGCTCGTAGTGCATGCAGCAGGCATTGATTCCGGAAGCCGCGATGGTAGGGAATGCGTGACGGGCGTTCATGGATTTTAATGTATAGTTAAAATGTGCTTCGATCTCATACTCGTACATACCGGGATGCAGATGAGCCAGGATGTTCTCTACGCCTTTGGCGGTGATATCGCAGGCTTTTCTGTGCAGGGCGATCTCTTCCTTAGTCTTAACCTGACGTATCAGCGCCAGATCATGGAAAGTGTTGTGCAGACAGAGAGTCGGGTCGTACTCCTGGACGCGGGCGGCAAAATGCTGCGCTTCATTCCTGGCATAAGGACCTTCCCAGTTCGCGATATCGAAGTAGACATGGCGGATACGGCCGGGAGCTCTGAAAAAAGGAATGGACTCTTCGAATTTTTCCAGGTATTCGACATTCTCGATGCCGGTTTCTTCTTTTACGCTTTCTTTGGTATAAAAGAGGCCGAGCCATCTCTTGGCTTTCTCGTCAGGATGGTCTATAAAGAGATCTTCCCGGACATTTCCTGAAGTCTTTGTTACCATCAGTACGGCCTTGGGTTCCGTGAATCCCGTCAGATAGTAGAAATTCGCGTAGGGAGTGAAGGGGTGCATGAGGTCGCCCCGGTCTTCCTTCTCTTTACCGCAGAAGACGAACCCTACGGATCCGTCTTCTAACAGGTCAGCATATAATTTTCTTCTTGACGCGTGAAAATCTTTACTGAGCATATAGTATTTCTCCTTTATAATTCTTCATAACCTCTCGGATTCTGTGACTGCCATCTCCAAGTGTCTTCGCACATCTTATCCAGTCCGCGTTCTGCTTTCCATCCAAGTACTTTTGCTGCTTTGGCAGGATCAGCATAGCACATTGCGATGTCTCCGGCTCTTCTTGGCTTGATCTCGTAAGGGATCTCCTTGCCGCAGGCCTTTCCGAAAGCTTTCACCATATCGAGAACGGAGTATCCGACGCCTGTACCAAGATTGATCACGTCAAGTCCCGGATTGGTCAGGATATAGTCGATCGCTTTCACATGTCCTATTGCGAGGTCTACAACATGGATATAATCGCGGACGCCGGTTCCGTCCGGAGTATCATAATCATCGCCGAATACGCCTAATTTTGCTAATTTTCCGACGGCGACCTGGGAAATATACGGCATCAGGTTATTTGGAATACCCTTTGGATCTTCACCGATACGTCCGCTCTCATGAGCGCCTACCGGATTGAAGTAACGAAGCAGGATAACGTTCCACTCCGGATCAGATTTCTGTAAATCAGTCATGATCTGTTCCATCATAGATTTGGTCCAGCCATAAGGGTTGGTACACTGGCCTTTCGGACAGTCTTCGGTGATGGGCATTACTTCCGGGCTTCCATATACGGTAGCGGAAGAGCTGAAGACAATCCTCTTAACATTGGCGTCGCGCATAGCGTTCATCAGTGTCAGTGTTCCGGTAATATTATTCTGATAGTATTCCAAAGGCTTCTGTACGGATTCACCGACGGCTTTCAGTGCGGCACAATGGATCACGGCGTCAATAGATTCCTTCTGGAACAATTCTTTCAGTGAAGCGCCGTCGCATACGTCGCCCTCATAGAACGCAACTTTTTTTCCGGTGAGTTCTTCGACTCTTTTCAGAGATTCCTTAGAAGAATTGGAAAGGTTGTCATATACAGTCACCTGGTATCCCTGGTTCAGAAGTTCCAAAGCGGTGTGGCTGCCGATGTAGCCGGCGCCTCCGGTGATTAAGATGTTTGCCATAATTAGGTCCTCCTTTTATCTGGTTTCTTTCAGATATTTGCTGAAATGTTTTCTGATTATTATCATATTGCATAAATAGATGAAAATCAATAAGCATATTGGATAAAAATATAAAGATATTGATATTATGGCTCAATAGAAAGAATGTTACACTAATTTTTTATTTGTTCTTGGTGTAAATTCTGATATATTGATTTATTTTGGAATTAATGCAATAATATATTTGTATGATGGCTAAGATGATAACTTCTATGATTGAGTAATATGAAAGGAATAGATGATAAGATGAAAATATATGAAATTATATTCAGCCCGACAGGAGGCACGAAGAAGGCAGCGGATATAGTCGCGGATAGATTTGGCTCAGATGTTATCCGGATAGATCTGACAGACAGAAATTTTAATTTCTCATCATTGCTGTTTGAGAAAGAGGATATCTGCATCGTGGCGGTTCCGTCTTACGGAGGGAGAATTCCCCAGGCAGCGGGGGAAAGACTTCGGGAGATGAAAGGGAATCAGGCGCGGGCGATTCCGGTCACCGTGTATGGAAACCGTGCCTATGACGATACGATGCTGGAACTAAATGATACATTGTCGGAAGCGGGCTTTTGTCCGGTTGCGGCGATTGCGGCAGTGGCGGAGCACTCTATCATGCGTCAGTTCGCGGCGGGACGCCCGGATGCGGAAGATGAAAGAGAGTTGGCCGGTTTTGCGGATCGGATCAGAAGAGGGATTCAGGACGGCAGCCTTACGGCCGTGCCGGCGGTTCCGGGAAACAGGCCTTACCGGACATTCGGCGGTGTGCCGATGAAACCAAGGACAGGCAGATCTTGTATCAAGTGCGGGATCTGTGCCGGGAAATGTCCGGTCGGAGCGATCCCTGCAGATATGCCCATGAGTACGGATCATGATAAGTGTATTACATGTATGCGCTGTATCGCGGTCTGTCCGCAGAAAAACCGCAGCGTCAGCAAGGTTCTGGTTGCGGCAGGCGCGCAGAAGCTTAAGAAAGCATGTAAAGAGAGAAAGAGGAATGAATTGATGGTGTAATTATGAAGAATCGTTTGGAAGAGCTGCGCAGACAGCGGGGAATCAGGCAGGAAGAACTGGCTTTGGCGCTTAAGGTGTCGCGCCAGACAATCGGCTCCCTGGAAAACGGAAGGTATAATCCGTCGATTGGGCTGGCGTTTAAGATCGCCAGATATTTTGGGATGAGTATTGAAGATATATTTATCTATGAAGAAGAGTAATTGTGAATAGGACTTTGATCAGTGGATTAGTATTGAGGGAGGTATAGTGATGGAATATGAAGGACAAATCTGCCGTGCGCCTATGGAGAGATCCTCGTTCATGCTGCCGATTATGGTGGGGTGTTCCTATAACCGGTGCAGGTTCTGTAATTTGTTCCGGCATCTTAAGTATCGGGAGCTTTCATTTGAACAGATTGAGAAAGAACTGGCAAGGGTGAAAGAAGTGGGAGGGAATCCCAGGAAAATTTTTCTGGGGGACGGAAATGCATTCGCCCAGAAGACAGAACGGCTTATGCAGATACTGGAAATGATCAGGCGGTATTTTCCGGAATGTGAAGAGATTAATATGGATGCGACGGTGACCAGTATCCTGAAACGGCCGGATGCCGAGCTTGAGGCGTTCTACAAGCTTGGAGTAAGGCATCTGTATCTGGGTATAGAGAGCGGTCTTGACGATGTGCTTGCCTTCATGGAGAAGGATCATGACCAGGGACAGGCATATGAAGCGATCGGGCGTCTGCATCAGGCCGGTATGATCTATGACGCTCACATTATGACGGGGGTGGCAGGGAAAGGAAGAGGGATGGAGAATGCTTATGCGCTGGCAGAATTCCTGAACCGGACCAGACCGGCGCACGTGGTGAATTTCTCCATGTTTCTGCATAAAGAGGTGCCGTTGTATCAGAATATACTGGACGGCAGCTTTATCCCTGCGTCTGAGAGGGATAATCTTGAGGAGGAACGCCGCCTGATAGAGCTGTTGACCGCGGATATCCTGTATGACGGGTTCCATGATTTTATCGAGTTCCGGGTGCGGGGCAGGCTTCCGAAGGATAAAGAGAGGATGCTGGCGCGGTTGGATAAAGTAATTGCAGAGACGCCGGAGGCGGAAATATATTCTTATGTACAGGGAGAATGTCCGGCGCTGGAGAGATGCGGCGGCGGGAGTGTGTGGCAGACTGCTTGAGAATTGCGCATCCGGGCATCATGGTTCCTGAGAATTCAAGAAAGAACCGGCAGAAAATTCTGCACTTTCTGCCGGTTCTTTAAATATTGGTTTAGTTTCCGTCTTCCAACATGGATTGGAAAATATCTTTTAATTTTTGTAAATCTTCATTGTCAGGTGTTTTGGACAAAGCCCTGTCAATTAATTCTAGTGCCAGTCTGATAAAACCCTGGAATTGCTTGCTGGTCATCCCCATACATTTCACCCGCTTTCTTTATGTGCCGATTGTTTCGATAATTTTATTATATCAATGGATGATTTTTGTGTAAAGCATTTATTTCATAATCAAGATATAATCAAGACATTCTGTGTCCGGTTAGGAAATACGGCATTTCTCGCTCTGTGTCGTGTTATTTTATCCGGAAAAGTGATACGTTTGTTATACATCAATACGGCGGATAATCAGTGATCCTGCGGCTGTTGTTTATCTGTTGTATCAGAAAGTATATGAGAGAGAGGAGGGAGGTACAAAGAGAGATGGACCTGAAAAAGATAGGGCAGTTTTTAAAACGGCTGCGGAAAGAGAAGGGGATGACCCAGGAGCAGTTTGCGGAAATGATGGGCGTCTCGGGAAGGACGGTTTCCCGATGGGAAACCGGGTCGAATATGCCGGATCTGGATATTCTGATTCAGATCGCGGATTATTATGAAGTAGAGATCAAAGAGATATTAGACGGAGAAAGGAAGGGCGAGCAGATGAATAAAGAGATGGAAGATACCGTATTAAAGGTTGCAGATTACAGTAACCATGAGAAAAAGAGGATGGCGGGGCGGATGAGCCTTTTGTTTGGATGCGGGCTCATCGCGTTTACGGTGTATTTGGTGATGGAGTATATGGGAGTTGCCGATGTCAAAGGGATACAGGAGGATGTTGCAAGCGCGGCGCTGGGATTTGCATATGGAATCATGATTGCAGGAGTTCTGTATACCAGCGGATGCCTGTTGAAATTCAAGGCATTTAAGAAGAGGCTGCTGAAAAAGAATTAATGATTTTTATAGATGACATTTCCAGTGATAATATATATAATATATTATCATCTAAGGCGGTTCACAGGGCCTGCAGGAAAGAAGGAATGTATATGAGATTTACGATTGAACATCTGGTGAAGCATTTTGAGAAGAAAGAGGTACTCCGTGATATAGATTTTACTTTTGAAAGCGGTAAGATCTACGGGCTTCTGGGGCGTAACGGCGCGGGCAAGACGACGCTCTTTAATTGTCTGAACAAAGATATGAAAGCGGACGGCGGAAACTTTTATCTGGAAGAGGGCGGGCAGAAGAGAGAGACGGTTCCTGACGATATCGGATATGTACTGTCCGCGCCGACGGTGCCGGAGTTTTTGACAGGACGGGAATTTCTTAAGTTTTTTATAGACATCCATGAGGATAAGATCGAAGAATCAAAGAATTTGGATGCATATTTTGACTATATGAGTATTGCGCCGGAGGACAGAGATAAGCTTCTGAAGGATTATTCCCATGGAATGAAGAATAAGATGCAGATGTTGGTCAATATCATAGCGAAGCCCAATCTTCTGCTTCTGGATGAGCCGCTGACTTCTCTGGATGTCGTAGTGGCGGAAGAGATGAAGCAGATCCTCAGGTCGCTTAAAGAGAACCGCATTATTATTGTATCGACACATATTATGGATCTTGCGCTGGATCTCTGTGACGAGATCGTGCTGTTGAATCACGGCGTGTTGGATAAGGTAGATAAGACGGATATGGACAGCCATGAATTTAAGGAGAAGATTCTGGCTGTCCTGAGAGATGAAAGACCGATAGATTAGCGGCAGGGACTATGAGTTAGAATAGTAAGAGGGATAAGTATATGAACAAAACATTTAAAATAGCATATTCACTGAAAAATACATATCGCGTCAATACGATTCTATATTCCCTGAAGCAGGTTCCGGTGTTGAAAAGATTATTCCCGCAGGAATTGTACAGGGATCCGGATTATAAGATATTCGCGAATATTATGTCCGGCATATGGGAGTTTATCAAGGCGTTTCTTGGGAAATTCCTGTATTTTCTGATTATGATCGCACTGGCCGCCGGTTTCTGCAAGACGGTGCCGGAGAGGCAGACATTTTTACATATTTTTGTGATTCTGACTTTGATCGGAGCGCCGACGAATACTTATATATTCAACCCGACAAAAGATAAATATTACGCGCTGATTCTTCTTAAGATGGATGCCAGGGAGTATGCGCTGTCTATGTACGTATATGAGATGCTGAAGATATTGACGGGGTATCTGATCTTCGGCATGATCTTCGGGAAGATGAGCGGACTGACGATATGGCAGTGCCTTTTGCTTCCTTTTGCAGCGGCGGGTATGAAGCTTGCGGTGGTTGCATGGTCTTTAAGAAAATACGAACGGACGGGATATGCGGTAAGTGAGAATCAGATAGGCGTCAGGGGATGGATATTAATCGCCCTGTCTTTGGCGGCGGCCTATGGAATTCCGGCGGCGGCAGTTCTGGGTATTCCGGTAATCGGGAACTGTGTACTGCCGGAAACAGTAAGCGCGGCGATACTGGTGTGCGGGATCCTGGGCGGGATAGTGTCTTTTCGGAAGATATGGACGTTTACAGAGTTCAGGGAGGTCTATCAGCAGATCCTGACGCAGCATATGCACCAGGTGGAGGAAGCCAGGCGTTCGGTCAAGCGCCAGAGTGAGAAAGTCATACAGATAGAGGAAGGGGCCGGGAGCAGCCGTAAGGGGTTCGAATACCTGAATGAACTGTTTATCAGGCGTCATCAGAAGATACTCTGGAAATCTTCGAAACGGATTGCTTTCATCAGCCTGTGTATCATGTGCGCAGGTATCCTGGGGATATTTCTGTTCCCTGAGATCAAGGGGAAGGTGAATCATCTGGTGCTTACGAATCTGCCGTATTTTGTTTTTATTATGTATTGTATCAACAGGGGGACGGGATTTACGAATGTACTGTTCATGAACTGTGACCACAGTCTTCTGACTTATTCGTTTTATAAACGGCCGGAGTGTATCTTGAAGCTTTTCTGGATTCGGCTCCGGGAGATCATGAAGGTTAATCTGCTGCCGGCGTTTGTGATCGGAGCGGGACTTGCCGCTTTATTGTATCTGTCCGGAGGTACGGAGGATCCTTTGAATTATGTTATGCTGCTTATATCTGTTCTGTGTATGAGCGCGTTCTTTTCCATGCATTATCTGACGATCTATTATCTCCTGCAGCCTTATAACGCAGGAACGGAGATCAAGAGCGGAACGTACCGGATTGTGGTGATAGCTACATACCTGTTCTGCTATGGATTTATGCAGCTTCGGATGTCTACTTTTGTGTTCGGTCTTGGGACGATTATTTTCTGTGTGGTCTATTGTGCGGCCGCATGTGTACTGGTTTACCGGCTGGCGCCAAGGACTTTCAGACTGCGGGCATAGTAAAAGACCACGCTGCCGGCGTCAGATGTACATGTAATTATGTAATCATGCCAGCCTGGCACGCTGCTCGTAGGAATAAACCGACTGCGGAAGGGAGATGAGAAAATGTCTTTTTTTGAGGTAATGTGCGGGAACCTGTTCAGTGTAGGTATTACCGTGATTTTTCATGTATGCGCATCTCTTCTGCTTCTGGGAGAGATACCTTACAAGAATCGAAAACACTATTATACCATCTTTGGATCGCTGATACTGTATATATTTGCAGCAGCCTTGATTGGCAGCGTCTTCTATAAAACGGGTATGTTTGCATGGCCGCATGAGGGCGGAGAGATTATATTCAATTATGTTGAGATCGTCGGAATTATGCTGTTTCTGCGGGTGATGTATGAGAAGCCGTATGAGATATGTCTGGCGACGTCGGTTTTTCAGATTATCTTGTATGCAGTTGGCTGGAATCTGGCGGATATATTTGCGCCGGATAAATTCTATCATCTGGAAATCCAGTCAGAAAGGCGGGAATACTTGTTCCAGGAGTGGGTTATGGTACCGCTTGCACTCTTACTGGTGATTGGGCTTCTGTACAGGACAAGGGCCGGTAAGTTGTTCAGCCAATGGGAAGGGCAGAAACTTGGACCGGCGGTTCTGGTTTTTCTTGTCTTATATCCGGTGCTGTCCCAGATCGTGCAGGAGACTGTGGAGATCAGCGCCAAGGACGCCGGTTATAATCCGGCGACTGCGTTTATCTTCCTTCTGATCATCTATATGATCTTCATGCATACAGGACGGGAGGGGATCCAGCAGAAAAGAATCGAGGATCAGGAAGTGAGCCTCAGGCAGCAGGGAGCGTATATTGAGAATCTGGAAGGGCTGCAGAAAGAAGTAAGAAGATTCAGACATGATTTTAAAAATATGATGTCGGGGATGTATCTGCAGGCTGAAGAGGGGAATCTTGAGGCGATTCAGGGTTATATTCAGGAGATGACGGAGGATTTTGACCTGCAGGTAGGAAGCCAGATCCGGCTTATGAATCAGCTTGCCAATATTCGGGTGACAGAGGTGAAAGGGCTGTTTCTGGAGAAATTACATACGATGCAAAAGGAGGAGATCCATTGTGAACTGGACGTCCTGAAACCTTTTAAGGAAACACGGGTACGCAGTACGGATCTGTGCCGCTGTCTGGGAATTCTTCTGGATAATGCCATGGAAGAGGTGCAGGGGAAGAAGGACGGACGTGTCCAGATTATGATCAGCAGCCAGGGGGGATATACGACGTTTCTCGTAAAAAATACACTGTATTCGTCTGTGGATTTTCATAAACTTGGGACGGCGGGGTATTCTACCAAAGGAGACGGAAGAGGTATCGGACTTAATAATTATAAGAGAATTTTAGGAAAATATGAGAAAGCCCTGTCACTTACCACGATACAGGACGGATATTTTATTCAGGAGCTGAAGATACAGGAATCCTAGTGCACTAGATATGTTGATACCGATTTGGGCATTGAGAAGAACAGTTCGGGCATTTTTCACTGCAAAATATGTGTAATCAGTTAAAATAAAGCTGTCAATGAAGGAAGAAGGGAGAATAAAGATGGGTTCAAAGACAGAAAAACGGCAGCTTATGATTTTTGCAGTGATTGCTTATGGGATTCCTTATCTGATGGGGATTTTGATGTGGTATGGGAGTGTGAAGCAGATTAACTTAAGCGCATTTCCCAATGCGCAGATGTTATATCCTGCGATGGGTGTGATGTTTGCGTTTCTTCTGACCCGCAGGGAAGATGCGGATATGCCGAGAGCGTTCTACCGGGGGTATATTTTGATAACACTGATTTCGATAGTAGTTACAATACTTTCCGTAATATTTCCGGATAAGGAGATCGCGATGCCGGGAGGAAGTGTGTCTGTGTGGCTTCTCGGGATTCAATTTATTTTGATTATAGGGAATATACTATGTCTGGTCTGTCTTCTGGCGTCAGGGAAGAGAAAGCGCGCGGCATATGGTCTGAGGTGGAAGAAGGGGAAAGCGACTGTATGTTGTATTCTTATATTTTTAGGATTATATTTTCTGCGGGCTGCAATAGGATATGCTTCCATGGGGCAGCTTACAGCATTTTTGGATATTATGAAGAGTCCTGCGGCGTGGATTACGATAGGTACGCTGCCGTTGAATTTTGTGCTGGGGTATATCGCGTTCTTTGGGGAGGAGTATGGGTGGAGATATTATCTGCAGCCTGTTCTCCAGAAAAGGTTCGGGGCGCGAAAGGGCGTTCTGATTCTGGGAGCAGTATGGGGAATCTGGCATCTGCCGTTGGATTTCTTTTTCTATGTGACCCCGGATAAAGGTGTGATCATGACGATAAACCAGATCATTACCTGTGTGGGTATAGGCATTTTTATGGGTTATGTGTATATGAAGACGGAGAATATATGGGCGCCTGTAATCGTACATTTTCTGAATAATAATCTGGCATTGGTCATCTCCGGAGAATTTTCCGCAGATGCGCTGATGAATCAAAGTGTAACATGGGGCGATATCCCGATTGCCCTGCTGACAAACGGTCTGCTTTTTGGATTATTCCTATTCGCAAAGCAGTACCGGGAAAAGCCGGCGGTCCAGTGAAGACATCAGATAGTAGGAGGGAAGAAGTATGCTTCCGGTGTATATTTGTGAGGATGATGCTATGATACGTGCTGCCCAGAAGGAATATCTGAGGAAGCAGATTCTGATGGAAGGCTATGATATGGAGATTGCCCTGTGCAGCGGGCACCCGGAAGAAATTATCCGGGCTGTGAGGGAATCCCCTGGACGGGGGATTTATTTCCTGGATATAGAGTTAAAGGGGGAGCCTATGGATGGATTCGGCCTCGGCCAGGAGATCCGCAGGCTGGATTCCAGAGGATTCCTGATCTATGTGACGGCATTCCAGGATCTGGCTTTTGAGACATTCCGTTATCATCTGGAAGCATTAGACTATATTGTGAAGGGAAACCCGCGGAAAATGCAGGAGGGCATCCGCCATTGCCTGAAAGTTATTACGGAACGGATGCGCAGAGAAGAAGGGGAAGAGCGGGAATTCTTCTCGGTAAAGGTGATGGATGTTGTAAGGCATATCCCGGTGGACGAGATTGTGTTTTTCGAGACAGCGGGACGGACTCATAGAATAGAATTACATGCGGTCAACGACAGGATGGACTTTATCGGGAGCATGCAGGACCTGGAAGAGAAGTTTGGAAAGAGGTTCCTGCGGGTTCACAGGGCTTATCTTGTCAATGTAGAACAGATTGCTCAACTGGATCTTAAGAGCCGAGAGATTCTTATGAAAAACGGAGAAAAATGTATATTTTCAAGGAATATGAAGGGAACTCTGCTGGAGAGGCTCTGACATATTAATAATATATGTTTTGCAGGGAAAAATGAAAAATGATTTGCCCATCCTGGCGGTAACAGGGTGGGCATTTTGCCGGATTGCGAATCTTATTTCTGCTGAAAAAGGAGGGGGGAATTATATTGCTTTGCGCAGTACTTCGATTTTACAGGCATGCTCTTTTGTCTTCTTATCATAAGCGATTCCCACACCCAGGATTCGACCGGTATATCTGGGAGATTCGCCGATTTTTCCTCTAAATTTTAATGTATATTTTTTGTCCTTGATCTGCTGAATCGCTTCGTCGGCTGTATGGCCTACCTTTAATTCAAGGATAATTCCATCTGCTTTTTTATCGACTTCGGGATAGAAGATGAAGTCTACATATCCGATCCCTGCTTTATCTTCCCGTTCAATTCGATACGAATCGCGTGCCGCAAGGTATATTAAGTTCAACAAAGCTGTCAGATCGGTTTCGTTATTATAGTTTAACAAAGGAATCTCCGTGTTGTGAGCGTATTCTAATATTTCAATCATTGTTTCTGTGTCACCGGTGAGTGTTGCATGCAGCATTTTCTCAGATTCCTGCGCAAGCTGATATATATATCCAAGAGAAGGTTCTTTGCGCAGCATATCATCAAATCTTTCCATTAATTCATGATTAGGAATTCGGACACAGCCTTTTTCATAGCATAAAAACCCATAAATTGTCATTGCGGAGAATATCTCATTTTTGCTGGTAAGATTCATGGAGGTTGCGGCATATTCGCGGATATTGGCGGGCACAGGGATTCCTGCTGCCATTCGTGCAAGGTCGTCGCGAACTGCGTCTGTATTATGATTGATATAGTAACAGATCTCATCATAAGGACCAGAACTGGTCCAGTAGTTCCCAAGATTATTATTCGTCAGAGCCGCCACCACGGACCGGGGGTTGTAAATGCGTACTCCCGATTTTGAAGAATAACCATCGTACCATTTTTTTAAGTCTTCTCGAGTGATGTTTGGGTTTTTCTGGTTTATCATAAATTTTTCAAAAAGATGATCTACTTCCGATTCTGTGAATCCGAATGCATCCCCGAACATTTCCTCGGAAGCCATGGTGTATTCTAAAAACATATTCAATTCGGAACCGCTTGAATACTTGGCAATGGGAAGGATACCCGTCATATATGCAAGGTCCACGTACGGCTGGTCCTTAAGAAGATTACTCAAGAAATCAATATATTCTTTTTTATCCTGCTCAGTTACAAAATCCCTGTGGAAAATGAAATCCCATTCATCCATTACGAATATAAAACGTGTATCAGGATCTGCCTGATAGACAGCCTTCAGAGCATCCCATACTGCATCTTCCGGATCGATCTTTACATGCGGATATAGTTCAGAGAGATCATCCATCATTTTGCGCTCAATGCGGCTGATATACTGCTCATAATTAAGGCATCGCCGGGGAAGCCGGTTGAAGGAAATGGATATTACAGTATGCTGGTTTATATGTTTCTTATACAGGGACGAGCCTGCGATATCCAGATTATCAAAGATTTCTCTGGAATCACAGCCATTAGAGAAAAAAGCGCCGATCATATTTGCCATAATCGACTTGCCGAATCGGCGGGGTCTGGTGAGGCAGATATAATTTTCGGTGGTCCCTATTCTTGGGATGATCTTTGTAAGGATTTCCGATTTATCAACAAAAAACGGGCTTTTATAAACCTTTGTATATGCAATAAGCGGGTCTGTATTATTCAGATAATTTCCCATGAATTTACCCCTTTCCTATCAGACTTCTATATCTATTTCCAGATTGTTCGAGTTCGCAAAATGCATCTGTGTATACAGAATAATGGTGTCACCTTCCCGAAGAACCATATTTCCATTGGGAATCAGCGCTTTGTTCTTGCGTTTGATCAGGATGATCACGGTCTTGCGGGAGATATCCAGGTCACGGATACGCTGGCCGTTCCAGGGATTGTGTTTCTGCAGAACTACCTCTTTGAGATTGATATGTTCGTGGTCCTGGAAAGATTCCGCCCCAAGGACAATGGTATCATTCACATGCAGCACTGTATCGCCTCTGGGAATAAGGATTTTCTGGCTTCGTTTAATCACTGCGACGATCACCTTCTCAGGGAGTCCGAGCTGGGCGATGGTCTGTCCCACCCACGAATCATGTTCTTTTAACTGTATCTTAATGAAATGAACAGCTTCTTCCTGTCCGTGTTCGCTGATTCTCTTGATATGCGAATACTGGTCAACAAATCCCGCGGAAATAATACCGGTGGGGATGGCTACCATGCCGACTCCGAGGAAAGAGATGAAGATTCCAAATAATTTTCCCATGGAGGTAATGGGGTAAATATCCCCGTAGCCTACAGTGAGCAGCGTGGATACAGACCACCAGATTCCGGAGAAAGCGTTGCTGAACACTTCGGGCTGGGCGTTGTGTTCCAGGCTGTACATGCACAGGCTGGAGGCGAGCATGAGCACCAGAATGATAAATACAGAGGAGAAGAGCTGCTGACGCTTGCTTGAAATAACCTCAGTGATCACATTTAACGAATCGTAATAGGCATTGATCCGAAACAGCCGGAAGATGCGCACGATCCTGAACATCCGGAATGCGATGGCTCCCGACGGGAAGAAAAACGGCAGGTAGTAAGGCAGGAAGGATAGCAGGTCTACGATGCCCGTGAAGGAAAAGGTGTATTTAAGCAGGGCTTTGGGTCCGCTTACCTCGGGGTAGAGATATCTTGCGGTGATAAGCCTTAATATATAGTCTGCACAGAAAGCGGCAACCGTAATCTTCTCCAGCATCAGAAGCCAGAAGCCGTAGGAGCTTCGGATATTGTCGAAGGTGTACATGATGCTGGCAGCCAGGTTGACGATGATGAAAAAGGTATTCATGAAATCGTAGCCGCGGCTGAGCCAGTCGATGTCATTTCCTACTTCTACTATTTCGAAGAGACGCCTGCGGCGGCGGTCCCAGGGTGATGTTTCCATAGTGTTGATGTCCTCCAGGAGTAATTTATTTCTATTACTGCTTTCCCATGTCCCTGTATTTTGAGGGCGCCATATGATAATTTTTCTGAAAATAACGGCTGAAGTACAACGGATTTTCAAAGCCGCATACGTTAGAGATCTTACTGATATTATAATTGGTAGAGCTTAGGAGCTCCTTCGCGTGATTCAGCCGTACTTCATTGATATATTTCTTGGGAGTCAGGCCGGTATACCGTGAGAATTCCTTGATAAACCAGCTTGTACTTGTTCCGTAGCATCTTGCAAGCTGCTCGATGACCAGATCCTGATAGTAATTCTGATGGATGAACTCCAGGATCTCTTCCATCTCGGCGTTATAACCATTCCGGTTCCGGCTCGCCTGTTTCCTGGCTTCACGGGCAAGAAGCCAGACCAGTTCCTGGCTTTTCAGGTTCGCAATCTGGAGATAACCCGGCTGCTTCATGCTAAGCTCCCGGATGATTCCTTCGAATAAAGCCGGAATATAGGATGCCATGCCGGTATCTATAATCTGCCGGTCTAATCCTGCTTCCCTTAAAAGTCCGGGGATATCATTTCCGGAAAAGTGCAGCCAGTAGAACTGTGGATTCTCGGAGTACCGGAAGAAATATTGCTGTATCTCAAAGGGGTAGTAGAGTACGGTGCATCCCTCGTCCAGCACGATTTCCCTGTTATCCAGTATAAAATGTCCCTTTCCCTGATGAATATAGATGATTTGAAAATCCCTTCTGCCGTTTTGCCGGTCTGTATTCAGATTCCTGCCGCAGTTTACAGAAACCTTGCCGCAGCTATGGACCAGAAAGGGCAGGTTCACGTTATAGCTGTCAAGATCCTGGTCATATAAATATGCTGAGTATAGTAGCATGTATGATTTGCCTCCGACTGATATGTTCTTAACTGATATATTCTTAACTGATATGTTCTTAACTGATATGTTCTAACTAATATTTCCTTAACTAATATGTTTGATATGTTTGCATCTAATATGCCGGCACATTCCTTTGCGCTGATAGAATTTCCCGCTTTACCTGGTGCGAATGGGGGCTGATAGTCAGCTTCAATTTTGTCTATATTTCAGATTATAAAGGATATTCCAATAAGGTCAATGCTTTTCTATAATTTGATTACAAATTTGATTAATATTTTATGAGAGGAGAGAAAGCTATGAAAAAATCTTATTGGATCAGATTTTCCCTGCTGGAGATATCGTATTGGGGCTTTCATGCTTCGTTTATTGGTTTCCTGATGTCTTATCTGCTGTCAAAAGGGATAACCAATACGATGGTAAGTATATTTATGGCTTCTTATTTACTGGCGGCATTTGTGGGATCATTTGTATGGGGGATGGTCTGCGACCGGTTACATACGAACAGGAAGGTTTCGATCATGTGTTTCCTGGCGGCGGGAGCGGTGATGTATCTGATTTATTTTTCCTATGATAACATACCGATGCTTGCCGTACTGTACCCGATGATAGGATTCGTGTCTCTGCCGCATGCAACCAACATAGACTCCTGGCTTCTGCTGGTCTGTGAGAACAATCTTACGGTCTATGGGAGGATACGCTGTCTGCCGTCGCTTTTTTTCGCGGTTACGTCGTTCGTGCTTGGAAGGTTGATCTCGGATTTTGGATATTCTCTTATGCTGGTTTTTGGAACCGTATTTCTGCTTATGGGTATCGCGGCAGCGTTGTCACTTCCGGAAGGCAGGGATGCAGTGCGGGATAAGGGAAATGATACTGCGGGCTTCAGGTTAAGTTCTTTGGATCAGGTATTTGCGAGCGGGTCTTATCGCTATATGATAGTGGTATTGTTTTTTGTGGGTATTGCAATCGCGCCGGTAAATAATCTGAAAATGCCGCTTCTGGAAAATGTCGGAGGAACGGTCTCAGATCTGGGAATAGACGGGTTCATATGTGCTGTTGTACAGGTGCCGTTTATTGCGCTGGCGGACAGGATAGAAAGATATTCCCTCCGCTTTCGATACGTGCTGCTTGCGGGACTGCCGTTTCTGACTTTGCTGCTGGCGTTTTATGCCGTTTCGCCGGTTATGATCTTTGCGGGGTCATTTCTCTATAATATGGGGGTGGGAATCCTGATTCCTACAATGAGAAGTGTTACGGAGAGAAATGTTTCTCCTGCTTACCGCAATCTGGGACATAATATAGCGGATGCGATATACAGCAGCTTAACCGGTATCATCAGCCTGCTGTATTCCGGACTGGTGATGGATCTGTATGGAGTGAGGAGCCTGCTGATGATCTGTCTGCTGTTTGTTCTGATACCGGTTATTATGACTTGCAGCAAATTGTTCTCCCGGATGCCGGTTCCGTGCAGGTGTGACGGAGAGAAACACGGCATTTCTTCTTAGGCGGGACAGTTGCTGATATTCATCCTCATTTCAGAAAGAGACTTGATATTTTATTAAGGGTTACGTACAATGAAATAAGGAAAAGTGCTGATAGAGGCAGTAGTGTATAGATGCGTCTTAAGAGAGAGTACCGGTACAACCGATAAATCGACCTGTGTAAGCCGGCCCAGGCGTTTTGGTAAATCATTCGCGGCGAAAATGTTGTGCGCATATTATGATAAAAGCTGTGATTCTCAAGAATTATTTATGGGGCTGGCGATTTCAAGAGACAATACTTATAAGGAATATTTGAATAAATATGATGTCATATATCTGGATATTACAGAGTTTACTTCTGATGCGTTTGTTAAGAGAGAGATGTCAAATGTTGTTATAAATCTGGAAAATAAGGTTATTGATGAGTTAAACGCTGCCTATCCGGATGTAGAGAGACAGGATGATCTGCCGAATATGCTTTACAGTATTGCGGAAGCCGAGGGGCACAGGTTTATCTTTATTATTGATGAATGGGATGCAGTGTTTCGGGACGCGCCGGACGATGCTGTCTTGCAGGAGACATATATCAAGCTTTTGCGAGGTTTATTTAAAAACAGCGGGAAGACGGATAAGATGATAGAGGCGGCCTATATGACAGGAATCCTGCCAATTAAAAAATATGGAACGCAGTCTGCTATGACAGATTTCCGTGAGTATACGATGCTTTCTCCAAAGAAGCTTGCGAAATATGTTGGATTCACAGAGACGGAGGTACAGGCACTTTGTGAGCAATATGATATGAGTTTTGAAGAAGCAAAAAAATGGTACGACGGATATTCTTTTAACCGTGTGAAATCAGTATATAGTCCCAATTCTGTAATTGAGGCAGTAAAGAATGAAGAATTTAGTAATTACTGGACACAGACAGAGACTTACGAATCCCTGCAGATATATATTGATCTGGATGAGGATGGATTGAAAGAAGCTATTCTTGAGATGATGGGTGAGGCACATATCAAGATAGATACATCCACATTCCAGAATGATATGACAACGATTAGATGCAGGGATGATGTTCTTACATTGTTAGTACATCTGGGATATTTGGCTTATGATGGTGACAGTAGATGTGTGTATATTCCAAATGAAGAAATCCGTCAGGAGTTTGTGCGTGCGGTAACTATGGGAAAACATACGGAGGTTGCAAGGCTGATACGTAATTCGGATCATCTTCTCGAAGCTCATTCCAAAGAAGACTTCTTCCTTGCCGGTATTATTAATTGAATTGAAATGGGATAAAACAGATAAAGGTGCGATTGGTCAGTATGCTCTGTTTGTCAAGAGTGCAAAGCCGCTTATTGGCGTCCCCACCCATCCTGGTGTTAACAGGGTGGGGATTTTTTTGCTCTAATTGGCCTGTTTCCCCGCTTGTTCCGCTGTCGGACCAGGTTTTAGGACAAGGCTGTTTTTGTTATGTTTATTATTGACAAAATTATAGTGGGGGGGGGGTATAATTGGTTCGTATAAATGTATTACTTGAACGATATTCTATATAATTTACAGAAAGTGAGGTTAAAGAGAAAGGAAAATGAGAGTGCGTACGAAACCAATGAAAAAGCTTATGAGTTTTGTGCTGCTGCTGGCGATGATCGGTACTATGATGTGGCCGTCCAATAGTTATGCGGCCGATACGGACGAAGAGCCGGCAGTGACAGATTCAGGTGCGGCGAAAGAGACAAAGGAGCTCGAGATGCCGTATGATGAGACAGGGGAACCATCTGAGGATCCGAAAGAGACATTGGAAGATAGTAAAATATCAGGTCAGACAGAACAGAAAACTGAGCAGGAGACAGGGCAAAAAACAGAGAGCACGACAGAGGAATCGTCCGGTTCGAAATCGGATAGCAAATTTGAAACGACAGCTCCTGTGATTGAGAAGGTTGAGCTTGCCCAGAATCAAACTACCGTAAAGAGGGATGCACAGATATCAGTGTCGGTATTTGCATATGATGATTCTGAGATTGCTGATATTCGGGTAGGGATGGTGTTAGATATCGATGAAAGTCATACCAGTTCACAAAGATATCTTATGGAATATCCGGAAAAGTGGAGCAAGGTAGAAGGTACTAATGAATATGTCGGTACATATCAGCTTGACGGACAGACTACAGGCAGACTTGCGATTACATCTGTTGAGGTGGTAGATGAGCATGGGAATATGGCAAGATATACTGATCTTGGTGGTAAAGGAAGCCGCAAGTTTTGGGTTGATATTGAGCCGGCGGCAGAGGATGAAGCCGCAAGTGTGGAATCCTTTGAGTTCCCGGATAACGGAAAGTCATTGGAAAAGATAGATGACCTGAAAAAGGAAATATCTCTGAAACTTACGAAACCGATAGAATCTACATATGTTTGGCTGCGTTTTGAGAAGGAAGGAGGAGGGTACTATTATGAAACTCGCCTTCGGGCGGTAAATAGCAGCGCTAAAAATGATGTATTCGATAACTCTAAAGGAATAGATAAGGATAATAATCTCGCCAGTGGTAAATATATTTTAAAGGATATTTATATTAAGCAGGGGCATTTTGAGACGAAGGTGTCGCTGATGATGGAGAATCTGGAGAATTACGGGTTTACGCTTACGACGGACAGTAAAGATACTGGGAAAGATATAGAGTATAAGATCACATCTGTTGAGCTGGATAAGAAAGGGCAGAAGGTACAAAAGGGAGATACCGTCAACATTACTGTCAGTGTGGCAACGGATGATGGCGTGAAATTACCAGAGCGGGGAAATGTGCTCTTTCAGGCAGCAGCTCCGAATATAAATGATAGTAGTAGATGGGTTAGCCTGACATTGAATACGGAAGATCATAAATATCATGGGTCATTTGTAGTGGGAGATATGTATCCATGTGAATGGTATATTAATAGTATTTATATTGGAAATAAAGATGATAATTCATATGTAAAAGAATTAGATTATCCATATTACATTTTGGTTTACAATGGTGATTCTTTTGTGAATCCGGAATTGGATTTAAATATTTATTTTTTTGCGTTGGATGAAAATGGAAAATTTGTTCCGGTGGAACATTTAAAAAAGGAAAATGTACAGCGTCGTCAAACGTTGAAGGAGATTGGAGTCACATTTCCTGAAAAGAATGCCAAATATCAGGGACTTACGCAGATAGGCTGGACTGACAGACTGGGCAGGGAAGTTGCAGACAGCATGGCTGTTGTGGACAAGAATTATATAGAGATTTATGCGAAATATGATAAGGGGGTTTTTCAGGCGGGATTTGATTATCCCAATAGTGAAGGCGAATGGACGTATGCTTCGCATCTGGTTACTTATGAATATGGACAAACATATGGTGATCTTAAAGAAAACAAATTAACGTTTATTCCAGAAGATATTACAAAGGACTATACCCTTACCAATTGGGAGTATGGTTATCTAGATCATAAAGAGAGTGATCTGATTACGGTGACTGGGAATACTAATCTTCGTTTTAATCCCAAATTTTCTGGTGTTACCGCATTGTATATTTCTAAATATTACTATGATGAAAAAGGGTATGACCACGGAACCGGACGTTATGCAGGTGAATTTCTGATGGTGAAGGAGGGAACAAAGACCAGTGATATGGAAGGAATATTAAAAGCTCTGGAGATGCCAAAGATGTATCCGGGTCTGAGATTTAAGGAATGGGAAATATTTGCTCCCAATATGGGGACGGAAGTAGTTCAAAACGGAGCGTCAATCCTTATGAGAGCTTCATATGAAAACTGTCTGGTTAGTTATATTATCAATGCCTATGTAATCGCAGAAGAAGAAGGAACAGTATTTTGTCAGGTGGCGGAAAAAGGAGAGAAAGTCAGCGCCCTAACGGAATTCGAAGGTTTTGGAGAGATTACTTGGGACGAAGCGCCGGATCAGGAGTTTGTCGTTAATTCAGATATGAAATTTTGGGGAAGGGCTGACAGCGTTTCTACGGATCCGAGTAAACCGTCTAAACCGTCAGGTTCGACATCAGGCTCGGGAAATAACACGAATAGTGATACAAATGCAGCGCCGGATTCCAGGCTTCCGCAGGATGTGGTTGATTCTGCCGTAAAGGACGTAAATGAAGCGGAAGCAGGCGAGACAGTCAAGATAAGCATGAATTCTAAGACGGTTGTCCCGAAAGAGGTTCTTGAGGCTGCGAAAGGAAAAGACGTGTCAGTCGTACTCGAGATGGAAGGGTATTCCTGGACGATCAACGGGAAAGACATCAAGGCGACAAATCTGCAGGATATTGATCTCAGAGTAATCAAGAATACGGACAACATTCCAAGTTCAACGGTTCAGACACTTGCAGGTGATAATCCATGTATGCAGATTACACTTGCCCACGAAGGAAACTTCGGGTTCAAGGCTTCTCTGAATATCGGCGTGGGCTCGGAGTATACAGGCAAGTACGGTAACCTGTATTACCATGACAGCGCCGGGAAAATGGTATTCATGAATGCCGGGAAGATCGGCGCGGATGGAAATGTAAGTTTAGACTTCAGTCATGCGTCTGATTACTTGCTCGTAATGTCAGATCAGGCGATGTCTCAGGAAAATGTACCGGGCAGTCTGAACCCGACAGGAACGAGCATTAACCAGAACGGGAACGGAAATATCAATATACCGACGACAAACACCGGCAGTAATGTAAATAATGCCAATGACACCGGTAATGATAGTAAAGCCGATGATGCTGGTAATAGTAGTAAAATAAGAAGAAGCGCCAAAACCGGCGATTACGATACGGTATATCTGTGGTTACTCCTTTGCGCTGCGGCTATGGGAGTTATGGCATATACATCCAGAAAAAAGAGGATATAGGATCAAATGGCCATTTCTGCAATGATATACTTCAACAGCCGGAGTGGTCATTAGGCTATGAATTATGGAAGGTACGGTAAAGCATAAGGAGAAGAAAAGGAATGAGAGTACATAGGAAACAAGTAAGAAAAAGGTTGGTTTTCGTATTACTCCTGTCGTTGTTAGTTGCAGTAATACAACCAGTCAGCGGCTTTGCAAGTGAACAAAATAACAGTGATGTGCCTGAGAAAGAGCCAACGACTATAAGCGGTTCAAAAGATGATTCTCAAGGCGGTTCGGAAGACGATGCTCAAAGTGATGCTCAAGGTGATTCTCAAGATGTTCCTGCAGATCAAGAGGAAAGTTCTGCGCCAATGAAGGATAATACAGGGGATTCGGATTCCACTGCGGAGAATGAAGGTCAGTCAAATGCAAAGTCAAGTAAATTTGAGGCGAATGGTCCGGTAATAGAAAAGGTTGATTTTAAGCAGAATGGAACTACAGTAAAAAATGATAGTTTGCTTACATTATCGTTGTGTATATACGATGAATCTGCCATTTCTGATGTTCGTGTAAGTATTCGTTCAGAGGAATCAGGCAGAACCCAGCTAATGGAGTTAAGCAAGGAAAAAGGAACAGATGAGAACGAATATATCTTCACGTATCAGTTAGACGGAATAGTAACAGGCAAGTTAGCGATTAACTCTATAGTGGTTGTTGATGAACATAGCAATCGGACAGACTATGATGTGTATGATCCTTCCAAGGGGGATTATCGATATTGGGTAAATGCAGAAGCATCAGAAAATGACACCATACGTGTGAAGAACTTTAGCTTTCCGAAGAACGGGCAGTCGGCAGAGTCTGTCGATGAGATAATGGATAGCATAGTGGTGGAAATGGAGAAAGCGATTAAGGAGTCTACGGTTCATGTTCGGTTTGAAAATGAGAAAGAGAATGGAAGCTATTATTCCATAATGCTTTCAACAGAGAATTATTCTTCCGGTTCTCTGTTTAATCAAAATAACGGGGCTTCAAGTTATATTACCAGTGGTAAATATGTTCTGAAAAAAATCTATGTAGAACGAGGGAAATTTGGTATGGAGATCCCGTTGGAGCTGGAGAATAAGGGTAAGCGATGAATAATCTAGCGTTTTTACAAGTCCCGAAATCTGTGCGATAATCTCTTTAACTGGAGAAGCATCTCCCCATTTCCCGGTTTTTGTATTCAGGGCATGTTGACTATCAAATCATTCGATTGCTCTATG
>CAJTAL010000040.1 GCA_910574285.1 Lachnospiraceae bacterium | reverse complement strand
TATGGGTACTGCGAAAAAATAGTTTGTCGTTAATTCTATTATCTCGTATTTCCCCGTAAAATGGGAGGTTTTTTTATGAAAATTTTTTAAGCGTCAAAGCTGTGATAGGAAAAAACAGACAGCACGTATTTGGGCGGGTTCAGGATTCCCCGCACGATAGCCTCCCCCAGGGACATTTCCGAAGCAACATTTCCCTCAAACAGCTCATCCGACATATCCCGCTGGTTATCCAGATAACGGATTGCCGTTGCCGAAAGTCCCAACACCGGCGCATCCGGATAAAGGCGCAGAAGATCCTTCACTCCCTGTCCCCAGGCTTTTGCCCCGCATCGGTGGAATTCATCCAGTATGATGTAATCCAGGGAGATTTCCCTGCGTTCCTTTTCTGTCATAGACATCAACTTGGCATATGTGAAAAACCTGACATTTTCAGGTTTTCTTGCGCCGCTCGATACCAGATTCTCAACCTGCGTTCTGAAAATATATTCTGACGGCGACAGCCAGCAGACTGTCTTTTCCGGAAAATCTTCACATAATTTAAAACCTATGAATGACTTCCCTGTTCCGGTCGGATGGATGACCGCCGCTTTTCCTGTGGTTCTCATCATACGAAGGGCCGCAAGGTAGGCTGTCTGATTATGTTCAAATAATTCAATTTTCATGTCTACGGCTCCTTTTCCTGCCCAAAAACTACCGCCGGCAGACTCCCTGCCTATTTCGGTAAAAATGTAATGAAGTATGTTACTTCATTACAAAACGGCGACTTTGCCCTGATTTCCGCCCTTCTTTATTTTTTTTGACCAGAATTTTGACTGCGTTGAGATAAAAATCTACAGACAAAAAGTACTTCTTTTGAGCCATTTCATGCGTATTTGAGGAGATAAATCTGACTAGAATTTTGACTGCGATAAAATGAAAATCTCTTAATTTTCTTAGATTTATCGCGAAATCTATAAAAAAAGGACACAAACTTTCCAGATTTTGTGTCTTTTTTAGATAAATATATGCAAAAATGCCATTAGAAACCAGCTTGTAATCCGCCAAAATATTGACAAACCAAATTTCACGTGGTAAGATAACGTGGAAATATAAAGATTTTAAGATTTTTTCTAATAAAAAAAATGTAATGAAGTAACATAATTCATTACATTTTTTATTTTATAAAATGTATTGTTCCGATTTTAATTTACAGCACCGACCCAAACCGTCATCTCACCGATTCCTCTGTTATTCCACAGATAATACGGAACAAAGGTCAGTGTCTGTTCCTCATAGACCGCTTCTACATCCGCCGCATACAGCGCGCCGTTCCATCCTTCATCCGTAAGTCTTCTGCCCTGTCCCCGAAGCTCTATCGTTCCTTCGAATGCCGCTCCCGGAAGGGCCTCTATCTCCTGATCCGCACAAAGAGAAAGCCTGTGCAGCCCATCTCCGTTATCGATCTCCTCAAGGCAATAAACCAGCGGTCCTCTGGATACTGCCACCTTCCCGATATTCTCCTTCACAGAAGGATTCGCCCGGTTCACCCGTACCGGCATATCGAATGAGAGTTTTATAGTATCTCCCTGTTTCCATCCTCTCTGAAAATGGATATATCCGTCCACTTCCACAAACTTCGTCTCTTCTTCACCGTTCAGCAGGATACTCACCTGATCCGCCCATCCCGGCATCCGAAGAGCCAGATCATAATCTTCCTCCCGGCATTCTTCCACCGTAACCATAACATCTCCGTTCCAGGGCAGGCCGCTTTCAATCCGAAGAACCATATCATTCACCGGATTCTTCACCCTGCCGCCGACATAAAGATGCAGGTACATTACCCTCTCACCGACGGTAACCGCATAACTTCCAAGGGATGTAATCAGCCTTGCCAGATTCGGAGGACAGCAGGCGCACTCGAACCATGGCTGGCGTTCGTATTCCACATGCTTCTTTAACTGGTCTTTTTTGCAAGCCATTGGATTGACTTCCAGCGGATTCACATAGAAGAATTTCCTTCCGTCCAGTGACATCCCGCTCAGACACGTATTAAAAAGCGCCTGCTCCATCACGTCCGCATATTCACTCTTCGGCTCCACCTCCAGCATACGCCTTGCCCAGAAGATGAGACCGATAGACGCGCAAGTCTCTCCGTACGCAGTATCATTAGGCAAGTCATAATCAAAGGTAAACGCTTCGCCATAATCCGAGGAACCGATCGCACCGGTGATATACATCTGTCTGCGCGCTACATTCTCCCACAGCCTGGTACATGCCTCCCACAGAGACATATCCCCGGTCTCCTTTGCCGCAGACGCCATTCCGGAATAGAGATATACCGCGCGGACGGCATGCCCTTCCGCTTCCTTCTGCTCCCGCACCGGTTTTCCCGCCTGAAAATACTGCTCCTGGAACAGACTGTCCTCCCAGTAATATGTATTGCCGTATTTCTCGCGCTCTTCCTTAAAATAGAGCGGTTCCTGCCCGCGCTCGTCGATAAAATATTTCGCCAGATTCAGATACTTCTCTTCCTTCGTCAGATGATAGAGCCGCACCAATGCCATCTCGATAATCTCATGCCCCGGATAAGCATGCAGTTTCCCCTCTTCCGGTCCGAACGTCCTGTCTATGCAGTCCGCAAGCCGGATAACCACATCCAGAAGTTTACGTTTCCCTGTACCCTCGTAATAAGCAATCCCCGCCTCAATCATATGCCCTGCGCAGTAAAGCTCATGGTTGTTCATCAGGTTCGTCCACCGCTTATCGAGACCATTAATAATATAATAGGTATCCAGATACCCGTCCGGCTGCTGTGCCGCCGCGATAATATCGATCGCCTCGTCCGCCGTACGCTCCAGTTCTTCATCCTTGTGCCAGGATAAGGCATATCCCACTGCCTCCAGCCATTTGGCTACATCACTGTCCTGAAACACACGTCCTTCGAACTTTCCCTCTTCTAAACCTGCCGCGATCTTAAAATTCTTGATACAATGGCTCGGCGCCGCCCCTTCTACCTGGTCATTCAGCGCCCTCCATTGATATGGAATCATCTGTGTACGAACCGTCTCCCTCTTCCTGGACCAGAACGGGTCATCAATCTGGTATAATCCTGCCTGAATCGGCGCTGTGTATAATTCGTTGTTCATCTCTTTCCCTTCCTCTCCCGCCCAACTGACTAAAACTCCTTTCAGCAGTTCGGCATCTTATTTTTCTTTTTCAAATAATTCAGCCGCATCTTTCATATTCCGGACAACCGAAACCTCGAACGGACATCGTTTCTCACATGCCTTGCACGCCACACATTCGGAGGCTTTATGTTCAAGCGCCGCATAGTGTTCCCGCACCGTTTCCGGCGTCTCCCCCTGCGCTTTCGAAAGATTCAGAAACTTTGTTACCGTCGCCACGTCGATTCCCTTCGGGCAAGGCGCGCAATGTCCGCAATACATACAATGTCCCTTCCAGCTAATCTTAGGAAATGCAGCCAGAGCCGCCGCATAATCCCTCTCTTCTTCTGATGCGTCCGAATACCCGGCGCTTTGTTCCAATTCTTCCACCGTATGGGCGCCTGCAAGAACTGTCGCCACTGCCGGACGAGTCAGCGCGTAATGCAGACATTGATAAGCCGTCAGCGCTTTTCCTGCCGGGGAGCCGTCTGCCTCCAGCAGGTCTCCGCCGCCATACGCTTTCATGACCGTGATCGCAACTCCCCTCTTACTGCACATCTCATACAAAGCCTCACGATCCGGATCCATATTGAGAAGGGGTTTCTCATAGTTCTTCTCGTCCCATAAAGCTTCGCAGTCTTCTCCCGCCGGCTGCAAATCATAACAAGGATTCACACTGAACATCAGAACTTCGATCTGCCCGCTCTCTACAGCCGCCATAGCCACTTTCGGATTGTGGCTGCTTAAACCTATGTGCCGAATCTTCCCGGCTTCCTTAAGCTCCTTTGCGTACTCCATAACCGGACCGTCTGCGATCTGGGACCAATCTTCCATAGAATCCACATAATGAATCATCCCAACCTCTATGTAATCCGTACCAAGATTCTCAAGAAGATTCTCAAATCCCTCCTTCACCTCTTCCATTACCCGGGTTCTCTTATACTGTCCCTCCTTCCATATCGTACACAGATGTCCCTGCAGGATGAATTTCTCCCTCCTTCCCGCCAGCGCGTCGCCGATCAGACGGCGGATCTTGGGATTCGGCATATAGAGATCGATATAATTCACACCGCATCTGACTGCCGCATCCATCAGATCACTCGTATATGCACCGTCATGATCGACGAATCCCTCGCAGCCCATTCCGATCTCGCTGACCTTTAATCCAGTATTTCCCAATTCTCTGTATCGCATCTTCTTTTCCTCCTGTTCTCTTCCATAAAATTTATTATTATAATCAATTGTGGATAAACTTGCCAACTGCTTAGTCAAGTTTTCAAACCGGGCAGATATTCCAATTGCATCTATCTGACTTTGTTTCCATGTACCTTCTATTTCCTTTATACCCTTTATCTTTTCTTTATTCAATATAGGAATCTTCTCCAAGTTCCGCAATATGTCCTTAACCCCATCCGTAATACCAATATTTGAATATTGACATGCTCCTTCCTTAATTATTTCTATAGTACTTTGTGGGAAACTACTTTCTATAGGCTTGACCAATTCTTTCATCCTCCGACCAACATCAAGTAGCATTTCTGTGAACGGAAAGGAATAAGATTGCTTTATCACACTTTCTCCTGCCAATACTGTAAAAGAGTTTAAGATATCAATCATCTTCGTGCTTTCAAGTTCATTTGAAAGCACAAAATCAATTGCACTTTCTATCATATTATTAATAATTTTCAGACTACATATTGTTCCTTTATATTCTTCATTTGTAACAGTCTTATGATGGGCAACACTATTCCGTACATTATGTACATTTTCCATAGCCTTCTTCCACTCAACCCTATTACCTATATTTGAAAATACTCTATCCCATAAACAAGTTGGTTTCTTTGCTTCCTCTATAAGATCACATAATTCTTCCTTTTCTAACTGCATAATTCTTTGTTCTGTCAGTTCCTCATCGACAAACTTTTTCATATCTACGATACGAGGATTAAATAAATAATTTTCCAATTCTTTTAATTCAAAATACTCAAAAATCAAATTAATCGGTACTTCCTTAATAGTTTTCTTCCTTGCTTTTTCTGCAACAGCCTTTTTAATTTCATCATCTAATGTGTCAACTATCGGTACCTTGTCATATGCTTTTGTCACCATCAATAATATCATATATCTTAACTGCCGCTCATATTGGGCGTATTTAGGATATAATTTCTCGCAATAATAATTTGATAAACCATCATAAACTTTTAAAAGATAAAAATATTTCTGTAAGCCGCTCTGCCTTAATTTCCTATCTACTTCTTCTATACAGTGGGCTGCATCATTAATCCGCTGTTTCGAATACAAATTTAAAAAACATCTGTCTGCATCGTTATTTTGTTTAATAGAATAACTCAAATTTCCATTACATTCTAATTTTATTAGCCCCTCATTTTCATCAATATTATAATTATCTTTAAAAAAGGACTTGATCACATCTATTAACTCTATATTCTCTCTCTTTAACACCTTTTTTATTAGGATATATTTCATGCTTATTTGCGCCAAATAGTACCTCCTATAGCACTCTACTAAAAAAGAGAAACAAATCAGCCCTATGGAATCCTCCGTCCCCAAGAGCTGATTTAATCCTCACTATATTGATCCAAACACCGTTTTTCACACTGTTTCATACTCAGGAGCATCCAATTCCTGGCAAAGCCTGCCCCCTGAGCATAATCTGCGGACCACCCGTTCCTTCTATGTATTCCCGGGTAATGGTCACCTGTCCGATATTATCATCTTTCGGAATCTCATACATGATATCCAGCATAAATTCCTCGATGATTGCCCGAAGCGCCCGCGCCCCCGTATCCTTCTCCATCGCTTTTTTCGCGATTGCGTGGAGCGCGCCTTCGTCGAATTCCAGCTTTACTTCATCCAGAGCAAGCAGCTTCTGGTACTGCTTTAGGATCGCATTCTTCGGTTCTTTCAGAATCTGTACCATCATCTCCTCACTCAGTCCCCGCAGTGTAAATACGATAGGCAGACGGCCCAAAAACTCCGGAATCATACCGAAATTACGCAGATCCTCCGTCGTCACCTTCTCAAGGATTGACTTGTCATGGTCATACTTATCCTTGAGGTCAGCGCCGAATCCGATCGAAGACTGCTTCGTCAGCCGCTCCTTGATGATCATATCCAGATCCGGAAACGCGCCGCCGCAGATAAAGAGGATATTCTTGGTATTCACCGTAGTAAGGGGAACCATGGCATTCTTACTGTTCGCTCCCACCGGAACTTCTACATTGCTTCCCTCTAAGAGCTTCAGCATACCCTGCTGTACAGACTCTCCGCTTACATCACGCTGATTCGTATTCTTCTTCTTGGCGATCTTATCAATCTCATCGATAAAGATAATTCCCTGCTCCGCCTTCTCCACATCGTTATCCGCAGCAGCCAGAAGCTTCGATACCACACTCTCGATGTCGTCGCCGATATACCCCGCCTCCGTAAGAGAAGTGGCGTCCGTAATGGCAAGCGGCACATCCAGAAGCCTTGCCAGCGTTTTCACCAGGTATGTCTTGCCGGAACCGGTAGGCCCGATCATCAGCATATTAGACTTCTCGATCTCAATCTCGTCCATCGTATCCGAAGCCACTCGCTTATAATGATTGTAGACCGCTACGGACATCGCTTTCTTCGCATACTCCTGCCCTACCACATATTCATCGAGTCTTCCCTTGATCTTATGGGGCGCCGGAACATTCCGAATATCAATCAGGGGCTTTTTCTCTTCCCCTTCCTTTTTCTTCTTTATCTTCTGTCTCTTCGGAATATTCTGCTCCATATCCGCCATATTCAGAATCTGTACTCCCGGTATATTCATATTCATCAACTGACTGTAATCAATCTGCCCGCTCATCATAGCGTCAAAGCTTTTCTGCATGCAATCGCCGCAGATTGAGATCCCATTCGGAAGATCGATCATCTTTCCCGTCGTAGTCTCCGGACGCCTGCACACAAAACAGATCTTCTCATACTCGTCCTCATGATTCTTCGTCTCTTCCACCTGTCCGTCTCCTGTTTTCTCTATATTATTCTTATCTTTCTCAGACATTCTCTTCCCTCTTCTCTTCCAGTACGCCCTCTGTCTTGCATCACAGCGCCGTTATGCCGGCGTTCTCCCTCACCATATCAAGAAACATTTCTTCGGATATGATCGGAATCCCCAATTCATTCGCCTTCTTATTCTTAGACGACGTGGAGGCCGCGTCATTATTAATCAGATAATTCGTCTTTGATGTAACCGACCCGGTCACTTTCCCGCCCAGGCTCTCAATCAGTTCCTTTACTTCTCCCCGGTTTGCGAAGTGCTCCACGCTTCCGGTGATTACAAAATTCACTCCCGCAAATATCTGCCGCTTCTCCTCCTGCACTTCTTTCGGAATCACCAGCTCCCAAAGCAGCTCCCGAAACTGCTTCACATGGCGTTCCGAAGAGAAATACTCCACGAAAGCTTTCGCTATCACTTGTCCGACTCCCGGAATCTCATTCAATTCTTCCTCCGTGGCCTTAAGCATCGCCTCTGTATCATACCGGAATTCTTTACAGATTACCTTTGCATTGGCAAGACCGATATTCGCGATCCCAAGAGCATAGATCACTCTCGGCAGCGTCGTATTTCTCGCTTTCTCTGTGCTGGCAATTAAGTTCCGGTAAGACTTCTCCCCGAAACCTTCCAGGGTCTGGATCTCTTCCTGATACCGGTCCAAATGGAAGATATCCGCAAACTCCCTGATATATCCCAGAGATATGAATTTCTCCAGGGTTGCCTCGGACAGACCTTCGATATTCAATGCATCCCGGCTTACAAATAAAGCAAAAGACTTGACATGCTTTGCCTGACACTCCGGGTTCATGCAGTACAACGCCCTCGCGTTGGCCACCTGTCTGATCTCCGTCGGTCCCTGACACACCGGACATCTCTTTGGAATATCCTTCACACCGCTCCGCGTCAGATTACGTGCGATCTGGGGGATGATCATATTCGCCTTATATACTTCGATCTGATCTCCCACGCCAAGTTCTAATTCTTCCATTATACTGATATTATGGACGCTGGCGCGGCTGACCGTCGTTCCTTCGAGCTCCACCGGTTCGAATATCGCTACCGGGTTGATAAGCCCTGTTCTCGACGGGCTCCACTCGATCTCCACAAGTCTCGTCTCCCTGAGTTCGTCTGCCCATTTAAAAGCGAAGGAGTCCCTCGGGAATTTGGAAGTACGTCCCAGAGACTGACCATACGCTATATCATCATATATTAACACAAGTCCATCGGACGGAAAATCATTCTCCGCAATTTTTTCTGAAAATTTTATAACTTCAGCTTCCACCGTATCCGCCGTCACTTCACAGAACTCCACGACCTCAAATCCCTGACCCCTAAGCCAGTTCAACTGAAAACTCCTGGAATTATGAAAACCCACATCCCCGGCCTGAACCAGAGAAAACGCGTAAAATCTCACATTCCTCTTCGCCGTGATCTCGTTATTCAACTGCCTGACAGAACCGCTGCACAAGTTCCGCGGATTCTTATATCTCGCGTCCGCATCCTCAATCTCAGAGTTAATACGCTCAAATTCCCGGTATCCGATTACCGCTTCTCCCCGCAGAATCAACTCGCCCTGATACGCGATCTTAAGCGGTATATTCCGGAACACCTTTGCATTATTCGTGATCACCTCGCCGACCTCGCCGTTTCCTCTGGTAACCGCCTTATAAAGCTCACCGTTTCGATAAGTCAGTACAATGGTCAGCCCATCCAGTTTCCAGGACATCAGCGCTTTCTGATTCCCGACAAACCGCTTCAGCTCTTCGATCTCTTTCGTCTTATCCAGGGAAAGCATCGGGCTTTCGTGCCGCTCTTTCGGAAGTTCGCTTAATACTTCATACCCTACGTTCACCGTCGGACTATTGGCAAGGGTAATCCCAAGCTCCTTCTCCAGAGCCATAAGCTCGTCATACAATTCATCATACTCACGGTTGCTCATGATCTCCGATGCTTCCTGATAATACGCGCGTCCCGCGTTATTCAATTTCTCCACAAGTTCTAACATTCTGGCTTTCTTCGATTCGCTCATATAACTCCTTTAACTCCTGTCCGGTTAATCGTCTGGATGCGCCCGGCTTCAAAGCCCCAAGCTCTATATTCATGATCCTTACCCTGACCAGTCTGGTCACTTTATATCCTAACACTTCACACATCCTCCGTATCTGCCGGTTCAATCCCTGCGTCAATACGATGGAAAATGTATACTTACCTGCTATCCATGCCCTGCACGGTCTTGTCACGGCGTCCAGCCCCTTCTCCCGGTCCCTTATTCTGACGCCTCCGCACATCTGCCGGATGAATTCCTCCGTAACCGGCTTATCTACCGTAACCTTATACTCCTTCTCATGCCCATATCTTGCTCGCATCATCCCGTTGATCAGGCCGCCGTCATTCGTCATGATCAGCAGCCCTTCCGAATCCTTATCGAGCCTCCCGGCATAGGTTACTCTCACCGGATATTTAAAAAAACGGATGATATTGTTCTTCACCCGCATATCCTCCGTACATACTATCCCTGCCGGCTTATTGACCGCAAGTACTATCTTGTCATTTCTGCTTTCTATGACCTTCTTCCCGACACAGACAACCTGGTTTTCTGTCACCTGCATCCCCTGCACCGCTTTCTCTCCGTCTACGGTTACCTTCCCCTTTTCAATCAGGCGGTCTGCTTCTCTGCGGGAACAGACGCCTGCTTCGCTTAAGAATTTATTCAGTCTCATGACTCTCTAACACTCCGCTGATACTGTTATCCTCCACAAAAGTATTTCCATTATATAAGAATAATACACTGGTAATCTTATTCTCCTTCATTACCTGATAGATATCCCCATAATAATATCTGGGATCAATAACAATAATCTCTCTGTAATACGGTACAAGAAAAGGAATCAGGCAATTCGCGTAAGAATCCTTCAGAAGCAGCAGACGATCCGTAGAATCCGCCGTCGTCCGAATATCCATCATGGAGAAATTTCCCCCGAAAAACACTGCATACTTATCCCGGCTTTCTAATTTTGAACGGTCATACATAGTAGCCGTCTTCCTCTGCTCATCTGTATAAGTCACCACAATCTCCGTCTCATCCTTGGGATCCTTGGCGCCATAGATATAGATCGGCTCCTTGTAACGGCTTTTATAACCGCTGGTTGCAGACAATGTCCCGTTAAAATCCGCCGTCACCGCATATGGTTTTAAATCCGGTGATTTCGAAGTATCAAGCTCCATATACTTTGCCAGCTCCTGATATACATAACTTGCTCCAAGTGTCGTCCAGTGATGATCCGTACGATAATAAATCTCCTCATCTTTGTGCTTTTTAAGCGTCTTCTGGGCGTCTACCCACACATACTCTCTTTCTAACGCCTTTCTAATATCTTCAAACTGTTTCTCCTGATCCGCCGTCACCGCCAGGGCAGGAAGCTTGTCCGACAGGATATTTGCCGCATTCGGTACCAGCAGCATATAGAACGGTACATTGGAGTAATCTCCGGCAAATTCATTCATTGCTTTCAGATTCGCCTCAAGCTGTTCCTGATTCGGAGAAGCAATATCTTCCAGAAGATATCCGTCCTTTCCTTTGAAGACACCGTTAGACTCCCTCTTTCCCAGCAGAAGATCCACATTCGTCTTCATCGTTACCCACAGATTCCTTCCGGCAAACTGATCCGACTTATAAGATTCGTACTGATCCATAAATCGTCCGCTTTCAATCCCCGCCGCCGTAATCTCCGGTTTCTGCTCCAGCACGCGATTCTCTTTCTCGGAGAAGGGCTTGTCTCTTGTAATTAGATTGATCAGGCAGATAAACCCAATTATACTTACGAACATGACTGCCGCCATTTGTCTGCCCTGAGAGAATTTAATCTTTTTTCTTCTCCTGCCTTCCTTTCTCTGTCTCATTCTTACACCCCTAAAATCTAAAATACAAGAACGGATTATAAGATTCCGTTACAAGATAAGCAACACATAAGATAAACATCATTGTATATACTACGCAGTTTGCCGCTGCTTTCACCTTTACCTGTCCTTTACTATAGATAATACCTTCATAAAAATCATGCACTGCCGGCGTAGAACCCAGGACAAGCATGATCCACATCCATCCGTTTGTTATCAGTATGTACAGGCTCTGCTTATCGATAAATCCATGCCCGCCGATACCAATCATAAGTTTCAGATAATTCAACGCGCTTCCAAGTGTCGGACTGAAGAAAAAGACCCATCCTATCATCACGAGCACCAGACAATAGATATGGCGGACAACCGCAGGAAATCTCTCAAGCACATCTGCCAGCATATACTTCTCGATCAGAAGCAATATTCCATAATATAGTCCCCACATGACAAAATTCCATGCCGCTCCGTGCCAGAGACCGGTAAGCATCCATACGACCATGATATTCCTTACATGCATTCTTTTACTCACACGGTTTCCTCCAAGAGGAATATAGACATACTCCCGAAACCACGTACCCAAAGAAATGTGCCATCTTCTCCAGAACTCCGTAATACTCGTCGACACATACGGATAGAAAAAATTCTTCTTGAATTCAAACCCCAGCATCTTCCCAAGACCTACCGCCATATCGGAATATCCGCTGAAATCAAAATAGATCTGGAAAGTATAAGCCGCACATCCGAGCCATGCGCTCAAGACGGATATCTGTCCCGCATCCATGAGAGAAACCTTATTAAACACCATTCCTATCGTATTGGCAAGCAGAACCTTCTTCGAAAGCCCGCGGATGAAGAAGAGTACTCCTTCTCCAAAATTCTCTGCCGTCTCTTTTCTGACATGGAGCTGACGGTCTATATCCGCGTACTGAACGATAGGCCCCGCAATTAGCTGCGGAAACATGGTAACATAGACCGCGAAATCAATTATATTCGTCTGTACTTCTACCTCACCCCGGTAAACATCTATAATATAAGATAATATCTGGAACGTATAGAATGAAATCCCGATAGGAAGAGGCAGTTCCCGGAACGGAATATCGATTGGAAGTACTGCATTGATACTTCCAAGCAGGAAACCTTCATATTTAAAGAAACCCAGAATCAACAGATTCACCGTCACGTTAAATATAAGACTTGCTCTTGCTTTCTCCTTACTCTCAAGATTCCTCGCAATATCCAGTCCGCTGATATAATTAAACAGAATAGAAAATACCATCAGGAAAATATATACCGGTTCTCCCCATGCATAAAAAATCAGACTCCCTGTCAGCACTACGATATTCTTATAAACCCTGAGGAAAGAATCATGCTTACCAACGGTTTCTTTCGCGCCTCTTTTATAAATAATACGCTTATACGCCTCAGGTACAAGATAATACAATACCAGCATAATCGGCAAAAATGTAAATAAAAATACAACACTACTAAATAGCATCTCTTTTGTTTCCTTCTATCTACTATAAACTTTTCTTGAATACGGTATATGCTTTGTCCGCGTCTTTTCCTACAGCCAGGAACACATAGCTTCCTCTGCTCTCCAATATCGCTGATTTCAGAAGCTTCGTCTGTTCGGCTCCATAACCTTCGAAACTCTCTGTCTGCGTATCCAGCCGTTTCTGCGCCGCCTGGCTCACTGCTTCAATCTGGCTGTCATCTTTAACACGTACAAGAAGCAATTCCTCCGCTCCCATTACGTCATTCGGAAGATACAGCGCCACATCCTCATAATCATTGGCATTCAGGCCATAGTAACGTTTGAAGTCCTGAGTTCCCGCTTCGCGCATTTCCTTTATCTTAACTGACTTAAGGACATTCTTCTGTACCTTTTCCATCGGCACGTCGCCTCCCTGCCCGATTATCAGAATCACGACGTAGACAAAAATCACCAGGACCATTGCGTATTTTGATATATCAATAAGGTCAATTTTCCTATTCTTCATCACAGATCTGCAACCTCCGCCATGTGATCGAGCCATTCCGGATAATAGTTACTTGACATATGAATACCGTCCGCCTCATAGTACTCATCCTTTACCAGTCCCGTATTATCAATAAACACCGTCTCCTCACTCTCACACAACTCTTTCAGTCTCTCATTAAAATCCGGGACACATGCAAACCTTGCATCCTTCTGGATCGCCACCTGGGTAACCGGAAGTATGCTGTTTACATATATCTGTGTATTTGGCAGCCCTTCTTTTAATCTGTCCAATACTGCTTTATAAGCCTCGGCAAAAACCTTTGCATCGGCATCTGCCGAAATCGTATCGTTCATACCCAGCGCAATAAACAACTTCTGCGGGCTGGCGGATATAACCTGATCTACGATACCCCAGAATCCTGTATCGTCCGGATGTACCACGCCTACTCCTTTCTGCGCATTTACCAGAGAATCGTCCAGATGCTGATACACATACAGACCCTGGCTTATTGAATCCCCTAATACCAGACAATCTGTGAACTTCTCATTGTACGAACTATTCTGCCACTCTATGGACGACTGCCGTTCTATTTTCTCGAGTTCATGTATCTTAGCGTCGATCTCCTGCACATCGGCCTTCTCCATCGCTTTCAGTCTCTTCTCGCCTTCCGCCGTGTCTACCCGCATGTGTATCGTTCTTACTACAACTATAATTATAACTATAATAAGTATAACGACTCCCACCATAATTCCAAAACGCAGGGCACGTTCTTCCTCCCCGATACGTTTTCTTTTTCTCATTTATCTATCTCCCAGTTTCTGTAAAGAACTTACAGCTTCTTAAGTATCTTATTTTCACATATTTTTATATGGCGCATGGCACCACGAATAGTACTATTATACTATCCTGCATTATAAAAGTCAAAAACATATCGTAGATTTTTCATGGCATTTTTCGTTGTTTCTTGTTATAATAATGTAATAAAAATACTTAACAAACTGAATCCAGAAAGGAGAGCATATGACTGTAATAACGTTAAATGCGAAAATCTGCATGTCCCATCTCCTGTTAAAAGATACCTTTGACCGGTTTTCTTTTTTAGAGGGAGAGATTACAACTTTCAATAAATTCACAATCGACGGTTTTTTACATAAGAGTTTCTTTGATGAGGAACCAGAATACACCTATTCTTATTGGAGGCAGATACGGGAATTCTGTCTCAGCATTATAAAAGGAAAACGAACTCCTTTAAATTTCAAGATTATTCTTTCCCTTGCCCCGGAAAATTTCGAAGATTTCCTTAAGGAACATCAGATCAGTACATTTCATCCCGAAGAAATCAGCGGATTATATCTGAATTTCCATTACGACGGCTCCGTACTGCAATGCATTACGGGTATTTCTATGAAAACCTTCTACATGGATAAAACATTGGAAAAAGAGTGGGATTCCTATGCAGAAGAATTCTTTAAAAAATCCGGAATTGAACAGGAACTATCGTAACAAAATTAACAAAATTAACAAAATTAACAGATATAGCCTTGATTTATTGTTTTTTTTCTTTATATCAATTATAATTTATATAAGTATATTGAACTATTTTCTAAGGAGACTATAAGGATGAAAAAGAGAAAACAAACAAAAGACAAACCTCTTGCTATTTCCCAAAAGCAAAAGCACGGTATTACCAAAAAACTGGTAGCTGCAATTATGGGAACCATCATCATCATGGTTGCGGCGCTCCTGCTGATCGTGTATAACCGTGTATCCAATACGTTATTGGAAAAGAGCGAAAACCTGCTCTCGGAAACTACCGGCAAAGCGCTTCAGGAAACCCAGGCCTGGATGAACAAGACTCTGGCTATGCTGGAGACACAGAGGGATACCATTGAATATGAAGATATGGATGTTCCTGCTATGATGGAATATATCCGCCATACCGTCGGCAAAAACGATGCCTACCCGGCAGGATTGTATGTCGCGCTGACAGACGGTTCCCTGTATCACTCCTCTTTCGTGCCGGGACCGGATTATGTTGCTACTGAAAAATCCTGGTATCAGAACGGAATTCAGTCCGAAGATTTCATGTTAGGCGACGTCTACTTTGACGAAGACAGCCAGTCCTATGTAGTAGGCGCTTCCGGAAGGCTGAAAGACGCCGCCGGCAACACACGCGGTGTTGCAGCCGCAGACGTATATCTGGATTCCATCTCCGATATCGTATCCGATATCCAGATTGAAGAGACTGGGGGAATCTTCCTGGTGGATACGCGTACAGATACCATCATCGGACATCCGGATCCGGAGATGACCGGCCGTACTCTTGGAGAATTCGCGGGTGATATGTACGCATACGCCGCAAAACAGATCGGGTCAAATGCGACCGGACTGTCCCTTTATGACGGCAAGACCTATATCAATATAGCACAGGTACCGAACAGTGATTGGACCGCAGTGTCCTATGTATCCAGATCGGAAGTCCTGAGCGAACTGATTACCCTGACTACCATGATGATATCCGTATCTGTACTGGTAATCATTATCGCTGTCTTCCTGATCGTCCTCCTGGTAAGAAGGATCATCGGCAATCCGATAAAAGAGCTGAACAATGTTGCCGCCAGGATTGCAGAGGGCGAACTGGATCAGACCATTCACCACAATTCCGACGACGAACTTGGTCAGTTGGCAAATAATTTCGGACTCACCGTTACACGGCTGCGGGACTATGTCGACTATATCAACGAGATCTCCGAGAAACTTCAGGATATTGCAGAAGGCGACCTTTCTTTCACTCTTTCACATGAATACCTGGGTGAATTTGCAAAGATCAAAGATTCCTTAGAAGCAATCTCCCGCTCCCTCAACGGTACTCTGGGCCAGATTAACCTGGCTGCAAACGAAGTTGCCGAAGGTTCAGGATATGTGTCCGAAGGAGCGCAGACTCTTTCCCAGGGTTCCCTGCAGCAGAATGCCTCCGTGGAGCAGCTTGCCTCCCATATCAGCGAGGTATCCGACGGAATCCAGCGGACCGCCAAGGGAGCTAAGCAGGCAAGCCAGATTTCGCGGGATGTAGGGACGCACATTCTGGAAAGCAACGACAAGGTACAGCACATGAACGAAGCAATCCAGAGAATCAGCAGTAAATCTACCGAGATCCACAGCATCATCAAGACGATCGAGGATATCGCTTTTCAGACCAATATCCTTGCGTTAAACGCCGCCGTAGAGGCTGCAAGGGCAGGCTCTGCAGGCAAAGGTTTTGCCGTAGTTGCTGATGAAGTCCGTAATCTGGCCAGCAAATCTTCCGAAGCCGCAAAGGACACAGCCGTCCTGATCGACCAGACGATAGAAGCCGTTGAAGAAGGAACCGGTCTGGCACAGGATACTGCAGCAGCCATGCTTGAAGTAGTTGCCCAGGCAGACGAAGTAAACAAGTTAATTGAAGGAATTGCAGAATATTCCGCACAGCAGGCTGCCGCCACCGATGAAGTGCTGTCCAGCATCGACAGTATCTCGAATGTAGTACAATCCAACATGGCAACTGCCGAGAAGAGCGCGGCTGCCAGCGAGGAGCTGTCCGGTCAGGCAAATATGCTGAACACACTGGTTTCCAAGTTTAAACTGAAAAACTCATAAAAAATAATAAAAATGTTGCCGGGAAATATCAGAAACTGCTGATTTCCCGGCAACATCTTTTATATGGACTCTAATCTAAAAAAACTACACGCATAGAGTTTATACTGTGATCTTTCTCTTCTCATGCTCTGCCGCAACTTCTTCCACGGACTTTTCCCTGAGCCTAACCGCGCCCCGATATCCTTCCTTTGTCGGAATCCTGTCTTCCTTCGCCAGATTCTCCTTCGCCTGTGCGATGGCTTCTTTATACTGCGGCAGCCATTTCTCCTGCGCCACCAGCATCTCGTCTATCATCTGCCAGATCTCCGGCGGATTGCATACTGCGCCTGTCAGCGGATCCATAAGCGCCGCCTGCTTTAAAAGCGCCGCGTCCCCATGTACCGCCGCTTCCACCGCAAGCTTCTGTACCCAGACAGACTGGGAACACACTGCCGCACAGCCAAGAGGCAAATCCCCCACTTTAGGTATGCTGATCCCGTTGCCGTCCACATAGCAGGGCACCTCTACAACCGATTCATCCGGCAGGTTCGTGATACAGCCCTCATTCATGATATTAAAATGTCCGCGGTATTTCTTTCCCGTCTCCAAAGATTCTATGATATAAGAGGCATGCTCCTTCCCTCTCTCGGAACCATCCAGTTTCTTCGGCTCTTCCGCAAGGATCTTCGGGAACTCCGTCTCGAACCAATTCCGTTCTTCCCTGCTCACACGAAGATACCCTCCTGTCTCTCCGTTGATCCAGTTATCCAGATTGATCCAGTCTTTGATCTCATCCGGACGCTTCCTGTACCACGCCACATATTCGGAGAGATGACCGTTTGATTCCGTAGAATAGTAGCCAAACCGCTTCAGCACGTCAATACGCACCTTCTCCTCTTCTGAGAATTTCTCATGCCTTAAAAATCCCGGCAGGATCTTATCCAGCATATCCTCGCCATGATGCTTTACGGATATGTACCAGGTCTGATGATTGATTCCCGCGCAGACGATATCCAGCTCGTCTCTCGGAATGCCTAAGACCTCCGCGATCTGCATCTCCCCGTGAATCTCCCCGTGGCACAGTCCGATAGTCCTGACCCCGCCGTATTTGTTGCATGCCCATGTCGCCATGGCATTGGGGTTTGAATAATTAAGCATGACGGCGCCCGGCTCCGCCACTTCCCTGATATCTTTACAGAAATCAAGCATCGCCGCAATCACCCTCTGCCCGTACATAATTCCGCCCGTACACAAAGTATCCCCCACGCACTGATCCACACCATACTTTAACGGAATCTCAACATCCGTTTCGAATGCCTCCAGGCCCCCGATACGCACACAGTTGATAATATAACGCGCGTCCCGAAACGCCTCTCTCCTGTCTGTCGTCGCCTGAATCTTCACCGGAATCCCGTTCGCGTCCAGATCTCTCTGGCAGAGCGCCCGTGTCTTCTCCAGATTATCCGCGTTAATATCTGTAAAAGAAATCTCCGCCTTTTGTAATTCGGGCACAGACATAATGTCTGTAAATAATGTTCTTGCAAACACAAGACTTCCTGCTCCGATGAATGAAATCTTAAAACTCATAACCAATACCTCCTGATTTTCTTTTGCGCGTTCCCGGCGGATTCCCAAATCTATATGAGAGCTCCGCCAAAACGCTTTTCTCTATGTATGAATACATTATATACATCTTTCTCCCGCCATGTGTAAAGTATTGCGGCCAAAACGGTAAAATGCAAGATATTGCCGCATTTTAATTCAAACATTATAATTTCATATAAGAATCTTGCAGAGATTCTCAAACTGTCTTGATTAATCAGCGTAAATGTTTATAATAAAATAATGACAGCGCCTTACCTTATTAAAAACGAATAACCATGAAAGGGATAAAACCTATAAAAAATAAGTCTTATAAAGAATTAGACTTATAAAGAATTAGACTTATAAAGAATTAGTCTTATAAAGAATTAGACTTATAAACTATAAGAAGGAGAATATACATGAGAAAAGTATTGATCGGAACGACAAATCCATCGAAAATCCGAAGATTCCGCGCCTTATTATCCGAATACGACGTGGAATTCTGCACACCGGAGGATCTGAATATCACGAGCAAACCTGAAGAATGCGGCAAGACTCCCGAAGAAAATGCCGTCTTAAAGGCACGCCATTATGGTCAGTACTTTGATTCCGTAATCTGCAATGATTCCGGACTATATTTTGATAAACTCACACTGGAAGACAGCCGGCAGCCGGGACTGAATATCCGCACTCACGGCGGGATACCCCGGATGAACGACGAAGAGATGATCGAGTATTATTCGAAGCTGATCCGCTCCCTTGGAGGGAAAGTTCTGGCTTATTACCTGGATGGAATCGCAGTCTGGCGCGGTCATAAGACTTACTCCTTCATGGAGGATAATCCCGCAGACAGGCCTAACTCCTTCTACATGATCGACCGTCCTTCTCCAAAAAGGCTGCCCGGATGGCCTCTTGATTCCCTCTCACTGTACAGAGACAGCCTTACATATTTCGTAGATGATGAAGACGATAATTATGACGCCGCAGACGAAGAAATCATGTCTGACGAATACAAGAGGAGATTAATTCATTTTCTCGTGTCGTCGCTCGGTCTGCAAAAAACAAAGACCTCTCCGTAAATTACTCATTGTACCTGCGCTCCGTAATTATGCAATTATATAATACCGTACCAGAAGAATACTATAATAGGAGAATTCATCATGAGCTTATTTGATATCCGCAATCCATATATCGCAATCACAGCCTTTTACGCTTTGAATCTTCCCGAATACAGCATGCGCCCCCACAGACATCCCCATTGCGAGATCATGTACGTCACGAAGGGCAGTTGTCTGATTCACGTAAATAACCAGGAATTCCGCCTCAAAGAGCAGCAGTTTATCTTCTTAAACGCCGATATCCTGCATCAACTCTCCATTCCCGAAGGAAACCCCTGTTCGATTCTGAATCTGGAATTCTCATGCCTCCAATCCAAAACCGACATATGCCTGGCAGAATTACATGCGCAGAGTCCCGCCTTTGCTAAATTCTGCAATTATTCGGAAGAACACTTCGCAGGAAATGACACGGACCATCTGGGTTATTCCCTGAAGGATCTGATCAATCAGCTTCGAAACGGCGTCCCTCACAAAAATAATGTGCGGAACCTGTCTGATATCTATACCCCCGACCAGCGCTGCACAATTCGTCTTCTATTTCAGCGTATGATGTTAGAACTTGCAAAATCTGTCCTGAACCATAATAAAAATACCGGTATGCTCTACCTGAGGATAGCCCGCGATTATATCTCTTCTCATCTGACGGAAGAAATACGGATTCCTCAATTAGCAGAACACGCCGGTATCAATAAATCATACCTTCAGTCTCTGTTTTCAAAATATATGAATTGTACTATTACAGATTATATTAATCAGAAGCGTCTGGAACACTCCGTCTTCCTGCTGGTTAACAGTTCCCTCTCCATCACGGACGTTGCCTTTCAGTCCGGCTACAACAGCCGGCAGCACTTCGGAAGCACCTTCGAAAAATACTACGGGATGAGTCCCCGCGCCTACCGCCAGCTCAATGGCAAGAATATGAATCCCTCCACCGGAGAGGATTATTACTATATAGGTGAAAACGGCGTCTGGACGAATATCCCCTTGACTAAATCACCGAAGGATTGAATATTTCATCCCTTACTTTGTCAACAGCATCATAACCTCATTACTTCTCTGCACGAATGCCGTCATCTCTTCCGGATTCAGCGGCTTATGCGCCAGCATCGCCAGATCATACAACTGCTTACAAATAATGGATACGTTCGCGTTCTCTTTATTATCCACCACGAATTTCACCAGCGGATGGTTCGCATTCAGGATCAACGTGCTCTCGCCGCCCATATCCATGCCGCCCATATTCCCCATACCGTACATCTTCATCATTTCCTGCATACGGCGGCTCTGCTCAGACAACGTAATCATAGACGCTATCTTTTCATCCTTCAACTTCTCGATCTTCACATCCAGCTTATCATTGCCAAGCTCCTTACGGAAGATCTCGATCAGGCTGTCAGAAGTTGCTTTGAATGCTTCCTTATCCTCTTCCGCAACCTCCTCTTTGACATTCTCCGTCACATCCGCGTCGATTCTCTGGAAACGGATCGTCGGATTCTTCTGCTCTAACTGTGTGATAAACGGAGAGTCAATATTATGGCTTAAGATCACCGCATCCTGTCCCTGATTCTTGAACATGTTGATATACTGGCTCTGCTGAATCTCGTCCGTTACATAGTAGATGGTCGTCTTAATCTCTTCTACCTTGTTCTCGTCTGAATTCTCAGCGTTCTCACCTTTATCCTCATCCTTCTTATCGTTAGGCTCTACGACTTCTCCGCCATTTTCTTCGATACAATCCTTAAGCGTCAGATACTTTCCGTCAATATTCTTAAACAAGATAGAATCCTTCATCTTATCACAGAATTTCTCGTCTTTTAAGCAGCCGAACTTGATAAACGGGCTGATATCATCCCAGTATTTCTCATAATCCTCTCTCTTAGTCTTGCACATTCCCGTCAGCTTATCAGCCACCTTCTTGGAAATGTAATCCGCGATCTTATTGACAAATCCGTCGTTCTGCAGCGCGCTTCTTGATACGTTCAGCGGCAGGTCCGGACAGTCGATCACTCCCTTTAATACCATCAGGAATTCCGGAATGACTTCTTTGATATTGTCTGCGATAAATACCTGGTTGTTATACAGCTTAATAGTACCTTCTATCGAATCGTATTCCGTATTGATCCTTGGGAAATACAGGATTCCCTTGAGGTTAAACGGATAATCCATGTTCAGGTGAATCCAGAATAACGGCTCCTTATAGTCTAAGAACACCTTGCGGTAGAATTCCTGATAATCTTCATCCGAGCACTCGTTCGGGTGTTTCGTCCACAGAGGATGAATGTCGCTTAAAGAAACCGGGCGCTTGTTGATCTTAACCTTCTCCTTTGCCGGTTCTACCTCGACCATCTCTTTCTCGCCGTTCTCATTCTCTTTTTCTTCCATCTTGGCTTCTTCATGGATGTGCTCTACGATCACATCATCCTCTTTCAGATCAGCCTCGTCGATGGTCTCATACTCCTGCTCCGCATTTGCCTTACTGAGGAAGATCTCTACCGGCATAAAAGAACAGTACTTCTCAAGTACTTCCCTGACACGGTATTCGTTGGAGAACTCAATGCTGTCTTCATTCAGGAACAGGGTAATCTCTGTTCCTACGCCCTCTTTATTTCCTTCGTCCATCTCATACTCTGTGCCGCCGTCGCTGACCCAGTGTACCGGCGCAGCGCCTTCTTTATAAGAAAGGGTGTCGATATGCACCTCGTCCGCCACCATGAACGCGGAATAAAAACCGAGTCCGAAGTGGCCGATCATGTCGTCTTCTGTAGTCTTATCTTTATATTTTTCAAGGAACTCTGTAGCGCCGGAGAATGCAATCTGTGTAATATACTCCTCCACTTCGTCAGCGGTCATACCAAGTCCGTTATCAGTGAATTTTAAGGTCTTCTCCTCCGGATTGACTTCTACCTTAATAGACGGTTTATAATCGTCCGGCAGTTGGTACTCGCCCATCATGTCCAATTTCTTTAACTTTGTAATCGCATCGCATCCGTTGGATATCATCTCACGTGCGAAGATGTCATGGTCGGAATATACCCATTTCTTGATAATCGGGAATATATTCTCGCTGCTGATTGATAGATTTCCTTTCTTTGCTGCCATCTTTATCACTCCTACCTCATTTTTATTTTTTATTATATAACTTCAATATCTCATGCCTTTCCGGACAAATTCCCTATCGGACAGTCCGGTCTTTTGCTTAACCAATATAATAATACCTTAGTTTTTAAAAGTCAATAGAAAATTAGCACTCTTTTTTAGTGAGTGCTAACAAATTTCTTAAATAAATAAAATTTCTCTAAATAATTTCTCTAAATTACATTTTCGACTTTAGATACCGCTTTAACAAAAAAGCACAGAAATAGGGAAAAGAATAAATTTTATCGCTATACCCTATATTTCCTGACGTGAACTTTATCCCATAATCAATATCAGGATACTTGCCGCTCTCAATCAGTGTACGAAGTGATTTCGATCTTCCGTTTGTCGATTTCACTTCAACCGGAATTAATTCAGACATAGTCCGTACAAAAAAATCTTCTTCCAGTGTGGAATCCTCACGCTTATAATAATATAACTCATATCCGCTCTTAAGAAGAGCTTCACCGACTACATTCTCGTACAGAGCGCCTTTATAGACTCCCATGTTCTTATTCGCACGCAAGTCCTCCTGAGATTCGTCGTCCAACATAGCGACAAGCAAGCCGCTGTCTGCAAAATACAGCTTATATTTTGTCTCATCATAATTCCCTTTTAATGGTAATTCCGGAAAATGAAGACAATAACAGAGATTAATAATCCCCGAATCCTGCAGCCATTCAATACATCCTCTATAATCCTTGAATCTTGCCCCTCTTGCAACCTTCGATATCTGGAATTTCTTATTCTCTTTCGCAAGCTGCACCGGAATCTGATTGAATACATTCACGATCCGAGCCTGATCCATACCTTCTGCATATTTACGGATATCTTCTTTATAATCTTCAATGAGCTGCCGCTGCGTACCCAGCGAGCCTTCAAATGTATTCTTCGAGATATAATCTCTCACAACTGCCGGCATCCCTCCCAAAATACAATAATCAAGAAACGCTCCGCTGCATACCGTCATCGTAAGCTCGTTAAACGCTTTCTGTGCAAGCATATGCTCCAAGAGTTCATCTACAAATGCTTCCTTATATCCCTTCGCCCATAAAAATTCTTCAAAATCCATCGAATACATCTGATAGTCTGTCTTGTAACCAACACTATTACTCTCGATTCTCTTATACTGTATCCCCAACATGGAACCGCTGCATATCACATCAAATCGCCCGTCTATGCTGAAAAACTTAAGCGATGTGGCAATCTCCGGAAATTCCTGCAGCTCATCAAAAAAAATCAGAGTCTTTCCTTCCACAAACTCTTTGTCCGGATCTATCCGGGAGATATTTTTTATGATATCTTCTGCCTTGTATCCATCTTCAATGATCATCTTATATTTTGGTTCTTCAACAAAATTGATCTCAACAAGATATTCGTAGTTCGCTTCTCCAAAGTGTCTGATCGATTCCGTTTTCCCTACCTGCCGCGCCCCTTTCAATATCAAAGGCTTTTTATGCTCGTTTGCTTTCCACTCCTTTAAAAAAAGGTCTGCTTTTCTTTGTAAATATTGCATAATTCCACCCCATTCCTGCCATCCTGTCTCTATAGTATATGTATTCCCGCACAAAAGCAATAGAAAATACAAAAAAATGAGCGAATTATACTCTATATATTACAAAAAAATAAGCGAATTATACTCTATATACCACAAAAAATGAGCGAATTATACTCCACACACCACAAAAACATGAGCGAATCACAAGTTCCAACTTTAATAAAATTGCAGTTCTCCTGTTTCCCTGTTATGCTGCTCGCTCTTTCGCATCAGGAGCAATGTGATTGCAATCATCACACTCAGACAGACCGCCAGCCCGGTTATATCGCCGATCCATTTCTTCCTCCCCTGGACGTTAAGCACAAACCGCATGATATTAATGCAGTATGTCAATGGAAAGATCAGCGAAAGAACCTTCGCCCACTGTGGGAAACAACTGACCGGTATCCGGCTTCCGGAAAACAGAACCATAGGCGTATCAAAGATATCCATGATGATGGACGCATCCCTGGAAAACATAAAAACAGTATTCAGCATACCTCCCCAGACCGTTGATGAAATAATCAGCAGAAGAAAGATAAACGGCAGCATGACCAGATTACTAAAACTAATGGTTCCCGTATAGATCAGAATAAATAAACAGAAACAGCAAAACATCCAGACCTCCTGAATAAGCGCCCCCAAAGCTTTCCCATAACACATTGCAAGCCTGTTTGCCGGCGTCAGGAATATGATTTCAAGAGTGCCGCTTCTACGCTCCTGATTCGCCATAGACCATGCATTCTGCACCATGGACCAGAAACAAGTATACGCCATGTATCCGGTTCCCAGAAATGCCAGTAATTCCTTACCGTTCGACATCCCCATATATCCGGTAAACTCGAATGGTTTGTATGAATAATACACTTCCAGGAATCCCAGTATAGGCCAGACAAGCAGGGAGAACCATATAAATGCCGAATGATAATCGTGCCTCTGCTGCTTGAGTATTTCCGCCTTAATTACAAATAGACTTTTCTTCATTGCCTTCACCCCTTGACTGATCAATAATCCTCATTAATACCCCTTCCAGTTCCGGCTCCTGTATACTCAGGCCGGCCACCTCGATCTGATGCTTCATCAGCAGGCTCAAAACGCTCAACCATGTATCTGTCCCTCCTGTAACCTTTATCTTTTCACCGGCGTCTTCTATTCTAATATCTATATCTTTATTCACCTCTTCGTCCACCGCCCTGATAAATTCTTTATATCTCTGATTATCCGGCGTTTTCATCTGTATTAACAACTGAGGCTCGTACATAAATAACTCTTTCAGCTCATCCTTGGTTCCCTGTGCGATGATCTCTCCTTTATCCAAAACATAGATGTAATCACAGAGTTCCTCTGCCTCCTGGATATAATGGGTTGTCAGTAATATCCCCTTCTTTTCCTTCTTCGCCAGTTCTAAAACCAACTTCCGGATCTCTTTCGCAATCACGATATCCAAACCTAACGTGGGTTCGTCCATAAAAAGGTACTCCGGATCATTGATCAGCCCTCTGGCAATCTGCAGACGCTGCTTCATCCCCTTTGAATATCTCTCCACCGGAATATCCACGGCGTCTTCCAATCCCACGATCTTTAGCAGATAAGCAATCTTCTCATTCAGTCCAGCCCCGCTTAATCCATACAGACTTCCGAAATATCTGAGATTCTCCTTTGCGGTCAGTCTCCAGTAGAGATTCCTCTCTCCGCCTGAAATCATGTTGATCCGCTCCTTAACCCACAGGTGATTCTTTACTGCGTCGACTCCATTCATGGTCAGGCCGCCTGCCGTCGGGGCTATAACAGATGCAAGCATACGAATCGTCGTTGTCTTTCCCGCGCCGTTAATACCTAAGACTCCGGTTATTTTTCCCTGGGGAATTTCCAGCGATATATCTTTCACCGCATGAACCACCTTTTTCTGCCTGCGGACAAACAACCCCTTTTTTTCTTTTAAGATATAATCTTTCACCAAATGCCGGGCAATTATTTTCCTTGCTTCCTGATTCTCAAACCGTTCCTTGACTTCGCTGTACATTACACGCTCTCCTTTATCCGAATAACTCTTAAGCAAGAGAATGATTTACAAACTGGTTAATTACTTCTATTCTTGCTTTAAGCGCGTGTATTATAGAGATGTTTCATACTTTTGTCAATGATTTTTTAGTTTAATCCCAAATAATTCAAAGTTGTAATTGTAATTACATAACGAAATAATATTGTTGTTTTCCCGCCGATATCGTATAATATCACTATTATATATTAAGGAAATAAATTTTGATGTTTAGAAGGAGTTGCGTATTATGGAAACAAACCACATCTCACTTTTCCCAAATGAGCATTTTCTGGATATCCGCCCCTATCAATACGGCTGGGAAAAATGTCATCCCCTCCATTCTTTTGGTCCCTTTGTACGCAACCACTATTTACTTCACTACATCATCAGCGGACAGGGAATGTTGTTCTCACACACCACCACCGGTGAAATACGTGAATATAACCTGGAAGCAAACCAGGCATTTCTGATCTGTCCCGGACAGGTTAATATGTATACCGCCGATGAAAAGAATCCCTGGAAATACGTATGGATTGAATTTGACGGAATACGTGCGGAAGATTGTCTGCTCCAAGCAGGACTGGAGTGGGATCAGCCCATCTATCTCCCGCAAAGTGTAGAAAAGGGGGAACTTCTGCGGGACCGAATGCTATATTTTTATGAGAATTCTGCAAAATCACCCATCCATCTGGTAGGACAGTTATATCTGTTTCTGGATGAACTGATTGAATTTTCATCTACTCGACAAAATATTTCTGAAAAAGCTCAAAAGGATTTTTACATCAATGAGGCCGTAGCTTATATTCAGCAAAACTGCGGACGTGAACTGACAATTGATGAGGTTGCCAGCTTCTGCAAATTAAACCGAAACTATTTCAGCCGAAAATTCAAAAAAGTAATGGGCTGTTCTCCCCAGGAATTCTTAATCCATCAGCGCCTGACGAACGCGACAGAGTTAATACGTCTCACTGATCTGCCCATTAAAACCATAGCCGCTCAGTGCGGTTATCCTAATCAATTCTATTTTTCTCAGGCTTTTAAGAAATGCTATGGTTTGTCGCCCCAGGAATGGAGAAAACAAAATTGTATTCCCTTTGATTATTCGACCGCTCTTAAATAAATTTGAAAGGCCGGGTAATCCCCCTGTACCTGAGGGAACGGATAACCGGCATTCATCAGAGCCTTGCCGCTGTAAAGAGAATCTGTTCCGTCAACCTGGTATTGCAGCGCAGGATTTAGCCCTTTAAGCCGAAGAGTGCAAAAAAGCGGCGCAGTGTTGACGCCGCCAAACACCACATTCACCAGAGCCTCGCGCTGATCAGGGGATACCTGCTCCCAGGCTGTAAAAACGCCGTCCTGATATGGACTGCTAAGTCGGTAATAATCTCCATAATGCAGCAAATCATAATGTGTTTTATAATTTTTCACTTGTTGGTGAATCACGTTTTTTTCTTCCGCAGTACACCTACCCAAATCCATCTCATAACCAAAGGCCCCGCTCATTGCAGTGATTCCCCGGGTTTTCAGAGGAGTAACGCGCCCATTCTGTTCATTGGGAACAGCAGAGACGTGAGCCCCCGCGGTACAGACCGGATAGCAGAATGATGTTCCATACTGAATACGAAGGCGGTCAATAGCATCCGTATCATCACTGCACCAGATTTGGGGCGTATAATAGAGCATACCGCCGTCGAACCGTCCTCCTCCTCCGCAGCATCCTTCAATAAGTATATGCGGATAATCATGATGTAGGCGCTCTAACAGATCGTAAACTCCCAGGACGTACCGGTGATAAACTTCTCCCTGACACCGAGCAGACAGACCGGCAGACCATACATCAGTAAGACTGCGGTTCATGTCCCACTTAAGATAAGAGATGTCGGCGCTGGATAGTACCGCTTTCATCTGCTCATAGATATAATCCCGAACATCCCTGCGGGAAAAGTCCAGTACCAACTGACCTCTGCCTCTGGAAGGGGCACGTCCCGGAACATGCAGCGCCCAGTCCGGATGAGCGCGATAGAGATGACTGTCTTCATTGACCATCTCCGGCTCCATCCAGATACCGAATTTCATTCCCAGATTCTTAATGTGCAAAACCAAATCCTCCAACCCTCCAGGCAGCTTTTCCAAATTCACCTGCCAATCGCCCAGACCAGTGTTGTCATCATTTCTGGAGCCAAACCAGCCGTCGTCCATGACAAACAACTCTATCCCAAGAGCAGCAGCCTCTCTGGCTATATCAATCAGCCTGTCGGCATTGAAATCAAAATAAGTAGCCTCCCAGTTGTTCACCAAAACCGGCTTTTGCCTGCCATAATAAGGATCTCGCAGGAGATGTTCCCGAATAGCCCTATGATACTGACGGCTCATTTGTCCAAAGCCATCCGGTGAACAGACCATTGCCGCCTCTGGAGCAGTGAATGCCTGCCCCGGTTCCAGCGTCCAGCAGAAATGATAAGGATGAATCCCCATGACCAGACGGCTGTTCTCAAATTGACTGCACTCCACAGCCGCTTCAAAGTTGCCGCTGTACAGAAGCATAGCACCGTAACACATCCCCTTGTCTTCATCAGCATCATGATCACAAAGAATTACAAAGGGGTTGTGCTGATGGCTGGATATCCCGCGCACACTTCCCACACTGAGTATCCCAGGCCGCAATGGTCCCCGGTCCGGACATCGCTCCATCAGATGGCGTGCGTTGAAGGTAAGCAGATCCATATCATCTCGGAGAAAATCCAGACAGACAGAAGCGCATTGATATAGACGAATCTCATCTGTTCCCTGATTGAATACCCGGACGGCCCGGGTAATAAGGTCATAATTCTCAAAAATACTGTAAAACAATTCTATCTCCACCCGAGCAGCAGCATCCTCCAATAGAATTACCAGTGTTTCCGCCTCATCTTCCGTCCCATAAAAACCAGGCAACCCCTCCAAAGGGCATTTTCCCTTTTCCAAACGAAAACCTTTATAGCGCAGATCCACCGTATGGCTGCCGTTTTTTAGTTCCAGTTCAACAGAAGGCAATCGGAAATCGCCTACGCCGCAGGTAGAATATTCCTGCGGCATGACATCCAGTGAATAGTTCCGGTTACTCCCCGCCTCGTTGGGATTGGGCGTAAAACTGCGATTGCCGCACTGAATCAAAAAAGACATGTCGCAATCATCAATCCTTGAACCATAGTAAATATGCTGAAGTACATTGTATTGGTCGGCCTTCATCTGATATGTAGTGTTTAGAGTATGCAGCGTAAAAATTCTGTTTTCACGGTCAAGTACAATCATAGAAAAATACCCCCTTGTAAGTTATTTAGATAAACAGTCCCGACAGCTTATGCCGGGACTGTCTTTAAGCTTATTTTCCGCCGGTACCGGCGATTCCTTCCACAAACTGACGCTGGAAAATCAGGTACAACACTACCATCGGCAGCATAGCCAGCAGCGAACCGGCCATCAGCACAGGGAAGTTAGTAGTAAACTGACCGCGCAGAGTAGAAAGACCTGATGACAGCGTTATCATCTTCAGATCTGAATTAACAACCAACGGCCACATCAAATCACCGTATGCAAAAACAGCAGTAAATATAGTAAGAGCCGCTACGGAAGTTCCCGTCAAAGGAAACATAATCTTGTAGAAAGTCTGCCACTGATTACAGCCATCAAGATAAGCGGCCTCGCCCACCTCATCCGGGATACTCATGTATGTCTGGCGCAGAAAAAATACACCAAAGGCGCTGACTAACCCCGGAAAAACCAGGGCAAAAACTGTATTAGCCATTCCCATCTTGGCAACCATCTGATACTGCGGGATAATAAAAATCTGGCTTGGCAAAGACATTTGAACCAATACAATGCCAAAAAGCAGTTTCTTGCCTCTAAATTTCAGCTTGGCAAATGCGTACCCTGCCATAGAGCTGAATAAAACGGCGCAGACCACACGAAAGAATACCATCAGTATCGTATTCAAATACAGATTGCCAAAAGGCAAACTGGCAATTGCCTCTTTAAAATTATCCGAATTAACCTGTTTCGGCAAAATATCCGGCGGAATTTGCATACTCTCAGGAACCGTCTTGAAGCTGGTAAGGATCATCCACACAAAAGGAAAGATCATAATGACCGCACCTAAAATCAGGAAGAAATAGGTAAACAGTTTGGTAATCATATAGGAACGTCTCAAAGAATTTTTCATTGTAATACCTCCTTAAACGTCATATGTAACCCACTTCTTCTGCCCCTGGAATTGAACAAGAGTCACAAGAAGGATCAGACTAACTGTCCAGATAACGATAGCGGAACCATAACCTCGGTCTCCAGCCACGAAAGAGGATCGATAAAACAGATACATCAGGCTCTGCATATCTGTCAACGCCGGATTCGTCTCATCTGCCATCATGTAAATGAGGTCATAGATTTTCATGGATGCCATCAAACGCATGATCAGAACAGAGAACAGGGTTGGCGACACCATAGGCAAGGTGATTGTGAAAAACTGACGAATCTTACCTGCACCGTCCAGACCACTGGCTTCGTAAAGTGTACCTGGAATATTCTGCAATCCAGCTAACAAAAGAACTGCATCATAACCTATACTGCTCCAGACAGACACAATGGCAACAGCCAGTACAGCCGTCTTTGGATCGGTAATCCATTGGGTTTTGCCGCCAATCATCTGGTTTAATATGCCATACTCCGTATTAAAGATCCACCTCCATACCATGGCTATAGCCGCCGGGGCACAAACCAACGGCAGGAAAAAGATAGTGCGGAAGCCGCCTTTGAATCTCACACGCGCGTTGAGGAGTAAGGCAACCAACAAAGCCAGAGCTATGCCTACAGGTACGGTCAAAATACAAAAATAAACCGTGTTCCAAGTGGCTTTCCAAAATTCCGTATTTCCAAACATGTCCTTATAGTTCTGTACACCGATAAAACTATAATGACCAAAGCCCAGATGTTCACAGAAGCTGGAATACAGAGTCTGTACGAAGGGCCAAAGATTCAACACAACCAGACCGATGATCGTAGGCGCTACCATAAACCAGCCCCATCTCTCCTCCCGTCTTGCAGCGACAGATAATTTCTTCTTCATGAAACTCCCTCCTCTCTCAGTCTTTCGCCAATTTCTTGGCGGTTTCCGTGTTAACAATGTTTTCCATTTTCTCTAACCCTGTCATAAGTTCCTGCTTGCCGGCATAGACATTCGTCAATTCGTCCAGTACTAGGCTCTTCCACTTAGGACTGGCAGAGTTATAAATCGCTTGCACCGCATAATCAAACTGTTCAAAGATGACATCCAGATTCAGCTTTTCATCGTAAGAGTCAAACGCGGCACGCCAGGATTCTTCACAACCGATATAAGCAGGAATTGCAGCTCCATTTTCTCCCTGGATACGCTGAGCCTCTTCCGTACCGAAAAATTTAATTACATCCAGTGCAATATCGCGCTTTTTGCCATGAGCGGCCGTAGAATAACACAAACCATTGGACATAGTGGCGCGACCATCCTGATCCAGGCTTTCACCGTCCTCAATAGGGTCCGCACACTTGGGAAGTTTTGCCAGATCCCACTTCCCCCGCATCTCAGGATAATTCTCCATCAACTGCGGCAAATTCCAGTTACCCTCCAGATACATGGCTCCTTCTTCAGAGAAGAAAGCAGTTCCAGGCGCAGTTTCGGCAAAATATGTCTGGTCAGGACACCACTCCTCCTTCTGCATATTCACATAAAACTCTATGCCCTTAACAGTGCCGGGATTTGTCAGCCTTTTCTCACACAACCACTCAAGCTGAATAAAATTATAATGGAAGGATATTTGCCTGTAAATGAAACGATGTGTCCAACATGAGTTAAACCAGATAGGGATAAAAAATAGATATGTATCGGCAGGAGCATAGATTTTCTCCTGCCACGCCTGTATTTAGGCAGTTTGACGTGTAGTGCGCTGCATATATTTCTGTTCCATTTCCCGCATTTCCTCGTCCGTGGGGATGTCTACAATCCCGACATAGGAATAGTGGATGTCGATTTGCTGTGTCCGTTTCCCGTCCTTTTTCTCACGCTCATGGACAACGATTTTATCCACAAATGCGTTTAGGACTTCGGGCGTTAGCTCGTCAATACGGGTGTATTTCTTGGTGACTGCTATCAGCTTGGCAACATTGGTCGCTTCTGTGTCGGCTTCGCTGACCTCGGCTGTCAAGGTTTCAATTTCCTGCTTTAGCTGTTCCTGCTCGGCTTCATATCCGTCCGACAGCTTATAAAAGCGTTCGTCATTTAGCTTTCCGTTGACATTATCCTCATAGATTTTACGGAACAGGCGGTCGAGCTCTTTTATCCGCTTTTCGTCCTTTTCTATCTGTTTCTGCTTTGCGGATAACTCGTATCTGCGTTCTGCAAGGGTGGCGTCAATCTGCTGTCGGATAAACACACGCTCAAACTGCTGTAAATAGGACAGGAACTGCTGAAGCTGTTTCAGAACTAATTGTTTTAATGCGTCCTCTCGGATATAGTGCTGCGTACATTCCTTTGCCCTGCTCGTCCTTTTATACATGGAACAGCGGAAATGCGCATATCCGTTTGCCGTGGCTAAGCTGAGTTTCGCCCCGCAGTCGGCACAATAGAGCAGCCCCGAAAACATACTTGTCGTTCCGCTTTTGGTCGGTCTGCGTTTGTTCGCCCGTATCATCTGTACTTTTTCCCACATATCCCTGTCAATGATGGGAGTATGGGCATCCTCGATATACGTTCGCCTGTCTTTTGTGGTGGGGATGCGTTTCCTGCTCTTAAAGCCTAAACGGGTGGATTTAAAGCTCTCCGTCACGCCGATATATGCCACATTTTCCAGAATGGATGCAATCATGGACGTCTCCCAGTTATAGGGATGTTCTGATTTTTTTGCAACGCCGATTCCCTTTGACACTTTGTAAGCTGACGGGGTAAGCACTTTATCTTCCCAGAGGGCTGTGGCAATGGCTGACACGCCTTTTCCCTGCATACAGAGTGAGAATATCCTGCGGACGGTTACTGCCGCTTCCTCGTCCACTAGCCAGCGTGTTTTATCGTCTGGATTCCGCAAATACCCATAGGGCGGCGCGCCTAAATGCTCGCCTGCAAGCCCTTTCGCTTTCTTGACTTCCTTTACCTTTTTGCTCGTGCTTTTGGGATACCATTCGTTGAATAGGTTGGTAAAGGCGGCAAATTCGTTGCTATCAAGACTGCCTGTGTCCACGTTGTCCATGATGGCGATAAACCTCACGCCGGCTTCGGGATAGATGATTTCAGAGTAAGAGCCGACTTCAATATAGTTCCTGCCGAAGCGTGATAAGTCTTTGACAATAACCGTTTTTACAAGCCCTTTCTCAATGTCCGCCGACATTTCCTTAAAACTTGGGCGGTCGAAATTCGTACCTGTATAGCCGTCGTCCACGTAGAATTTCGGGTTAGGGAAACCGTGCTCTTTGGCGTATTTCATCAGATATTCTTTCTGGTTTACAATGCTGTTGCTCTCACCTTCCCGCCCATCGTCTTGGCTTAATCTACAATATAATGCCGTAAATTCTTCCTGCTGTCTTTTCATAAAGCTCTCCTTTCCGACAGCAGACACGGTATTGTGAAGTGTAGGTACAGTGTACCACATCTGCCCATAAACTTCAACGCTTTAAAGCGATAATTCTTCCGCTGCCTGTTATTCCCCGTCATCATCACCCCAATTCTTATCATCATAAAATCCATATCCCTGTGTGCCACGCCGAAAAATATCCGTAAGCATTACAAGCAAATCCCGCCCGTATTTTCGGAAATGGGCGTTGACGGTGTATTCCGTGCCGCCGATTTTCTCGGTGAAGCTCATCGGCTCTGGGATGCGGACAAGGGGCGTGACGTTCTGGACAGGCGGCAGAGGGGGATATATCTTATCGGGATTTACCATAGGGGCGTCCTTGTATTCCTCCATAATCTCCTGTATTTCTTTCTCGGACAGTCTGCTCATCGCAATAATTCCTCCCTCCTGCGGTCTGTTTTAATTGGCTGTTTCTGCCGATTTAACCGCTGATTTTCAATCGTATCATGGATTTGGTTTAAGCAACCGTCAATGTGTGCGGAGCGTTTCTCAATCCCGTCTGCATATTTCAGCCGCTTTCTAAGCTCCGTTATCCGCTCCGTCACGCCCTGTTTTTCGGCTCGGAGTGTTTCTTTTTCGGCTGGTGTGGCACGGCGTACCTTGTTCCGCAAATGCTGGCGGTAGTCAATCAGTTTATTCATTTCGGTCTGGTTTTTCTCCCTGTCGGCGTGTAAATCGGAGAGAGTAGAAATGTTATGCTTTGACATATACCGCACCTGTGCGGTAATCTCGTCCAGTTTCCGCAATTCCTCTTTCATCAGCGGGCTTGTCGGCTTGTAGACCGTGCCTTTGGGAAATATCCCTAACTGATAGCACCAGTAGTAATATAACGCTAAGATTCCCGTGGTTTTCTGGTGTGGTTTCCATGCGTTTTTATACTGCTCTGGCATATGCGGGGAGTAGGAAATTCTTGCTTTATGGTTTCCGTATCGGGAAGTCCCGCCTAGGCATGACCGTATGAAATCGGGTGTCAACCGTTCGTCAAGTGTGTCTAACCTTGTAAAATGCTTATATTGCGGCAGCTTCATTTTCCAATGGCTGCCCGAAAAATCAATTTCATATCCCCTGTCGGCAAGGTATTTCATCATGTGCTGTAAATGCCTGCTCCCATTGATTGCTTCTTTTAAATCCTCCTGATAGACGTTGTAGCGTGTCGGCTTGCCGTTCTTTTCGTCCAGATACAGTGGTCTTGACGGGGCTTTCTTGGGGTTTTCAATTACCGACAAACCGTACTCTCGGCATAAGCGGTCGGACACTTCCCTTAACCGTTTCTGCTCCGATTTTGAGTAATTATATTTGCTCCCATCCAGATAAGAAACGGAGTTGAAGCAGAAATGATTATGCAGATGTCCTTTGTCAAGGTGGGTGGCAACGATTATCTGGTACTTGTCGCCCCACATCTCCCTGGCTAGCTTCAACCCGATTTCATGGCACTGTTCGGGCGTTACCTCGTCTGGCTTGAAGCTCTGGTAGCCGTGCCAAGCGATATATCCGCCTGTCTTTTGGTACGGTTTTTTTGTCAAAATCATCTGCTGTAATGCTGTTTCTTTCAGACAATTGATTGCGGAAACATACTCGCCCTCATTTGTTTTTAATGGATTTTTCACATAGGAGAACACGTCAAAAAAATCCTGCATATCTTGATTCGGCACAGTCTTTTCTGGATTTTCCACATAAGAAATCAAGTCTTTTAAGTTCCCTTTGATGTGCCATAAACTTGTTGTTGCCATATCAGACTGTCCCCTGTTCTGTCAATTCATCTAAGCTAAATCGTTGTGGGAGAGTGGATTCCTGTTGCAATTCTAAGATAAAATCCTCAATCTCCTTACAGATTTCAGTGGCGGTTGGATAGTAAGGAACACACTTTTTGAAAGCGTCATGCACCTCATAGAGCTTGTTTAACAGTTCCCAAAACTCGGTTTTAGGCTGTGGCTGCGGGGAGTTTCCCTTACATAACTGGCGCATAAATTCTGCTGCGGACAGACCGCAAGCGGCGGCGCACTGCTTTAATTTTTCATGTTCTTCCTCGTTCAATCGGACGGTAATCGGGACATTCCGCACGTCCTTTTCTGATTTTTCTCTGCTCATTTTCCTTAATCCTCCAGTCTTAAATTCCTTTCTTCGGGGTATTCAGGGGCTGTCCCCTGATTTAGTCCATGCCCGCAAGCGGCATGGATTGGGATTGTGGCTGACACAATCCGATGCTCGCTATCTCTGTGGACAACGCCGCAGAGCATTTTTCCTGTGCAGCGGCATTCTTCCATACCTGTCTTACCCGCCGAAAAGAAAATCCTATGTCCCTGCACCTCCGTTCTGGATTCGATTTTTCTTAACTTTTGGATAAATGAAAAGCCGCTACACTACACCACGAACGACAGGAGAGATTTCTCCTGCTCGGATTCGCAATGCTATGTAACGGCTTTGGGATTCAAAACCTTGCTGCCATACGCCAGCCGAAAAGGGCAGCATAAATTCGGCGGCGGTCAGCCTTGTCCGTTGGCTGACATTTCATTCTTCAATCTATGTGCTATTTAATTTTCAATCTTCCAATTCCCTTATGGGTATTTCAGAATACCATAGCGGCTGTATCCATGTCAAGATTTTGAGCAAACTTTTTAGTATTCCCTGTGGACGGGAATTTTATTCATTTAATTTTAAATTGGGAGGGGAAATTTTATCCCCACCCAATAGCCCGCCGAAAAACCGTCTATCTTAGATGATTATAAAATCTTCCGCAGCTTTTTCCGCAGATGGTCTAGCCTTGCATAGATAGCTCCCGTTGTCAATCCAACAAGCGGGGCAATTTCCTTTGTGGAATAGCCCTGCATTTTCAACAGGATAATTTGCAGGGTACGCATGTCCACCGTAAGCAATGCCCGATACAGAGTCTCGTCCTCAATCTCATCCAGTAAACCGGCAACCGACTTTACTTCGGTATCCCGCTCCCTGTCTGCCATCCCCTCAAGGTATTCGCCGAAGTCGCTTGTCCAATGGTAAAACCTCCTGTTGGAATTGAAGTCTGCCCTGTCGTCTGTGCGGATTTGTTCAATGGTGTTTTCATCAACTCCATGCTCCCGCAATATTTTTTCCTCGGCTTCTTTCCAGATAAGCCATTTCCTGTTCTCACGTCCGTTGTTGTATGCCATTCTTTTTTCCTCCAATCTGAATTTTTGAAATGTAATAATCCAGATTGGAAAGGCGGCGAACGGCATCCAACAGCAGAAACAGCCCTGCGGCATATTCCGATAAAAAACGACAAAAGAAAAACCGCAAAGGCTCTGTGACTTCTACGGTTATAGGATATATATATTCTGTTAAGTGGAGATTCCACTTCTGGTTTCATGGTGAGAAGTAGCGTTGCATAGGCAGGGATTTTTTTAACTGGCTTCCTGCCAATCCTCGATATGCTATGTATGGATGAACATTGCGTTGTATGGACAAATAAGTAACCGCCCGAAAAAAGAACATAAAAAATCCCCCCAAACTCTAAAACAGGTCTGGAGAGTATCTGTTAAGTCTTTTCGGGCATAGCAATACCGCCCACCATAACAACGTTTTTTATATGGTGGGCGTTTGCCTTAAAACCTTATGAAACAAAACAGAGCCGATAAACTGTGAGTGCTCACTTGTTCATTGGCTCTGCGTCTTAAGCGTCTGGCTCTGTAATGATATATCGTTCTACCCGACAAATAGGGTTTGCATATCAATAGGATAAAATCATTCGTTCTTATCTTGGTTTTATCTCATAATTTTTAAAAAACCACTTGACCAAAAGAATAGCGGCAATAGCTATTGATGGCAAACCCAACAGATTGTTAAAGTTTATTTCTGGAAAGAAATAATTCAAAACCATATTAAGCACAAAAAATGAACTGAAAGTTACAATCAAAATTTTCAATATAGAATTATATTCTCCTTGTGCTTTTTCTTTTTTCGCCTGTAATTCCATAAGGTTTTCTTCCGCTCTTTTCTGATAATCCTCCATAATAATCCTTTCCCCGCTAAGCAGTTCATTTACAGTTATGCCCAGTATGCTGCACAAATCAAGCATTAGAGAAACATCTGGCATACTTTTTCCTGTTTCCCATTTAGAGACTGCTCTATTGGTAATATTTAATTTTTCAGCCAACTGCATTTGCGTAAGCCCTTTTTCTTTTCGACAGGCTGATATAAATTTTCCTATCATTTCTTGTTCCATGTTCCACCTCCTGGCAGTTATTTTACAAGCTAAAAACAGATTGTGAAACGAACTAACAGTTGATTGCACCCAATTCAACCATCAGTTGATTAGGTAATTATTTTGTATTTTCTTTTATGACTTTTTTACTATTTTTATATAAAGAGAATGTTATAAAAAATACTAATGATGGTGGAACGATTAATTTTACTGGGCTTTCATTAACTATAAACTTAACTGGGCTATCGTCACCCATTATAGTACACATTACACCTGCTATAAATATAAACGCTGATATAATGGATAGAGCCAAAAATAAATTTTTCTTCATTCTTGTTTTCTTTAAATTAAGCATTTTCATCACACTCCTAAATTACTGTTTTTACTTGATTTTGACTTCATTACAAGTTCATAATTCATCGGCTCTGCGTCTTATGCGTCTGGCTCTTTGATGATAATTCGCATGAATATAGTAAGTTCAACGATTTCTAATATTTCTTATAGATGTATTCTGTGAAAATCCGATAAAAGCAATAAACAATCCATACCATCCAAGTTATTTCCCACTTTTGTGTTATTATACTAATCAATAAATAAAGGACAGCGACAGTAATAGCGATAATCCAATTCGATATTTTTTTCTTCTTGCTTATTTCATTCTTTGATACTTTCACAACATCTGATAACAAGTTCTCATACTCGTTAGCATCGCCGTTTTCTATCCTTTCGCCCTTGAATAATTCCGCTATGGTAATCCCCAAAGATGTAGCTAATGGCTCAATAAGAGATACATCTGGAAATCCAATCCCTCGTTCCCATTTTGAAATAGCTGCACTTGATACTCCTAATTCGTTAGATAAATCCTGCTGAGTACGATTTTGTTCTTTTCTGATAGCAGCAATCAAGCTGCCTGTTTTTTGAGCATTCAATTTTTACACCCTCTTTCTGCCTTTTATATTACCACAAGAAATACTATATTCAACAAACGCTCCGTTGAAATGGTAAACGCTACATTGAATTTCTGATAAAAAACCGATAATGTGTGGTTTCTCACTTGTTCATTGGCTCTGTGTCTTATACGTCTGGCTCTTTGATGACGGTTACTTGTAAATCCTTTACTTCAATCAAAGTTTTCTGCTTGCACTTCGGGCAGTAGAGAGGATAATTTTTCAAAACCGTATCTTTCCGCATTTTGTCACGAGTTTTATTACCACATATAGGACATAATATCCATTCACATTTTTTCATAAATTCACTCCACTAAAAATAATTTTCTTTTTTTGCAATTCCTTTGCTTAAATACATTTTTTTAAAAATGAAAAATACCACAAATAAACTAATACTTTGCTGCCCCCAGTCAAAAATACCTGTAAGAACTGCATTTTGAGGAAGTAACTTTACTAAAACAATAGACAACATCATCACCAATATCGGATTAACCCAAATAAACCACTTTGCAGTAGACCACACGCCTTTTATAGCTGCAATAAACATAACAAATGACAGCATTGCAAATCCTACCGCTGCTAATGCAGAAACAAATATAAATGTAAAAAAGAACTCTTCACTAATTTGTTTTGCACATATTACGTTATAATTTGTCAATCTATTGTATAACCATGCAGTAATTGCAAATACGCAATGATACAATGTCCCTACAGCAACAAATACAAATGATGATATTAAAAATATTTTTCTATATAATGTATTCCATTTTTCCATTAATAAATAAATAGCAAAAAATCCCCAAAATATTAGTAATAGCGCAACTACCCCGCATATACCGCCAAAAACAAATCTTATGGCATTTACTTCAGACCATTCCTCAGAAAACGCAGGAAAAAACTTTGCCATTCCTTTTGAACCAGATGGATTAAAACAGCCTAAAAGCATATCACCAACAAAACATATTATTGAACCAATGATTGCAATCTTAAAATACATAGCCAGTGTCTTATCTTTATATTCCTTTTGTAATTTATTCTTTTTCATAATTTATTCTCCATAAAAATCAACGTCATCCATAATCATTTTCCATCCACTGTCAAAAAATTGAGAAACAACTTCCAAACAACTTTCTGCTTCTTCCTTTGAATACCCATTTTGAATAACTTGTTTATAAACAGAAAATTGTGCAACAATAATTAATTCCAGCGCTTTTTTATTGATACTATCTCCCAAAAAACTATAATAAAATTGTTGTGCTTCTGTTATAATTCGCTGAATCGTTTGCTCAAACCAATTTTCTACAGAACTGCCTTTACTGCAATTTAAAAGCAAAATGCAGGCATCATAGTTTGAATACATTAGACTCAAAATATTTTGTGTTTCAAGATGCACAATTTGAACATATTTATCAATGCTTTTATTTTCAATAGCTGTATAGAATAGTGGCATTAAATAAGTGAATTGCTCATCAAATTTTTTACAAACATCAGAAACAAGGCTGCAAAATAATTCATCCTTATTTTTATAGCGAGTATAAAGTGCTCCTGTAGTAATGCCTGCTTTTTGAGCAATTCTCCGTAAAGATGCTTTTGTAAATCCCTCTTTTAAAAATTCTTTATTCGCAGCATTTATAATTTTTTTATCAAGTTCAAAATTTCTAATCGCCATATTCCCTCCAATAACAATGTTATTGATAACAACGTTATTATACTTGAAATTTTTTAATTTGTCAAATGAAAAGATAAAGTGATAACTGCAATTTCACAATGCTGCTACTGCTACGGAATTCATTGCATACTTCATATCTTTTTATATCCAAATCTGAAAGATACCTATCCGATATCGCTCCGTATCCCATCCCGTCATGAATATGAAGTTCTATTGCTTCAATCTTCTCTTCAATTGTAAATTTCTTTTTGCCCATAAAATCACTCCCCATAGTGTAGTCTCGAAATTTTTGTTTTTTCGAGCGTCTACTCTATGGGGAGCATATCAACCCTCTGCCGCCTGTCTGTTATGCGTAGATTATTTCCTCATTCACAATCTCCATTGCACAAGCCCTTATGTTATTCATTCTTCCTGAAATCCAAACTTCAAAGAAATCCAAACTTTTACTCATAACCTCAATGAATACAGTGTTTTGAGGGGAAAAAGTTTGGATTTCTTTTTGGACGTATACTTACA
>CAJTAL010000039.1 GCA_910574285.1 Lachnospiraceae bacterium | reverse complement strand
TATGGGTACTGCGAAAAAATAGTTTGTCGTTAATTCTATTATCTCGTATTTCCCCGTAAAATGGGAGGTTTTTTTATGAAAATTTTTTAAGCGTCAAAGCTGCTAATGTATAAACAGTCAAATACCCGATGGAATAAAAAAGCAATTTAACAGAGCTGCCCTTCCAAAGAGCAGCTCTGCATTTTATCGTATTTATTGTACTTAAGAACCATTTTCTTACAAGCAGGAACGGTACGGAATATTCTGCGGAGCTTCAAAGCAATCCTCGAATCCGCGGCGGTGATGATAATATATCTTGTCTTTATCCTGCGGATATACGTATTTTCCGCCTACCTGCCAGAAGAAGGGATGGAATTTATATTCGTTCCGATCTTTCTTAAAATCATAGAGCAGCTTGATCTCTTCACAGTCAGCCTGGAAATTCGTCCATACATCCCAGTGGATCGGAACAACTACTTTACATCTGAGATTCTCAGCCATACGGAGGATATCCGTAGACGTCATCTTATCCTGCATACCAATTGGATTCTCACCAAAAGACCCGAAAGCAACGTCAATATCATGATCCTTTCCGTGTTTTGCAAAGTAAATTGAAAAATGAGAATCACCGGAATGGTAGATATTTCCGCCCGGTGTCTTCACCAGGTAATTGACAGCCTTTTCATCCATATCTGTCGGGCATACGCCTGTCAGTTCTTCACGATCCGGTCCCGTCTTATCCGTTGTAACAATACAAGTACGGTCGAAGGAATCCAGACATACGATCTCGATATCTTTGATCTTGATCACATCTCCCGGACGGACAACTTTACAGCGTTCCTTCGGAACTCCCCAGCCAACCCACGTATCTACGGATTTCTGAGGACCGATAAACGGAACCGGAATCTCCTTCCCCTTCTCATCTGTCGTCGTCATACCGCTGTGCAGCACATGCGCCGCCCACTCTGCCGACATATGATCCTGATGATAATGTGTCGCCAATACAGCGTCCACCTGCTTAAACGCAAACGGATCAATTACGAACGGAACGTTTCGTAAGTTCGGCTGCATTGCCCGTCCGCCGCACATATTCGCCATCTGATGGCCCTCCTTCATCTTACCGTCCCCATGTGTACGCTTTCCGTTTCCGCACCACAGGTCGATTGTAATATTCGCTCCTCCCGGAGTTTTAAACCACACCCCGGTACATCCAAGCCACCACATCGCTACGTTTCCGAGCTTTACGATTTCATTCTCGATATCCTCTACCAGCCAGGTCCCCCATTCCGGAAATGTACTCATAATCCAATTCTCTCTTGTGATCGTATCAATTTTACTCATTTTCTCGTCTCCTTTATAAATTAAAAATATTTTCTATATTCCTCAGACAGCCTGTATAAGAAGATATAACAGGAAACCCGTATTCTTTGTTCTTCGGCTCTGTATCTCTCGGATGATACCACACGCCGCGAAGCCCGTTCTTAAGAGCCCCTTTCACATCTTTCTTTATGTTGTCCCCGATAAATACGCATTCCGCCGCCTTACATCCTGATTTCTCCACACACAGCCGAAAGAACTCCTCTGCAGGTTTCTCCGCCCCCGCTTCCTCACTGGTGACGATCCGCGAAAAATACGGCAGTATTCCAAGCGCTTCAAGCTTCCTGTATTGAACGTCGGCATTCTGATCGGAGCCGATCCCAATCAATATCCCTGCCTCTTGAAGCGCTGACAGAAACTCGGCCAATCCGGGTTCCGGAGCAATCGTTTCCAGAAAAGTATCCCAGTAGATCTCATTCATCCGCAGAGCCTTCGTAAGATCCGTCTCCGGCATCCGTTCCAGAAAATCCTGAAACCGAATCAGTCTGTTATGGATCGCCGCCGAACCTTTGCCAAGCCTCCCTGTCACTCTGTCCTGCGCTTCGGATAACAGACGGTCCATCTCTTCCCGTCCAAAGGAAAATTCATCTTCACCAAACCGGAAGAGTTCCTCCATAGCAGCCGCATGAGCCCTGTCATAATTACAGACCGTATTATCAATATCAAAAAATACCGCTTTTATCATCCCAGATCTCCTTCGCCAAATAGATACATGGCAATCTGATTAATCTCCCGATTCGTTGTGATCAGGCGGTCTCTTCCTTCGTAGGTATATCCATACGCGTTCGCCGGTCCGCAGTCATCATCTATCGTCTTAAAGCTGTAATGTCCGTCTGTCCATAGAAGGGCAAATAATCTTCTGGCTCCTTTGCGGTGACCAAGTACTACAACCGTCTTTCCCGCAAGTTTTCCGCTCCATACCGCATGCAGGAACTCAGCCTTCTCCGGGTATTGGTACACCTTATCATAACCCTCTTCTGTCTTCTTATAGATCGAAACCTCATCTCCATGGAAAGGGGACAGAACCACCAACTCCATTTCTTTATCGCCGTCTAAATCCGCCATCACCGCGTCGCTGGCCGGAATATCAAGGAGCTGTTCTTCCCTCCATTCCCCTTCTTCTGTCTCCGGCGGAAAGAAACGGAACACACCATTCTCACTGCAGACAAGGGACGATACTTTCCCGTCCTCCGTAACTTTATAGTAACCGTGATTCTTCAGCATCCCATCTTTCAGTACCGTAAGTTCAAGCTGATGAGAATCATCAAAATCTGCCAGATCTGACGGAAGCTTCGCGGCATATACCTTCCCCGGATGGCTCCAGTCATCCTTATATTCATGTCCTGATTTCAAGGTGCAGGCAATCAGGTAATTCTCTTCGCCGCTGCTTAAGATATCGAACCGGTGTACAAAGGGCAGCTTAACGAGCGTCCGGATCTCCCAGTTCCCTTCACCGTCCGGCGTGGCGATTACGATCTTTTCCTCTTTTGAATCGTTGGGCGAATAGAATAACACTTCTCCAGTTCTGCCATAACTATTTTCTTCATGTTCTTTATACCTCCAATCCTGCTTCCAGCATCTTCTCCGTGACAAACTGATATGCTTTCGCTATCTTCTCAACAGCCTCTTCCTGCGTCTGACTGCCGCTTTTGTCTGCCCACATCTCGATCAGGAACATTCCCTGGTAATTCAGCTCTTTTAATTTCCGGAAAATATCCTTGAATCTTACTTCGCCTTCGCCAAACGGAACCTCTTTGAAGACACCCGGCTTCGTCTCTTTTATATGGATCGCCGCCGTCTCCGACAGTCCAAGTTCCAATTCTCCTTCTACATCATTACTGAAGTTACTCAGATTGCCTATATCCGGATAGATCTTAAAATACGGCGACGGAATCTCCTTCAGGTAATGCATCGCCCGCACAATCGTCCCTGCAAATTCCGTATCCATGATCTCCATCGCAAGGATAACGCCTGCCCTTGCGGTCATTGCCGCCGATTCTTTCATTCCCTCAAGAAACATTCTTTTTGTCTCCTCATCAGAATCTTCATAATAGACGTCATACGTGGCAAGCTGGATACAGCGGACCCCAAGCTTCACAGAAAGGCAGATAGCCTTCTCCATGATCTCCATCGCTTTTTCTCTGGTTTTCAAATCTTTGCTTCCGAAGGGATATCTCCTGTGCCCGCTTAAACACATAGTCGGAAACGTAATTCCCTCAGACCTCATAATCAAGCGCAGATTCTCAATCTCTTCATCTGTCCAGTCAAGCCTTGCCAGTCTTTCATCCGATTCGTCGACAGATATTTCCATATAGTCAAATCCCGCTTTTTTTGCCGCCCTGAATTTCTCTTCCCATGTAAATGAATTCGGCAGCGCTTTTTCATAGATCCCGATTGGATTCTTATGAAGACTATACATATTAGTTCCCACTCCTTCCTATATCATTTTGCTTGCACCCTCCTGTCCCTGCCGTCACGGACAGAACGCCTTTCTTCACAACACCCTGCCCGATGGCTCCGCACTGCTGATCGCCCCCGACAGTGATAACCGGTATTCCCTGCGGACATCCCGTCAACTCCGAGAATTCCTGTGTCACCCTTCCGCATATGCTTCCCGGCTCTGTCAGATCACACAATTTCTCTTTCTCTACCCGAAAAATATCAAGAAGCTCCTGATCCCATTGATGGTTATGGATATTCATAAGCAGAGATCTGCTCCCATATGTATAATCCGTGTACAGCTCACCCGTCATCAAATAGATCAGATAATCCGGTATTACCAGGAATTTGTAAGTTTTATTATATATCTCCGGCCTCTCTTCCCTGACCCATGTCATCTTACCTGCAGAGAATACCGGATTCACTCTGGAACCACACAATGAAAATATCTTATCATTCAGTGGAGTCAGCCGCTCACAGATCTCATTCGTCCTCTTATCCTGCCACATAATCGCGCCGCATAAAGGCCGCATGGACTGATCTACCGGAATCACCGAAGATCTCTGTGAAGTAATCGTAATTGCGTCTATCATCCATCGATTTTCATCCGCCTCTTTGGCTATCTTCTTCATAATTCCATATAATGCATTTTCCCAGTCAGACGCCTCTTGTTCGACCCAACTTCTTTCCAAATAAGAAACATTGTACAATATCTGTTTTTCTGCCAAAAACTTTCCCTCGTGCGTGAATAAAATACCGCGCATACTGGATGTTCCTACATCAATAACCAGAATATTCATCTAAAAAACTCCTTTCTTCGTCTAAGGATTTCTTCTTAATCTAAGAATTCTAAGAATTTCTCATCTGCTTCATCCACACAAATCATCCCGGGAATTTCTTCTTGTGTCCTCTGCCTGAGTTTTCCTCTTGACGCAATATTATCACACAAGATTTTCGTTTTCAACATTTTCTCATCTATTGCACATCTGTTCATTTTCCATTTTCTTACATATTGTACATTTGTTCATTTGGCTTTTGGGATGCTTTTGTTTACCGCCAGTTGACTTTTCTGCCGAAAAGTCGCATAGGGTTCGATTGATAGGGTATCCTTTTTTTATTATAATGAAGAAAAGACGCAAAAAGATTGCAGGAGTACAGATTACACAAGGAGAGCGACAACATGGATGAATTAAGATTACCGAATAATATTATCAGACTTCGGCACGAACGAAAAATTACACAGGAAGAGCTGGCAGATTTCCTCGGAGTGACCAAAGCGTCCGTATCCAAATGGGAGAATGCACAGAGTACGCCGGATCTTCCGGTTTTGCTTCAGCTTGCCGCATATTTTGACATGACCCTCGATGAGCTGATCGGATATGAAGCGCAGCTCACCCGGGAACAGATTCGCCGTTTCTATACGGAACTTTCGGCGGATTTTGCAGAACGCCCCTTTGAGGAAACAACGGAGAAAGTATGTTCTCTTGCTCATCGGTACTATTCCTGCTACCCTTTCCTGCTGCAGCTTTGCGTTCTGTACCTGAACCATTTTATGCTGGCAGAAACAGAAAACGCTCAGATGCAGATCCTCAAGGAAACCGCCTTGTGGTGCGACCACATTATAGATAACTGCAGCGATGTAAATATCTGCAGCGACGCTTTGATACTGAAAGCCAACATATCCCTCTGTCTTGGGAATGCAAAGGAGGTCGTCGGCATACTGGAACCGACTGAAGATCCCATCCGTCTCTCCGGACAGAAGGGTCTGGTACTGGTTAAGGCTTACCAGATGGTCGGAGAGTATGAAAAGGCCAAAAGCCATATACAGATCAGGGAATACATGGACCTGCTCAACCTGATGTCAGACGCTATGATGTCCCTGGCTCTGCACATAGAGGATCTCGAAAGATGCAGGATAACCATATGCCGGATAAGAACTATAATGGAACAATATCAGTTAGAACAACTCCACCCTAATCTTGCGGCACAGTTCCATTACCAGGCAGCGGCAGTATACGCAGCGAACGGTGAAGAAAAAGAGGCTCTGGAGGCCCTCCGTCTTTTTGACCGGTGCGCCCTCCGTATCCTGCACTCCGAAAAAGTGCTGCTTCAAGGAGATTCTTACTTCGACCGGTTAGATGAATGGATCGCACGCCTTCCGCTGGGGAATATAGCGCCAAGAAGCAAAGAATTCATTCCACGGAACATACGGGACTCCCTATGCTGCCCTGCATTTGAAAGCATCAAAGAAACTTCTGAATTCCAGAGAATTCTGAACCACTTTTCAAGTTAGAACAAAACACGGCAAAGGAGGAAAAAACATGCCTGATATCAACGAAATGTTACCATTCATTATTCCGCTGGCGATCGCAGAGATCATCCTGCTCGCCTATACGCTTTACCACATTCTGACTCACCGGACATACCGGCACGGAAGCCGGACCTTATGGATCATCATTGCGATAATAGGGATGCAGTTTATCGGCCCGATCCTTTATTTTCTGCTGGGGAAGGAGGAAAACTGATATGGAGATGCTTACCCTCTCCCATGCGGCAAAACATTTCGGAGAAAAGCAGGTACTTCTCGATGTCAGTTTCTCGGTTCCGGAACATACGGTGTTTGGATTCGTCGGTCAAAACGGCGCCGGGAAGACCACTGCCATGAAGATGATCCTGGGTCTTCTCACAGTAAGCAGCGGAGACATTATGGTTAACGGAATACCTGTCCGTTATGGAAACACTCCGACAAACCGCTTTATCGGATATCTCCCCGACGTACCGGAATTCTACCCATATATGACTCCGACAGAATATTTACGCTTCTGCGGAGAGATCTCCGGTATGAAATCTAACGAAATCAAAAGCCGCAGTACGGAACTTCTCCGTCTGGTCGGACTTGAACAGGAGCATCGCCGGATCAAGGGCTTCTCCCGCGGAATGAAGCAGCGCCTTGGCGTCGCCCAGGCCTTATTGAACCGCCCCAAACTGCTGATCTGCGACGAGCCGACCTCCGCCCTTGATCCGGCAGGCAGAAGAGAATTGCTGGATATTCTGACGGCGGCAAAAGCGGAAACTACTGTACTTTTTTCCACCCATATTCTCTCGGATGTCGAACATATCTGCGACGAGATGGCTTTTCTTCATGAAGGAAAGATCGCTCTCAAGGGTACTTTGGATGAGATTCGGAAGATGCGGAAAGATTCAGCGATAACCATAGAAACGGAACACCCGAAAGACGCACAGGCTCTGCTTCAGACATTTCCCTTTCTCAAAATGACCGATAAAAGCAAACTCCTACTTGAAGACACAAAACAACTTCCAGAACTCCTGCACTGTATTGCAGACAGACATTACCCTATCGTGCGCATCGAACGCCAGGAGGCTGCCCTGGAAGATCTGTTTATGGAGGTAATCAGAAAATGAAAGCATTTCTAAAAAAAGAATGGATGGAATGGATACGAACCGGACGGGCTCTGGTTCTGGTGACAGTCTTTGTAATATTGGGAATCATGAACCCTGCATTTGCCAAATTGACTCCCTGGCTGATGGAAATAATGTCCGACTCCTTGTCCGGCGCCGGACTCATAACTACGGACGTTCAGATAGACGCCATGACCTCCTGGACACAATTTTATAAAAATATCCTCCCAGGCTTAATCGTCTTCCTCTTACTTAACAGCAGCAGCTTTACCGCAGAATATGAGAGAGGAACGCTGATTCCCGCGATAACCAGAGGACTGTCGCGCCGGAAAATCCTGGCGGCCAAATCCATACTTCTATATGGCTCCTGGACTTTGCTGTATACTCTCTGCTTCGGGATTACTTACGGATATAATGCATACTTCTGGGATAACGCAATAGCCGGAAACCTGTACTTTGCCGCCGCCTGCACCTGGCTGTTCGGTATCTGGACCACTTCGCTTCTTATATTATTTTCATCTATATCTAAAAGCAGCACTCAGGTACTCCTGGGAACCGGCGGCACGGCTATGGGACTCTATCTCCTTAGCCTGTTCCCAAAACTTAATGCATTTCTCCCTGCAAAACTTATGGACGGGATGAGACTTATGCAAAAGACCGACAGTCCGGAAGATTATCTGATAGGAATAACAGTATCCGGGATCTTGATCCTGTTATGCATGGCTCTATCCACCGTCTGTTTTGATAAAAAACAGTACTGAAACTAATCAAAATATTAAAATTAAAAAAATTAAAAAAAGTGTTGCAAATTGATTCGAACTATGGTAATATAAATCTCGGTCATCACGAAACAGATTTGATTACCATTAGATGGCTCCGTGGTCAAGCGGTTAAGACATCGCCCTTTCACGGCGGTAACACGGGTTCGATTCCCGTCGGAGTCATTTTACAAGGCTTAGCTCAATTTGTATATTGAGACTAAGTCTTTTTTGTTTTTCGGAAGATTACTCAAGAATTAATGCAATGCTGTACTAGAATCCCAATGAGGTAATATAAGTTATGATGAAGATATTTAACACAAATGCCATATGTATGCCAGAAATCCATTACATGGTGAATATCTCTGACAAACTGGCTCAAATCAAATCAATGGTCGATGCGGGGCAGTATTTCACAATAAACCGTGCAAGACAATATGGAAAAACAACTACTCTTAGACAATTAAGGGAATATTTGAAAGAAGAATATCTGGTCATCAGTTTGGACTTTCAACGGTTAGATGCCGCCAAATTCCAAAACGGGAATATATTTTCATTAGCTTTTGGGAAATATTTTCTGCAGACTCTTAAGCGTGCTTCTTCATACGGCACAGACCAGAAATTTGCAGAAATAATAGAAAATTTCAAAGACATACTTGATACGGCAAACCAGGATTTCTCACTATATGAATTATTCGAAGCACTGAGCAGCGTTTGCGAGACTTCGCATTTGCCTGTCGTACTTATCATTGACGAAACAGACAGTGCCTCCAACAATCAAGTATTCCTGGACTTTCTTGCCCAACTGCGGAACTGCTATATAGAACGGGATGAGATACCTGCATTCCAATCTGTGATACTTTCAGGCGTTTATGATATAAAAAATCTGAAACTGAAATTTGCAAAAGACGGTGGGCATAAGATGAACAGTCCCTGGAACATTGCTGCGGATTTTCTGATTGATATGAGTTTCTCTATACAAGATATCGAAGGAATGCTCCAAGAATATGAACAGGATCACAAAACAGGAATGGACACCCGTGCGCTTGCCGAATTGATCTATGATTATACCTCCGGGTATCCGTTTCTGGTGTCACGTATCTGTAAATTGATGGATGAATATATCTCCGGCACGGAAAGATTCCCTTCAAAAAAAAGCGTATGGACACACGAAGGTGTGACTGAATCCGTAAAACTTTTATTGAGTGAAAAAAACACTCTGTTTGAATCTCTGATCGGGAAATTGGAAGACTATCCTGAGTTAAAGAAGATTATCTATGCCATCCTGTTCCGCGGTGAAAACATAGGCTATAATCCCGATGACAGAGTCATTGATATTGCTCTGATGTTCGGTTTTATAAAAATAAAGAATGAAATCGTTACCGTTGCAAACCGAATTTTTGAAACCAGGTTGTATAATTATTTTCTTACTACCGACGAAGTAATCGGAGATAATATCTACCAGTCAGCCCTGCAAGATAAAAATCAGTTTGTACAAAATGGTCGTCTGAATATGCGTATGATTTTGGAAAAATTCGTAATTCATTTTCATGACCTGTATGAGGATAAAGGCGAAAAATTTTATGAAGAAGACGGCAGGAGATATTTTCTCCTGTATCTCAGACCAATCATTAATGGAACCGGGAACTACTATATAGAATCACAGACTCGTAACCGGGAACGGACAGATGTAATCATCGATTACCTTGGAGAACAATTTATTGTCGAACTCAAGCTCTGGAGAGGCTGCGCCTATCATACACGAGGCGAAGATCAGCTATTGAATTATCTGGATCACTATCATCTGGATGTCGGATATATGTTGAGCTTTAATTTTAATAAAAAGAAACAAATCGGCGTCCAGGAGATCCAAATAGGCAGCAGAGTACTGGTGGAGGCGGTTGTATAGCCTCCCGGTATTCCGATTTTCTAACTGACCGCACAAAAAAAGTAAGCCGAAGTGTAAATAAGTACTTGACTTTTGACCGAGTAACAGTTATACTAACTACCAGTGTGAATGTGAAATAAAGTTCTCTGGCGCATTCAGTTTTATGTGCCGATGTGGCTCAATTGGCAGAGCAGCTGATTTGTAATCAGCAGGTTATCGGTTCGAGTCCGATCATCGGCTTTAGTCCTTCTTTAAGGGACTTAAGTAATTTGGACCTTTAGCTCAGTTGGTTAGAGCAATCGGCTCATAACCGATCGGTCCTGGGTTCGAGTCCCCGAAGGTCCATTTACATTTTGTAGCACGTAAGCGTCTAAAGAACAGACGCTAAGTGCTCATAACGCCTCACCTGGTAAGCTCGATAATACCTCGCTAACGGCGGTGAGATGTATCGCACGTAAGCGTCTAAAAGACAGACGCTAAGTGCTCATAACGCCTCACCTGGTAAGCTCGATAGTGCCTCGCTAACGGCGGTGAGATGTATCGCACGTAAGCGTCTAAAAGACAGACGCTAAGTGCTCATAACGCCTCACCTGGTAAGCTCGATAGTACCTCGCTAACGGCGGTGAGATGTATCGCACGTAAGCGTCTAAAAGACAGACGCTAAGTGCTCATAACAAGGCCCAGTGGCTCAGTTGGTTAGAGCGCCGCCCTGTCACGGCGGAGGTCGAGAGTTCGAGTCTCTTCTGGGTCGTTAGCTTAATTTCTTGCTAGGGTATTTTTAAGGCTGGTATTAAGCTGATACTTGTTGATTTAGCGGAATATTTTTAAGCTTATCAGCATGATTGTTATTTTGTGGGATCTTAGCTCAGCTGGGAGAGCATCTGCCTTACAAGCAGAGGGTCATAGGTTCGAGCCCTATAGGTCCCATTTATGGTGTGATATGCATCATAAGGAATGCCGCAGTGGCGGAACTGGCAGACGCACAGGACTTAAAATCCTGCGGGACTTATACTCCCGTACCGGTTCGATTCCGGTCTGCGGCATTGGTCATAGAAAAGGTAATTCGTAACAGAGTTACCTTTTTTATTTTAACAAATTTCTAATTCATAAACTCCTAACTATCTCCTCATAATCCGGCAGCATACTCTTCTAAACAGATTCCCTGAGAATATATTTCCGAAGCCGCCTCCTTTCCGACGTATCTGTAATGCCACGGTTCGTTAATAATACCGGTTATATCTGTTTTCTCTGAAGGATAACGTTTTATAAAACCATATCTGTGAGCATTTTTTGCAAGCCAGTTATATACACTGTTGCTGGAACTTTTTGCAGTATCTGGATTAATATCGACTGCAATTCCCAATTGATGTTCACTAGTTCCGGGAATTGCTACCCATTGCTCCGCGAGTTTTTTTGCTTCGAATGTTGACTTTCCTTCATTTTTATATGCTTCTATCTTTTCATCTAATAACTGCTGCTGTTCTTCCTGTGTTCGATATCCCTCTCTGACGAACAAACCATAGCCTTGCGCTCTTGCGTCATTAAACATTTCCTGTAATTCCGGATAAATTCTGGAATCTACTTTTTCCCCGTTTGATAATTCTGTAAATTCAACTTCATAATCATTAGGAATATAGTTATCTCGATTTACAAGAATCAGATTCCAACCATTATCCTCACCGGAGGCATGATGTGCCAGACTATTAAAAGAAAAAAAGATTGGGCCCGAATGAAGTTGCATTTTACCTGCATTTACGCATAACAACAGAATAATCAGCAGAATAAATACTGCTCTTGATTTACATTTATGTTTTCGTTTTGTGTATCTCTTCATTTACTTCATCTCCTTCTTTCTGTATCCATGGTACAATATAGGTATCTACCATGTATAACAATTAAGAAGCACAAAAAGATAGTACATAAATAATTTTTATCAAAAACACAATAACAAGCGGGTTTGCCAGACTAAAGACATAAGCCTGGCAAACCCGCCGGAATTCTTCTTGATTCTGTCAAACGCCGCCGAAGCAGAAGTTTACTCTCCGATCATCATCTTAATGATCTCCTCATTCGTCTCCCGCATTCCTTCTTTCCCGAGACGCCCGATATTCATAATCGTTGCCTCCACGCCTTTTGTTACGATACCGTCTCCGGCATGAAATTCCTGCCCTCTTAAGTACATATTATATCCCAGGATACCCGCGTCCACAGACGCCGCTATCTTCGCGGCACAGGACGCTTTCGCCCCGTCGCATACCATACCTGATACGATCGCCAGTGCATTGACCACCGTATGTACTGCCTCCTCATATCCGCCGCCGCAGAGGTAAGCAATTCCCGCGCCTGCAGCCGCCCCCGCGCTGACGGCGCCGCAGTATGCAGAGAGTCTTCCGATTCCCGTCTTCTGATGGATCGCCACCAGATTAGACAGCACCAGCGCACGGTAAGTCTTCTCCTGTCCGGCCTCCTTCTCCTTCGCATATTCCAGCACCGGCAGAGAACAAGTCATCCCCTGGTTTCCGCTCCCCGCATTGATGATCACAGGCAGCTCACAGCCGTTCATACGGGCATCCGAACCGGCCGCCGCCATTGCCTTGGCACGCGTCCGCACATCCGATCCGTAAGTATCCAGAATCACACTCCCTATATTCGCTCCATAATCCCCGCGCAAACCTTCCTCTGCAATCGCAGTATTATACTCAATCTGCCGGTCGATCACTTCCTTTATATCCGCAATATCCACCATATTGGCAAAGTCCCATATACTCTCCATATCCAGAAGACTCCGGTCCGTCAATCCTTCTTCGCTCTCTCCCTCCACAGGAACCTCCAGAATCTTCTCGCCGTCCTTCTCAATCAGCACGATATTCGTATGATAGTTTGCAATCCGCACTTTCACATAAGAATCCCCTTTGAACACGATCACAATGATATCAAACGTAATCTCATTGTCGATATGCTCCACACTGACCGGAACCTTCTCCAGAAATTCCACCATCTGCTTCGTCTGCTCTTCGGACACCTCAGCGATCACTTCCAGCTCCTTCTCGGCTTTCCCGGCGATGATCCCTGCCGCCGCTGCAGCCGGAATTCCCTTCAGATGGTTCGTGTTGGGGACGATCACGCTCTTCACATTCTTGATAATACTTCCGCTCGCCCCGATACTCACTTTATCAGGGATACATCCTAATACTTCTCTTGCCTTTGCCGCCGCATAAGCAAGAGCAATCGGTTCCGTACATCCCATAGCCGGAACCAGTTCCTCCTTTAGAATTTGAACATATGCCTGATATTTCTCATCCGTCCTTTGCACGATTTTCCTCCTTCCGGAACCTGGAAATGCGGAGAAATCCATGCAGGCGTCTGCTTTTCCTGCTGCTCGATCTCAATATCCGGCAGACTGCCGGAAAATTCTTCCCCGTAATCTGTACACCCTAATCTCAGGACAGTCTGCCGGATTGCCTGAACACATAATCCACACACGGTTCCGTACAATATTTTCTTTCATTATAAGAAAATATCGAGAATTTTGCAACTGTTTACAATCCTAATTGTTTTAAGCGTATTGTTTTAAGCGTATTGTCTTAAGCGTGTTGACTTAAGCGCTTATGGCATTCCCCGTGTACAACTGATAATACCTTCCTTTCTCTTCAATCAACTGTTCATGCGTCCCTCGTTCTATGATCCGCCCCTGTTCCAGTACCATAATACAATCAGAATTTCTAACGGTCGACAGCCTGTGAGCGATCACGAACGTCGTCCTCCCATTCATCAGCTTATCCATTCCATCCTGTACGATCCGTTCCGTTCTGGTATCGATAGAACTGGTAGCCTCATCCAGAATCAGCACAGGCGGATCTGCTACAGCCGCCCGGGCGATCGCAAGAAGCTGTCTCTGCCCCTGGCTTAAGTTCGCCCCGTCTCCGGTGAGCATAGTATCATACCCCTCAGGCAGCCTCCGGATGAACCCGTCTGCATTGGCAAGCTTTGCCGCCGCGATCACCTCATCATCCGTCGCGTCCAGTTTCCCGAACCGTATATTTTCCCTCACGGTTCCGGTAAAGAGATGCGTATCCTGAAGTACGATTCCAAGGGAACGCCGCAGATCATCCTTCTTGATCTTATTGATGTTGATACCGTCATACCGAATCTTACCGTCCTGGATATCATAGAAGCGATTGATCAGGTTCGTGATCGTCGTCTTGCCCGCGCCGGTAGAACCTACAAACGCAATCTTCTGTCCCGGCTCGGCAAAAAGCTTCACATCATGGAGTACGATCTTATCATCGTTATATCCAAAATCAACCCCATTGAACACGACGTCTCCCCTGACTTCTACATAATCAACGCTTCCGTCCGCCTGATGCGTATGTTTCCACGCCCATCGTCCGGTCCTCTCCTCGCTTTCCTTAAGTACCCCATCTACTTCTGCGGCATTGACCAGCGTCACGTAACCCTTATCCTGTTCCTCCTTCTCATCCAGCAGCCCAAAGACACGCTGCGCCCCCGCCATCGCCATAACGACCGCGTTCAACTGTTGGCTCACCTGATTGATAGGCATACTGAAGCTCTTGTTAAATGTCAGGAAACTTGCAAGACCGCCGAGGGTAAAACCGCCCACATGGTTCAGCGCAAGCATACCGCCCACGATTGCGCACACCACATAACTGATGTTGCCAAGCTGCGCATTGATAGGTCCCAGGAAATTCGCAAATGTATTCGCCCGATCCGCGCTGACGAACAGACGGTCGTTCAGCTTCTTAAATTCCTTCTTGTTTTCTTCCTCATGACAGAATACCTTGACCACTTTCTGCCCGTTCATCATTTCCTCTATATATCCGTTCACCGCTCCGAGATTCGCCTGCTGCTCCATAAAATACTTTCCGCTTCTTCCTGCCGCCGCCTTAGAGCCTGTAATCATGATCGCTACCATAACAAGCGTCACCGCCGTCAGAGGAACACTTAAGATCAGCATACTGACGAACACACTGACAACCGTGATCGCACTGTTAACTACCTGCGGGATACTCTGGCTGATCATCTGCCGCAAGGTATCGATATCGTTGGTATAGACCGACATAATATCCCCATGCGCATGCGTATCAAAGTATTTGATCGGCAGCCTCTCCATATGTTCGAATAAATCATCCCGAAGCGACCGGAGCGTCCCCTGGGTCACATTTATCATAATCCGGTTATATGCATATGTAGAAATGATTCCGACTCCGTAAAATGCAGCCACCCGCATAATCGCATGCATAAGCGGCGTAAAATCCGGCGTATCCGTCATAAGAAACGGTGTGATATAATCGTCGATCAGATTCTTCATAAACATCGTCCCCTGGACATTTGCAAGTACACTGACAAAGATCAGCGCAATCACGATCATGTAATGGAACTTATAAGTCCGGAATACATAGGCCATCAGCCGTTTAAATATCTTCATAGGATTCTTGACCTGAGGTTTCATACCCCTTGGCCCCCTGTTCATTGGTCCCGGCATATCTACTCACCCGCCTTTTCATCAAAATCTCCGCCGCCGCTGGTCTGTGATTCATAGACCTCGCGGTAGATGGCATTATCCCTCAACAGTTCCTCGTGCGTTCCAAATCCGTCCACACATCCGTCCTCCATCACGATAATCCTGTCCGCATCCTGGACGCTCGAGATACGCTGAGCGATGATAAGCTTCGTCGTATCCGGAATCTCTTCCCGGAATGCTTTACGGATTCTGGCGTCGGTAGCCGTATCCACCGCGCTGGTACTGTCGTCTAAGATCAGGATCTTCGGCTTCTTAAGGAGCGCCCTCGCGATACAGAGCCTCTGTCTCTGTCCGCCTGACACATTGCTTCCGCCCTGTTCGATATGTGTCTGATAACCCTCCGGCAGCCTCCTGATAAATTCATCCGCACACGCCTGGCGGCAGGCTTCCATGCACGCTTCTTCCGACGCGTCCTGATCGCCCCACCGCAGATTATCTAAGATAGAACCGGAGAACAAGACGTTATTCTGAAGCACCACGGAAACCTGGTTTCTCAGAACCTCCATATCATATTCCTTCACATTCCTTCCGCCGACCAGCACCTCTCCGCCCGTAACGTCATACAGACGGCTGATCAGATTCACAAGACTGGTCTTGGCGCTTCCGGTTCCGCCAATAATACCGATCACCTCGCCCGAACGGATCTTAAGATCCACATCCTTCAGCACCGGGCTCTCACTGTCCTTACGGTACGCAAAATCAACATGCCGAAATTCAATACTCCCATCCGGCACCTCGCATACCGGTTCCTCCGGATTCTTGATGTCGCTGGTCTCTCCCAACACTTCCGAGATACGCCGGATGCTCGCCATACTCATGGAGATCATCACAAAGACCATGGACAGCATCATGAGACTCATCAGAATGTTCATACAATAAGCAAGCAGACTCATCAATTCCCCTGTCGTAAGTGCAGAAGCCACTATCATCTTCGCTCCGATCCAACTGATCAGCAGGATACAGGAATAGACAGTAAGCTGCATAAGCGGCGCGTTATATACCAGATTGCACTCCGCTTTCATGAAGATACGGTAGATATTCTCGCTCGCCTTCTTGAACTTCATCGTCTCCTGCTCTTCCCTGACATAGGCTTTTACCACGCGGATAGCCGAGACATTCTCCTGAACCGACGCGTTCATATCGTCATACTTCGGGAACGCCTGTTGGAAATACTGTGTCGCATGTCTCATGATCAGCATCAGCAAGACCCCGAGAATCAATACCGCAGCCAGATAGATGCCAGACAGCCGTGAATTGATGCGAAACGCCATAATCATGGCGCACAGAAGACTTGCCGGCGCCCTGGTGAACATCCTGAGGGTCATCTGGTAGGCATTCTGTACATTGGTCACATCCGTCGTAAGTCTCGTCACCAGACCTGCCGTACTGTATTTATCTATATTCGCAAATGAAAATGTCTGGATATGATTGAACATCGTCTCTCTTAAGTTCTTCGCAAGCCCTGCAGAAGCCTTCGCACCGTACCGTCCGCCCGCAAGCCCTGCCAACAGGCCGACTGCGGCGGCAGCTACCATGATTCCCCCCACTTTGCAGATATGCCCCATATCTCCCGCATTGACGCCGTCGTCTATGATTGAAGACATCAGATACGGAATTATCATCTCCATCAGAACTTCCAGTACCATGAATAGCGGCGTCGCAATCGAGGCTTTCTTATATTCCTTTACTTCACGCAATAAAGTCCGGATCATCGAACCCCTCCTTCCTGTCGCACGTTCGTTCTTTTAAAACGCCCTTTCCTATGTCTTCCTTCGTAAGATTCTTTTCTAACTTCTCAATCACAGAATAGAACACCGCTAATTCTTCATCCGTAATTCCTTCAACCAGGCTGGCATCCAACTTTTCAATCAGATTTTCGATCATCTCATGGTTCCGGATACCCTTCTTCGTCAGAACCACCTTCTTAAGCCGGGCGTCATGTTCCACAGATTCCCGCAGGATAAACCCCTTCTTCTCCATCAACTGGATGATGTTCGTGACGGTTGACCTCCCTATAGAGAAATACTGTTCAATATCCCTCTGAAAGACGTCTCTTTCTCTGTTCATGTACAGATAACGGATGATCCAGCCGTGCATAAGGGTAACCTCGTCAATCCCAGCCGCCCTCACATGAGCCTGTATATTCCTCTCTAGCATATGATCTAATTTGCGAATCTCAAAGCCAATCCGCTCTTCCCGTTTAACCATACCATCCTCCCCCAAAACTGTTTGTTCTAAAACAATTCGATACAAAACTGTTCGATACAAAACATATTTTATCACAAAAAAAAGAGATGTCAAGATAAGATTTTCCATTTTTTCTGGCCTGCTGACATGTAAAGACGGATACCAATCTTCTTCATTGACATCCGCCTTTACTCTGATACTTCAATCATTCTTTTTTACCTCTTTCTTTCTCGGTTCAGACTCCTTGATGTTCTACCAATTCACCGTCCGATCTTGGTATTCTAAAATTATATCTAAGCTTTTGGTGGTCCGTACCTCCTTTTCTTAAATTCTTTGATTCCTGACATTCAGCGCTATCTCTCAGGAACCTCTGCTCAACACTTGTGTCGATCTGAAAATAACATCCGATTACTTATAGCTCGCGTCTATCTTGTAATTCAGTTCTGTTATTTGTTGAATATAAGATATCACACTTATTTTGATTTGTCAACATGTTTTTTAATATTTTTATATTTTATTTCATCTTTTCTTATTTATTCCTCTTCATGTATTTATTATCAGAATATTCTGTTTTTTTAAATTCAACATATTATAACTTCTTCCTGAAAAACAAGGGGCTGCCGCAAAATAACAGATTCCTACAAGATAATGTGCAGATATGACAGATGCTGTAACAATATCTTGCGGAACCGACGCATTTTGCGGCAGCCCCAACATACTCGGAAATGAGCAGCTTACAGGCTGATCACTGTCCTCTCTCTATCGAGAATCCCCGTCCGCGCACCTCATTAATCTGGGTGATCGTGATGAATGCCTTGGGATCCACCATCTGAACCGCCTGATTAACAGAATAGAGCTTCCGGTTCGGTATCACGCACAGTACACCCTTCTGCTGCTTCGCCCCGTATCCGGTCTCAATATGAACCATCGTTACTCCGGCGTCGATCTCTTTTAATACCTTCGCTTTTACTTCTTCATACTTATCCGTTATAATAAAGAGCTGAATCTGGGACTGACCCATCAGCACCACACGGTTTACCATCATCGTGGTTACCACCAGCACCAGGATACCGTACAGGATCTGTTCTGAAGTCGAGAAGAGAGCCTGACACAAAAGCACCAGAAAATCCACGATATACATGAACACCGCCAACGGAAAATGAAACCACTTATGGAGCACCAGCGCAAGGATATCCGTTCCGCCTGTGGAGGAACCCACTCTCACAACCAGACCGATCCCCAGTCCCAGCAGCGCGCCTCCATACAATGACGCAAGCATAATATTATCCGTAAGTTCTGTAATCCCCGGGATCGCCTGTGCGAATGACAGGAAGATCGGGTATACGACCGTGCTGATCAACGTCGTCAGCGCGAACTTCTTTCCTAGTGTGAACGTCCCCAGCAGAAATAATATAATGTTTACAATAAAGATAACCACCGACAGATTCCCGTTCAAATAATGATTCACCGTAAGGGCGACACCCGTCGCTCCGCCCATGATGATCCCATGCGGCACGACGAACGCAGCCACCGCAACCGACAGAATCACATTCCCCAGCAGGACGCATATCACCGTCTCAAGGCTCTTTCTCCAACCTGTTTTCATACCTGTATCCCCTCTTAAAATATAACCTCTATAAATTTTCCTATGATATTCCCTTCATAGTAAGCTGGATACGCTTCTTCTTCATATCCACGCTCAGCACCTTGACGTCCACAATATCTCCCACGCTCACAACCTCCAACGGATGCTTGATAAATTTCTTATCCGTGAGTTCCGATATATGCACCAGCCCGTCCTGATGTACTCCGATATCCACGAACGCACCGAAATCAATAACATTTCTAACCGTGCCCTTTAAGATCATTCCCTCTGTCAGATCTTTCATCTCCAGCACATCCGTCCTTAATATCGGCTTCGGCATCTCGTCTCTGGGGTCTCTTGCCGGTTTCTCCAGCTCTTTCACGATATCCCTTAAGGTAATCTCCCCGATTTCCAGCTCTTCCGCCAGCTTCTTATAATCCCGGATCGTAAGCGACAGACCCACTAATTTCCCGCCGCTGATATCCTCCATTGAAAAGCCCTGCTTCTTCAACAGCTTCTCCGCCGCCTCATATGTCTCCGGATGCACGCTCGTCCCGTCCAGCGGATTATCGCCTCCCTGAATCCGCATGAAACCGGCGCACTGCTCGAACGCCTTCGGTCCGAGCTTCGCTACCTTCAAAAGCTGCTTCCGATTCGAGAATTTGCCGTTCTCCTCCCGGTATGCCACGATATTCTTCGCCACCGCAGCCGAGATGCCCGAGATATACGCAAGAAGCGGCGCCGACGCCGTGTTCAGGTCCACTCCCACCCTGTTCACACAGTCTTCTACCACACCGGACAATGCTTCGCTTAATTTCTTCTGGTTCATGTCATGCTGATACTGACCGACTCCGATGGACTTAGGATCTATCTTGACCAGCTCCGCTAACGGATCCTGAAGCCTCCTTGCAATAGACGTGGCGCTCCTCTGCCCGACGTCAAACTTCGGAAATTCTTCGGTTGCCAGCTTGCTTGCCGAATATACGGAGGCTCCCGCCTCATTTACAATCACATACTGTACCTTCTGCGGGATCTCTTTCAGCAGCTCTACGATAAACATCTCCGATTCACGGGACGCAGTACCGTTTCCAACCGAGATCAGCGTGATATTATATTTGGGAATGATCTTCTTGAGCAGATCCTTCGACGCCTTGATCTTCTGCGGTGTAGTCGGAGCCGTCGGATAGATAACCGTAGTCCCGATCACCTTTCCGGTAGGATCTACCACCGCCAGTTTACACCCTGTACGGAAAGCAGGGTCCCAGCCAAGAACTGTCTGTCCCACGATCGGAGGCTGCATCAGAAGCTGTTCCAGATTCTTCTTGAACACCTCGATCGCACCGTCTTCCGCCTTCTCCGTCAGGTCGTTGCGGATCTCCCGCTCAATCGCAGGGGCGATCAGACGCTTGTAACTGTCCTCCGCCACTTCCTTTAAAACCGGCGTCGTATACGGATTATCTCCATGTATGGTCTTCTTCTCCAGATAACGGATAATATCTTCCTCCGGCGCCTCGATCTTGACCGACAAGAACTTCTCCTTCTCCCCGCGGTTCAGCGCAAGGATCCGATGCCCCGCCAGGCGGTTCACAGGCTCTTCAAAATCATAATACATCTCATAGACAGATTCCGCTTTCTCATCCTTCGCCGCAGAAACGACACGCCCCTTCTGAGCCGTTATCTTCCGGATCCAGATACGGTAATCCGCCTCGTCGGAGATGCTCTCCGCGATGATATCCTTCGCGCCCGCAATCGCTTCTTCTATAGTATGAACCTCTTTCTCCGGATCTATGTACTGCGCCGCCGCCTCTTCCAAAGGCTGCGTCATCTTCTGCAGCGTGATAAGCGAAGCCAGAGGCTCCAGTCCCTTTTCCTTCGCAATCGTCGCCCTGGTCCTTCTCTTCGGCCGGTAGGGGCGGTACAAATCCTCCACTACTACCAGCGTCTCGGCTGCAAGTATCTGCTTTTTTAATTCCTCCGTAAGCTTACCCTGCTCCTCGATACTGGATAATACCTGCTCCTTCTTCTCTTCCAGATTGCGGAGATAGGTCAGCCTCTCATACAGTTTACGAAGCTGCTCATCGTCAAGAGTACCCGTCGCCTCTTTTCTATATCGTGCGATAAATGGAATGGTGTTGCCCTCGTCGATCAGCTTGACCGCCGCTTCCACCTGCCACTTCTGCACACCCAATTCTTCCGTGATCTTCTGATTAACATCCATAAATTATCCCTTTCTAAATTAGAGCTTCATACGGCCGCAGATTTTAACATCATTTTAACATCATAAGCGACGCAAAACTGACAATTCATACTCTGCAAAATATATAAATGACCGCGCCTTTTATTATATCAAATTTTGGGAATTGTGCAATGGAATACTCAATACAGAGTTCACTCTGTTTCTTGAAAATCACCCCCTGCTATGCTATAATATTTCTGCTATAATCAGTACACCGTCAGCAAGGAGTTTATAATATGGACCATGAAATACAGGAATTGACCAAGCAGCAGTTAAAATCTCAGGAAACGAAAAGAAAGATCTTCCGCGCGGCGAAGCACATCTTGCAGAAGAAGGGATATGAGCAGCTCTCTATTAAGAATATCTGTGAGGAAGCCGGCGTGTCCAACGGCAGCTTTTATCATCATTTTAAGACCAAGGATGATCTCCTCTCATATTACATTGAGGAACAGCCCAGTATCAACCCGGATCTTCTGGAGATTCCCGCAGACCCGGAAGAGGCGAAGCAGACGATTATCTATGTATATCTGAATTATGTACATTACTGCCAGAACCTTGGCGTAGAATTCATGGCGAATTATTATACCCCAAAGAACCAGTCTCTGAATCCTCTGATCTGGTCCGACCGCCCTTATCCGATCGTCACTGTCTCCGAATATCTGCGAAAAGCGATCCATGCCGGAGTCGTATCTCCGTCGGTTGAACTTGACGATATCACAACGGATATTCGTATGATCGTTATCGGAAATGTATTCGAATGGTGCCTGAAGAACGGCAAGACGGATTTTGAAAGTAATATGAAACGTTCACTGGAAATATATCTGAACGGACTGTTCTGACGTATTACAAAAGTAAAAATCCTTCGAGCAAGCGGACTCAAAGGATTTTCTAGAAGGGAATATGGTAGTGAAACCATTTACAATAATATCTTGTGATTGTATTATAACGCAGCCCTTCCAATAAATCCAATCATTAATCTTAATATACTCTTTCCGTTTATAGATTCTGTCTATAAACAGATATTTTAGGAGACGTCCTATGTATACTTTTATCGTCAATCCCAACGCCCGTTCCGGCTTAGGACAAAAGCTCTGGCTTCTGGTGGAAGCCGACCTGAAAGAGCGCGGCGCCAAGTATCAGGTGTTTTTCACCAAATACCAGCGGCATGCCGCCAAACTTGTCCGCGGACTCACCTCTGATCTTAAGCCCCATACCATCGTCGTACTGGGAGGGGACGGAACGATCAACGAAGTAGTGGACGGTATCGCGCAGCTTGAAAACGTCACGCTGGGATACATCCCCATCGGCTCAGGCAATGATTTTGCCCGGGGGCTTGGTCTTCCGACAGATACAAAACAAGCTCTTGACAATATCATGAATCCTTCGCACTACTGCTATATCAATATCGGCATACTCGCATATGATGATACGAGACGGCGCTTTGCCGTAAGCTCGGGAATCGGCTTCGATGCCGGAGTCTGCCACGAAGCCGCCGTCTCCCGGATCAAACTTGCGCTGAACCGGCTCCGTCTCGGGAAGCTGACCTATGTCGGAATCGCCCTTCGGCAGCTCCTTACTCTGACGCCTTCAAAGATGACTATTCTGTTGGATGACGTACGGAAGCTGACCTTTGAGAAGACGTATTTTACGGCCGCCATGAACCTGATGTACGAAGGAGGCGGATTCAAATTCTGCCCGAATGCCGGTTACGGAGACGACTGCCTTGACGTCATCGTCGCCGCGAACCTGCCGAAGCTCAAGATTATTACCCTGCTTCCTACCGCTTTTAAGGGCTGGCATATCCGTTTTTGCGGCATACATATTTTCCGCTGCAAAAAACTCGACATTATAAGCAGCGTATCTCTGCCCGTCCATACCGACGGAGAGCCTGTCTTACGCCAGACAAAGATCAGCATCTTCCTTGAGCCTGAAAAGCTGCGTGTGATCGGCGGACCGTATTAACCGAAATGGATTAGCAACCTGGAGGTTATAATATGCTGCGATTTATTTTTAACATATTATTTGCTTTGTTTTTTATATTTTTTGTCCTGTACCTTTTCGCACTTTTGCCGCGTCTATCCCGGAAACGGGATATGCTCCGCTACCGGCATACGATGTTCGCCCACCGCGGATATCATTGCCTGGAAAAAGGCATTCCTGAAAATTCCATGGCTGCATTCCGGGCCGCCCTGAACAGAGGCTACGGCATTGAGATCGATCTGCATCTGACTAAGGACGGGCATCTTGTCGTCTTTCACGACGACACTTTAGAACGGATGTGCGGACGTCCTGACGTCATAGAACATCTGACCTACAAAGAGCTTAAGTCCTGCCGCCTCGGCGGCACCTCCGAGACAATACCGTCTTTCGAGGATGTACTGTCTCTGGTAGAAGGCCAGGTTCCGCTGCTGATCGAATTGAAGATTCCGGATTCTTCCCTGCAGATCTGCGAAAAAGCTTATCAGAGGCTGCAGCAATATTCCGGTCCATGCCTGATCCAGTCCTTTAATACCCTTGGAATCCGTTGGTTCCGCCTCAATGCCCCCCATATCCTAAGAGGCCAGCTTTCATCAAATCTTACCCGGGATCCCTTGAAAGAAGCCTGGCTGTTACGATTTATGGTAAAACATCTTCTGGCAAATTTTTTAGGACGGCCTGATTTTATATCTTATAACCTGAACGACCTGCCGATTGTCAATGTCTGGATATTAAAACATATATTTCATATCCCTGTCGCTGTATGGACGCTCAACACTCCGGACATGCTATATAGAGGAAAACAATACTTTGACATGCTGATCTTCGAAAAACAAAATGAAATTTATTAACAAACAGTGAACATTGTTGTTGATTCTTTTTTTTCATGTTTTTTCGTGTTATAATTCGAGTGGAGGCGTGAATAAGATAGTAAGGACATGAAGAGGTAGTATTTATGGCAATCATGGAAAAAATAAGAAATTTTATCAAAAAATACCGGCATGCATGGGTATTATTATATGCACTGATCTATATGCCGTGGTTTGTGTATCTGGAAAGACGGACCAATGTCCATTATTTTATTATCCATTCGCCGATTGATGATTATATTCCTTTTGTAGAGTATTTCATCGTACCTTATCTTCTGTGGTTCCTGTTCGTCGCAGTTGCCGCCGGATACTTTTTCTTCACGGATAAGAGGGGTTTTTACCGTCTGGCCGCATTCCTGATTACAGGGATGACATTTTTCCTGATCTTATGCACGGTATTTCCCAACGGATTGAATCTGCGTCCTGCCGAATTTGCAAGAGACAATATCTTCGTTGATCTGGTGCGGTACGTCTACTCGACGGATACTCCGACGAATGTCCTGCCGAGTATCCATGTGTTCAATTCAATAGGCGTCTGTATCGCAATCGGACACAGCGACGCCTTAAAGAAGCGCCGGAATATCCAGTACGTCTCTTATCTGCTGGCCGTACTGATCATTCTGTCTACCATGTTTTTGAAACAACATTCCGTTACGGATGTGATCGCTGCGTTAGCGCTGGCCTGTATCATATACCCCTTCGTATATGCAGCACAGGAAAAGAAAGCCGCGAAGCTTTCCCATCAACCGATCTGATGTATCATATTGACCATGTATGCGTGTTATTCATGGCTGAATATATATTATTATTTATACCACAAAGAGGAGGATACTAGTTATGTATGCAGAATTTAGTGAAAACCTTGTAACCGGCAATGAGATGATCGATTCCCATCATAAGGAATTGATCGACAGGATCAACAAACTGTTGGATAGCTGCGACCAGTCGAATGAAAAGACTGCAGCGATCAAGATGATGGATTATCTGGCTGAATATACAGATTTCCATTTCTCCGCAGAGGAAGCGCTTCAGAAGGAAATCGAATATCCCGGATTCGAGAAGCACAAAGCTCAGCATGAAGCATTCAAGAATACCATCAAAGAGCTGGAAGAGATGCTGGCAGAGGAAGAAGGTCCTTCCGCCGCTTTCGTAGAAAAGGTACATGAGCATGTAATCAAATGGTTCTATACACATATCGAAGGCTTCGACCGGTCCGTGGCAGAGTACAAGTGCATGAAAGAAAATAACGAGCGTTTATAGATAACCCGGACAGCAAGAGAGGCTGCTGCAAAATTCAACCATTTTGCAGCAGCCTCTTTATCTTCCGATTCCGGCATAGCGTGTATAATATTCAAAAGCAGACGGAATCGGATATTCCTGCTCTATCTCTTCCGGCAATATGAACAGGAACCCCCGCTCGTTGGTCTGCTCCAGTTCATCTACGATCACCTCATATCCCGTCATGTGCCATTCAATATGACTGAAAATATGCTTCGCCTGACCAAGCTCTTTGATTCGGACCGGCATAAGACCGATCTTCTTACTGTAAGCAGATACTTCGTCAAGAGTCAGATGTCCCTTCTCATTCGGAAATTCATACAGCCCCGCAAGCAATCCCTTTCCTGGCCTCTTGCGGATCGCCAGCTTCTTTCCGTCTTTAAAGACCAATACCGTCCTGTCTTCTATTTTCCTCGCCTTACCCTTACTCTTCACAGGAATCTCCGCTATGGTTCCCTGCTTCCTTGCTTCACAGAACGGCGCCGCCGGACATTCCTTGCACCTTGGCTCACCGTTTGGCAGGCATACGATAGCTCCAAGCTCGATCAGCCCCTGGTTAAAATCACTGGCCGCATTCTCCGGGATAATCTTTTCCAGCTCTTCCTCCATCTCTCTGCGTACGCTCTGCTTCATGACATCCTTGCGGCTTCCTGTAATCCTGGATACGACTCTTAAGACATTCCCGTCCACGGCAGCCTTAGGAATCCCATAAGCAAAGGCGCTGATCGCTCCCGCCGTATAACTGCCGATTCCTTTTAAGGAACGAATCTCCTCATAGGTATCCGGAAATTTCCCCTGATAATCTATCATAATCTGCTGCGCCGCTTGCTGCATATTACGCACCCGGTTGTAATAGCCAAGACCTTCCCACAGCTTCAAGAGCTTATCTTCCTGCGCCTGTGCCAGATCCCTTACCGTAGGCAGTTCTCTTAAGAAACGTTCATAGTAGGGCTTCACCGCCTCCACCCTGGTCTGCTGAAGCATGATCTCCGATACCCACACGCGGTAAGCATCCGGATTCCTGCGCCACGGAAGGTCGCGCTTATGTCCGCGGTACCACTCTGCGATAATCTCCGCCAGTATCTTCTTCATTTAGATTTCCTCACAAAACCTGCCGAAGCCACCGGCCGGAATCACTGATATCTTCTTCCTGGAACCCCGATGTCTTATCTACAGTACTGCGTATAAGAGCAGAAGTCTCCTCCTTATTGGAAAGATTCCACGCCACATAGCTTACCTGATACTGACCCATGATCTCCACCCATGCATTGGCCTGAGCTTCGTCGATTCCTCCATTTCCGCTGGCGTCGCAGATTCCGTACTCCGATACGAATATCGGCAGTCCGGCGCCGATAGCCTCTGCCATAGTGTTTCTCAGGGAATCCGTATGCGTCGCCGCATAGAAATGCAACGTATACATGATATTCTCAAACCCGGTAACCGGATCTGCCGCCGCCTCATTCACATACTGGGACCAGTTCGGCGTTCCCACCAGGATCACCGCATCCGGATCATTGGCACGAATAGCCGGGATAACCTCGTTAGCATATGATTTGATCTCCCCCCATGAAGTACCCCCGTTTGGTTCATTACAGATCTCATAAATCACATTATTATGGCCGGCGAACTCTTTCGACATCTCATCAAAGAACTGTAAAGCTTCTGTCTTATACTGATTCGGATTATTATCAGATAGGATATGCCAGTCCACGATCACATACATATCCTGATTCACTGCATATTCCACTCCCCGCCGAATCAAACTTTTCAGTTCATCCTTATTTCCATCCGTGCAGTATCCGCCCGATTCTGCCGTATACATGGCAAGACGGATGACATTAGCGCCCCAGTCTTCGCGTAACTCGCCAAAAAGCTCTTCATTCACATACTGCGGAAACCATGCCAGACCATGTGTACTGATACCCCGAAGCTGCACCGCTTCCCCTTGCTGGTCCACGAGCTGCGTACCCTTAACCGCAAGCTTCCCACAGACGGAAGGCGCCGGAAGCATACCTTCCGCCCTCCAGTCCTTCTCCTCTTCCTGCACGTTTTCCGGTTCCTCTTTTACATCCGTCTCTTTTTCAATATCTTCCCCGGATTCCTGTATTTTCTCCTGTTCCTCTTCCTTTGGCTGTACTTCTTCTCCCTTACTGCACGCCGCGAGACAGCAGGCAAGCGTCAGGAAGATACAGGCAAAGATACACATTAATTGTTTTCTCTTGTTTTTCATAAGCCCCTCCTTACATACATTTCAACATTCCCAATGAAAAAAAGAAAACAGTCATCGGATATTATACACACTCTTCAATCGGATGCCTTTCGCCTTCCCGGAAATAATCTTCACCCGCTTCTCACCGCCGTTGATATCAAAATAATTATCCGAAAGCACAAGATCTTCAGCCGCATTCTGTATCTCTACGCTTTTTGCGTATGCCTTTGCCGATACGATGATCTCATCCCCCTCCATACGATAAGAAAGATCAGGCTCCTTATATCTGAAATACTTTGGATAAGAGAAGATGACGGTTCCCTCGGATATAACTTTGCCTTCCTGCCGCAGTTCATAACTTACATACTCTGAAAAGATATCAGCCTTTGGCAAAAGCACCTTATCAAGCCACATACTGGAAAGCGCAGGAACTTCAAGCTCCTTTGTTCCCCCGTCGTATAAAATCTCCGCCTTTGCATTCCGCAGCGCCCATGAGACCTGAACCCTCTGTTCCTTCCTGGTCTCGTTCGCCACATTCAGCCGGACAGATTTTTCAAATTCAAAATGCTCGCGATTCATATCGGCTTCCTGCGTCATCATCCCCTCCTCCTGGCAGGAGATCATAAGCGGCGCAAAAAACCGCTTCTCCGCATAATGCAAAGCTTTCCACCTTCCGCAATAATCAATGGAAGACCAGGAAACCACCGGCCAGCAGTCATTGAGCTGCCATACGATCGCTCCCATACACCGCCCCCTGTTCCTTCTGAAATGCTCCACGCCGTACCTGATCGCATCTGCCTGCAGAAGCTGCGAGGCGTAAATAACATTTTCAAAATCCGAAGGATACAGATAAATCTGCTGCATATAATTCATGATCTTCCCGTTGGCGCCATACTGCCTCTGATGTTTTTCCATAACATACGAGAAGATATTCATATCCTTCGGGTCATCCGTGAAAGTCTCGATCGTCTTCCTGGCGGGAAAGGACTGGAACCCGAATTCAGATGCATAGCGGAAGAAGTATTTGCGATACTCGGAAAACGGCCTGTTCCCATGCCACACTTTCCAATAGTGCACGTCGCCTCTGTCCGGACTGTTCGGCTCATCGAATGCTCCTCCCGACGAAGGGCTTGCAGGCCAGTAAAAGGTCTGCGGGTCGTACTCCTCTAAGATCTCCGGAATCATCTGCTCATACATAATGATATAATCCCGCACTTCCGTCTTCTTGGTCACCCAGTGGTGCCCTTCCTCCACAAACATCTCCATCTCATTATTTCCGCACCAGAGTCCCAGCGACGCATGGTGCCGGAGACGCTTTATATTATCAATAAATTCCTGGCGGATATTTGCCTTAAATTCCGGCGTCAATTCATATACGGCGCAGGCAAACATAAAGTCCTGCCATACGATCAGCCCCAGCTCGTCACAGATATCATAGAACCAGTCGTCCGGATAATAACCGCCGCCCCATACACGGACTGCGTTATAATTCGCCGCAACACATTGCCTGAGAAGTTTCCTGGTCGTTTCCGGCGTCACTCTTCCAAGAAGATGATCCTCCGGGATATAGTCCGCTCCCATGGCAAAGATTGCCACCCCGTTCACCTCGTGAGCAAAACGCGCTCCCCACTCATCTTTGTCCGTCCTCATAGTCAGAGTCCGAAGACCGATCCTTCTTTCCCAGACATCGGCAGCCTCCCCTTCTGCATATAACGTCACCTTAACGGTGTAAAGCGGCTGTTCTCCATAGCCATTGGGCCACCAGAGCATAGGCTTCTCAATACCGATTTCCTTCGGAGAATCCTGATAACTCTGGGTTCTTCCGTCCGGAGACGTGATTTCTACGGTATAAGACGTCTTCGGCAGATCCGATACGGATTCGTCCTCTACCTGAAGATGCAGTACAACCTTCTCTTCAAGATGTTCCTGCCTGATATAAACACTGTCCAGTCTTGCACCTTTCACCCCGATCAGAGACACCTCACGGAAAATCCCGGCGTCCGGCAAGTGTGCTCCCCAGTCCCATCCGAACATACAATGAGCTTTCCGGATGTGGACGAATCCGTCCATCGCGTCTTCCGATCCCATGGTTCTGCATTTCGAAAATTCTTCTCTGATATATCTCAGCGGAGAATGCAGCACGACCCGCAGAATATTCTCCTTATCCCGAATATCCTGCGTCACGTCATACTCCCAGACACGGTGCATGTTAAACGCCTTTCCCACATGCTTCTGGTTAAGATAGATATCGGCAATCGTATCCAAACCGTCAAACCGGAGCAATATCTTATCCTGTGAAGGCAAATCTTCATCTAAATCAAAGCAGGTCTCATATTCATAATCCTTCTCCATCAAGGAGAGCGCACGAATCTCGTTGTCCTTCCAGAAAGGATCCTCCATGTTTCCGTTACGAAGCAAATCGGTATAGACCGTCCCCGGTACCGCCGCCGGCTGAAAATCCTCCCCTATACACCGCATCCGCCAATTCTCATTCAATATCTGCCGTATCACTTGCTCTCCTCCTTATATCTGTGATCATTTATAATGTCTTCTACTCTGCTTTCGGGTATTCGTTACACAATAACCGATACGGTTCCTCGTCTTCCTCGATCTCTGGGAAACGCCCTATAGGTTCATAGAAACGGTTGTCATGCTCGTCATCATTACACATGGATACTTCCCCAAGCAGTACGTCTCCTCCGCCCTCTTCTACATGAAAGTCATGATACATATACGGATAAATCGTAATACTCTCTCCCGGCGTTAATCTTACTTTTGTTCCCGCCGGAACCGTAAATTCGCGTCCGTCACAATTCACCGTGACATCCGTGTCTGCAAACCCGCCGTCTTTCGTGGAATTATAAACAGTAATCAATACATTGCCGCCGCCTCTGTTGATGATATCCTCCATCTTGTTCCAGTGGAAATGCATGGGCGCCATCTGTCCTTCCTTCACAAGAAGGAGCTTCTCCGCATAGGTCTTCGTATATTTATCCAGTTTCAGGTTCCCGTTTCGGATCGTAATAAGCGAGAACCCTACCTCGTCGAATCTGCCAAGTCCATAGTCCGTGATATCCCATCCAAGCATATTATCCCGGATCTCGTCGTATTCTGCCCCCTTCGTCTCCCATTCCTTTGCAGACCATTTACAAAACGGAGGTATCTCAAAACCATGTGCCTTTATCATCTCTTCCATATGCTTAATCTCTGCGTTAATTTTTGATCGTTTCATTCTTCTTCTCTCCTTATCACATTATTATCTGCTTTTCCTGCGTAACGATTGCCCTTCTGACGATAATACTACTTCAGTGATTTATCGTCTGTCAGATTTTTTGTCTCTCTTTTTATCTGCTTAAGCTGCTCTCCTTCAAGGAATGTCAGAACTATCCGTTTCTTCTCTGAAGTAAACGGCTTCATCTGATGCAGACTTCCTTCTCTTATATGGTATGGTTTCCCGTAGACACTGGAATTCGCCGGTTCCAGTCCAACGACGTAATCTCCTGACGCGATGGATTTCCACTGCATAAAATAGGGAAGCTCCCTGAGATTATACTCTATTTTCAAGCCGATCCCCAACCCTTCATTGATGATCGCGGCAAATGTATTACCCTCCTTATCCGCCGCCATCTCATGCAGGAATACATACTCCGGTTCATTATCCTTCGGCGCCTCCATCTTGTTCCATCCCGTAACATTCATCGCCGCCGTCTCGTCTCTTGGAGTTACCTTTCTGGTCGGTATCACAATCTCGGAATCTTCGCACAGCAAGGGATATCCGACATTCATATGATACAGCAGCATCATTGGCTCCGTTCGGAAGCCTTCATTTGTAATCTCATCCTCAATACAGATACGGTTCTGTCCGTACAGGGTCGTAATCTTCCTCCGAAGCACGAGATTTTCCCCGAACAGCTCTGCCTCCCGCATCTCTCCCGACAGCGTTACCGTATAGTCATCGCCTTCCCAGCAGGCGTCGGCGCACACATGCTCCGCCGGAGTCGTGCGTATTCTTCCATGCATAGGATATTCTTTGCCGTCAACACGGCAGGGGGCGCAGATATTCTCAAGACCGCAGGTAAATAACATTCCGCCCATAATACTCCGCTGTGCTTCCGCCCCGTTCGTATCATAATGATTCCGCCCCATCAGTCCCGGTTTCGATAAGAAGCTGATATTATGCCCCAGAAAAGAGACATCCGCGATATCCATACACTTATCCGCCGTCACCGTGAATCTCAGAGGACCGTTTTTTACCTCGTATGCTTTCATCCCCCTGGCTCTTCCTTCATCATAGGTCACGGGACGAACATTCATGACCTGCTGCATACTCCCGGTTAAACGAAGTAAATTCCTCCTGTTTTCCATCTGTCATTCACCCTTCTCTCCCATCTCTTGTAAGAAAGACAGTTCTTTCTAACATGATCTAAGAACTGCCTTTCTTCGATTACTTACTTTTTTCAATTACTTACTTTATTTCGCTTCTTTCCACTCGTCGATCTGCTTCTGCATCTCTTCGATAACCTTATCAATTCCTGTCGCTTCTAATTTTTCCTGAAGCTTCGGCAGATATTCCTCCGGATCAACGCTTCCTGTATACAGAGATTTCCCGAACTCATCCAGTACGTTTCCAAATCCGGCCACCTCTGTACTCACCGGCTCAAGATCGAAATCAAATCCAAAGGACGGCGCCTCAACTGACGAATCGTTGAACTCTTTGAAGGTCGCCCATTTGTCAACCGGCTCGTTCTCCAGTACATAGGTATTAAACAGTCCGCCCTGTACCCAGTAGGATACGGAATAATTCTTCCTTGTCTCTTCATTCAGCTTAATCTTGTTCTCGTATACATATGGCTTTCCTTCAGCCTCCGCCGCTTCATCGGCCGGAACCTCCACCTTATCCCAGTGCTCTCCTTCGATGCCATAGTTCAGCAGATTCCTGAGATACTCGTCCGTGTTGATCAGGTTCAACAGTTCCACCGCTTTTTCCGGATGCTTCGTCTGTGCGTTAATAGCCGTAAGAGCGCCGCGGGCGGAGAGATTCGTCACATAGGTATCCATAATCGGCGTCGCCACTACTTCATATCCAAGATCTTTCCCCCATACCAGTTCGGCATACGGCTGGCCGTCGCCCTTTGTCACGAAGCGCTTTACAGCCTTGTCGTCTGACGCCGTAGCTGCGTCCTTATTAATATAACCTGCCAGATAATATTTGCGCATTGTATCCAGGGTAGATTTCATCTTCTCTGTCTCGAACACATTCTTTACCGTCAGTGTATCGTCGCCATATTCGATGTCCACCGGATTCTGAATCAGATCCATATAGATGGGAGCGGAATAGCTGCTGGTGAGGTACATCGGCACTACGTCCTTCTCCTTCTCTTTAATAAGCTCAAGCCACGGCTCTAAGTCTTCCAGGCTATGTATCTCGTCTACCGGAACATCATATTTATCAACATACTCCTTGGTAAATACCCACATAGGCATACTTCCGATCTCTTTTTCACTTGGAACGCCATAGGTCTTATCCTGTACTTTTGCCGCCTCCCAGAAACGCTCGTCGATGGTCTTGTACATCTCCGTATCTTTGATATAATCATCTATCTGAAGGAACGCGCCCTTATTGGCATTCTGAAGATAATTATTCGCCCAGGAGCAGGTAAAACACAGATCCCAGTCGTCGCCTGTATTGATCACAACCTGCATTTTCTGGTCATAATCACCCCAGCCTGCCGTATTGACTTTCAGTTTTACACCGATCTTCTCGGATATATATTCATTCACCTTATCGAGAACCTGATCCTGGTCTTTCTGGGCGTCGCCAATCTGCCACCAGGTAAGTTCTACAACCTCGTCTCCGCTGGAATTCGTCTCTGCTTTTTTCCCGCCGCATCCGGCCAGCAGACCTGCTGTCATCACCGCCGCAAGGCCCGCCGCTGCAAATCTTTTAAACATATTAAACTTCATGATATATTCTCCTTTCTAATTCTACTCTTTTACTGCCCCAACTGTCAATCCATTCACAAAATATCTCTGGAAGAATGGGTACGCAAAAATAATCGGTAACGTGGAAATCACTACGATTGCCATCTTAATCGTCTCTTTTGGCATATTCGCCGCCGCCGTAATCCCGTCGACTCCCATCGTGGCCTTATTATTCGCAAGCCAGTCGATCGAGCTTTCGATCTGAATCAGCAGATATTGCAGCGGGATCAAGTCCTTATTGTCCATATACATCATAGCGTTAAACCAGTCGTTCCAGTATCCCAGCGTCAGGAACAGACCGATCGTCGCGAGTCCCGGAAGCGCCATCGGAATCACGATCTGGAAGAAAAGCCTCCACTCGGACGCCCCGTCAATCTTGGCTGATTCTACCACCGCATCCGGAATACTCGTCTTAAAAAATGTCCGGAGCACAATGATGTTAAACGAATTCAGACAGAGAGGCAAGATCAGCGCCCAGAGAGAATCTTTTAACATAAGTACCTTGGTTACGATCAGGTAATTCGCGATCATACCGCCGCTGAACAGCATCGGGATCGTGATTACAGTCGTAAAGAATTTACGGTACGCGTATGTCTTCCTGGACAGCGCATATGCGTAAGTACCTGTCAGCAGCAATCCGATGATGGTTCCGACGATCGTGATAAAAATTGTCACACCGTAACTTCTTAAGATATTTTCTCCGGCGCTTATGATATATTCATAAGCATAGAAGCTCAACTTTTCCGGAATAAACCGGTATCCGTTCATCGACAGTGAAGCCTCGTCCGTAAATGAGATGATGATGACAAAGATGAACGGAATCACACAGATCAACGACAATACGGTCAGCAATATGTTGAATATAATATTCGTCGGCGTTTTGATCTGATTATATCTGCATTCCTCTGCCTCTATCTTTTTAATTCTTTTTTCCATTTTTCTTTTAGACATTACTTTGCCCGCCATGTTCGTCCCCCCCTTCTAGAATAATGCGTTTTCATTATCAACCTTTGATACGATCTTATTCGCGATCATAATCAATACGAATCCAACCGTAGACTGGAACAGCGCCGCCGCGGAACTCATGCCGATCTCACCGCTTGTCTTAAGCGCCCGGAAAATGTATGTATCAAGTACATTAGTTACCGGATACAGCGGCCCGGAATTCTTCGGCAATTGATAGAACAATCCGAAGTCTGCTTTGAATATTCCTCCCACGGACATGATGAGCAGAATCGTGATTACCGGCTTCAGAAGCGGCAGCGTAATATATTTGATCTGCTGCCATTTGGTCGCCCCGTCCAGAACCGCCGCTTCATAGTAAGTCTTATCAATTCCGCAGATTGACGCCAGATAGACGACCGTGTTATACCCCATTCCCTTCCATTGGCTCATGAAGATAATGATAAACGGCCAGAATTTCGTCTCTGTGTACCAGGAAACAGGCTCTCCTCCGAACTGCTGGATAACCGCGTTAAAATAGCCCTTTTCCGGATTCAGGAATGCAAATACACAATAACTTACAACTACCCAAGACAGAAAATACGGCAGGAACATCGAGCTCTGGTAGATCTTCATCATCCCTTTGTTCTTGATCTCATTCAGCAGTAATGCAAGTACTACCGGCACCGCCACGCCGAGTATGATGAATGTAAAGTTGTAAAGTACTGTGTTCCTTACAATGATCCATGCATCGCCGCTGCTGAACAGGAATTTGAAATTGTCAAACCAGACGGTCTCGCTTGTAAATAAATTGTAGAAGAATCCGTCTCCGGACAATCGGAATTTCTTAAATGCTACCAGGATACCGAACAGCGGCAGGTATGCAAAAAACAGAAACCAGATTGCCCCCGGCATACTTAAGATAAGCAGCTCCTTGTTCGCTTTCAGCCGGCTCAGAAAATTCCCTTTCGGCTTATCAGCCTTTTTTGTGTTTACTCTCACTTTTAACCCTCCTGGTTTTCTGTAAGAACCTGTTCCAAAAGACATTTGGTGTCGCTCCGGTGGAACATTACTTTTAAAATGGTGCTGACCTGTTCATCCGTCACGGCTTCCGGGTGGGGTAGATGGCTTTCCAGCATTGCCCCTCTGGTACAGAGCCGGTGCGTCCGTTCCTTCCGGTTCAGTGTCTTTATCTGGTGTTCCAGCATTTTCTCCTTATGCTGCGCCCGCCGCAGTCTGGCTTCGGTCTTTTCAATCTCCTGATTCAGTTTTTCCAGCTTCTCATTCATGGGCAGCGTCCTCCCTGGGGAGCAGGATATAGATGTGGCTGACCTCCCCGATTCCCTGACGGACACGCATTATCATCCCGGCCTGTTCCAGCTCGTTCAGGGAACGCTTGCAGGTCTGGGGGCTTCGGGAGAGTGCGGCCGCTATCTCCATGATGGGAAAGCGGATAAACAGAATCCCGTTGCAGTCCTCGGTTCCCCTTGTCAGGATTTCATCCAGCAGGCGGGCGTACATGACCTTTGCCGTGTTGCTGACCGGAAGCCGGAGCATTGCCTTTGGGAGCGGCATACAGGGCGGCAGGGGCGTACTGGCTATCATAAATTCACAATTCATTGATTTGTGTCCTCCTTTTGGCTCGTTTGGATAGGTAGCGGGGGCAGTCGATAATGACAGCCCGGAAACTCTGCTTGCACCCATGCTGGCATTTCCGGCAAAGTCCGTTGTAGCTTCTGCGCCCTCGGTCGTTCAGGAAGAAAGCAAGCTCTTTCTTCAACTTCTTTGACATTCTCGGCATAGTGCCTCCTTCATAGAAAAACCGCCCGATTCAGCAGTAACAGCCGGAATGGGCGGGCAGTGGTTTTTTGTGTATCGTTTCGGGGCGATTTTCAGGGGAAATACAGCCGTAGAGCCGCCCCAAAATCCCCCTTGGTATTACGGGCAGGGCAGACTATGCCCTGTGAGATTGTTGTGTTTCGGTATCGTTTCGGTGTTCATTTTTGCCGGTTCTTTCTGCTGTCGTTTCCTGCCCCCGTCTTTGGCGGCGTTTCGCTCTCCTTGGTACGCTCGTTGCGGTCAGGGTTCCTCCGTTTCCCTGCCGGAAGTCGTTGCGTTACATCGCCGGGGAGCATATCCCATACAGGCCGGTCATTCGATTGGAATAATCCATCGATGAACTGCCTATATCATAGGACATTTTTGTACCCTGTGCCGTATATCCACAAAGTAGGAATCAAGCCCAAAATCCGAAATTTTCCACGATTGTGGAATGAATGTGGTATAATGGTTCTGTTGCGGCAGGCTGGCCGCAGGAAAGGGGAATAAGGGAATATGAAAGGGGCTACCACAATTCAGGAACGGCTGAAGGATTTACGGGTGGAGCGGCATTTGAAGCTGGAAGAACTGGAAGCGGCCACTGGTATTTCAAGCTCGGCTCTCGGAAGCTATGAAAATGATAAGAACAACAATAAGGAAATCAACCACGGGAGCCTTTTGAAGCTGGCAAAGTTTTATGGGGTATCTGTGGATTATATCCTGTGCCTGACAGAGAACAGGGAGCAGGCCAACACGCCTTTAACAGAACTGCATTTGAGTGATGAAATGGTTGCGCTTCTGAAAAGCGGCCGGATTAACAACCGCCTGCTGTGTGAACTTGCCACCCACAAGGATTTTATAAAGTTTCTGGCTGACATTGAGGTTTATGTGGATGGGATTGCTTCCATGCAGATTCAAAACCTCAACTCCCTTGTTGATACCGTCCGGCACGAAATCATAGAACGCTACCGCCCTGGGGAAGATGACCCGTACCTCCGGATTTTGCAGGCTGCACACATTGAGGATGACGAATATTTCAGCCACATGATACAGGACGATATAAGCGCAATCGTCCGTGATATTCGTGCCACACACAAGTCTGACAGTGAGAGTGCGCCGCCAACTACCATTGCCGAAGAATTGAAGCAGGATTTAGAGGATGTCACAAATTTCAAGGGAAGCCCTCTTGAAAAACAGGCTGCGCTTTACTGCAAGCGGCTGGGTATCAATTATAGCAAGCTGTCTGATGTGGAGTTCCGGCAGCTCGTACATATCCTTGAAAAATCCAAATTCTTCAAAAGCTATGTCGGCCAGAGAAAGAAACGGAAATAAGAAAACCGCTGTTGCATGGTTGTGTATGTTTCCATGTAGCAACGGTTTTGTGCTGGTGTTATTTAGTTAGGAGCGTGGCTTGATAAACTTGAATTTATCTCGCTTGTTTGCTCTCACACAAGGCTGAGAAGCTGTCGTTGCTTATTCGGCCTAATAAAAGGGATAAATCGGTATCTTCCGCAATTTTTTCTTTGTGATACAGGCAAAGCTTCTGCAAAGTTTCCTGTGTAAAATAATCTAAAAGGTAAAAGATTTCTTCAAATTGAGTTATCGTATCCATATATTTTACAGTCAGTCTGTTAATTAAAGGACTATCCATATACGAACTGTAAACAACAATATCCTCATAACAATTTATCAGCGGGGAATTACCCTCCTGCAATTGCAGAATTTGTTCCTCTGACACCGTTTCTAATTTGTCCTTTTCTTTGGCCTGCAACAGTTCATCTATGGAAATATCAAAAAACGCTGCCAGCTTCCCAATATTATCAAGGTCAGGAAATCCGTTCCCACACTCCCACTTGCTCACCGCCTTTTCTGTGATATACAGCCTGTCGGCGAGTTCGGTCTGCGTCATATGCCTTTCCCTTCGTAGCTTTGCTATGTGTTCACCAAGTTTTTTGGATTCCATTTGAACTTGCCTCCTTTCATGTCTATTTTATATTGGTAGCCAAAATTATTCAACCTACTTGTCGTAGATGCTGTGGTGCGAAATACTACGAAATGTAGGATGGAATTTGCCAATGTTTTAGTTTTTCTTCATATCCAGCCTTTTTGCACTTTCTTCAGCCATGTCTGCTTCAACATCAAAGCCATTTTTACGAAGTTTCTCAGCAATTTCCTGATACAGCTTATATGCCTCCCTGTACTTCCCTGTTTTCTCATACAGCATCGCCTTACAATATAACTCATCATAAAAAGGTGTTCCTATTGCACCGGCTCTGTCAAAATATTGGATTGCCTCATCGTATTTTTCAAGCTTCCCGCAAACTTCTCCGCCATGGATATATAACTCCCAGGCATCCGGAAATTTTTCTACGGCCTTTAAAAAACATTCGTAAGCTTCCTCTATTTTACCCGCATAAATATATGACACAATCAGTAAATCCATTTCTTTGGGATTCTCCGGCTCTGCTTCTGCCCTTGCTTTTTGCTGGCGGACAGCTTCCTCCCCTTTCCCCACTGCAAAAAGGAAAGAAATACGGCAGGCGCAGGCTCTGTAGAATAAATTTTCATCAAAGTCGGAGCCTTCTTTCAAAATAGTATCATACCACTCCATCGCCGTATTTTTACAATATTCAAACATCCACTGATGAATGATTGCATAATTCCATTTATCTTCCACGGAAAGTACACCGCCATGCATAAGCTTTTTATACTCCAAAAGACAATGTATAAAATCTTCCGGTTTCCGTGTCTTTTCATAAACAGCGGCCAGACGTTGTGCATAGTTATTGTATGCAACTGCACTCTTTTTGTAAAAATCATCTACCGTTACCCCATAGAGCCTTGCTAAAACAGGAAGAGTCAAAACATCCGGCAAAGTTGTCCCGCATTCCCATCTCGAAACAGTCTGTACATTTACGTTCAGATGGTTGGCTACCTGTTCCTGTGTATAATTTTTTGACAAACGAAATTTTTTTAAGTTTTCACAAAAAATAGTTTGATCCATATCTCATCACCTCGAAATTTATTTTTTAGAAGCTTCTGGATTAGATTATAGTAAAAAATAAAAAAGAAGGTAATGTCTTATTTTGTGAATAGTATCGCAAAATTTGTATAGCCATAAACAAACTGACGTAGGTTGTGATACGATTCACAATTCTTTTACCAGACATAGAGTCAGCTCATCATCATTCCTGCAGACAGCATCTGTTTCATATATTTTTTCCTTGTAATACACACCCTTTCCGTCAGGAATATAGCCTCTTTTTATATAGAACCTCTGGGCAGGTCCGTAGTCGCTGTTTAAGCAGACATCCAGATATATTTTATTGCAATGCTGCCTGGCGATGTTTTCTGCTGTATCCAATAACATAGCAGCTATTTTCTTCCGCCGGTATTTTTCGAATACAAACAAATCTACGATACCCGGAATATTATGTCCGGCCAGCCCGCCCCATCTGCATTTGTAGTACAAAAAGACATATCCTGCCACGGCGCCGTTGTACAGTGCAAGCAACGCAGTACACTCGCCTTTTTCCTGATGATCCAACTGCCGTTTTAAATAGTCGATGTTCTTCTGGCTCTCGTCACCATCTGCTCTGCAAATAGACGGGATATCATCATAATTCATGGTACGGATATCTATGTATAAACGGCTGATCCTTTCCCATTCTTCCCTTAAAACAGAATAACACAGTGTATCGCTTTTATCGCGGGCGTGCTTTCTCAATCTGCCTTCATAGGTAAAGGAACATTTTTCCAAAACTTTTATACTTTCCTTATTATGTGACCGCACCCATGCGGCGATGGCTGATAAATTCATCTCTTTGAATCCATAATCAAGCATCCTTTGCACAGCCTGCATTGCGTAGCCGTTATTCCGATACCTGGCAGCGACAGCATACTCTATTTCCATATAGCCGTCATATCGGTTCATACCACCCAGGCTTATAAATCCTATAAAATTATCGTTTCTTTTATCGGCAATCACTTTAAAGCCCTTGTCATTCTTCCAACATTGGATGGTATTCCGGCTGTCAGTAATCGAATTGTAGAAATCAATCCCACTTTTTCTCAAAGTCTCGTCAAGACACATTTCATATAAAGCCTTTGCGTCGCTATCCTGCCAGTTTCTCAATATCAAATCTTTTGTTTCCATGGATTATTCCCTCCGCAAAATGCATTCTGCAATATATCTTTCCCACACCCCCGGCAATTTTGATTTTATAAACGAAGCATAGGAACAATCCGGGGTTTCTATCATATGCTTTTCCTTTAAGTATTCGATGCAGCATGAGTACCACCAATCCAGCTGTTTTTCTGATTTATCTTCAAAATGCCCCACTTTCATTTTACCCTGCTTCACATATTCCATAAACAGCGCATATGCATTCTCTACCCATATGAATTTTGTCACTTCAACAGGTTCTGTCGCCAGTCTTGCACAGGGTATATTTTTAAATGGAATGACCTGGTTTTCTTCTGCAAGTACTTCATAGATATATCCACTGACACCTTCCGATACTTCTCTCAGCGCATTCGGGTACAGTTCGTGATAGACAGGTATATCACTGTCTCCTTCAAATCCATAAGGGAACCAATAATAGGGTCTTTCTACAGCGTTGCATAAATAGAATGCGGCAACCACATCCATTGTAGTCATATACACATATGGCCGATCATGGTCAGCCTGATTCGGTTTTAATACTTTAATATTTCCGGTGTTGCTTCCATGATATAGTATCATAACGGCTCTCCCCTAAACTGGAATTTATTTATGTCGTGGATATTCAGGCATCAAATCAATCAATCTTGTTGTCCGCCCTTCTTTATCCAATAAAATTTCAATATTTTCCACATCTCCGCCTAAATGCATCATAAATTCTCTACAAATACCACAAGATGGAATTATATTTCCATCTTTATATACTGAAACCACTTTTGTAATCTCACTTTCGCCATATGTAAGCATTGTTGATAAAGCATTTCTTTCCGCGCACATCCCTATAGAGCCATCCGTGTCAATGCATATACCCTTATAAATATTACCTTTTTTCGTGAGTACGGCAGATGCCACACTCCCTACCCACATTTTATTTGAAACATCATGGGGATTCAAAACGCTCATTGCTTCTTCATATAACCTTTTCCATTCTTTGTTCACTGTTTTGCTCTCCTTAATATATTAAAATTTAGCATTCAGAATCATTTTTCAATGTATCCAAACGAATTCCTGCTTCATCAATGTCATTCAATATATCCTCTATCCTATTTTCCAAATCATCAACTCTACTTTCTGCATCTTCAATATCTGATATCACGCCTCCAACAGGGCAGTTCTTCAATGTGATATTGCAATTATCACCAAGTTTGATATCTCCCAAGGAACACTTAGTAAATGCTATCTCTTTACATTGATCAATACATAAATGTTCAAATAGTTTTTCGAGTTTTTCTATTCTTTCCTCCAGACTTTTAATATATTCCTCTCTATCAATATTCATAATATCTTTTCTCCTTTCAGAATTTATCAGCACTACAAGTACCTATTTTCAATGGCTCTATTATACCGCAATCACTTTCCATCGGGAATAAATTTTACAAAAAATTCATTTTACCGTGATAAACATTATTCCCCTGAATCTGCTCTTGTTCCGTCTTTCGTGATGGTAAGCTGCCCCTGCTGGCATTTCACGGCGTACAGACTCTCGGAACTTTGCAATATCAACGCAACTTATCTCCGGCAGATTGAGGGCGGGACAAAGGTTCCCAGTCTGCCCGTATTTATCAATATCTGCAACGCACTGAAAATCTCCCCTGATTATCTGCTGCGGGATGCGCTGGAAGATAGTGAGGTCAGCAAAATACGGGAGCTGGCAGAGCTGTGGGAAAGTACATCGCCCGGCCAGCAGGAAATCGCCGTTGCCACGATTCGGGCGGTATTGGAGCGCAAGAAAGGTTAGAAAGGCCAGCCGAGTAGTCGGCTAGCCTTTCCATGTCCAATCAGATATAAATCAACTCGCTGTTTATGATTTTCTCCGCCCGGTTGCGGATATTGTTCATCCGGCCTAAAATCCAAACTTCAAAAAAATCCAAACTTTTACTCATAACCTCAATGAATGCAGTGTTTTGAAGGAAAAAAGTTTGGATTTCTTTTTGGACGTATACTTACAGGCCGCAGAAGCCAGACAATGTTCCATCGTTGTTTTTCCACTTTTTATTCGGAGATTTTTCTCTCT
>CAJTAL010000038.1 GCA_910574285.1 Lachnospiraceae bacterium | reverse complement strand
GTAAGTATACGTCCAAAAAGAAATCCAAACTTTTTCCCCTCAAAACACTGTATTCATTGAGGTTATGAGTAAAAGTTTGGATTTCTTTGAAGTTTGGATTTTAGGCCGGATGAACAATATCCGCAACCGGGCGGAGGAAATCATAAACAGCGAACTGATTTATATTTGATTGGACATGGAAAGGCCAGCCGACACCCGGCTGGTCTTTCTAACTTTCCTTACGCTCCAATACCGCACGAATCATGGCAACGGCGATTTCCTGCTGGCTGGGCGATGTGCTTTCCCATAGTTCCGCCAGCTCCCGTATTTTGCTGACCTCATTATCTTCCAGCGCATCCCGCAGCAGATAATCAGGGGAGATTTTCAGTGCATTGCAGATATTGATAAATACGGGCAGACTGGGAACCTTTGTTCCGCCCTCAATCTGCCGGAGGTAAGTTGCGTTGATATTGCACAGCTCCGAGAGCCTGTCCGCCGTGAATCCCCGGTCTTTCCTCACCATGTTGATACGTCTGCCTAATCCTTTTCCTTCCATAATGCCCACCCATTTCATAAGCTATCAGCATTTATTTTGTTCACTTTTAGACTACATCACACTTAGGTATTGCAATAGATTCTAAAAGACTATATAATATTAGCTAATAGACTACAAACTATGAAAGGGGAACAACAGAATGGAACTGAACTATTTTAGGGACAGGCTTTTTGATTTACTGAATGACAGCGAGGGGATGGGGATTGCTGACCTGAACGCAGACGAACGGAGCAGCCTGCTCACTGTCAGGACAGAGGACGGGAACATATTTGAAATCGTATGCCGGAAGGCAGCGGGGAAGGAGGACGGATGGACGACCGCAAACTGACCGTTTATAATGGGCGAGGGGCTTTCAAAAAATCGCCGCCGCAGATTCTATTACAAGGGAACTGGCTGGAACAGGCCGGATTCTCCGCAGGGGACAAAATCACCGTGAAATGCCAGCAGGGGCAGCTAATTATTACTAAGAACGAACCATCAGCAGAGCATGAAAAATAAATATAGACAAAGGCCGCTTTTGCAGTATAATAGAAACGGCAACAAGTCAGCCAGTGCTGGAGGAACATTTTAAAATGATTGAAACGGAGAGCCTGATTCTTGATAAGGCAAAGTTTTCAGATTGGAAGGAAATGTATTGCAATGTCTGGTCACAGCCGGAAAGCGCAAAATACATGGAATGGAATATTACTACAAGCGAAGAAAACGCCAAAATAAGAATCATGAAAACCATTGCATTTCAGAAAGAGCATGATACCTATCTAGTTTATGAAAAAGCAACCGGTAAGGCGATTGGATTTGCTGGGGTAGAAAAAATTGAACCTTACATCTATCAGGAAGCGGGGATATGTTTGGGGCCAGATTACGTGGGAAAAGGGTTTGGCAAGCAGATTCTTCAAGTCTTGATACAATATTGCAAAGAAGAATTTAGTGCAAAAAAGTTTATTTATTCAACAAGAGAGGAAAACAGGGCTTCCAATCAATTAGCAAAGTCATTAGGATTTACAGTGATTTCTTCAGTACCTAAAACAGACAGCAAAGATGGACACAGTTATAATCTTTTGCAATATAGCTTAAAACTATAACTGCCCATTTGGTAGGGCTGAATAAACAATGAATGAAAAGTTGAAGGAGGGGCAAAATGCCATACATTACAGTTGAAAGCGGCACTTTATCGGATAAGCAAAAGGAACTGCTGATAAAAAGATTGACAGAAGTATCTTCTGAAATTATGAATGTGCCGCAGGAATTTTTTGTGACTACGATTAAAGAACTGCCAGATAAGAACTTTGGGATTGGCGGTAAAACGATTGATAAAGTGAAAGCGGAATATATACAGGCACATCAATCATAGTGGGAAGGGATTGGAGATAATGGATAACTGGTTTACAATAGACAAGATTGATAATGAAACCATAATCATAAGCGAATACCGGCATTGGGAAGAAACCCACTGTTATCTATTGAATGGAAAAGAGAAAAGCCTGCTTATTGACACAGGGCTGGGGATTTCCAATATATATGATGAAGTCCGTAAACTTACGGATAAACCGATTGCGGCGGTTGCCACGCACATTCACTGGGACCATATCGGCGGGCATAAATATTTCCCGGAATTTTATGCACACGCAGAAGAATTGGACTGGCTGGACGGGAAATTCCCCCTGACAATCGAAACGGTTAAGGAAATGGTGGTTGACCGTTGTGATTTGCCTGACGGTTTTAATGTTGATGATTATGTATTCTTTCAGGGTACGCCAACAAGAGTATTAAATGACCATGATATGATTGATATTGGCGGCAGGGAAATTGAAGTGCTGCATACGCCCGGACACTCTCCCGGACATTTATGTTTTTGGGAAAAAGACAAAGGATATTTGTTTACCGGCGATTTGGTCTATAAAGATACCCTGTTTGCCTATTACCCTTCCACTGACCCGGAAGCCTATCTTGCTTCACTGGAAAAAGTTGCGGCACTGCCTGTAAAAAGGGTATTCCCTGCACACCATTCGCTGGATATACAGCCGGAAATACTAATCCGCATGGCAAATGCGTTCCGCCAGTTAAAGGCAGACGGGAAGCTCCATCATGGCAGCGGTACATATCATTATGGCGATTGGGGCGTATGGCTGTAAAACGGGATTAGCGGAAGAAAACGGGAAAGGGGATTTCATGGAAAAACGAGAAGAAACCATTCGGCTATGGTTTGATATGTGGCTGAAAAAGTGTGATTTAGGCATATTGGATATATTCTCTGAAAATGCTGTTTACACTGAAAGCTGGGGGCCGGAGTATCATGGCCCATTAAAAATAAAACTATGGTTTGATGAATGGAACAGGCGTGGCACAGTTCTCCAATGGGATATTAAACAGTATTTCCATAAAGGAAACCAAACGGTTGTAGAATGGTATTTTAAAAATACGGTGGACGATGGGAAGGTTGAAGCATTTGATGGAATTTCTCTCATTAAGTGGGCGCAGGATGGGCGAATACAATCCTTAAAAGAATTTGGCTGCAATACAGACAACTATGACCCTTATCAAAATGGGAATTTCCCACAATTCAAAGATACTCCGTCTATGTGGTTTTGATTTTATGTGCAAGTAAAAATGGAATAAAAACTCTGGAAAATGCCGTTGCATGGAAAAATCCCAAGCAACGGCATTTCCTATTTCCGTTTCTTCCTCTGGCCGACATAGCTTTTGAAGAATTTCGATTTTTCAAGGATATGTACAAGCTGCCGGAACTCCACTGATTATTCTAATGCTTGAGAGCCACCAATTTAATCCTTGGGAGCCACTTATAATTTAATGCTTGAGAGCCATTACAATATACTAGATATAGTATGTCTATTATTTACCGCTTATAACATTGTCTCAGAATAGTTTTAGACCTGCAAGGGTAAATACACTGTGTTGCAGCCCTTGCAGGTCTAAAACTATTCTGAGATAGGATAATCAAGCGGTTAAGGATAAGTGTACTTTGATCATAGATACACTATATATTGTGGTGGCTCTGAAAGATTAAAATAGACTTGTATTGATGGCTCTGAAGCCTTAGAACAGCGGCTCTCAAGCATTAAAATAATCACATAGTCAATGATGTCCGCTATGGCCGTGGAAATATCCCGGCCTTTTCCAACATGCAGCGGCATGAGCCGGGTAGTTGCCATCCCTTCACCCCCTTAATGAAAAATTGGCTGTGTTACCGTGCCTGTTCTTTATTCACTTTTGTTTTATTACTGTGCGCTGCCTGCTGTCCGGCGTTTTTATTCAGGCTGTCACGCACGGACGGTTTCTGTTCCTGGACCGGCGTACATTCCCGTCTGGCCTGGGAGAGAAACAGGTCGGTAAGTCCGGGATTGCAGCGGTCTACAACAAAGTAAACATTCCGGTCATATCCGAAACCGTCCTTATCTTCACAGACCGGGACCGTCTGCGCCCATGCCTTGTTGTCCCGTGAAATGCGCCCGTCGTGATCTTTCTGCCGGACCGTGTTGGCAAGGACATAAAAAATCCGACCATAATCAAATTTCTGTAATACCTGCTGCACACATGCCGGGCCTAAACGGTTATCCCGGTAGTTGTCCGCAATGGCCTGTTCGATTGCCTCCCTGCACGCAATGTTTGCTTTGTGGGAAGCGTGGTACTGATCCAGTTCCCCATGCTCATGCGCATAGGTGGCAGAATGAAAATAAATTGGCGTTGTATCTTTCAATGAAATCCCTCCAATCAAAAAGCTGCCGTAACAGACAGCCATAATTATAGAAAAAGGGCGGGGCTGCCAATGCGCCCCGCCGAAACTGTTTAACCAAATATAAAATCTTTCAGGGCGCCATTTACGCCGCCGATCATGCCGACCAGCCAGGCCGCCGCCATCGGCAGGCCGTATGGGCTGATAAGGAACGCAATCACCAGCCAGGACATTCCCGGCCAGAACCCGGCTGCGAAGAACAGCGCCAGCGCCGCCAGAAAGACGATCCCTGACAGAATCCCCAACACGGTGCCGGAAACCACAACAAGAAATTTGCAGAACAGATAAAAAATCCCTGTAACGATTACAAAGGGAAGTGCCAGCAGTTTACCAATCAGACGCATACGTCCGCCTCCTTTCCTAATCCCGTGTCCGTTTTTTCAGGACATCCGGGTATGCCCGAAGGGTATTTCAAAGAGAAGCATATTTACCCCTCTATTAGAATCTTACCGTGCCGGCCTGAGGAAATCAACGGCATTTCTGCCTGTTTACGAAATGTTCGCAAATCCCCGCAGCAGCTTATCCATGCCATCCCACAGACTGTCCAAACGGGTGCGAAGGTCGTCCACGTCGGCAGCATAAATACTTCCGGCCTCATTGGCGCGTCTGGCATACTGGTTCAGGTTATTGGAGCAGATACGGAGGAGCCGTACCATTTCCTGAATGTCGCTCATATCCAGATGAATGATATAACCGTCAACCGCCATCTTGCGCAGATATGCGGACAGGTTGGTAATGCCGAGCTCCGCCATGCGCCCCTTTACCAGCTCCGCATCCTGCTCGGACATGACGAATTCCACCCGGACGGATTTTTTGTTATGCCCGGCTTTCATCGTTCCGGCTCCTTTTTCGTGGAAGGCGGTTTATGGGTGGGAGCGGCGGCTGTCCGGGACTTTTTGAGCTTTCCGCGTAAGGTATTCTTTTTCAGGCTGTCAATATATTCTTTTATATCGCCGTTTGTGGCATGGCAGGAGCGTTTGAGCCGTTCCCGTTTCAGGATTACGGCAAGTTCCCGTTCATTCTCCGGCAGATCGGTTATCGACTTTGGGCTCCCATGTACCGGCGCCAGCTCATTCATAAGCTGCCTCTGGTTCCGATAAGGGATCGTGATATTGGCTCCGTCCTCAAACACAACAGCCACTTTACCAATGGGGCAGGTCAGCAGCTTTACCCGCTCCACATGAGCTCCATAATCAAGCGGGTATATATCGCCGACCACTTTTCCGTCCTGCACGTCTTTGATGGAGAGGGCATAGGCAAGGACCGGGTCTTTCGTCTGCTCATGGTAAAACATCCACACTTTATTTGCATGGCTGCCCTCCAGATAGACCTCCCATTCCCGCAGGGTATAGGTGCCGCACGGCCTCGACATCCAGAGAAGCCGCCGGTCCTCCGGTTCTCCCGATAGGGCCAGCTTTAGGATCAGCTCTTTATCCATATCAAAATCATCCTTGTAGTGCTGCGTGTGCAGCTCCATGATCTGCCCCAGGCTGTCCAGTATATCCACGCCCTCAAATCTTACCGCGCCCATCAGCGTTCCCTCTCTGCCATCAACGGCGCTGCCTGTTTTGCTTCATGCTCCGAACGCTCCGCCTTCAGCCGTTCCATCAGGGAAGGTTTCTCCGGCGTTTCCTCCGGCAGCGTCTCCGGGGCAAGCTCCCGGATTTCCTCGTAAGTCTGCCCGTCCGTCAGGTCAGGGCGCATAGGCGGTTCGTTGTTGAGGCGTCCGTCCAGCATATTATAATTGCCGGTCTGTCCTTCCTCGTAAAGCTCCGCATTACGCAGATAGCTCTCCGGCGCCTGGAAGGGCTGTCCGGCAAACATGATCTCCCTATGGGGCGTAAACTGTGAGAGCACGCCGTCCCGGAGCCTTGCAAATTCTTCATACTGGCCCAGGGTAAGGCCGCGCTCCAGCATTTCCGCCTGGGTATGCGCCCAGCCCTCCCCATAGAGGAAATAGTACATATCCGGCTGGTCGCAGACAAAGCACAGGGAGCCGTCCTGATTGTCATAATAAGACGCCTGCATATACATGAAGCGCCGGTTGTCAATCTGCTGTATGTCAATGGCCTGCGTCCATGTGTCGATCCGCATAATTTCCGGTGCAATCGGTATTTTTACTTTTTCGATAAACACCCCTCCCGATTTTTCTGTCTGTCCGCAACTTAGGGCTGTTTCAGGGCGCCGGAGTATTCTTATTCAGCCGCCCCTCAAACCGGGTTCTGAAATCCTTGAAAATCAAGCCTCTTTTTGGTTAAGTTGCGGACATATTACCCCTGGTTCTGCCTGATCCGGCGCTTGCGTTCCCGCTCGGATTTCCGTCTGGCAAAGGCGCGGCAGGAATCCGAACAATATGCCTGGCTGGTGGTGGGAAGATATGCCCTGCCGCAGACCGGGCAGGTTTTCTGTTTCAGGGAAGTGTCCTCGCCCGTAAGGGCAGATTCCAGCGCCGGGTCAGCCGGCAGCACCGCCTCCCGGAAGTAGCGGCAGAAAGAGTCGGTCCACCATTTATGCAGCATATAGAAGGATTCAGCGAATTATCTCTCATTGGCACAGTCGGACACAGCACAATCGAGAACAGCAAGCGTTATCAACATCCATTAATGCAAAAAACACTTGCCGATATGGAGAAGCTAGAGAAAACATTCTCTAAAATAAAGGCTTGATTTACATTTAAATTAGACGAATACTTCTAAAAATTACTAGGAATTTACGTCTACGGGACGACGACACCAGTTTTTTTAAGAACCTTTAAAAGACCTTTAAACGGCGTATTTAAAGCAAAATGATAAAAACATAAAGTCTTAGGATAGGGGTTGATGTGTTCAAGTCCCGTATACTCCACTCAAACGCATTCAGGCGAACTCTGTATATGACAGTATCAAGAGTTATTTGACCAGATACAGAAAACTATTCTGCTGTGTAAAATCCGACCTGGTCACCATGGCAGAAGCCAGATGAAGTTTATCTACTGCCACTTTGACAGTTTCCTTCAATTCAATTTCCGAAACCATCAGAATATCCAGAATAACCGTCTCATCTGATATTTCCTCGCTTTTTTCCAAACCATCGTCGAAAGCAGCCAATACAGTACAGTCCACTCCCTTTTTTTCAAAAATTTTCAGAATCGTCTCTGTAGCTTCTTCTTTTGATATTATTTTCTCTCCCGTAGTTTTGTCATTCAACTTAAAATACACGGTGTATTCTGTATCTTCTATCCATGTACTGTTTTCCGTATGATTTTTATTTTTGGACATCTCACCGTCAATGCTGCTTCCAATCATTACCGCAGACACCAACGCCAGTATTAAAATCAAACCCCTTTTCACACTCTTTTCACGCTCCTTTCTTCCGTTAACCCAACTGTCTTTTCGATATTAAAAACTATCTCTTAATCTAAAATCAGCTTTTTCGATTGTCAGAATATCGACAGCCCCGATTTCCCTAAAGACTTCCATCACGTCCTCATTCACATTTCTGACAATCATCCTTCCCTGCTTATTCATGATTTTCTGCGCTGAGAAAAACACACGAAGTCCCTCTAAAGAAACATACTCCATCTCCTCCAAGTCCATAATAAGTGTTTTCACACCCCTCAAAGAAGTTTTGAATTCTTCCTCTAATTTTAAGGCGCTGACTGTTTCCAGCCTGCCAATCATATTGACTGTCAATTCATCCTCTTTCAAAATTCTCATAATCGTCATATTGATTTTCTCCATTTCTCTGAATATAAGATCCCGTGGAATTCAAAGACCCTCGCCCGATTCTCTATACTCCTGTTATATGTAGCCTCTGCTTCCTTTGAAAAGAAACATCAACATATACTATAACAAAAAAACCACTTAAAAAAGTGGTTTTGACATAATTGGTTGTTTTTCAGACATATTTGGTTATAAGTTCATTCATTACTGCTTATTTGCCAGCCATCTGCTTTTCCTGCTGCTTGCAGAAAAAATTGTATTGGCAAAACAGATCTCTTTAGAGATTCAGGACTGCGCAGACGGAACAGATTCCATCTTCCACCCTGTAATTCAGATTACCATCATATTTTTGGCAGGCGGTAAGAATACTGGATATGCCGATGCCCTTGCCGGCAGGCAAACCATCTGCAAGTTCCAGATTATCCGAACAAATATTGTCACAGATAATGACAAACTTTTTATTCTTCAGATGAGTTTGGATTTTGATATATGTATTTTCTTTTCCGGACTTCTGACAGCCATGCAGGGCGTTTTCCAACAGATTCCCCAACAGGGCAATCAGGTCGATATCCCTCACTGTCAATTTTTCCGGAACATTACATCTGACAGAAAACCTGATACCGCATTCTCCCGCTTTTCCTGCATAAGCAGAAAGAATCATATTTACCGTACTGTTTGCAGAATACTGTTTTACTGCCGCCTCTGAAACCTCAACGCTGTACTCCTTGACATAAGCAAGGATGCCGGGTACGTCATCGGCTTTTGCATATTCTACAATTGTTTTAAGATGGTGCCGCATATCGTGACGGAACCTCCGGTGCATTTTCTCCGCATTCTGCAGGGCGGATATTTGTGCGGAAAGGTATTCCGCATTCTGACGGACCAAAGCAGCCTCCGCGTCTTTTTTCATGTAGCTGATATTGCTGAACACGACGCCGTATACCGCACACATAACGAGGCTGACTGCGACAAGTATCAAAAACTGTGACAACTCCGGCATATTACTCCACGCATTCAAAATAATCAGGGCAACCTGTAACAGATAAAACATCAAGGCAATCAACACCAGCTTCCACCATCTGCCAGTGCCGATATTCGGAATAGATCGGATAACCGGCACCGCATATTTCTTATACAGCGCCAACATCAAAAGCAGCGCCGCAGTGCGAATCACATTTGACACGTAATACCCCACCGGAGCGGACAACCGCGGCAAAAAAAGAACCATCATGAGCCTCAGACTGTTATCTATAATGGAAAACAAACCAAAATAAGTCAGAAATAAGAAACATTTCTTAGAAAAGCACTCCTGCGAGACAACACAGAAAAAAAGAAACAGACATCCCGCAATTCCCAGGTATGTGAGCACCGCTTTTACACCTCCTGCCACATACGCATGCCCGCCCATACATACAAAGCTTACTATATACAGGCAGCTATAGAGAACAAATTTTCCTCTTGCATGCCTGCGTTCCAACATATGATAAATGACAATCACATGGCACAATGCCGTAAGGAAAAGCCCCGGAATCTGATATGGAATGCTCATTGTATCGCCTCTTTCCTGCAAAATCCATTACGCCCTCAACACTTTCAAGCTGCTCCTTCTCGGAATGAGAAGCTTCCCCTTCGGATAGCACCCTTGATTGCCGCCTTGGACGATAACATTTTACCATCAACTTTTTATAGCTTTTTAAGTATATCATTTTTTTCAAATGATCTCACCCTTTTCTCTAAAAAAAGCCAAAAATAGTCAAGAACTACTCTCTTCATACCAAAACAGGTATGGAGAATCACCCCATACCTGTCTGTTTATCCTTTAAATTTACATAAAACTATTTTACCGCACCGTTTACGACGCCATTGATGATCTGTTTCTGGCATACCAGGTAGAAGATCAGAATCGGGAGCAATGCCAGCAGATAAGAAGCAAACGCCAGGTTGTAATTTGTACCGAACTGTGTCTGGAATGTCAACTGAGCCAGAGGCAGTGTATTAGCGCCTGTACCTGACATGATAACCAGAGGAGTCATAACATCGTTCCAGGTTCCAAGAGCAGTCAGCACTGCTACGGTAGCATGCATCGGCGACATGATCGGGAAGATTACTTTCCAATATGTAGACCATGTAGTAGCGCCGTCCACGAATGCCGCTTCTTCCAAAGCGATCGGAATATTCTTTAAATAACCGGAATAAAGCATTACATTCATCGGCATATAGAACACCAGATAACATAATATAACGCCGAACCAGTTGTCAACTCCCATCTGAGCCGTCTGTTTTACAAGAGGCATCATCAGAATCGCAAAAGGTACAAACATACCGCTCACGATGTAAAGATAGGAGAATTTGTAGAATTTACTCTTTGCCATACTTCTGCCGATCGCATATCCCGCAAGAGAGTGGATCAAGATAGCAAGCACTACGGTAACAACCGTAATCATAACACTGTATCCCAGAGAATGCCAGAAATCTGTTACGCGCATAGCTTCTGCAAAGTTCTCGAGGCTCCAGCTTTTCGGAAGGCTTAACGCCCCTGCAATGTCATTCGTCATCTCTGACGGTTTCTTAAAGGCAATCACAATCGCCATATAAAGCGGGAAGATAACAGTCAGACATCCAACGATCAAAAGAATGGTAAGCGGCCAGTTTGTAACGGCTGCAACTTTATTTTTCTGTTTCATTATAACTGTTCCTCCTTCTTTCCTGTCATATTAAGCTGGAATACAGAGATCGCAACGATCACGATGAAGAAGATCACCGCGTTGGCGCTCTGGAAACCAAACTGTCCGCCGCCCATACCATTATTATAGATCAGGTAAGAGATGGACTCGGTACTCTGTGCAGGACCACCCTTGGTCAACGCCATGATCTGGTCGAATACCATCAGGAAGTCTTTCATACTTAATACCATGTTAATACTGAAGAACGGAATAATCAGCGGGAAAGTCAGCGACTTAAAACTGATCCATCCGGTAGCGCCGTCTATAGCCCCTGCCTCATATACATCCTCCGGTACGGTCTGAAGACCTGAGATATAGATGAGCGTAGTCTGCGCGATAGACTGCCATGCCGCAACAATTACGATGGCAACCCATGCCGTCTTTGTGTTAGAAAGCATACTTCCGCTTCCTGTAAGCGCCGGAAGGATGTATGTAAAAATGTATCCGAAGATATAACCTACAACCAGTCCGCCAAGGATTCTTGGAACAAAATACACACCTCTTAAAGCACTCTTGGCTTTGATCTTACCGTTTAATCCAAGCGCCAGGAGCAGTGCGATAACATTCGTAAGGATCGTGGCAAGGATTGCAAATTTGAATGTAAAGAGATAGGATTTTCCTACACGTGCATCTGTAAATAAATCTGCATAGTTACGCATCCCTACCCATTCATAGCTTCCGAAACCTTTGAAGTTCGTGAAACTGTAGATCAGGCCTTTGATCAATGGCAGAGTGTTAAAACAGAAGAACAATGCCAGGACCGGAACTGTAATTAATAAAAAGGTCTGGTTTCTGCTGAGTTTTTTATTCATTATTCATTCCCTCCCTTTTCCTCATATTCCTGTACTTTACGGATAATATCACGGTTGTACCGTACCCAGTCAGTATCGAACTTATTCAGGAACTTCTCTACGTCACCGTCTAACAAGAAAGTCTGGATCTGAGCATCCACACTCATCTCAGACGGATAGTAATGATCCTGATAATCAACCATCTTACCCTCATTGATGTAGTCAAGCATTCCGTCAAGAGCCGGAGAAAGCTTAAATTCTGTATCTTTACATGGAACAGCATTCTGATCGTCCAGATAAGTCTGAATCGTAGAATCTTCCAGCAGGAAGCTTAATACTTCGTAAGCGGCTTCTTTATTCTGGCATTCCTGTGTAATACAGAACTGAAGGTCAACACCGGAGTTCAGGACGTTATCGTCGGCATTGTCGCATCCTGGCATAACGAAAGAATCGATATCCATATCCGGATTTACAGACTGTATCTGGGGAACGGCATAGCTTCCGATACAATACATAGCGGCTTCTCCATTTGCAAATGCAGTACATGCGTCATTATAGCTGTATGCAAATGGGTCGTTCTGTGCATGGTCAAGAAGCTCAAGCATCTTCTCTGCGACTTCCGGATATTCATCGGCGAATTTCGTCTCGCCTTTGTTCACCTGACGGCAGACATCTGCAGGAGCCAGATCACAGGCAAGTGCGTTCCATGGGGCCAGACAAGTCCACACATCCTTATATCCAAAATATAAAGACTGCTGTCCGGAAGCCTCTATAGTGTCGCACAGATCCATGAATTCACCCCATGTAGTCGGGATCTCCCAGTCATTCTCCTCAAACATCTCTCTGTTGTACAGAACTCCTGCGGCATTTGCCACGTAAGGAACTGCATATACACCGTCCATCGGAACAAACTCTAAGTTCTTGTCGATATCAAGATACGCCTGCTTGATCAGAGAAAGTCCCTCAAAATCTGAAATGTCCATAAGAATCTCTGCATCAAGGAAGTTTGAGAAGTTGACATCACCGCCGATACCGATGATATCCGGGGCATTCTCCTTGATCAATCGTGTCTTCAGTACAGTCATGGCATCGTTAGGAGATTCAATATGCAGCACGATGTCATCATGCGTCGCATTGAACTCTTCTTCCATTGCTTCGAAAGCATTGACAGCTTCTGGCTTGTACTGAAGCATGGTGATATGGGTTTTCCCGTCTGAGTTTGCGGATGAACTGCACCCGCCGGCTGAGATAACGGTCCCAATCAGCATTGCTGCCACAAGCGTTGTGGCAATTACTCTTCTTTTCATTCCACACCTCTCCTTTTCCTTTCATACATAACCTTAACAGCGCTAATCCATTATTCCGTCCAGACAAAAAACGAACTCACAAGCAGTCCGGACAGATCACCAATGTATTGTCTTAGAATCTATTTATCGAAATGCAGACAGCACAAAGGAAACGGAATGGTTTCGTTAGGTTGCATGAATTTTATGTAATTTACAGGTAGAATAATAGCAGTTTGCTGTGGAAAGGTAAATATTCCTATGAGGTTGAATTTTACCCTTATGCGAGATTATGAGGTAATTCTCAAACTCCGGACGCATTATGATATATAATGCAAATAAAAGAAAAAAATTCGTGACTTTCCACAAAAAGTATGCTATATTTTTAAACAAAATAACGAAATAAAAGCAGTTAAAAACAATAGGTACATGTCCGTTACTTCGCGAAAATAAAATTCATTAAAAAACGGGGGAAACGTATAATGAAAAATCTTTTGTTTTCAGTATTTCAAGATGAACGTTTTATGGATCTTACGATCTACCAGTATGGGTATGAAAAATGTGAACCACTGCATTCTTTTGGACCTTATGTGAGAAATAACTATCTCTTTCATTATGTAATGTCCGGAAAAGGATGTCTGCATGCCAATGATGAAGCAGGAAATACAACGTACTATGAAATTGAAGCAGGTAACGGATTCATCATTGAACCGGGATATGTGAATACCTATTATGCAGACAACGACCAACCATGGGAATATATATGGGTCGAGTTCGGAGGTCTTCGCGCAAAAGAATGCATGGAACTTGCAGGTCTTTCCTACAAATCTCCTGTATATTCTCTGGCAGTCCCTGAATATGGCCAGACTTTACAGGAACGCATGATGACGATCGTCAGAAGTCAGAATGCATCAAATATGGAAAGGATCGGACACCTGTATCTGTTCATGGACTGTCTGATCAAATACTCCGCATCCAAGAAACAACTGCAGGGCGGAAAACTCAGCGAATTCTATGCCCGGGAAGCTGTCGTGTATATCGAACACAATTATAATAAGGATATTACAGTAGAAGATATCGCCCAGAAATGTAAACTGGACCGAAGCTATTTTGGCAAAGTATTTAAGAAAGTAGTCGGCGAGTCGCCTCAGGAATTCCTGATTCATTACCGCATGACCAAAGCTGCGGACGCCTTGATCACCGGCGACGAATCCATCGGCGACATCGGCGTGGCTGTGGGATATCCGAATCTTCTGCATTTCTCCAGGGCTTTTAAAGGAGTATATGGGGTATCTCCGCGGGAATACCGGCAGAAGAACAAGATTATCGACAGTTACTTTTCATAACTGCAGCAAAGTTCTGACCAAGCTCTAACGAACTCTAACGAAGGATGAAAAAAGCATTGACATTCCTTTTTAAATTGGGTATCATTAGCTTTAATGAGTAAAAGCGTTAAAGTGACAAATGATATGAGAAAGGGGATTTTCCAATGCCTATTACAGATATTCTGGAGAAAAACTGCCGGCTATACGGCGATGACGTATGTCTGGTAGAGATTAATCCGGAGATGCCGGAAACAAGACGTGTGACCTGGAAGGAGTATGAACTGATTGAGCCGGTCCGCGCATCTTATTACAGACGTGAAATCACGTGGAATGTTTTTAATGAGAAATCAAACCGTTTTGCAAATCTTCTGTTGGAGCGCGGAATCAAAAAGGGTGATAAAGTTGCGATCCTTCTGATGAACTGCCTGGAATGGCTGCCGATTTACTTTGGTATCCTGAAGACAGGAGCGCTTGCCGTACCGCTAAACTTCCGTTATTCCGCAGAGGAGATTCAGTACTGCGTGGAGCTTGCGGAAGTAGACGTTCTGGTATTCGGACCGGAATTCATCGGGCGTGTGGAGGAAATCGCAGACAATATAAGTAAACACCGCCTGCTCTATTATGTAGGGGACGGCTGTCCGGGCTTTGCTGAAGATTATACGATGCACTCCGCGAACTGCTCCAGCAGATCTCCAAAGATTGATATTAATGACGATGATTATGCCGCGATCTATTTTTCTTCCGGGACAACGGGATTTCCGAAAGCAATATTACATACGCATGAAGCGCTGATGCACTCTGCCAAGGTAGAGCAGAACCACCATGGACAGACCAAGGATGATGTATTCCTGTGTATCCCGCCTCTTTATCATACCGGAGCCAAGATGCACTGGTTCGGAAGTTTCCTGACCGGCGGAAAAGCCGTCCTGTTAAAAGGGGCGAACCCAGAATTTATTCTCAGAGCAGTATCCGAAGAGAAATGTACGATCGTATGGCTTCTGGTTCCGTGGGCACAGGATCTTCTCCTGGCTCTGGACACCGGGAAGATCAAGCTCGATATGTACCAGCTCAACCAATGGCGTCTGATGCACATCGGTGCCCAGCCGGTTCCGCCAAGCCTGATCAAACACTGGAAAGAGTATTTCCCGCACCATCAGTATGATACAAACTATGGACTGAGCGAATCTATCGGTCCCGGCTGCGTTCATCTGGGCGTAGATAATATCCACAAGGTCGGCGCCATCGGCAAAGCAGGGTTCGGCTGGAAGACGAAGATCACCGACGAGCAAAGGAATCCGGTAAAGCAGGGTGAGACCGGAGAACTTGCGGTCAAAGGTCCCGGCATCATGGTTGAATACTATAACGACAAGAAGGCTACCGAAGAGGTTCTTCACGACGGCTGGCTCTATACCGGCGATATGGCGATGGAGGATGAAGACGGTTTCATCTTTCTGGTAGACCGTAAGAAGGATGTGATTATCAGCGGCGGCGAGAATATCTACCCGGTACAGATCGAGGACTTTATGCGCACTAACGACGCTATACTGGATGTCGCCGTAATCGGTCTTCCCGACCAACGTCTTGGAGAGATAGCCGCTGCTATCGTGTCTCTGAAACCCGGCATCATCTGTACGGAAGATGATGTGAACACATTCTGTAAGAAGCTTCCAAGATACAAACGTCCGAGAAAAATCATTTTCGCAGACGTGCCGAGGAATGCTACCGGAAAGATTGAAAAGCCGAAGTTAAGGGAAATGTACGGAGCCGCGCATCTGGTAGAAGAGCAAAACAGAAGATAGCACAAAAAACTGCCGAAAGAGTCCGGATAATATATTATCCTCCTCTTCCGGCATTTATTTTGCAGCTCCTTATTTTACCGCTTCTTCGGCAAATTCCGTAGTAACAAGTTCCTCATACGGAGCCCGCTTCGTCAGCTCTCCTGCATCTTCCAGAATATCCTGCAGAAGGTTAAAACTCTCTTCCTCAAATATCAAATTCTCTTTCCAGGTATCCTGATCATAATAACGTGTGACAATCGTTGTAATGGTCTCCTGATCCGTCTCCTTAAACTGGGGAGCGATCGTCTTGGCTATCTCTTCCGGATTATGAGACTGAACGTAATCCATGCCCTTCTGCAGCGCATCTGTGAATCCCTGAATCACCTCCGGATGATCCTCTATATAGCTCTTTTTCGCTGAGAAAGCCGTATATGGAACATATCCGCTGTCGGTTCCGAGAGACGCTACCACATAGCCCTTGCCCTCTTTCTCAAGGCTTGTGGCTCCCGGCTCAAATTCAACCGTAAAATCCCCCTGATTTTCAGCAAACGCAGCGGCAGTTGATCCAAAATCAATACTCTGGTCAATCGCCACGTCCTGAGCAGGGTCAATCCCGTTCTGCCTCAATATATATTCAAATACCATCTCTGGCATACCACCTTTTCGGCCACCAAGGACATTCTTTCCCTTAATATCATCCCATGAAAAGTCCTCCATCTCCTCCCGTGCAACAAGGAAATTTCCTGCACGCTGAGTCAATTGTGCAAAATTCACGACATAATCATTCGCACCCTCATTGTAAGTGTAAATAGAGGCCTCTGAACCCATAAAACCGATATCCGCGCTTCCTGATATCACCGCCGTCATGGTCTTATCGGCACCGAATCCCGTAACCAATTCAAGATCGATGCCCTTCTCTTCAAAATACCCTTCCTCGATCGCCACATACATCGGAGCATAGAAAATAGAATGTGCAACTTCATTCAATATAACTTTCACAGGTTCTGCCGTATCATCTTCTTTGTTCTTCTCCACATCTTTTGTTTCTGACCTGTCTTTCGTTTCTACGGATGAAACATCCGCTCCCGCTTTCTCATCCTTAGAAGAGCATGCGGTCAGGGCAGCAAAGGCAAGCACGCCGGCCAAAGCTGCTGCAAGCAGTCGCTTTTTCATAATAATCCTCCTTAAAAATTCTAATGCTATAATATATTCAGGGAGATTTATTGTGTGCCTGCAAAAGCTCTGACCTGTTATCTGCCTGCTATCTGATTTCTGCTAATTCTTCTTCCAATAATCTTTAATATATCCTTTTACTTCTTCCCGCGGCATCTTCAGGGCAACCGCAAGTTCACCAAATAAAAACTTCTCTGCAATATTCAGATACCTGTCGTCCACATTGATCACTTTCTTTCCGGAGGCTATCCGTTTCATTTTACGCGTATAAGACGTCTTAATAATTGCAACCCAATCTCTGCACTGATTCTTTAACAGAGCCTCCTTATAAAACGACTCTCTGTGTTTCTCATCCGAAACCCCAATCAACTCAATATCTGCAATCTCGTTAAGCAATGTCTGTGCTTCCTCCAGAGAGATTACTTCCCGGATCTGTTTCTTCTCATTCCCCACCGGCGTATATAATATACCCCCTGCATTGTAGAGCGGCTTCAGAGTATAATACTCCTTATCTTTGTCCGAGCAACTTATACTCAGTTTCCCAATACTCATTACTTCACAGACACCTTCCTTATAATGTGCCACATAATCACCAATCTTAAACATAATTACCTCCTTACAAAACCCGAGCGCTTGATTAAATATCAACAATTCCATTAAAAGGATTGCCTGATATATGGCACATGTACACCATATAACAGTGCATGCTCCAAACCGCCTGCACGTCTCCCGCCCAGATGCATCCTGCTGCATCGCAGGTTCGCAAACGCGCAGCCATTCATACATCCGACAGTTTGAACATACTCTATGGCCTTTACCCTCTAAGAAGATAAATGGCGCACAATCTAACAGTTCCCCTTACTGCCTAAGATTGTACGCCAATATGTCTAGACTAACAGCTATGAAGTTGTACCCCCATGACATATAATCCCTTTATTTATTGTATTATATCACGAAAATGCCTGAAATGTAAGGATTTTTAAAAATAAAATTTCAATTCTATTCAAATTTATAACAAAAATATGGGTTTTTTTTACGAAAAATATGGAAATAATGTTCAAAAAATTGTATAATAGGAAATATCATGTAACACAAATTGAAAGAGAGGACTCACTATGAAACAAAATACCATGTTAGCGATGATTTTAGCTGGCGGCCGTGGCTCTCGTCTTCATGATCTGACGAATAAAGTAGCTAAGCCGGCCGTTTCATATGGTGGCAAGTACCGTATTGTTGATTTCCCATTGAGCAATTGTGCCAACAGCGGCATTGATATTGTCGGCGTACTGACCCAGTATGAATCTGTACTTCTTAACAGCTATGTTGCAGCCGGTCGCCGTTGGGGGCTGGATGCAAAGGAGAGCGGAGTGTTCGTACTTCCTCCGCGTGAAAAAGCCGATGCTAATCTGGACGTATACCGCGGAACCGCAGATGCGATTTCACAGAATATCGACTTTATCGACACCTATTCCCCGGAGTACCTGCTTGTTCTTTCCGGAGACCATATCTACAAGATGAACTATGCGAAGATGCTCGCAGAACACAAAGCAAATAATGCCGACGCGACCATCGCCGTTATCGGCGTACCGATGAAGGAAGCAAGCCGTTTTGGTATTATGAATACCGACGAAGAAGGGCGTATCCTTGATTTTGAAGAGAAACCGGAACACCCGAAGAGCAATCTTGCGTCTATGGGTATCTATATCTTCAACTGGAAAGCTCTGCGTAAGATGCTGGTTGCCGATATGAAAGATCCTGATTCCAAGCATGATTTTGGAAAAGACATTATTCCTCACCTCCTGAGTGAAGATAAGCGTCTTTTCGCATACAAATTCAAAGGCTATTGGAAAGACGTCGGCACCATCGATTCCCTGTGGGAAGCGAACATGGATCTTCTGGATACGAACAACGAACTGGATCTGAATGATCCGACATGGAAGATCTATACGGAAGATGTAACGACCCTGCCACATTATATCGGAGCAAATGCTCAGATTAAGCGTGCTTTCATCACTCAGGGATGTGTGATCGAGGGTGAAGTGCGTAATTCTGTTCTTTTCACCGGCGCGGAAGTCGGCGAAGGCGCGAAGGTCATCGACAGCGTCCTGATGCCCGGCGTTAAAGTGGAAGCCGGCGCCGTAGTGACACGCGCGTTAGTCGCGGACAGTGTCAAGATCGGCAAAGAAGCCGTTGTCGGATGCGCAGACAGCGAACATATCGAACTCGTTGCAAAACGTGTGAAGGGGGTAGAATAATATGAGTAAAGCATTAGGAATTGTGAATTTCTCCGGCAATAACATCTGGGTAAAAGGCCTGGAAGAATACCGCCCCATCGGCGCTTTCTCTTTCCTCGGCAGATACCGCGTCATCGACTTCCCGATCTCCAACATGAGCAACAGCGGAATCGAACGTATTCAGGTATATATCAGAAGAAAACCACGTTCTCTTATCGAACATCTTGGAACAGGACGTCATTATAACATTAACTCCAAACGCGGAAGATTACATATTCTTTTCTCCGAATCCAGAGATGAGAACAACATCTATAACACCGATATCGCTGCGTTTTCCGAAAATATGGAATGTATCGAAAGATCCCACAGCCCTTATGTGGTGATCGCTCCAGGTTACATGGTTTACTCCGCAAACTTTGATACTCTGCTTCAGAATCATATTGAGTCAGACGCAGACATCACTCTGCTTTATCACGCTATTGATAATGCCAAAGAATCCTGCCTGAACTGCAATACGGTGAACCTGAACCGTCAGAAAGGCGTGCTTTCTCTGGAGCCAAACCGGGGCAATGCCAAGAACAGGAACATTTTTATGGATACATATATTATGAAAAAAGAGCTGTTCATCAGCCTGATCAAGAAAGCTAAATCTCTGTCATCCATGTACACTCTCGCAGATATTGTGAACAATGCCTGCGAAGAATTAGATGTACGCGGTATTTCCCACAGAGGCTTCTTCGCTGCCATTACAGATCTTCAAAGTTTCTATGACGCTAACCTGTCTCTGATCGATCTGAAGACGGCTACCAGCCTGTTTGACAATGAGAATTGGCCCATCTACACACGGACAAACGACTCCTGCCCGACTCAGTACTTCGAGACCGCGGATGTAAAGAACTCCGTTGTATCCAACGGGTGTCTGATCGAAGGTTCCATCGAGCATTCCGTAATCGGACGTGGATGCGTGATCAAGAAAGGCGCTGTAGTACGCAACAGTATCGTCCTTCCTGGTACATATATCAGCGAAGATACTACCGTTGACTGTCAGGTTGTAGATAAGAACGTTAAGATCATCCATGCAAAGGAAATCATCTCCGATTCTCAGAAACCGGGATATATCCGCCGGGAAGACACTTTATAAATCAAATAAACTGTCAGGAAATAGTATATTATTTCCTGACAGTTTTTATTATCCCCGATATCCAGTCAAAAACGGAAATCTCCGCTCTTTCCTCCCGTTTTCTCACACAAATGTATATCTTCTATCACCATACGTTTATCTATGGCCTTGCACATATCATAGATTGTAAGAAGTGCTGCAGATACTCCTGTAAGCGCCTCCATCTCAACTCCTGTCTTTCCTTCTGTCCTGACCTTGCAGAATGCCTGGATCACCAATTCTTCCGGATGCAGTTCAAAAGTAATCTCTGAATTCGTAAGATTCAGAAGATGGCACATCGGAATCAATTCCGACGTCTGCTTCGTCCCCATGATACCAGCTACCTGAGCAACCGTAAGCACGTCTCCTTTTTCCACTTTCCGGCCGGCAACCGCATCGAAAACCTCACGGCTTACCCGAATATTTCCCTGCGCAAGCGCCGTTCTCTCAGTAATCTCTTTCCCGGAGACATCTACCATGATCGCATTCCCGTCCCGGTCAAAATGATTGAACTCCATGCCTGACCATTCCTTTTTATTGAATCTCTCTGATCTTCTTACGCAAAGCAAGTACTTCGTTCGGAGCAACCGACAACTCGTCCACTCCGATCTGGATCAGATACTCGGTCAATTCCAGATCAGCCGCCATATCCCCGCATACACTGACATGCTTTTCTTCCAGATGAACATTATTTGTAATGATTCGGATCATCTTAAGAAGCGCCGGATGATGCGTATTATAATATCTGTCCAGCTTTTCATTCTGCCTGTCCATCCCTAAGGTAAACTGCAGCAAATCATTCGTCCCTATACTGATAAAATCTACTTCTCTCGCCAACTCACCGCTGATCATAACAGCCGCCGGAGTCTCTATCATCGCTCCAACCGAAATGTCCTCATCAAACGCGGTCTTTTCATTCTTTAACTCCTTTTTCGCTTTCTCAAGCATAAGCTTCGCCACAGTCACCTCGTCAATCGAAGTTATCATCGGAAACATGATAGACAGATTTCCGAACGCAGACGCACGGAGTATAGCGCGAAGCTGTGTCTTAAATACATCGTCTTTATCAAGCGACACACGGATCCCCCGGTATCCCATAGCCGGATTCCTGTCTTCTCCCAGATCCAGACAATCCGCCGTCTTATCTCCTCCGATATCCGCCGTACGTATCACTACTTTCTTAATCCCCATCGACTCGGCCGCCAGCTTATACACCTGGAACTGGTATTCTTCCGTAGGCGGTTTTGAACCGCTCTCCATGTACAAGAATTCACTTCGGAATAATCCGATGCCTCCCGCATCACTGCGGAGAACATTCTCTATATCTTCCCTCGTACCGATATTCGCACAGACGTCAATCTTCTGCCCGCTCTGGGTGATATTCTCTTTTCCCTTCAAACGCTCCAGATTCTGAACCTTGGTATGGTTACTGTCCTGCTTCTGTCTCATCTTTGTGATCGTCGTATAATCCGGCTCAATATATATCTTTCCCTCGAAACCGTCAACAATGATCGTCTTTCCCTCATAATCCTTCTTAAGAGCCTCTCCAAGCCCAATAACGGAGGGTATCCCCTTCGTACGGGCGAGAACAGCCGTGTGGGAATTAATCGTCCCATATCTTGTAACGAATCCCAGCACCTTCGTCTTATCAAGCTGAACTGCTTCACTGGGATAGATCTCTCCCGACGCCAGAATAAAAGGCTCATCCATCAGCATCTTATCTTTGAATGTTCTGGACAGAATACGCAATACACGATTGGATACGTCCTTGACATCTGCATCATGCCCCTGGATATAATCCTTCCCGTTGACTGCCGCCATCACGATAAACTCTTCTGCAGCTTTCTGAATTGCATACTCTGCGTTCAATTTATGTTCCACTATAATATTGGTGATTTTATCAACCAGATCATGGTCCTCCAGAACCATCTGCTGCATCTCAAAAATTGCCGCATTAGCTTCTCCGACTTCTTTCGACGCAGTATCATAAAGCTCTTTTAATTCCTGTATCGCCTTTTTGCGTGCTTTCTGAAAACGCTGTACTTCTTTTTCCACATCCTTCACATAGATGCGTCTTATCTCTTTCGAGTCCCTTTTAAAAAAGGATAACTTGCCGATCGCAATTCCTTCCGATACTTTTTTCCCCGTTAATGTAATCATACGTCCGTTCCCCTGCCAACTATGTTGCTCTCTCCCGAAATCTAATGTTTTCTGATAAAATATACTTTACACTTTTCCGCTCGTTTCGTCAAGTAAATTCAATCTCTTGTTTGCCTGCACAAGAACAAAAAAGTAACACAAAAACATGAAAAAAGATGAAAAATCACTTGACTCATCTATAAATATATGCTAGTGTATTAACTAGTTATCTATAGAATATTCTTATAGATATGCTGATTCCAATTAATTACTATGGAGGGTATTGTCATGAAAGGTACAGTGAAATGGTTCAACAACCAAAAAGGTTACGGCTTCATTTCCGATGAGAGCGGTAACGACGTATTCGTACACTACTCCGGACTGAACATGGAAGGTTTCAAATCTCTGGAAGAGGGACAGGACGTAGAGTACGATGTAACAGAGGGCGCGAAAGGCCCGCAGGCAGTCAACGTAACAAAGATCTAAGCTATACTCTATAATCGTAATTTATGTGTACCTTTTATATATTTATGAAATGTGTTACATGATTCAGATATTTAAAAGCACTACATGAAATTGAGATTATAAAAAGACCAGATAACACTTGTTATCTGGTCTTTTTATATCTGTTAAAAATCTCTGCGTTCCACAGTCAAATGTGTATACAAACATGCCCGCTTAACCCGCCGGTTGCAAAAATCAGTCAGAATTTCTCTTTGCTAACTGTAATTGGACTTTTAAACTCACAGGATTGATCACAACACCGTCGCATTCCGGCGGCAAAAAACCGATAAGTTTCTCTGCATCCACTGCCCTCGCCTGGAACTTCTTCTCCCTGTCGAACTTCTGAAACTCGTGAGAATCCGTAAACAAAAGCTGATACTCTTTTCCGCCTTCTCCTCTTACCATCAGAACGCTCTGGTCTTTGTCCGCCGCAAACAGGAACTTCCCCCTGCCAAAATGCACCAGCATCTCTTCATACAGGGATCTCAGCTCTTCCGTCATCTCCTGTCCCGGATTCTTGCGAATCTCCTGGACAAAATAGATAGCCGTCAGATGAAATTGCGGGTTCTCCACCAGTATCTGTCCTTTCGGAAGCTGATCCGGACTGACTCTTCGAACCAGTTCCTCCAACTGTATCGCAATCCGCATGGGCGCACCGTCGTCGACTACAATACAGTTTACTCCCATCGGATACAAACTGGTATAGAACATCAGAAAACTTTTCTTCTCTACCTTGATAATCTGAAGAGGCGCCTTCTCTTTTAAAAATCTGTCGGCGCCTTTTCTGGCATTCTCCTCGGAATAAAACAAGAAAATCTGATCGTCATAAGTCTCGGGATCGCATTCCACATAAGGCAAATTCGTTATTCTGCTCAAAAGGACATAGACAGCCTCCGCAGTCTTAAGCTTCTCCAAAGTCGATATCTTCCTGTTCATACTCAACTTACTCTTTCTTTCAATAATTTCTTCGTAAGTTTCTTCGCCTTTTTCTTACATTTTCCACAGCCCTTGCCAACCTTCGTGATCTTCTTAACTTCCTTGAAAGAATCCGCGCCGCTCTCTACCGCGTCCGCAATATCACCCTTGGTCACCTTCCGGCAAGAACAGATAACCTTCTTACGGTTCATGACTAAAGTACCAGGGACGGTGCGGAGTATACCCGCGCACCCAGTTCGCTGTCCAGCATATAGAGACTCTTCGGATCATCGCCGAATAATTCAAACTTCTTCACCAGATTATCCGCGTTCGTCTCTTCCTCTCCCTGTTCCTTAACGAACCAGTCCAGGAACTGCATCGTACGGAAATCCTTCACGGAATATGCCGCGTCATAGATGTTATGTATCAGGCTTGTCACATACTGCTCGTGCTTTAATCCCTCTGCCAGTACAGCCTTGGCGCTCTCAAGAACAACCGCCGGCTTATCGATCGCCTCTAAGGCTACTTTCTCACCGTTATTCTGCAGATACTGGATGAAGAGCATCGCGTGATCTCTCTCCTCCTGTGCCTGAACCTTGTACCAGTTGCCGAATCCGTCCAATCCATTGTCATAATAATAGTTGGAAAAATCCAGATACAAATACGCGGAATAAAACTCCTTATTTACTTGTTGGTTCAATAATTCTACTACTTTTTTATCTAACATGATGTATATTGCCTCCCTTAATATCTTTCAATCTCTTATTATACACATCATCTCTGCCATTTTCAAGACCAAGATCTATTGGTTTGCACGATATGCCTCGTCGGCGCTGTATACGTCGAATCCGCTGCCTTTCAGGATATCGGTTACCCGGGCGGGATCATCACTCTTAAGTACCGCCGCCGCGTCATTGCCATTAGCAAACGCATACATATATTCTACATTCACTTCGCCCTCTACGATCTGGTGCATCGCCTTGCTCAGAGATCCCGTCGCATGCGGTACCCGAAGCGCCACGACATCCGTAAGCATCGCCGTTATTCCTGCCTCCTTAAGCGCTGTACGGCCCTTCTGCGGGTCGGAAACGATCATACGGAGCATTCCATAGTCCGAGGTATCCGCAAGGCTTAAAGCCACGATATTTACTTCATTTTCCGCAAGGACTTTTAATACGTCGTCAAGACGTCCTTCCCTGTTCTCTAAAAAAACCGACAATTGCTGAATTGTATTGCTTACACCCATGGTACTTTCCTCCTCTTACAGCTCTCTGTTATCAATGACACGTTTTGCCTTGCCCTCGCTTCTCTGGATCGTCTTAGGCTCGACCAGCTTCACTCTTACAGACACGCCCAGCGCCTGCTTTAACACTGCTCCGACCCGGTTCTTAAGCTCATCCAGTTTACGGATCTCATCAGAGAAATATTTTTCATCCACTTCTACCATGACAGTCAGAACGTCCAGGTTATTCTCACGGTCAACAATAAGCATATAGTGAGGCGCTACGCCGCCGCCCATAGAAAGAAGCGCTGTCTCAACCTGCGTCGGAAATACATTGACGCCGCGGATGACCTTCATATCGTCTGTACGTCCGGTGAACTTCTGAATCCTCGGCAGTGTTCTTCCGCATTCGCAGACGCCGTATTCTATACTCGTAAGATCCTTGGTCCGGTAACGAAGAAGCGGCATTCCTTCCTTCGCAAGCGTCGTAAATACAAGCTCTCCCGTCTCACCCTCCGCACATGCAGAATGATCTGCTGGATTCAGGATCTCCGGATAGAAATAGTCCTCATATACATGCAGTCCTTTATGGTGGATACAGTCCATAGCCACACCCGGCCCCGTGATCTCGCACAGTCCATAGATATCGAAGCTGTTAATGTGCAGGATACCTTCGATCTTCTTGCGCATCTCATCCGTCCATGGCTCCGCTCCGTTGATACTTGCCTTAAGCTGCAGACGGTCAACAATTCCGGCTTCCTGCGCCGCTTCCGCAAGATACAGTGCATAAGAAGGCGTACATCCGAAAGCCGTCGCTCCAAAATCTTCCATACACATCAATTGACGCTTTGTATTGCCTGCAGACATCGGAATCGCCATAGCGCCGAGCGCCTTTGCTCCGAGGTCCAGCCCCATGCCGCCGGTGAAGAGTCCATAGCCGTAACATACATGAATCCTGTCTTCCGACGTTAATCCTGCCATTGAAAGACCTCTCGCCACGCACTCGCCCCATACATCCACGTCCTTCTGTGTATAAGAGGCCAGTGTTAACTTACCGGTGGTTCCGGAAGTACCCTGCACACGGGCAATCTTCTCCTTTGGAACCGCCAGCAGCCCGAAGGGATAATTGTCTCTTAAGTCTTCCTTGGTCGTGAAGGGAAGCTTGTTAATGTCTTCAATACCTTTGATATCTCCGGGCTCTACCCCCAGTTCGTCCATCTTCTTTCGGTAGAATTCTACATGTTCATATACATTCTTCACCTGCTTTACGAGACGCTCGCCCTGAAGCGCACTCATCTCATCTCTGCTCATACACTCAATCTTAGGATCTCTGATTATTTCTTTCCAGTTTTCTATCGCTACTGCTGCCATTTTCTCATACTCCTGTTCTATTTTCATTTTTACTTTGGTTATCCATTATATCCGGGAAAACACACTTCCGATATCATAAGGATGTTCTCCTGCGCCAACCTGTAAAAATACCCTTCGCCCTCTGTTGGCGGACAAGCCTCCCTGCGGCGCTGTCACTTATCGTTAACGGGACGAAGGTTCCCAAAGTATGAGGTGCTCCAGATCCTTATTTCACTATGCAATATAACACCTCCTTTATGTATTTCTCATGCAGAGATTCCGCATATCCGGATACCTCTGCATGAATTTTCCATAAACATGATTCTATATATTCGGCACTGCTTATTTGCCAGTCGTCTGCTTTTCCTGCTGCCCGATCATCTTCTTTGGTTCGGAGATATACTATGACTCCAGACAATACCCCACGTCAAACGCTTTCTTGTTGATCTCTATCGTCTTTGGCGGAACGGTATGCTCAATCACGTCATACCACTCTTCCTTTGTAAAATCCATATGCTGTGCCGCAATTCCCAGTACGATCAGATTAAAGACTCTTGGATTGCCAAGCTTCTTAGATTCCTCCGTAGCATTGACCGCATAGACCTTATGCTCCCTCTTCAAAGTCTCTATGATTCCCTGGGGATATTCGGCCGCGCCGATCACCACCGGAATCGGATCAATCCTCCAGTCATTCACGATCAGTGCGCCGTCTTTCTTGAGAAAATGCGCGTACCTGAGCGCTTCCAGTCTTTCAAAAGCGATCAGGACATCCGCCTGCCCTTCTTCTACGATGGGCTCCGCCACCTTATCGCCGTAACGGACGAATGTCACCACGCTTCCGCCTCTCTGTGCCATGCCATGTACCTCGGAGAGCTTCACATCATAACCTCCCGCAGTTGCAAGACCGCCCAATATTCTGCTGGTCAGAAGGGTTCCCTGTCCTCCGACCCCGACAATCATAATATTCTTCGCTGTCATTATCTGTCACCTGCCTTCACTAATTCAATCGCGCCAAATTTACACAGGTCTTTGCAAAGCCCGCATCCTGTACACATGGTATCATCGATGCAGACTGTTCCGTTCTCCCTCTTCGTCATGGCCGGACATCCCGGTTTCATACACATACCGCATTTCTTACACAGGTCTTCCTGTGCTATATACAAAGGCTTCTTCTCCTTACTGAGCAATACGCACGGCGTCTTCGTGATAATCACAGACACCTCATCCCTCGCGACTTCTTCTTTGATCACTGCCTCCAGTCTTTCCAGATCAAATGCATTGACCTCCGTCACGTGCTTCACGCCGACAGCACGGCAGAGCGCCGGAATGTCGATGGCGTAAGTCGGATCTCCCTGCAGAGTCTTTCCGGTCGCCGCATGATCCTGATGCCCGGTCATGCCTGTGGTAGAATTATCCAGTATCAGCACTGTTCCGGTGGATTTATTATACGTCATATTCATCAGAGAGTTCACGCCTGTATGCAGGAACGTGGAATCGCCGATCGCCGCTACCCAGTTCTTTATGTATTCTTTTCCTTTTGCCTTCTCCATCCCGTGGAGTGTGGAGATACTTGACCCCATACACATCGTCGTGTCAACCACACTGAGGGGCGCGACAGCCCCTAAGGTATAACATCCGATATCCCCCGCCACATGGAGATTCAGCTTCTTCACCACATAATAGACGCTTCTGTGGGGACATCCCGGGCAGAGAATCGGCGGTCTTACCGGAACCTGCGCAGGTTCTGCGATCCTGAGCTCTTCTCCAAGGATTGCCCTGCGGATCATGTTCGCGCTGTACTCTCCCTGTACGGTAAAGAGTTCTTTCCCTGCCGCCTTGATTCCCCAGGACTTCACCTGTTCTTCGATAACCGGGTCCAACTCTTCGATAATATATAACGTCTCTACCTTGGATGCAAAGTCTTCGATTAATTTCTTTGGAAGGGGATTTACCATACCAAGCTTCAAGACAGATGCCTCTGGCAGAACTTCCTTCACGTACTGATACGGGATACCGCTGGTAATTATGCCGATCCTGGTGTCAATCATCTCTACTTTATTAATAGGAAGCGTATTTGCCGCTTCCGCCAGTTCTAAATTCCGCTTTTCAATCTCAACATGGCGGAGCTTCGCATTTACCGGCATCATAACCGTCCTGCGGATATCCTTCTCATAAGGCTTATCCTCTACCTCCTTCCTCTCGTCAAGCTCCACGATTCCCTGGGAATGTGCAAGCCTCGTCGTCGTACGGAACACAAAGGGACGGTCGAACTTCTCACTCAGCTCAAAAGCCTGCTTCATAAATTCCTTCGCCTCAGAGCTGTCTGAAGGTTCCAATACAGGAAGCTGCGCCGCCCGCGCCACCATCCTGGTATCCTGCTCGTTCTGAGAGCTGTATAATCCCGGATCATCGGCAACCACGATAACCAAACCGCCGTTAACCCCCATATAGGATACGCTGTAAGCCGGGTCTGCCGCAACGTTGAAGCCTACATGCTTCATGCAGGACATCGCCCGGGTTCCTGCAAGAGACGCTCCTACCGCAACCTCTGTCGCAACTTTCTCGTTCGGCGACCACTCACAGTACAGGTCGTCTTTATACTGTACCAGATATTCACTGATCTCGGTACTCGGAGTGCCGGGATATGCGGCGGATACCTTCACTCCCGCCTCATAAGCGCCCCTGGCAATCGCCTCGTTGCCAAGCATAATGACTTTCTTCTTCTCTGACATTCTATATTCCATCCTTTCGTAACTTTATCTGCCTGTGCATCAAAAAAAGGATTCTCACCCGCACAAATAAAATTTTTTAATAGTATACCATAATACTTTTCCTGATTAAAGTGTTTTTTTTCTGCAACTTTTACATGCAATTTATGCAACTAACGCAATTTACATGTTTTTAACCCTTATATTTGTTCTTTCCCATGGCATTTGCAGGTATAGCTCCCAACCCTTACCCGAATGACCGCAACCGTCTTCTCAAGCTTTGGATTGGCTGCAAAGTCCGGAAAATCTTTTCCTGTCTGATGCTTCATGATCACTGCGAGGGCTTTCAGCTTCTCCTGCGGGTCTCCCACTATCTCCGCTTTTCCGTCTCCAATCACGCTTCCGTAATAATAGCTGTACTGACAGGGAACATTTCCTTCTATTAACTCATGTCCGCAGTCCATCTCTATCCCCACCATAGAATTTTTTCTGATCAGTTCTAATTTTCTTCCCTCTCTGGCTCCATGAAAATACAGGGTCAAACCGTCTTTCCCAAATTCATATCCAAAGTTCAACGGCACTATGTAGATCCGATCGCCGTCTGCCATGCCTAACCGGCATACTTTGCAGACATCAAGAATCTCCTGTATCTCTTCTATATTCCTCACTTCACGGTCGTCTCTTCTCATCGTCTCTTTCATCCTCTCTTTCATCCTCTCTTCCATATTGCTAATCATTATATCATAATCCATTAACTTCCGAAAGTCATAGATTTTCATAGAATAATTTAGAGCAAAAAAAATCCGTTGGAAATCAGATAATTTAAAATACCTGTTTTCCACGGAAAGCTTTTGCATAACAGACATCACGCCACATAGTTATTGGTTAGTTGTTGGGGGCATTTCTATTTTTCGTATTTCGAAAAATAGAAATGCCCCCAACTGACTAAAGCCATAATACAAAATTCCCACAGAGTCTCTATATGCTGGATAACGAGTTGAGCGTAATAGATAGAAAGTTATGACAAAATCTATAAGGAAAATATTTAGAAATAGCTACCTGCATACTTTCTTCCAAAGATAATTAGTAATCTCCATACCTCGTATTATATAAAATATTCGCTAATTCTTGATCTACTTTTCGACCAATATTAGCCTCAAAACCATTTCCACTTGCAACATTAATACCCACAATTTTATTAACTACTGAAAAAAATATTGGAGCACCACTTTGTCCATTCTCCATGTCCACATAATGTGTTAAAATCACATTATCTACACTTGCCAATTGACCTCCTGCCATCCACAATTCATATTTCGGTTTGTCTCCCGGATAACCTAAAACTTGAACTGTTTGACCTACTGTCGCGTCTGTAGTCCATCCGAAATATCCTAAGCTATCCCCTATATTTGTATCAAGAGAAAACACACCATAATCATATCCTATATCATTTTTATCCATGAATTCTTTCGGTATCGCCATATTTCTACCTGTATAAGTAGCATGCCCAGTTGGTGAAAGATATGGACCATTTATTTGCGGTATGAAAGATATTTTTTTAGCAATAGATTTCGTTTTTTGATCATATAAAATGTGCCCTGCAGTTACAACATCATTCGGTCCAAAAAGAAATCCAGTTCCCCAACTAACTTTTCCACCATAATACTCTACCCGTACGACACCTACACATGAATAAGGAGCGTTATTCATAAGCATATCAGGAATTCTAACTCTATCATCTGAACCTATTATTTTTCTAGAACTAGCACCTGTAGAATTCAATGCATCTCCATTTAGGACCTCCGCAGAAGAAGAAATGCGAATATCTACTATTTCTTCTACCCCCGTATCAAAATCTTTCTTATATATTTCTACTATCTCTTCAGTGTTAGACTTTTCTGATGCTTTAACTTCTTCATTACAAATTATTCCACTTATCATAAGTATAGTTAAACCCATAACTATACCTATTCTTTTTAATCTTTGCATAACTTACTCCTTTCTTTTTCACAAGCGTAAATATTATTTTTTATCGTATAATTCCATAATTATAGCCATATTCCATATATTGTTCCCACAAATATTCAATACTCTTTTCCTCACTTAAAAATATCCTGTCAGCACTAATACTCGGTGGCATACTATCATATATTACTCCATTACAACATATATATACCATATCTGATGATTTTATATTAGTTAATTCCTCTCTATTACGCACACTTACATCTACATTATAATCTCTTGAAGGATAATCACTATTTAAAACTTTTACAATCAAATACATTCCTAAATTTTCTTGTACTTCGGCTTGAATCAATCTACATGAAGTATATTCAGTAAATGTTGTTATTTCCATTTGAAATAATGAAGAACAGAAGCGATGTTGCATGTCTATTTTTCTGAACCTAATTACATTACATGTATATAAAACAACACAGAAACATAGACTTAAACATAGAAAAATTATAATTTTTATCACTACAACAAAAACATTTTTTCGATTTATCTTTTTCAAAAATTTCATCTCTTAACTATTCCTTATTTACATTTACCTTCTGAACAATCTCTTATCATTCTTATATCTATAAAATTTTAAAAATGTAATATTATTATAACATATCTAGAATTAAACCTCAACATTTCAAAATGATTATCATATAATAATGTTTAATTGCACTTGAAAGTTTAAAGAATATACTAATCTTATATATGTAAACAATTTTTATATCGATTTCCTTTTAAATCCCCCCTCTTAACAAAATAATTTTTGTTTTACAAAGATAGTTATTTCAATTGCTTATTTGTATATATTTTTTTCATCTATTTCCTAGCAATCAATCTTTGCAAACACTCCATACTTTTATATTATCATAACCTAACATTTGATTACACACAATATCTTTCACATATTGGTAATTTTTTATCATAAGTTGCAAGTTCCCATTTTTTCAAAAAAAAACGTATGTTTTTGCCTACTAAAGTGTTTTTAAATAGAAAGAGGAATATTGTGTAATTGGAATGAGTGCTTTTATGAAAAAATTATATCTAAATGATAATCTCCTTACAAATTTAAATAAATTTATTGAAAAATATGGTAGTGATGCTCTTTTAACTGCATTAAATAACTATGACCATTTACATCACGACTATATCTATAAAACTCAAACTTCTATAAAAAAATTTCCAATTGCCTCTATAAATTATATAGAAATATATGAACATGATATAAGTATTCATACAAATAATGAAATTCTAGTAAAATATGGCACTTTAACAAATGAATATAATCAACTTAAAAAGTATGGTTTTGTTAAATGTAATCAAAGCACTCTGGTTCCAATTAATAAAATTAAAGAAATTAATGGGAAAAAAATAACACTTATAACAGGAAACACCTTTACATTAAGTCGCAGTTGTGTATTTGAAGTGATTTGTGCATATACAAACTCCCCCTCCAAAATCAGAAAATAAGTCACCGACCACCACAAGAGCATAACAACCTATTATTTGGAACTTGTATAAGATTCATCCCCTTGTCAACGGTAAAATTGTTTTCTTCTGTCTCAGACAGCGGTCGGTCATCTGTGTCATTGCCACAGACTCGGATTTTTTTAACTTTTTCTAAAAAATCCACAAAAAGTCATAAAAAGAGCAGGGTACATATTACTATATACCTTGCTCTGTAAGGAATTCTTTTGCCGATTTGCTAAGTTCATATGCGCTGATCTTATCGGAGCTTATATCTTATATCTCATACCATTTTATCTCATTGGCTGCAAGGGCAAGCCTGAAGCTTTCTCCGTCCCCTTTATACACTACCGTTTCCTGCGGCTCGTAAGTATTATTTACCACACAGTACTTCCCGTTCTTCACATAGGCATGGACATCCACATTCCAGTTGCCGGAGAACCACCGGTGCAGCTCTGCCTCGCTATGACTGCTCCACAGAATGGATCGGTACAGTATCCGGCTGTTAACAAAACTGTAGGGAAGACCGGAAATATAGACGCAGCGACCTTCGCCGTACTCATTCACAGCCATCTGCACCTCTTTTTCCCGCTGCACCAGGATCTGAGTTCCTTCCAGCGCATACATATTCTTCTTCCCCTCGCCGAAGTCTACCTCTCCCTGACAGTCTTCGAGAATAAAATGCTCCCGATGCTCTTCCCAGTTGTACTTATCGTACCCCAGAGTAAAGCCCGTCTCCTTCTCTACTCCCAGAGCCGAAGCCAATTGCAGATACCGGCCCTGATAAGCATGTCCCGAAGGTTCTCCCACACCGATCAGTCCGCCGCCCCGGAAGATAAATCCCCGGATGGCTGAGGATACCTGTGCATCCTCCCAAACCGCGCCTCCCGTATGGGCCGTATCTCCGTCCCCTACGTTGATCAGCACATCGATCCCCTCCAGAACCCGGGGATCCTCCCGAATCTGATCAAAAGACAGGAACAGCACGTCAAACGGCGCTCCTGACAAAGCCTCAATAACTCCGGCATAGCTGTAATTCTGCTTCTGATACAGAGCGTGATGCACCATGTGGCAGCCCCAGGAACGCATAGCTCCCCAGCAGTTCAGCACAGCCACCCGTTTCTGGCAGAATGCCTCCGTCCCCCGGATATTGTCATAGAGCTCCCGGAATTCCCGGCACACACTCTCCACATAATCCACAAACTCCGGGAACCGGCAGGCAAGCTTCAGATACCCCCCATATCCGATACGGTCAATAGGCTTCCGCAAAATGGCGCGGCGGGCCGTCACCCAGTTCTCCCTGGCTTCCTTCACCGGATCTCCCCCATCATGGAACGTATCCGGAAAGAAATAAGGCAGGAACCTTCCTTCCGTGTAGCGCACTCCCGGAATATCCGCAATGAGCCGCAGAGTAGACCCGTTTCCCACAGAGCCTACTACCGCGTCTAGTCCGATGGACGCAAATTCCTCCATAAAAGGCTCCGTGCCAATCCAGTGATCACCCAGGAACATCATGGCTTCTTTCCCAAGCTCATGGGTCAGTTCTACCATCTCCTTTGCAAGAGCCGCCACCTCCCGGCGCTGGAATGCCATAAAATCTTTATACTCCCGGCTGGGAACCCGGTACTGGTTATTATAGTAGCCCTGGTCAATGATAAACTCCGGCCGGAACCGGTATCCTGCCTCCCGCTCAAACTGCTCCAGTATATAAGGAGACACGGAAGCCGAATAGCCGTACCAGTCCACATATTTCTCCCGCTTCAGCTCATCGAAGACAAGCGTAAACTGGTGGAAAAAGGTCGTATAACGGATCACATCTACATAAGGGTGTTCCTCCACAAACCGGCGCAGCCGCTCCATCGTATATGCCCTTGTCTTCGGCTGGCGCACATCAAAGGTAATCTGATGTTCAAAATCCGTCCAGTCATTCACGACCGCATTATACATATGCACCGGGTCCCATATCAGATACGCCAGGAAACTGACCGTATACTCATGCCAGGCTTCGGGCTCCGGAAGGATGACACAGCCCTCCTCCGGGACATATTTCCATGAATCAGGTTCCAACGGAAGGCCCGTAGTCCGATCCATGACCTCCCACCACCGTTTGATATCATCTCTTTCGTTGACCTCCAGAAGCTCCCGGCTGATGCCCTTCATCAGCGGAATCCGAAGAGGCTCCTCTCCGGCCGTATAAAAGCCGGTCATAATATAACACTGCTGCACCTCATCCGGGTTCGCCTTAGCCCAGGCATTGTCCTTTCTGGTCGTGTAATAAGTGGAATATACCTTTGCCTCCACATCTTTCAGAGCCTCCGGATAATCTGTACCGTCACAATCACGGATGGCGTCCGCTCCCCAGCGCTTCAATAATTCCAGCGTCTCCGGGACTACATCCACATCGGTGGGGATCGTAACCCGTCCCGTCTTTTCAATCTGCTCTCTCATCTGCTATACCTCGGTAATCCTCTCTTTTATAGTGCTAAATCATACCCGCCTCACTGAGTCCGCCTTAAAGCATGCCGAAAAATCGCTGTACTAGCGTTTCGGATCTTCAAACGGCTTATTATATATCATAAGTGCCGACAGAAGAAATACAAGCCCCAGGATCATAATCCCCAGACCAGTGATCTTTCCCGTCAGCTTCCAGCCTCCTATCACCATTGCCAGACCTGCCCCAAAGAATACAATCATAATAATAATTCTTAACTTCCCATGCTCTCTCCAAAATCTCATACTCTCACCTTACCCTTTCAATCCGCCCAGAGTCATGCCCTGCGTCAGCTTTTTCTGTACACATATGTAAAGGATCAGGGTAGGAAGCATAACAAGCACAAGGCCCGCATAAAGCTGGCCGTACTGAGCCGCCGACTGCTGCGCCTGAGTGAGCTGCATCAGCCCCACCGGCAGCGTCTTTCCGCCCTTCGGATCCGACAGCAGCGTCATGGCAATGATATATTCATTCCAGAAAGACAGGAAATTGAATAAGATCACTGTAATGATCGATGGCTGGGCCATAGGGAAGATAATCTCTATCATGGTCTTTCCGTAACCGGCTCCGTCAATATAGGCCGCTTCCTCATAATCGTGCGCCAGGGTGGAAAAGTATCCCGACAGAAGATAAATAGTAAAGGGCAGCGCCGTAGACGCATAGACTAAAGCCAGCACAAATATATTATTGAGCAGAAAACCGCTCCCTACCATCCCCTGCAAAAATTTGTCTCCGTCCACCAGCATGAGGAAGATAGGCACTACAATATAATTTACATTGATAAAAAGACCGCCCATAAACAACACATTTAATAATTTCCGTCCCTTAAACTCAAAACGAGACAGCACGTAGGCCGCCGGAAGCGCCACTACAAGCAGGATCAGCAAGGCCAGCGCCGTAACCAGAACAGAATTCAGCATGTATTCGCCCATCCTGGCCTTTCCCCAGGCATCGGCAAAATTCTGGATATAGAATCCGGCGGGCTTTGCCCACGGATTTCCGTAAAACTCACTATTCTCCTTGATGGACGCCATAAACACCCAGGCCACCGGCACAATGATGGAGACCGCAAGGGTAATCAGCGCCACATAGATAAATACTTTATACAGCCCTTCGGCTGATGATCTTTTCGTCCGTTCCATTGACTCCCCTCCTTAAAATTCCAGCGGTTCACGCCTGGTAACCACATTCACCAACGCCGATAATCCAAAGGAAAAGAGGAAGACCAGCGCGCCTATCGCCATTCCGTAGCCATAGGAAGAGTTGGTATAAGCCTGCTTGTACATATAAGACAGCACCACCTCGGAGGCGCCGTTTGGACCGCCGGACGTCATGGCCTTTACAAAGAGGAACGCCATGTTAATCGTACTGATAATAAAGAATGTCAGCGTAGTACGGATATTCGTCCAGATCAGCGGTAACGTAATCTGGAAGAACTGAGTAATCCGGCCCGCTCCGTCCAGCCCCGCACTCTCATACAGACTCTGGGGGACACTGGCCATGGACGCCATATACATGACCATATAATAACCGATAGCCTGCCAGATCATGGCAATGATCAGGCTGGTCATGACCATATTCTCTCCCTTCCACAAAATTGCCACCGTCTTCCCTGAAAACAAGGATAACAGGCTGTTCAGCATACCGTTATTGGTATCATAAATGGCGCTGAAAATAGCCGAGATTACTACTACGGACAAAATATTCGGGATATAAAAGATAATCCGGAAAAAATTCTGCCCTTTGATCTTCTCCCTGGTCAGGATCGCTGCAAACACAAGCGCAAAGGCAAAGGTAACGATAGTCACCACCACGATCAGAAGGATCGTGTTCTGCATAGAGCGGATAAAATTCTTATCGCTCATAAGGCGCGCAAAATTCTCCATCCCCACAAACTTCTCATTGACAGAATAAGCGCTGCGCTGAAACAGCGACATACGAAATACATTTATGGTAGGAATAATCATAAAGACCATAAACAGCAGCACTGCGGGCGCCGCGCATAAAAATACAAACCGGCTGCGGCCTGAACGTTTCTTCATAGGTCAGAACTCCTTTCCCCCCTTGGGATTTTCTGTTTCCTGTTTAAAAAACGGCGGTGAGCAGCCTGCCACCGCCGTTCCCTCATTCACTTTTTACTACTGGACCATATTCTCGCGCATCTGGTCATTGATCTCTTTGATTCCATTAATCCACTCCTCTTCCGTCATATTGCCGGATACGAGAGAGTTAACCGGATCAAACCATACTTCACGGTTGCTGACTCCAACGACTCCGCTGTCATATGCGGCAAAATTACCCATAGCAGCCTTAGCGCCATTGTCATAGATGGAATAGAACATCTGATTGTCGCCTTCCAGTGTATCGGCAATACCAAGTACAGGCTGAATTGCCGGTGCCGGCTCGCCGTCCGCATTAACAGCGCCTGCAAAAAGCTCGCATGCTTTGTCGCTGTACAGGAACGCGATAAACTGTTTCGCATCATCCTGATTCTCGGCGCCGCCCGGGATCCATGCCTGCTCGAACCATGTATAGCTGTAGCTGTCGCCGCCTTCTTTTACTGCCGGCAGAGCTGTCATACCCCACTTGAAGCCGTCCGCTCTCGGAGCCTCTGCCATCTCGCCTACGATCCATGTGCCGTTCGGCATGAACAGAGCCTTGTTATCAAGGACAAGCTGCTGGTTCTTCGTGAAATCCTGGTCGTTTGCCTGAGAAGGTGTGGTAGGCTCCGTATAGCTGGCAAGTTTTGCTACGATATCAAAACAGGTCTTTGCCTCGTCAGAATCCCAGATTCCTTCCTCGTAATTGGTTGCTTTGTCAAAGAACTCTGGACCGCCTACAGAATACATCAGCGCATAGAAAAATGCGTCAAAATAACCGGTTGTAGGATAAGTAAACAAAGAGATACCTTCTGCCTTAGCCTTATCTCCCAGCTCCCACATCTCATCCCATGTAGCCGGCACTTCCCAGCCTTTCTCCTCCATCAGTCCTGCATTATAGAACAGGCCGCAAGGAGAATAGAACATTGGAGCAAGATATGTCTTGCCGTCTCCGTAAGGATTCGTCAGGCTGGTCTCGGTAAAGCCGCCGGCAATCTTATCGCCTACTTTTTCAGACTCGCCCGGCACTGTCATAGACAGAACATCGGTGATTTCCACAATATTCTGATCCTTGATAAAAGTCTCTGTAAGAGCCTTCTCGCGGCCGGTTGCCAGATGAATCACATCCGGATAATCTCCGCCCTGCATGGACGGCCCGATCACATCTTCCAGATTCTTATCCGTGATCAACTCTACATCAATCCCTGTCTCTTCTGTAAAAGCCGCGCATACATCCTCCCACATCTTGCTGCCGTAAGCAGTCTCAATCGCGGCAACGGTAATGCCTCCTTCTTCTGATCCTCCTGCAGATTCTCCCTCTGCAGGCGCTTCCTCCTTCTTGCCAGAAGAGCACCCGGCCAATACGGACACGGTAAGTGCAGACACCAAAAGGATACTGAGTATCTTTTTCATAATTTCTACCTCCTGTTATAAAATTTTGTTTCTTAGGTTCTTATGTCCCTCTTAACTGTCTGCCTTAAGTATAGCAATCATATCTGTTTTTTCCAATACCGATATTGCTTATTTCTTTATATATCTTGCTTATTTTGGATATTTTTGTAAAAATGTATCTTATTTTCCTCTGTAACCATATGCATATTGACGGAATTCTCTCTTTTTCTCCTTTCCTGACTTTGATAAAATTTCCTTATTATTTTGTATATTCAGGGCTTATTCTTGTCATTTTAATAATTTGATATTATAATAAGATTATTATACCAGATGTATATAGAAAAAACTTTTTATATATATTGTCTATTTCTTTATTTTAATTGCTCTTTTTACACCATTTACAGAAAATCTCAGGGGCGCTGCCAGACATCCGCCCCGCCAAAGGAGGCCGTTTTTATGAGTACCAGTCACTATGTCCTTGATCCCCTGGCGGTCAACCCGGTAGACCGCTCCGTCACCAAGCTCCTCTATGTCAGCGTCACCCGCTACAGCCCTGAATGGCATTCTATCCTCCATACCCATCCATGCGCCGAGATGTTCTTCGTCACGGGAGGCTCCGGCTGCTTAAGCCTCACAGGAAAGACTGTGCCCATCGGCATCAATGATGTAATCATCGTCAACCCCGGCACCGAACACACGGAAATCAGCTCTGAAGATCAGCCGCTGGAGTACATTGTCATGGGCATAGACGGACTGGAGGCCATTTCCGGGGATGACGGCGGAGACGGATATTCTATTATTCATTTTCAGACCGGCGGAGAACAGATCTTGTTCTATCTGCGCTGCCTTTTAAAAGAAATCGAAAGAAAGCTTCCCGGCTACAGCACCATCTGCCAGGACTTGCTGGAGGTCGTACTTCTTCTTCTCATGCGGCACAGCCAGTTTACCGTCACCTTCGTACCGTCCGTCCATAAGTCCAGCAAAGAATGTGCCGTAGTGCGCCGTTATATTGAAAATCATTTCAAGGAGAGCCTGACCCTGGACGACCTGGCCGCCGTAGCCCATGTGAGCAAGTACTACCTGGCTCATGCTTTCAGCCGGGAATACGGCACTTCTCCTATCAATTATCTGCTGTCCTGCCGAATCCAGGAAAGCCTGTACCTCCTGGCAGAAACCCGCATGTCCCTCTCCCAGATCGCCGACATGCTGGGCTTCTCCTCCCCCAGCTATTTCTCCCAGAGCTTCCGCCGTATTCAGGGAATGAGCCCACTGGCTTACCGGAAACAATGCAGAGAAACCAATAGAGGCTAAAATGCCTCTATTGGTTTCTTAAAAAAGCAATTCATCCAGAACCTCTTTCGCCATAATAATATCTTTTTTCTGTTCCTCTCCGGAGATCTCGCGCTCAATGGTGATATCCCCCGTATATCCGATTTCTTTCAGCTTTGCCACAAACGCAGGATAATTCACCTTTCCTTTCCCAAGCGGAACTTCATCCCCCAGCATATGACCGTCTGTAGGATATTTCCCGTCCTTGCCGTGAATCCCCATAACATATTCGCCGAATACTTCCAAAGCATCTACGGGATTGGCCTTACCGTACATAATCAGGTTGGCAGGATCCAGATTAATCCCGACATTCCCTCTCCCCAGATCTTTTTCTATATCCTGTATCGCCCTTTTAAGCGTAACCGGAGTCTCCTGCCCTGTCTCAAAAAGGAAATTCTGCCCATTTTCCTTGCACAGTTTCACCAATTCCTTCAAACATGCAAGAACACCCGCATAATTGGGGTCATATGGATTTTCAGGCATATATCCCACATGTGTCGCCACATCTTTGACATGGATCATGTCAGCAAACGCAATACCTTTCTGCAGCATTTTCACTCTTTCATAACGAAACGCTTCCGGCACCAGTCCCAGGGTAAGCTGTCCGTCATAAAAATCCCACACTTTCGGTCCGTCCCATCCGCACCAGAACGCTGTGATATCCACTTTACGGCGTCCGACCGCCACATTTATCTTATCCGCAGTTTCCTGATTCATAATCTCTTTATCCCAGCAGACAAGCTGGCAGCTTTCCATTCCCATGGAACGCAGTTCCGCAAATTTTGCGTCTATATCCGTATCCCGGAAAATTTCAATCAAAACTCCGATTCTCATAAAACCCTCCCTTTCTTTTCTTAACCTTTCACCGCTCCGGCCGTTACTCCGCCTACAATATGTTTCTGCATAAGCACAAAGAAAATCAAACTTGGAATCATGGACATTACAATACCCGGCAGAGCATGTTCCCAGTCCGCCGTCTGTGCGGAAAACTGCATGTAAAGTGCATTCTGGATATTCATCGCTTTCGCATTTCCGCCCACGATCAACTGGTTCGTAATGATATCGTTCCAGGTGGCCAGAGTATCCAGAACCACAACCGTCGTCAGAATCGGCTTTAATAATGGAAGCACAATAATAAAATATGTTCTTAATTTACCGGCGCCGTCGATACAGGCACACTCTTCCAACTCAATCGGTACATTTTTTACAAATCCATGAATCATGTAAACAGCCAAAGGCATACAGAGTCCCGTACTTACCAGTACATATCCGATCCTGCTTCCTGTCAGCCCAAAATCTGCCACCAGCCTCGTCAACGTAATCATATACGACTGGAAAGGCACCATCATCGGTATGATGATCAGTCCAAAACATATGTTTGACAGTTTTCCTTTCGTCCTTGCCAGCTTGTAGGCGGCCATAGGCGCAAGCAGCCCGACAAGCAGCACCGTACATACAGTGTATACAAGGGTATTCCCGATCAACATCGGAAAATCAAAATTTGTCCAGGTCTCTATATACGTATCCAGATTCCAGCTTTTAGGAAGAGCCAGAAAGTCCTGAAGCATGTCATTATACGGCTTAAATGAATTAATAACTCAAACTTCGCATTTGAATAAGCACAGATGCACCTTGAAAATTCAATAAAAACTGGCAATAAAATAGCATGAAACCGTCTGGTTTGGTATAATTGAGTTGTCAAAAAACAATTAAAACCGGAGGCTCATGCTATGAATAAAAGTATAACACAAGCAAACCAGAATGATAAGCAGATTTCGAAATCTATCAAAAGATTTTTTACAAGATTCCATATTTCTTCTGCATTGAAGGCTTCTAACGCTTATAAGAAAAAAGGATTTCCTGTTGTTGAGGTTTTTCAGTATCTTTTTTTGCTGATTTTTTCTAACAGAAGTATGTACATGAGTCTGATTACCGGAAAAAATTCTCCTGGGTTTGCAAAGGATACTGTGTACCGATTCATGAAGATGATCCAGATTAACTGGCTTCACTTTACGACTCTGTTAGCTTCACGAATCATCAAGGATGCCATTGTGCCTTTAGATTCACGGGATCGTGCAAATGTATTGATCATTGATGATTCCATGTTTGAACGCAATCGCCTAAGAAAGTAGAACTTCTTGCAAAAGCTTATGATCACGCTAATCACAGATACCGTTTCGGATTTCGTATGCTTACACTTGGATGGTCAGATGGAAACACATTTCTTCCCGTCAATAGCGTCCTTCTCTCATCTGAAAACAAAAAGAACAGGGTCAACGAAGCTTCGGAGGTTGATAAACGAACTGTCGGATACAAAAGAAGAATGCTTTCCATGCAAAAAGGAACGCAGGCGATGCTTGAACTCTTAAAAGCCACTAAAAAAGCTAATATTCCGGCCAAATACGTTCTTTTTGACAGTTGGTTTTCTTCTCCAAGCACGCTCCATGCTGTAAAATCAATCGGCTATGATGTCATTGGCATGGTGAAAAAGAGTCCCAAAATGTTCTTTCGGTACAATGGTGAAGATATGTCTCTTATTACAATCTATAACCGGAATAAAAAGAGACGTGGTCGTTCCAAATACCTTCTTTCCGTGGTAGTTGATGTTGTAAAAGATGGAGAAATTATTCCGGCTAAAGTTGTATATGTCCGTAATCGGAATAAGAAAAAGGAATACTTGTGCCTTATCTCCACAGATACAACTCTGGATGAAAATGAAATCATCCGTATTTATGGCAAGCGCTGGGATATCTTATACGAACCCTGCTTTTATACGAACTTTTCAGAGGAAGAAGCCCTTTCCCACAGTACTTGTGTATAAGAAAGTTCGTATAAAACCCTAAATTAATAT
>CAJTAL010000037.1 GCA_910574285.1 Lachnospiraceae bacterium | reverse complement strand
ACTTGCTCATTAGGAGAAACTACAAAGAAGGCACAGAAAAATCCTGTGCCGATGAAAAGATGATATAAATTTTAGAATGACAAACACTATATATTGTGGTTGCTTTGATTAAGTTGTTAACATTGATTTATTTTCTCCAAAATTCTAAGTTACTCAAATTTCTTCAGATAAGGCAAGCCAATCTCAAGAATAGGAGGCGGTCCAAACGGACAGTAATAGTTTATCACATACGAGATGGAAATGCCAGTACTATAGCGTATTTATACCGTTGACAGGATGGCAAAGCGGACCTTTACATCCTTACAAAACTGTAAGAATAGAGGTGGAAAACGTCACTCAATTCGATGGAATGGCGTTTCCTTTTTTATTATAATTATCCTTGTAAACAAGAAAAAATCAAGAGACATAATGTGAGAAAGGACGGATATCTTATGGCATTGTTAGAAGTAAAGAATGTAAAGAAAATATACACGACCAGATTCGGCGGAAACCAGGTGGAGGCGTTGAGAGACGTGAATTTCTCTGTGGAGCCAAGGGAATATGTGGCGATTATGGGGGAATCGGGCTCCGGAAAGACGACGCTTCTAAATATTCTGGCGGCTCTTGATAAGCCGACGGGAGGTAAAGTCTATCTGAAAGGCAGGGATTTGAGTTCGGTAAGGGAGAAGGAGATCGCGGCGTTTCGCCGGCAGAATCTTGGGTTCGTGTTTCAGGACTTTAATCTTCTGGATACGTTTTCCCTTAAAGATAATATCTTCCTTCCGCTGGTACTTTCCGGTAAGAAATACGAAGAAATGGCGAAGAGAATCCAGCCGATTGCGCGGATGCTTGAGATCGAAGAGATCCTGGAGAAGTTCCCCTACGAAGTGTCGGGAGGGCAGAAGCAGAGGGCGGCGGTTGCGAGGGCACTGATTACGAAGCCGCAGTTGATTCTGGCGGACGAACCGACAGGGGCGTTGGATTCCAGGGCGGCAGACGGGCTTTTGAATCTCTTTATGGCGATCAATGAGGAGGGGCAGACGATCCTTATGGTGACTCACAGCGTCAAGGCGGCGAGCACTGCGAAGAGGGTATTATTTATCAAAGACGGAGAAGTATTCCATCAGTTATACCGCGGCAGCCTTACCAATGAGCAGATGTATCAGAAGATATCCGATACGCTGACGGTATTGACGACAGGGGGTGACAGGGTTGAGTAGTTCTATCTATGGAAAACTTGCGTTTACGAATCTTAAGAATAACCGGAAGACTTACGTCCCTTATATCCTCACATCAATTCTGACGGTGATGATGTATTATATCATGGACGCCTTGTCGCGAAGTTCCAGTATTGTTGATCCAAGCCTTCAATCGGTTTTGACGTGTGCAGTGGGAGTCATCATGATATTCGCTGTCATCTTTCTGTTCTATACGAACAGTTTCCTGATCAAGCGAAGAAAGAAAGAGATCGGCGTCTACAATATCCTTGGAATGGGGAAAAGGCATATCGCGCAGATGCTTACAGTGGAAACCGTGGTTACGGCGGTCATCAGCATCGGCGCGGGGCTGGCTTTCGGAATCATCTTCAGCAAATTCATGTATCTGGCGCTGATTAAGCTTCTGCACTATGATGTGCGGATGGATTTTGAGATATCGGGGAAGAGTATCCGGTATACTTTGATCCTGTTTGTGATTATATTTCTGATGACTCTGATATTTAATCTGTTCCAGATTCAGGTATCCAATCCGGTGGAACTGCTTCACGGAGGGAATCAGGGAGAGAAGGAACCGAAGACAAAGCGGATTATGACGGTCTTTGGAGTGATCATGCTGGGGGTCGGATATTATATCGCGCTTACGGTAGAGCAGCCGCTGGCGGCTATTCAGGCTTTTTTCGCAGCGGTGGTCTGCGTGATCCTTGGCACTTATGCGCTGTTTACTTCCGGAAGTATCGCGATCCTTAAGGGACTTCGGAAGAATAAGAAGTTCTATTATCAGGCGAAGAATTTCAGCGCGGTGTCCGGGATGATCTACCGGATGAAGCAGAATGCGGTGGGACTTGCCAATATCTGTATCTTAAGTACGATGGTACTGGTCATGATCTCCACAACCATCTCCCTCTATGTGGGAATGGAAGATGTGCTAAGGACGAGATATCCAAGGGAGTTCGAAGCGAAGACGAATATCTCTGCGCCGGAGACGGATCAGACGCTTGACAGGATTATTGAGGAAGAGATGACGAACGCAGGGGTGGAAGCGAAGTACGAGCTTCGGTATCATGACGGAAGTGTGACGGCTGTCAGGCAGGAAGACGGGTTTCAACTGCTGCAGTTTGGAAATTATGCACAAGAGGGTATGACGCAGATCAGATGGATTCCCCTTGAGGATTATAACCGTATGGAGGGCGAAGAGGGCTCCCTTGCGCCGGACGAGGTCTATGCATATGGTACAGGAGAAGACTGGGGCAGGGATACTGTCAGGATCGGGGATAGGACGTATCATGTGGTAAAGGAACTAAAGAATCTGCAGGCTGCGCCAAAGGGTGAGGAGGACATGGTAGACAGTTATTTTTTCATCGTCTCTGACGCGGGGCAGATACAGGAAATACTGGAAAACCTCTATAAAGACAGCGGTATGCAGGAAGATTGGGTGGAACAAGTGTCTGCCATTAATTACCGGGTGGTTTTTGATCTGGAGGGAGAGGAAGAGGACTGCCTGAATGCGATGCGTGCTATGGAATCCAGGGTCGAAAGCGAAGTCGATGCCGCTTTCTGTGAGAGCAGAGAGCTTAGCAGGGAAGAATTCTATTACTTATACGGCGGGTTATTTTTCATCGGTATTTATCTTGGGGCGCTGTTTTTAATGGCGACGGTGCTGATCATGTATTACAAGCAGATTTCTGAAGGATATGACGACAGAGAACGGTATCAGATTATGCAGAAGGTAGGGATGAGTAAGCGTGAGGTTAAGAAAGCCATAAGAAGTCAGGTGCTTCTGGTATTTTTCCTGCCCCTTGTAACGGCAGTCATCCATATTACGGTGGCGTTTGACGTGATCACGAAGCTTCTGGCAGTATTGAACCTGACGAATGTTTCGTTATTCCTCGCATGTACGATCATAACGGTAATCGTGTTCGCCGTATTCTATGGAATCGTATTCTCACTGACGGCAAGGGAATATTATAAGATTGTGAATTAAATATTTCTTTTCATATCTACGCCTTCATTACTGCTTATTTGCCAGCCATCTGCTTTTCCTGCTGCTCGTATATACGCAGGTTGAATCGGAAGAATGAATCATATGATGCGCAGAGATATGGAATAGACTTTATCTCCTGCGCATGATATAATCCGTACTGTAGGACAGCAGTATAGCGGAATATAGAAAGCGGAGGAGAAAATCATGACAAAAGCAGGAGAAAGAGAAGTAGTAAAGGCAGAACACGTAGGCGGAGGAGCCGGATTCATTATGAAGGAAGCGCTGCTTAGTGAAGAAGAGCTGGGGGATCATTGCAGGATGTTCAGCAAAGTAACGCTTCCGCCCAATTGTGAGCTTGGTCATCATGAGCACCACGGCGAGACGGAGACTTATTATATCTTAAGCGGTACAGGTATGTACGACGACAACGGAAAAGCCCTCCAGGCGGAAGCGGGAGACGTTTTCTTATGCAAAGACGGCGACGGCCACGGCATGAAGAATACCGGAACAGAGGATTTGACGTTCATAGCTTTGATTTTGAAGAAGTAAAAAAATCTCGCTGAAAGTAATTTTTTCAGTTTTTCTGCTTCTGGCATTGCCATTCATAATCAAACAATGGTATAATCAGATGATGAATGCCAGGCAAGGTATGTCTGTGAATAAGCAACGAAAGAAGCAGGTGTCAGACTTGAAAAATAAAATCCAGAAATTTTCCAAAGGAGATTTTCAGTTATCACAACCTGATGTCATATTTGATGAGACCAATCTGGTACTCATTATCGGAGAAGGGGAAGTATATCGGGGGAATTTTACAATTAAGGCAGAAGGCGGAAGGAAGGTACGAGGGCTGGTCTACTCGTCTTCTTTTCGTGTGCATTTCAGGAATTCGGGGTTTGACGGGAATCCGGCAAAAGTAGAATTCACATATGACGGGAAAGGACTCAGACCGGGGCATGTGGAGGACGGTATCTTTACGGTGGTATGCAACGGAGGGGAATATGAGTTGTCGGTTACCGCGATCATCGAGAAGCCGTATGTTATGACTTCCTACGGTAAGGTGCAGAGTACGGATGATTTCCGTAAGCTGGCGATCAAGGATTTCTCGGAGGCGGGGAGACTGTTTCGTTCAAGAGAGTTCTATGAGATTCTGAAGTATGAGAATGAGCGTATCTTTTATCTGTATGATAATATGAGAAAATGGTTCCTGGGAGACCAGGCTCTGGAGGAATTCCTGGTAGGGATCAAGCAGAAGGAATGTCTCTTCCTGACGCTTCCCGGGGAAGGGATGCTTTTTGAAGATCTGACGGAGTCGACGAAGGGGACGCTGACGATCGTGAAGAATACATGGGGATTTATGCCTATCCGAATCGAGCCGGAAGGGAAGTTTTTGAAGGTACAGCGTTCCGAGATCAGTACGGAGGATTTCATCGGGAATGCCTACGAGATCGAATATGTGGTGCGGCCGGAGTTCCTCCATGGGGGGCGTAACTTCGGTGCGCTTAGATTCATTACGCCTTACGAGACTCTGACGTACGAGATCGAAGTGCTTCAGAACCAGAAGGAATACAGCGAGAACCGCAGGATGCCGGAACTTTTGATCGCACAGATCCTGAAGGAATATATCGGATATGTGGCGGGGAGGATTGAACTGGATAACTGGATGGAAAGTGCGGTTGAGAAGATGATATCCCTCCGAAAGCTGAATCCCCAGAGCGAGATGTATCAATTGATGCAGGCGCACGTCTATCTGGTGGGGAACAGGACGGAAGAGGCGAAATGGATTCTTGAGAACTACAATTACAACCGGTTTGCGATCGGAAAGGATCCGATGACAAACTGTTATTATCTGTATCTGACGGCGCTGGTGCGGGGGAAGAAGAACCATTCGGAACGTGTGCTGGATGAAGTCGGGAAGACTTATATGAGGCATCAGGATTCCTGGCTTTTGTTGTCCATGCTTCTGGATCTGGATTCCAGATATAAGACGCCGTATAAGAAGATTGAGCTGCTGGAACAGCAGTACCAGTATGAGATGCACGGCGTGCTCTTCTATCTGGAGGCATATCAGTGTTACCAGGAGAGACCGACACTTTTGAAAAAATTAGGGCGCTTCGAGATACAGGTACTGAATTTCGCGTCAAAATATCGCCTGATGACCAAAGAGCTGGCTCTGTATGTGGCGAATTTTGCCAGCCAGCAGAAGCAGTACAGTGATTCTATGTTCCGGATACTGGAGCGTATTTATAAGATATATGACGAACCTATGATACTGAATACGATCTGTACCCTGCTGATCAGGGGAAATAAGGTACAGAAGCGTTATTTCGTGTGGTATCAGCGTGCGGTGGAAGCAGAACTTAAGATTGCGCAGCTCTATGAATATTATATGATGACTGTGGATGAAGAGAGCGTAAAAGGACCGCTTCCGAAAGTGATTCTGCTTTATTTCATGCATGGGAATTCACTCAATTACAAGAAAGCCGCCTTGCTGTACGCAAATCTGGCGGTTTATGAAGAGCAGGCAGGGGATCTCTATTTAAATTACCGCGAGCAGATGGTTGTATTTACATGGGATCAATTGATGAAAAGGCATATAACAGAATCACTGCGTATTTTGTACAAGCGTTTCTGCCAGCCGGAAGAGATGTCGGCGGAGCGGATGGAGGCAATGCGTGATATCTGCTATTCCTATATGGTCTCGACCAAAGCCGTGAATATGAAATGTGTTCTGGTGATTGAGAAAGACGGGGAGATCCGGCAGAGAGTTCCTTATGACGGAGAGGAAGGTACAGTAATCCGGTTATATGACAAGGAGTCCAGAGTCGTATGGGAATCTGTGGAAGGACGGCATTATACAGATTCTATCGTGTACGAAACCAGGCGGCTTTTCTATGAACCGCGTTTTGTGGAACTTTGCCGTAAATATGCGGCGACAACCGGCGTATGGGAACAGGAGAATGAAAAGGAGAAACCGACGTTTGAGGGATTGAAAGAAAAGGGGATCAATGCGTACGACGAGAAGGATGTATTCCGTCTGTGCAGCAGGAAGATCCGGGAGGATAATTATGAGGAAGATGAATTTCTCAGTTATCTGAGTTTTGAACTGTTCAAGAGACAGCAATTTGATAAAGTAACTTTGATGTATCTTGCAAACTATTATTGCGGTCCCACAAAAAATATGAAGATGCTGTGGAAAGCGCTGAAGGAAAATGAGATTCCTTCCTATAAGATCAGCGAGCGCAGTATTACACAGATGTTGTTCTCGGAAAATCTGTTTCAGGAAGAGCCTATTTTTGAAGATTATTACCGGTCGGATAATGTATATTTCCGTTTGAAGCAGGCGTATCTTGCATATGTTTCCAGAGAGTATGTGGTTTGCGCAAGGAATCTGGAACCGATCGTATTCGATATCATTGCGAATGAGTGTGACGAGAAGGAAGATCTGCCGGATATCTGTAAGATCGCCCTTCTAAAATATTATTCGGATCATGATTATACGGCGGCGCTTGAGGTGGTGCTTCATCAGGTATTAAGGGAGATGTGCGAGAAGCAGATTGTGTTTCCCTATTATCTGAAATATAAGGAAGAATGGTTAAGAGAATTGCAGCTCTATGATAAAGTAATGGTTTCCTATCAGGCAAGACCGGGAAGCAGGGTGACGCTGTATTATAAGATGAAACATGGAATGCGGGACGAATTAGGGTATCAGAACGAGGTTATGATGCCTGTATATGAGAATCTGTATGTAAGGCAGTTTGTGTTGTATAGTGATGAATCCATCAATTATTATTTCATCGAGACGAGGGGGAAAGAGGATATCATAACAGATAAGGAGATCCTGAAGAATGAGAGAGAAGTGACGGAATCAGGCAAATACGGCCGTCTGAACCGTATGGCAGATATGGCGCCTATCTCACGTAAGAAAGCAATGATGGAATACAAGGAAGAGGAGATTATGGCAAAAAGACTTTTTAAGGTCTATTAGTAATGAGAGGAGGGGAGGATAATGAAGAAGGACATAATTCTGGGTTATGATCTGAATGAGAAGTATTGTCAGATCAGCTTTTATGACGAGACGAAAGAAGAACCAGAGACGCTGGAGACAGAGACAGATAATTATCAGATCCCCCTGATGTTAGGTTATTATAAAGAAAAATGGGTCTATGGAAAGGAGGCCAAGAGGCTGGCCGCTCTTCAAGAGGGCATTACGGTGACGGATATCTTTGAAAAGGCAGTCCGGCAGGAAAAGGTAAAAGTCGGAAGCAGAAAACGTGACGGAGTCTGGCTGTTGGCCAAATTTATCAAACTGACGCTGGAGGAGTATGATGAGATAAGTTTTCTCACATTTTCTGTGCCTTATACGAATATTGATATGTCCAAGATGCTGAAGGGGATTGGACATTATCTTGGCATACCGAAAGAACGAGTTTGTGTTCAGGATTATAAAGAGAGTTTCTGCCAGTATATGTTCTATCAGCCGAAGGAATTATGGCAGTATGAATCTGCTTTGTTTTACTGTGACGCCAAGGAGATCAGGGCTTATATGCTGAGGAGGCTGAATGCAATCGGTGTGAAGGAGCGGGAATTATTTGTGACGGTAGAAGAGGTTGCAAATGCGCAGATGAGAGAATTGGCGGCGATTTATCCGATTTTAAATAAAGACCAGGCGAAGGACGCGGATGACAGGTTCAAGACTTTCATCCAGAGTGTTTTCGAGAAAAAAGTTGTTTCTTCGGTGTATCTGACCGGAGAAGGGTTCGAGAATAACTGGTATCCGAATTCATTAAAAGTGCTGTGTAACGGAAGACGGGCATTTATCGGCAATAATCTGTACAGCAAGGGCGCGTGCTATACTTCGATAGGGAAATGCAAGGAGTATCATGACAGCCCGGTCTATCTGGATGAGACAAAGATGACGGAACAGATCTGTCTGCGCATGCGGGTCAACGGGCAGGAGGGATGGTATCCGATCGTATCCTGGGGGACGCACTGGTATGAAGCAGACGGGCAATGGGAAGTTATTCTTGAGGATACTTCGGATATAGAGATCCATGTAGAGACATTGGCAGGAGAGGAACTTCAGGTGGAAAAGGTGTCTCTTGACGGTCTTCCCGACAGGAGGGATTATTCTCTGCGGGTACAGATAGAAGTTCTGTTTGTGGATGAGCGAACCTGCCGGCTTTCCTTTAAGGACGTGGGATTTGGCGAATTTTTCCCGGCGACAGGATTTCATGTGGAGAAGACGATTCATTTAGGAGGAAGCAATGGGCAGTTTAATTCTATGTCATAGAAAAAGAGCAAGGCAGCCTTACGTGATAGCCAGGATCCATATGCGTGTCTATACGATAGAAGAATTGTGTTATTATATATGCAATAATCTCTACCTGATTGATTATACACTGGTGAACAGACAGTTGTGCAGTTGGATCGACAAAGAGCTGGAATTATCAGAGCTTGCGGAGCAGCTCAGAGAAGAATTGCGGCAGAATTGTACGATGGAACAGTTTGTACTGACGATATTAAGGGAGTCCACGATCTATGCATCGGGTGATATCAATAAGATACAGGGGATCCTGGAGCATCTGCAGAATCTGCGGGATGTGGAGCGTATGAAGTATAAGGCGGACAGTCTGCAGAGAAGCGGGGAATATGAGACGGCGATCCTGGTCTATCAGTCTATTATTAACAGTGAGTGGGACAATTCGGTGAGCAAACTGTTCTATGGAAGAGTCTATGCAAGTCTGGGAGCGGCGTACGGGCAGCGGTTTCTCTATGAAGAGGCGGCAAGGGTGTATCTGGAAGCGTACCGTATCTGCGGGGATATGGAACTTCTGAGGACTTATCTGTATTGTTGTTACCGCGCTCTGCCGGGGGATCAGTATGTAAAGATGCTGTCGGGCAATTCGACATTTCTGAATATGGATGCGGCCATGAAGGAGGATATCCGAGAGATTCAGAGGAGCATTGATGTGGATATACCGGATGAGCAGTTTGAACAATGGAAGAAAGAATACCGTAAGATCAATAAGAGCCGCATTGCGGGATAAGAAGGAGGCCGGAATACCAGAAGCAGACGTCTGGTATTTGCAGAAAATCAATGAAAGAAGAAAAGGAGAGGAAAATATATGAGTTACGATAAATATAACAGTCCGTTGTCAGAGCGGTATGCGAGCAAGGAGATGCAGTATGTATTTTCACCGGATAAGAAATTCAAAACCTGGAGGAAATTATGGATTGCCCTTGCGGAGACGGAGAAAGAGTTAGGGCTTGGGATTACGGACGAGCAAATTGAAGAATTAAAGGCACATGCGGAGGATATCAACTACGAGGTGGCGAAAGAGAGGGAGAAGATCGTGCGCCACGACGTGATGTCCCATGTGTATGCATATGGACAACAGTGCCCCAAAGCCAGGGGAATTATTCATCTGGGGGCTACTTCCTGCTATGTGGGAGATAATACGGATATGATCATTATGTCCGAGGCGCTTGAGATTGTTAGAAAGAAACTGGTGAATGTGATCGCTGAACTTGCGAAATTTGCCGATGAATATAAGGAACTACCGACTCTTGCTTTTACCCATTTTCAACCGGCGCAGCCGACGACAGTAGGGAAAAGGGCAACTCTTTGGATGCAGGAATTTGCAATGGATCTGGAAGATCTGGAGTATGTAAAGAGGACGCTTAAGCTTCTCGGATCAAAGGGAACGACAGGAACCCAGGCAAGTTTTCTGGAGCTTTTTGAAGGAGATCAGGAGACGATAGATAAGATTGACCCGATGATTGCCAAAAAGATGGGATTCGAGACATGCTATCCTGTATCCGGGCAGACGTATTCACGGAAAGTGGACACCAGAGTCTTGAATGTATTGGCGGGTATTGCGGCAAGCGCCCATAAGTTCTCAAACGACATCCGTCTGCTTCAGCATCTGAAGGAAGTAGAGGAGCCCTTTGAGAAAACGCAGATCGGCTCTTCGGCTATGGCGTATAAAAGAAACCCGATGAGGAGTGAGAGGATTGCTTCTCTTTCCAGATATGTCATGATTGATGCACTGAACCCGGCGGTAACTTCTGCGACGCAGTGGTTTGAGCGTACATTGGACGATTCGGCAAATAAGCGCCTTAGTATACCGGAAGGATTTCTTGCGGTTGACGGAATACTGGATCTGTGCCTGAATGTTGTAGACGGGCTTGTAGTGTATCCAAAAGTGATTGAGAAGCGATTGATGTCAGAGCTTCCGTTCATGGCGACAGAGAATATTATGATGGATGCGGTAAAAGCCGGCGGAGACCGTCAAGAGCTTCATGAGAGGATTCGTGAGCTGTCCATGGAAGCCGGAAGGAATGTGAAGGAGAAAGGGTTAGATAATAATCTCCTTGAGCTTATTGCCGCCGACCCGGCATTCAATCTGACGCTGGACGAGCTAAAACAGACTATGGACCCGGCAAAATATACAGGACGTGCATCCGTACAGGTGGAAGCATATCTTAGAGATGTAATCCGTCCGCTTCTCGAGAAGAATGAGGATGTATTGGGAATGAAAGCGGAGATCAATGTATGATAATAATATAATTTTGAATTTTCCGGCGGAACTTTTTTGAAATATCTGGAAATATCAAGAGATCCCATGCTTTCATGCCGATTTATAAAAAATTACAGAATAAAGGCAACGAATGTCTCACAGAAGAATACGACTGCGCAGCAAAGCGCAGCGATTCCTACCATATTTACTTTGCGCCATGCCGCGATTATTCCGGCTATAAAAGCAAGGATTCCGGCAATCGGTATCTGAGGAGCGGTAAGGATAGCGGGGAACGTCATGACTGCAAGCGTCACATAGGGTACGTAATACAGGAAAGAACGTATAAAGCGGTTTTTGATTTTTCCCCGGATCAGGGTAAGCGGAAGTACACGGATCAAAAAAGAAACGGCTGCTGCTGTTAATATATAAAGGTAGATATTGTGAATCATCGTACTGTTACCTCCTGGTCTTCATCGGTCAATGAGCTTTCTTCCGGGTCCTCCTTAACGGGGAAAAAGAATGCGGATATTCCTGAGATAAGTATGGTCAGAAGACTGATCTTCAAACTATTCGATATAGCGGCAAGCGACGGTATCTTTGAGACCAGGAAGCTTATCAGGAAACTTGCGGTTACTACGCTGCCTACGATTTTATCTGTATGTGCGGCAGGAATAATTACGGCAAGGAACATACCGTAAAGTGCGACGCTAAGGGCGCTGACCGCGGCTGTCGGCAGGATATTGCCGGCGATGATGCCCATGGCAGTGCCGGCGGCCCAGCTCGGAAGCGCGATTGTCATGGCTCCGTAATTATGCCAGGGATTCAAGTCGCCTGCCCGGGCGATACTGATCCCGAAGATCTCATCTGTGATTCCAAAACCGACGATAAGGCGATGAAGCAGAGGTGTATCCGGTGAAAATCTCTGGCTTAATGCGCAGCTCATCAGCAGATAGCGTATATTTGTCACCAGGATGACGAAAGCCATCTCGAAATAAGGCGCGTTTGCCATGATTACGGTAAATTCCGCGTATTCTCCGGCAGAAGCATGGTTTAATATACTGGACAAAAAACCCTGGAAGGGATTCAAACCGGCTTTTCTGGCTACAATACCGAGAGAAAAAGCGACGGCAAAATACCCGAGTGCGATAGGGATTCCGTCTTGAATTCCGTTTTTAAAAGCATTTGTATTACGATTCATCTTTTGTCTCCTTGGCTGATTTCATGGGTTCAGTATATCATCTGGCAGGAAAAATCTCAACAATTTCTATGTTATAAAATAGAGAAAACGGCATAAAAAGGAGTCAGATTCCTATGAAAAGAAGGAAAAGAATATTTCTGTACATGACTGCAATCTTAATGCTTTTTTATACCGGATTGGTAACACTCCTGTACTTTTCCGAATATACCAGCAATAGCGCGACGATTCATACGTTCGGCGATGCTTTCTGGTATTCACTGGTCACACTGACTACTGTCGGATACGGAGACCTGACGCCGGTAACACCTATGGGGCATGTGATAGGTGTTGTTTTTCTGTTCATGTCCGCAGGTATGATGGTGACCTTGTTCGGTGCGGCCGTATCTTTTGTTACGAGTGAAGGACTGCCTTTTCTCATGCTCAGGTTTCAAAGGAAGAAGAACTGGTACTATTTTGCAGATTATGGTGCGGAAGCCAATACACTGGCGGCCAATATCTATAAGGAAGATACAGACGCCGTAATTATCTATGGAGAGAAAAGGGACGAACAGATGGAATTTCCCGATTACCCCTGTCTGTTTATCAGCGCTTCTCCCGCACGGATCGTCGCGTGCAAGAAGAATATCGGATCAAGATGTAAAGTTTTTCTTATGAAAGAAAATGATATCGGCGAGAACAGCCGGGCAATTGATCTACATAAGCTGCCCGTTGATGTCTATGCAAGAACGACGAATGGGGATGACCATCTGTCGGGAAATATTAATTTTTTCCATAGTTATGATTGCTGTGCCAGGCAGTATTGGCGTTCCAGGGCTCTGTGCAGCTATGAAAATACGATTGTACTGATCGGGTTTGGAAATTATGGCCGTTTTATTTTGGAACGGGCGATTATGACCAATATTATCTCTGTGGATCAACATGTGGCATACCATATCTTTGGAGATGCAGAAGAATTTCTCGCAATGCATGATCATCTTCATGAGATGTTTTCTATAGGTGAAGAATCTCAGACTACAGATTCTCTGATATTTCATGACGGATTATGGGAAAATTGCCATGGGCTTCTGGAGCGGGCGGATCGTATCATTATCTGTCCGGATGACGAGCCGGAGGGATGGAATATATTCTGGAGGCTGCATCGATATTATAAGATTCATGGACAGGTTCACTTGCATAGTAACCGGAAAGCGCCCGGGGTGGCTTATTTCGGTACTAACGAGGAGATATATACTCCGAACCAGATCATGAGGACTGCATTGAACAAAGCGGCGATTATGATTAATGAGATATTTTGCAGATCGGTATCTTATCCTACGCTTAGTTGGGACGAGCTGGACGATTTTCACCGTGAGTCTAAGATAACTGCTGCCGATCATCTCCTGATGAAAATCCGCATTCTGTTAGAGGATGAGAAGATTACGGATTTTACCGCGGATGTGGCAGAAAAGGCATATCAAAAATACTGTGAGACTAAGTCAGACCGTTCTGTGCAAGACAGATACCGCAGACTGGATCATTTGCGTTGGCTGCGGTTTTATACATATTATAACTGGAGTTACGGACCGTTCCGGAATGATGCCGAAAGACAGCATCCGATGCTGTGTCCTTATGATGAGCTCAATGAGGAACAGAAGCGGGAACGCGATGCTGCATGGGAGATTTTAGGTAGTTTTGTACAAACATAAATGAACGAAAATGAAATAAAGCTGGAAGTTCAGCAGGATATAATGGATAAGAAGGCAGGCGGGTGATTTAAGTCGCCTGCTTTTTCGTTTTGTTGATTTCGTAAGCAGAGTATAAACATTTTTTTAAGTTTTTTCAAATATTGTATATTTGTTTGAAAAATCTGTAACAAAATAGTGAAAAGGGAGTCTACTTAACAGAAAACATAAAAGAGACGGAGACGAAAGGGGGTGGGATGCATGGAGTTTGAGGATATATATAAGAGATATTACAAAGACGTATATTATTTTCTGTTGTCTATGAGCAGTAATCCGGAACTTTCGGAAGAACTGACTCAGGAAACGTTCTACAGAGCGTTTAAGAATATACACAAGTTTAAAGGAAAGTGTCAACTGAATTCATGGCTCTGTCAGATCGGTAAAAACACGTATCTGTCCTGGGTAAAGAAGCAGAAACACCTGACCGACATTTCGCCGGATATGGAAGATTCTGCCGGAACAGGAGTGAAAGAAGGAGACGGCAGAAGTACTCCGGAGACACTGTGTATCCGCAAGGAAGAGGCGTTATCTGTCTACAAGGTGCTGCATCTTCTGCAGGAGCCTTATAAGGAGGTGTTTACCCTAAAAACATTAGGCGAGTTATCCTACAAAGAGATCGGCGAGATCTTTGGGAAAGGAGAAGGATGGGCCAGAGTGACTTACCACCGGGCAAAGTTGAAGATTCAGGAAAGAATAAAGGAGGTGCCATAATGAAGAAAGAATGTGCAGTTGTACAGGATTTATTGGTTCTTTATGAAGACGATATATTGAAGGAAGAGAGTAGGCGGGTGATAGAAGATCATATACAGGGCTGTGAGGAATGTATGCGGGTATATGAATATGCTGGGAAAGAGCTGCCGGTTATGGAGGCTGTATCGGGATCTTCCAGGGAAGAGCAGGAAACTGCGGCAAATCAGGTTATGAAGAGATTGATGAAGATGAGCAGTCAAAGGATCGTCGGGAGTCTGTTGCTGATTGTTCTGATCGTTCTGATCATCATCGTAGTGGGAAGAAATATCTGCAACAACGTGACAGAGACTGATTGGGGCTTTTCCGCCGTCTACCTGCTGCCGACGGAAGATATTTCTGTAGAAGAGCTTTATGCCTTAAAAAACGGGGACATTTATTGCAGATTGAAGTCCGATAAGAAAGTGAATGCATGGCAGTCCATGGATTGGTGGACGCCGGAAGGAAAGCAGCTTGAGAGTACTGATGACGCTGTAAAGGAATTGAGGCTCCTGGAGGCGGAGCCATGGGAAAGAAAGAATTGCGACGCTTATGATTCCGTGTTCGTATTTTCGCTGGAACGACAGGGAACTTCTGAAAAGAGCGGGTCTTCGATTGTGCAGAGATGCAGGGAAATTAATATATATGGAAAGACGAAGAAGGATAAATTGACGATCTGGGAGAAAGGACAGAATGTGGAGGAAGCCCCGGAAGAAATTGAAAAAGAGGCGATTCAGAGATATATTGAAAATGGCCAGACGATAAAGGCGATCCGGGAATGTGAAATGATGGGATGGGATGATTATGAGAAGGTATTCGAAGGATTCGAAGGATCCTATGGTACAGTAATTCATAGTGACGATGGAGAAGGAGTATTTGGACCGGAAGGGGATTCAATAATGTAGCCTTTTGATTGACGGTTATGTATTGAGTGTATATAATAGTTTCGACGGGGATCACAGCTATAATCATCGGACGGGAAAAGGAGATCGGATGGACCTGACAGTAGATATTAGGAAAAATATAGGAGATTTTCATATGGATGTCCGGTTTCAGAGCAAAGCTTCCCGTATTGGAATTCTTGGGGCGTCCGGATGCGGAAAGAGCATGACGCTAAAGGCGATTGCCGGGATCGAGATTCCGGACGCAGGAGAGATTGTGATAAATGGGCGGGAATTCTATCATTCCGAACACAAGGTTAATATAAGGCCTCAGAAGCGTAATATAGGATATCTCTTTCAGAATTACGCGTTATTTCCTACGATGACGGTGGAGAAAAATATTGAAGCAGGTCTGAAGGGAAGGAAGCAGGAGAAACAGAGGCGGGTGGATGAGATGATCCGTATCTTTCGGCTGGACGGACTTAGAGACCGTCTGCCGGGAGAGTTGTCCGGCGGACAGCAGCAGCGCGTGGCGCTTGCAAGGATAATGGCATATGAGCCGGATGTGATTCTGTTGGATGAGCCTTTTTCTGCGTTGGATATGTTTCTCAAAGATAGATTACAGCAGGAATTGACGGAGATGCTGTCAGATTACCGGGGGATTGTGATCCTGGTATCCCATAGCAGGGATGAGATTTATCGCTTCAGCGAGGATCTGATTATTATGGATCGGGGATCAGTGGTTACTTTCGGGAATACGAAAGAGATCTTCGCCAGTCCCGGCACGAAAGAGGCGGCGCGTCTGGCCGGGTGCAGGAATATATCAGGGTTCCGCCGGATTGATGCCCATAGAATAGAAGCGTATGACTGGGGCGTAGAACTTACTCTTATAAGAGATATCCCGAAAAATATCTCTTATATAGGATTCCGGCCGCATGATTTCCGGCCAGTCTGGGGAGAACGAAAAGAAAACTGCATCAGGCTGCAGATTGCGGGGTATGCCGAACTTCCTTTCGAGAAGAACTTTTATCTGATACCGGAAAGCAGGGGAAATTCACGGATTCCGGGGAACGAGAACCTGTGCTGGTTCCTGCAGAAGGATCAATGGGGATTGCTGGAGGAAAGAGGGCTGCCGGACTATCTGCAGTTTCAGGAAGAGAAGTTGTTATTGCTTTCGTGAAATAATGCTTGACTTTATGGCGGAAACCGGGGTTATAATTGGTTTCGGAAGTTATGCAAATAAAGTACAGCGGCAGGTGCAGAAAACTTATGAAGAAAGATTTAACAACCGGAAGTGTATTTAAAAGTATTGTATCCTTTTCGTTACCCTACCTCTTTTCCTATTTTTTGCAAACGTTATATGGAATGGCGGATTTGTTTATCATTGGTCAATTCAATGGCGTAGACAGCATTACGGCGGTTTCGGTGGGAAGTCAGGTCATGCATATGCTGACTGTTATGATTGTCGGACTGGCGATGGGATCCACTGTGACTATAGGTAAGGCAGTCGGGGCAAAGCAGTCTGAAAAGGCGTCTCTCGCCGTGGGCAATACGATAACTTTATTTATGGGTGTGGCCGTGGCGGTGATGATAGTTCTTCTTGCCGCGGTAGAGCCGATTGTAGGGCTGATGTCGACTCCTGCAGAGGCGGTTTCTGAAACGATTGCTTATCTGACGATCTGCTTCATTGGCATACCGTTTATTACGGCGTATAATATTATCAGTTCAATTTTTCGGGGATTGGGAGATTCGAAAAGCCCTATGCATTTTATTGCGGTGGCGTGCGCCGTGAATATCCTGTTGGATTATCTCTTTATCGGCGTTTTTCATATGGGGGCTGCAGGGGCGGCTCTCGGCACCGCTTTATCCCAGACGGTCAGTGTGGTCGTGGCGTTGACTGTAATCGCCAAGAAAAAGACGGGAATAGAGTTGAAAAGAGATAATTTTAAACCGCGGTCCGGAACGATGAGTCAAATGCTGAAAATTGGTATCCCGGTTGCGCTGCAGGATGGGTTTATCCAGATCGCCTTTATTGTGATTACCGTCATTGCTAACCGCAGAGGTCTGAATGATGCCGCCGCGGTGGGAATCGTGGAGAAGATCATAGGCGTAGTGTTCCTGGTTCCGTCCACTATGCTGTCTACGGTTTCCGCCCTTTCCGCGCAGAATATCGGCGCAGGGAAGCATAACCGGGCGGCGGGCATACTGCGTTATGCGGTTCTTATAACGGTAGGGTTCGGCCTGATTGTGTCTGTTGCCGTTCAATTTGCCGGACAGGGTGTTGTAGGAATGTTTACGGATGATGCAAAAGTTATCGTGTTGGGTGACCAGTATCTGCGGGCATATATTTGGGATTGTATGATCGCGGGGGTACATTTTAGTTTCAGCGGGTATTTTTGCGCCTATGGTTTATCGGGGATTTCATTTTTACATAATGTATTGTCTATCGTGTGTGTGCGTGTTCCCGGCGCGTTCCTGGCGTCAAAATATTTTGCGGATACGCTTTATCCCATGGGACTGGCGGCGCCGGCCGGCTCTTTGCTGTCTGTGATCGTGTGCGCGGCAGCTTTTCGATTGCTGAAAAGAAGAGGAGATATGCTTTAATCATAAAAGAAGAGGCATTGCGTCTCTTCTTTTTTCAGACAGACCTGTAATTAGGTATGGAGATTCGTATTTTCTATTATATATGCTTTTAGATTCTGAACTACAGGAGCCTGATACACATTCTTCAATATAGCCATGTAGATAACTCTTTCCCAGGCCGGTTCTGTGATCTCAATCATCTTGACGGGCATATAATGTAAGATTGACATCCGGGGAACGACTGCGATTCCAAGACCTGCGCTTACAAGGCCGGCTATGGCCTGCTCCTCTTCAAGGAAATAATCGGCTTTAGGTGTGCCGCCGCATTGTTCAAACAATTTATCAATAACGGGCCGTAATCCGCTGTGGTGTGAGAAGCATATCTGCGGATAGGGCAGAGTCTCGCGAAGATCGATGGTATCGTGATCCGCGAGAGGATGGCCGTTCGGTACGATCAGAACCAATTCCTGGCGGTCAACCGGAACGAAGTCGATCGACGGTTCATTTTCCATCCTGGAACAGAAAGCGATATCATATCTTCTGTCCTTTAGATCCCGGATAATATCCGACGTAAGGTTCGTAGAAGTATGAAAGTAAAACTGGATGTTCTTTGACGGATGGATATCCAGAAAATCTTTCACATATTTTGGTACGGTGTCGCTTAGCGTGCGAAGCATCCCAATATCAATTCGTCCTTCTCCCCGCCCGGCCAGTCTGAGTCTTTTGACGCTTGAGTCCAGTGTATCGAGGGATTGCTCGATATCAGTCAGAAATGTCTGTCCACATTTGGTCAGAACTATGTTGCGGCCATCTTTTTCAAATAATTTTACTCCCAGTTCTTTCTCGAGAGAGGAGATAGCATGGCTTAAGCTTGGCTGAGTGATGGTCAGAATTTCTGCAGCCTTAGTATAATGTTCCAGATGGGCCAATGTTACAAAATACCTGAGATGGTATAGATTCATAAGAATTCTCCCTTCATCATTTGTTTGAATAATATATTAACATGAACTATAAAGAAAATCTATGAAAACCGCATGATGTTAGTAATTTATTTTTTTGATTGTGTTTTTTTATTATCAGACAGCTTCGCTTTGAAGGATTACAAGGCGCGGTGCACGCTTTGGAGAGCATGATATAATTCTTCCGCATCAATCTGCCCCGGTGCGGACGCCAGGGAACCGGAGCCGAAGGTCAGGCAGGAGCCGAATATTTCACAGGATAGGCGGCTTACGCATCCTATGCCGGACATGGACATCGTGATAATAGGCCTGTCTGCATAGTCAGAAACCATCTCTTCGGTTGCGGCAAGGAGTGTGAGAACGTCCTTCTTATTCTGAGGCATCACGGCGATCTTAGGAATGTCCGCGCCCATCTCCTGCATCTTGCGCAGCCGGTATATGATGTCGGATTTGGAGGGAGTCTTGTGAAAGTCATGGTTGGAGACAATGACTTTTGTATGGTTTTCGTGGATAAAGGAGATCAAGTCTGCGGCAAGTCTGTTCCCGGTAAACATCTCCACGTCGATCAGATCGGCAATGCCGGCCGCGGCTGTGTTTTTATTCAGGGCAATATACGATTCAGCGGACATTGGGCGTACTCCGCCTTCTTTTTCTGTGCGGAAGGTAAATAAAAGCGGGGTATTGCCGAGAATCCGGCGTATCTCTGTCAGGACTTCCGTTACCTTGTATGTGTCTTCAACATCTTCGAACCAATCTGCCCGCCATTCCATCAGATCCATGTGCATGGTCTTATATTGCCGGGTGAGAGAGAGAATCTTTTCTTTTGTTTTTCCCACGTTCGGGATACAGATGGCAGGTATGCCTGCGCCGAGTTCAAGATTTCGTATTTTTACAGTCTTCATGTTTATTCTCCTGATTATATTAGTATTTGAGCGAAAGATGATTTTATTCTATCAAAAATGCAGAAGAGAATCAAATACAACAATAGTTTTTTGTCCGTGTAAGTAAAAAAGTTATCTTGAAATAGTCTAAACATTCTGCGGGATGCATATATTCTATCAGCACGAATGGAAGGGGCAGGATGTATGGATCATTATCATTTATACAAGGATATACAAGCCAGGACCAACGGAGAGATATACATAGGAGTCGTAGGACCGGTCAGGACAGGGAAATCTACATTTATCAAAAGATTCATGGATGTGCTGGTGCTGCCGCATATGGAGGATGAGCACGGAAAAGCAAGAACGAAGGATGAATTGCCGCAGTCGGCTTCGGGACGGACGATTATGACGACAGAGCCGAAGTTTGTACCGAAGGAAGCGGCCGAGATTCAGTTATCTGAAGACGTATCGGTACGGGTGCGGCTGATTGACTGTGTAGGATACATGGTGGAGGGAGCTTCCGGGCATGTGGAAGGGAATGGAGAACGTCAGGTGAAGACGCCGTGGTTTGATCATGAGATTCCGTTTACAAAAGCGGCGAGCATCGGTACCCGGAAAGTGATCCACGACCATGCGACGATCGGGTTTGTGGTCACGACGGATGGGAGTATTACGGATATTCCCCGGGAGAATTACAGAGAAGGTACGGAGAAGACGATTAAGGAATTACAGAGTATCGGGAAACCTTTCGTCGTTCTGGTGAATTCCAGGAAGCCATACGGAGACGAAGCAAGACAGGTGGCGGAGGAATGTGAACAACAGTACGGCGTACAGGCGCTTCCGGTGAACTGCGAGCAGTTGAAAGAAGAAGATATTACACGGATTATGGAAGCGGTTCTCTATGAATTTCCTGTTTCCGAGGTACAGTTCTTTATTCCGAAATGGGTGGAGATGCTGCCGAGAGACCATAAGATCAAGCAGGAGATGCTGGTGCATATTAAAGATATCATGGACCGGTTCGGAGAGATCCGGGATGCCGTGTCTGGTTTCGAGAAACCGGAATGTCAATACATAGAGGAAATAAAGGTAGACCACATCGAGATGGATACGGGATGTGTGAAGATACGGATCGGGGTGGCGGATAGGTTCTATTATGAGATGTTAAGTGAACTGACAGGGACGCATATTGCCGGACAGTATGAACTGATAGCCGCGATGAAAAATCTGTCGGAACTTAAGGAAGAGTATGAAGGGGTGAAAGATGCATTCGCGGCTGTGCGGATGAGAGGATACGGAGTCGTAAGCCCGAAGAAGGAAGAGATCACTCTGGAGGAGCCCACCATCATCAAGCAAGGGAATAAATACGGGGTTAAGATACATTCCGAGGCGCCCTCGATTCATCTTATCCGTGCTAATATTGAGACGGAGATTGCGCCGATTGTGGGGAATGAACAACAGGCGCAGGATCTGATCCGCTATATCAAAGACGCGAAAGAGAGCGAGGAAGGAATCTGGGGTACGAACATATTCGGAAAATCGATTGAAGAGCTTGTGATGGACGGTATGCAGAATAAGATGGCGATGATTAACGACGCGAGTCAGGAGAAATTGCAGGATACTATGCAGAAGATTGTGAACGACAGCAACGGCGGAATGGTATGCATTATTATCTGATCCGGCGTTTCAGATGAAAGCTATTTTTATTCGCGAATATCTGCGTTTTCATTGCATTATTTTTATTTTACGATATAATATCTTAAACGGGAACTTCATCTGGCAGCATGACAGGAAAATCATAGACTGCAGTTGCCGGATATTGATAAGAGCATCGGAGGTACAGTATGAGAGTAGCGATTATTACGGCGAATACGGATATATATAGAGGAAACGAAGAGAATGTCAGCGGGGAAGCGATCAAGGAGATCGTAGAAGAAGTGGGATGTGAGGTAATATTCATGAGGGCGCTTCCGTTAGACCGGGAAGTGCTCTCTACTGTGATGCAGAGGATGGCGGACAATCATCTGACAGATCTGCTCTTTACTACAGGAGGAGCGGGCTGTGGTTTGCAGGATTGTACACCAGAGGCAACCACGGATATCATAGAGAGACCGGTTCCGGGAATTCCGGAGGCGATGCGGGCTTATACGATGAACATGACGAAGCGTTCTATGCTCAACAGAAGTACGGCAGGATTCCGTAAGGATGTATTGATAGTGAATCTTCCCGGGAAACCGCAGGCGGTGAAAGAATGTCTCAGATATCTTCTTCCGGAGCTGATGCATGCTGTAGAAGTGGCTTGGCAGGAAGGGTAACGTATCAGACAAAAGAATAGACTGTGGAGGGACAGGCATATATGAAAATTACATTTCTTGGACATAGCGGGTATATGATAGAAGAGGGCAGCACGGCGCTGATATTCGATTATTACACAGGGCAGCTTCCAAAGCTTTCTGATATGGCAAAGCTTTATGTGTTTGCCAGCCATGTACATCCGGATCATTTTAACAGAAAGATATTTGAATGGGAAAAGATGTATCCGGACATTCAATATGTTCTTTCCGACGATATTAAGACTGAGGGGCCGCAGGGAAAGGTAGTTTATATCGGGGCAGAGAAGGAAATTATGTTGGACGGGCTTCGTATCCGTACGCTTCGTTCGACAGATGAAGGCGTCGCTTTTTTCGTGTATCTGAGGGATAAAGTTATCTATCATGCGGGTGATTTGAACTGGTGGCACTGGGAAGAGGAAGAAGAAGACTATAATTCGACGATGCAGCGCAGATATCAGCGTGAGATCGGGAAGCTGGAGGGGGAAAGGATTGATGTCGCGTTTCTGCCGTTGGACCCGAGGCAGAAGGATCAGTACTGCTGGGGATTCGATTATTTTATGCGTCATACGGATACAAAATGCGCGTTTCCGATGCATATGTGGAAGCAGTATGATATTTGCAGGAAATTACTGGAGGATCCGATGTCGAAGCCTTACAGAGATAAGGTAGTGCAGGTGAAAAATACTTTGCAGGTGTTTGAAATAGCGTGACAATCTATGAAAGGGAATTGAACATAATGAAGGTGAAGATCTATACGGACGGCGCGGCCAGAGGGAATCCGGACGGGCCGGGGGGATATGGTACGGTGCTTGAATATACGGATACGAAGGGAAAACTGCATACCAGGGAATTATCGCAGGGATACCGAAGGACAACGAATAACCGTATGGAGTTGATGGCGGTAATTGCAGGATTGGAGGCGCTTAACAGGCCTTGCGAAGTGGAATTGTACTCGGATTCGCAGTATGTGGTGAATGCATTTAATCAGCATTGGATAGAAGGGTGGATTAAGAAGGGCTGGAAGCGCGGAAAGAATGAACAGGTGAAGAATGTAGACCTGTGGAAACGGCTTCTTGCCGCAAAAGAGCCGCATACGGTGACTTTTATCTGGGTGAAGGGGCACAACGGACATCCCCAGAATGAACGGTGTGACGAACTGGCGACGGGAGCGGCCGACGGGAATGACCTGATTGCGGATGAGGGAATATCATGATACGATTCTTTCATTTTTAGAATTGTTTTTGGATCGGAGATGTGATATATTTGATGTGTCGGCGAGTAAGACAGATAATCGCAGCTGCAGGCGCCGAAAGGCCGCAGGTGAGGAAAGTCCGGGCTTCACAGGGCAGGATGCCGGATAACGTCCGGTGGAGGTGACTCCAAGGATAGTGCAACAGAAATGAACCGCCATTTTATATGGTAAGGGTGGAAGGGCAGTGTAAGAGACTACCGCCCTGCTGGTAACAGTGGGGGCATATGTAAACCCCATCCGAAGCAAGACCGGATAAAGACAATGTGGCGGCCCGTCACGTCTTAGGTAGGTCGCTTGAGTCCGCCGGCGACGGCGGACCTAGATAGATGATTATCCAATGACATAACCCGGCTTATCGTCTTGCTGGCATAAAAAGAAAGAAGCCCTTCCTCTGAACGAATACTCTTGGAGGAAGGGCTTCTTTGTGCTATACTGGTATAATCTGCGCAGGCAGAATTATTTCAGATTACCATGATATTTCTCTTCGCAGTATTTACAGCGATAGATCTCTTTCTCGGGATCTGTCAGTACGAATACGTGTTCCAATCCCTGCTCAATGGATGTAATGCATCTTGGGTTCTTGCAGCGGATGATATTCGTAATCTGCTTCGGAAGCTGAAGACGTGCTTTATCAACAATCTGCGAGTCCTTGATGATATTGATCGTGATGTTATGGTCGATGAATCCCAGAACGTCCAGATCAATAAAATCAATCGGACATTCAATCTTCATAATGTCTTTTTTTCCCATCTTATTGCTTCTGGCGTTCTTTATAATAGCCACGCAGCAGTCTAATTTGTCCAGATGAAGATATTTGTAGATATCCATGCTGCGTCCGGCCTGGATATGATCTAATACAAAACCCTCTTCGATATTTCCGACATTCAGAGTATTTTTTACCATAATGTATTCCCCCTTATACTTCGATTTCCAACAGTGTCAGAATCAGTGCCATCCGGATATAGACTCCGTATTTTGTCTGTTTGAAATAGGCGGCTCTCGGATCGGAATCTACTTCAACAGATATCTCATTGACGCGGGGCAGCGGATGGAGGACATACATATCTTTCGGAGCCATTGCCATCTTTTTGGAGTCCAGTATGTAGAAATCTTTCATCCGTACATAATCTTCTTCATTGAAGAAACGTTCTTTCTGTACGCGTGTCATATAGAGGAGATCCAGGTTAGGAAGCGCGTTTTCAAGGCGTACGACTTCTTCGTATGGGATATTCCCCTTATCCAATACGTCGGAGCGGATGTAGCCTGGAAGTCTTAATTCTTCCGGAGAGATCAGGACGAAACGAATCCCCGGATATCTGACTAATGCATGGATCAGAGAGTGGACGGTCCGTCCAAACTTCAGATCTCCGCACAGGCCGATAGTCATATTGTTTAAGCGTCCTTTCAGATTCCGGATTGTCAGCATATCTGTCAGTGTCTGGGTCGGATGCTGATGTCCGCCGTCACCGGCATTGATGACCGGAATAGAAGAGTGCTGGCACGCAACCATAGGAGCGCCTTCTTTGGGATGGCGCATGGCACAGATATCTGCATAGCAGGAAACGGTGCGGATGGTGTCTGATACGCTCTCGCCTTTGGCGGCGGAACTGGATTCGGCGGAAGAGAAACCAAGGACGCTGCCCCCAAGATTCAGCATAGCGGCTTCATGGCTCAGCCTTGTCCGTGTACTTGGTTCATAGAAAAGTGTTGCAAGTTTCTTGCCCTCGCATGCATGCGCGTACTTGGCAGGGTTGGCTTCGATATCGACAGCCAGATCCATCAACCGATCCAATTCCTCTACAGAAAAATCGAGAGGGCTCATTAAATGTCTCATAAAAACCTCCTTATGATGTAAATGTGTTTAAAGATATATGTAAATCATCAACGGATCTGCCTTAAGTATCCATATACAAGGCAGGGTACTTAAGGCGTATCCGGAATGATATCGGTAATGAGTGATGATTCTGATTCTTTGCAGAATCATCCGTTTGGCTTGTTACCTGCGAGAATGATGATTCTAAGATAAGTGCCCGTTTGGTTCGCATCTCACAGAAACAGTGATTTTGAAAAAATATATATGAATAAGATAAAGGGATATGTTCATGAATAAATGAATGAATAAGAGTACAAGAATTTTCAGCAGGGATAAAAGGAAGTATGGAAAAAAGAAAAGAAAAAATAAAAAGGTGTATCGTCATGTGTCCTCCTCCTTTGAAAATCTTTCATATATCATATAACAAATATGAAAGATTTTCAATGTCTGTTGAGGATTTTTTCAAATAATAATCCGGCGCCGAACCAGAGAGGCGCATAATCCAGGCGGATCAGGCCGTTGATGTTAAACGGGGCTTCGCTGTAATCCCAGGGGCAGGCTTCGAATTTCTTCAGGAATGAGCCGGTTATATATTCGCCGCAGAAGATGCAGCAGGTATATACGCCTCCACGCAGTAACAGGTTCTTTCCCTTGAGCAGTCTGCATAAGGGCGACAGGAAACTTGCCATGCCATAGATGGGGAACATCCAGATAGAAGTATTGCCGGTGAGTTTCGGATTCTCGTCGTGGAGAGAATGCAGTCCTGTAAAGAGGATCTCCATACACCATCCGGTGGTTCCGCAGGTCAAAAAATTATGCTTCATATGGATAAGTATGTCAAAGAAAGGTAGATTTTATACAGAAAATATATTATAATGCGTTCAGTGTACGAGTTCAGGTGCGCCGGGAGGAGAGAGATACATGGCAGAGATAGAAGAGTTAAGAGAACAACTGGATGAGGTGGACCGTAAGATCGCAGATTTATTCGAACAGAGAATGCAGATAGGCAGGGAATTGGGAGCGTGTAAGCTTCAAAACGGTATCAAGATGATAGACCGCCAGAGAGAACGGGATAAGCTTGCGGATATGGCAGGCCGGGCTTCGACGGAATTCAATAAGAAAGGTATCCGGGAGCTTTTTGAGCAGATGATGTCCATGAACCGCAAGGTACATTATCAGCAGATGGTAGAGGCCGGAGCGCTTGGACGCCTCCCCTTTATCGGAGTAGATTCATTGCATGCAGAAGATGCGCGGATCGTTTTCCAGGGGACGGAAGGGGCCTACAGCCAGGCGGCGATGCGGTGTTACTTTGGAGAGAATTGCAATAGTTTCTATGTGCCCGCATTCCGGGATGCCATGGAATCAATTGAGGAGGGGGCGGCGGATTTTGCGGTTCTGCCCATTGAGAATTCCACGGCCGGCTCGGTGGATGAGATGTATGATTTGCTGGTGGAATTCGAGAACTATATCGTGGGCGAGACGATTATCCCTATCACCCATACGCTGGCGGGACTTCCGGGAACCCGGATTGCCGAGATTGAGCGGGTGTATTCGAAGGGAATTGCGTTGATGCAGGCATCGCGGTTCCTGAACGAGCATAGTGAGTGGCAGCAGATCAGCGTGGCAAATACGGCGATTGCAGCCAGGAAGATTCGGGAAGAACAGGACAAAAGCCAGGCCGCCGTGTGCAGCGCATATGCGGCCAAGGTGCAGGGGCTTGAGGTGTTGGCAGACAACATCAATGATAACCCTAATAATTCGACTCGCTTTATCGTAGTCACGAACCAGAAGATATTCTTGAAGAATGCGAAGAAGATCAGCATCTGCTTTGAAGTGCCTCATGAGAGCGGTTCGCTGTATCAGATTCTTTCACATATTATCTATAATGACCTGAATATGACCAGGATTGAGTCAAGGCCTGTGGAGGGAAGGAACTGGGAGTATCGGTTCTTCGTTGACTTTGAAGGGAATCTGGCAGAGCCGGCAGTCAAGAATGCGATACGGGGTCTCAGGGAAGAGAGCAGGAGTCTCAGGATACTCGGTAATTATTAGAACAGACACGCCTCTGGCGCGGTAGGAAAGGGTGTACATGAAACAGGAGAATAAGAATATGAGAATAAATGAATTAATGCTGTATAAGCATATGGAGGACGGACAGATTCTTCAGGATATGGCATTCTTGATGGAGAATTATAAGAGTGATTATTACAACCGGGATGATCTGACGGGATTATTGTATGAATGTGTCAACAGGCTCCTGGAGATGGCAGTCAGCCACGGATTTGAAGGAAATCTCTGGCATAATTATCTGACGTATCTTCTGGCAAGCCATGAAAATGCTTACAGCACGTCCTGCGAGATCATAGGAGCGGCAGACGGCAGTATCAATGAGGTGGCGCTGCATGATATCGAGATATTTAAAGAGTTGTTCGACTATGATTTTTCAGAACTTCAGGATGTCTTAGGGGCAGGCTGCCTGTCTGTGATCTTTGATTATCAGGGAGTAAAGGGGCATGGCAAAGTGTTCAATAAGAGGATTCGGGACAGAATCTGTGATCTGGGACGCAGCCTTGCAAAAGCCGGGGATCCTGTCAGGTTCAAAGATACAGTGACCCAGTTCTATCAGGAATTCGGCGTAGGGAAACTGGGGCTTCACAAGGCGTTTCGGATAGAGCATAAAGAAGACGGAGTGAGGATCGTCCCGATTACAAAGATCGCGCATGTGCATCTTGACGATCTGGTCGGCTATGAGATTCCGAAGAAGAAACTGATCACCAATACAGAAGCGTTTATAGAAGGGAAAAAGGCGAATAACTGTCTGTTGTTCGGTGATGCAGGAACGGGGAAATCCTCTTCCATCAAAGCGATACTGAATCAGTATTATGACAGGGGACTTAGGATGATCGAGGTATATAAGCATCAGTTCCAGGACCTTAATGATATCATTGCCCAGATTAAGAACCGTAATTATAAGTTTATCATCTATATGGACGACCTGTCCTTTGAGGAATTCGAGATCGAGTATAAATATCTGAAAGCGGTGATCGAAGGAGGTTTGGAGAGACGGCCGGAAAATGTGCTGATTTATGCCACGTCCAACAGACGTCATCTGATCCGGGAGACGTTCAGGGACAAGGCCGACCGGGACGAGGAGCTTCATACCAATGATACGGTTCAGGAGAAATTATCGTTGGTGGCCCGGTTTGGAGTGACGATTTATTTCGGCAAGCCGGCGAAGAAGGAATTCCAGGAGATCGTGCGTCAGCTTGCGAAGAGGAATGAGATAGATATGCCGGAGGATGAATTGCTTGGGGAAGCAAATAAGTGGGAATTAAGCCACGGCGGTTTGTCCGGCCGGACTGCACAGCAGTTTATCGATTATCTGTCAGGACTTAAATAATCAGGAACTGCCGTTCTGAAAAAAGCGCGCAGGTTAATCCTGCACGCTTTTTATCTCGGAGATATCGGAATCTATCACCAGAGAATAGTTCGTATAATATACGACGAAGCCGGGTTTTGCCCCGTTTGGTTTCTTGACATGTTTTTTCTCTACATAATCGATCTCAACTTTATCGCTGCCGCGGTTTTTAGAATAATAGGCCGCCAGCCGTCCTGCTTCTTCAAAGGTACGGTCAGGAAGTTCGTCTCCGTTTGTTTTTACGATTACATGGGAGCCGGGCGCATCTTTCGCATGGAACCACCAGTCATTCCCTGTGGCAAAGGAAAAGGTCAGTTCATCGTTCTGCAGGTTGTTCTTACCTACATACATATGATAACCGTCGGCGGAGATATAGTGCATAGGCCGGCTGTTAAGCTTTATTTTCTTTTTGGCTGCTTTTCTGCGGATATATCCGCTCTGTACCAGTTCTTCCTTAATCTGAGCCAGGTCGGCTTCGTTCATGGCGATATCCAGCGCATTGCTGATGGATTCCAGATACCGGATGTCTTCGGAAGTTTCTTCGATTAATTTTGTAAGGGCTTCGAAGGTTCGTTTCTGCTTATTGTATCTGGAAAAATACTTTTGGGAATTTTCCTGCGGAGTCAGGACGGGGTCCAGAGGAATCGTGATCGTTGTATCTGTATAGTAATTCAGAGCGGTCAGTTCTTTCGAACCGGAGGGAAGACCGTACCCATAGATATTGATCAGCTCTCCGTAGACCTTGTATTTATCGCGATTCTCTGTATCTTTAAGCTGTCTCGCCTGCAGGTCGTATTTCTTACGGTTACGCTCCAGCGCCGTCTGTATCACGTGGCGCAGATCCGTACTTTTTTGCCGTATCCTTGTCAGGGTATTCCTATCGGCGTAGTAGGTCTTTAAGACCTGTGAGATAGAATCGAATTCCTTTGTATTGTACCTTGCGTAATGCGACAGCAAGACCGCGCTGAATTCTTTTGGGTTCTTCCCGTCGTAATAGATCACAGGGCGGTAATCTCCGGATCTTATCGGTTCCATATAATAAGAGAACTGCCGGTAGAGGTGAGTGAGGCTGTCGTCCGTCAGGTCAGGAGCGGTTACCTGAGAGTCTACTCCTGCAAGAGCGCAGATCTCCTCAGCCACGACGGGGCTGATCCCTGTGAAGCTGGTATAGATCGCTTTTCCAAGCTTTGCGGGCTTGTGCAGCAGGACTTCCCGGAAATCTTCTAAGCTTATGCCGAGAGGGTCCTTTTTTTCCATAGTATCCGGAATAAAGTAGGGTCTTCCGGGCAGGACTTCCCGCACGGAGCTCATCTGTGCGTTCACATGTTTGATACTGTCGATGATCATCTCTTTCTCATCGCAGAAGATGATATTGCTGTGCTTGCCCATGATCTCGACGATCAGTTTCTTTTGGCACAGGTCCCCGAGTTCATCCAGGTGCTCGATGTCCAGATGGATGATCCGCTCTAACCCGGGCTGCGAGACATTGGTGATCCGTCCGTTTCCGATATGTTTCCGAAGAAGCATGCAGAAGTTGGGCGCGGTCATTGGGCTTGGCTTGTTCTCGTCTGTCAGATATATAAGAGGAAGCGAGGCGCTGGCTGAGATATAGAGCCTGTTCGCGCCTGCAGGCGTCTTGATGGTGAGCAGCAGCTCGTCCGCTTCCGGCTGTGCAATCTTGGTAATCCGTCCGCCTGTCAGGGCAGCGCTTAGCTCCCGTGTGACAGCGGCGACAGTTATTCCGTCAAATGCCATAATATGATTCCTTTCTTTCATGAAAAGTAAGTAGAAAAGTTTTCAGTTGCCACAATAGTATAACATGGTTGACGCAATTTGCCAAATGCCTTATAATGTAACCAAAAATATCTGGGAAGGGTTCGTATCATGATAAAAAGTATGACAGGGTTCGGGCGCTGTGAGATATCCGACGGGGAACGGAAGTTTACCGTAGAGATGAAGGGAGTAAACCACCGTTATCTGGATGTCAATATCCGTATGCCGAAGAAACTGAATTATTTCGAGACTGCAATCCGTAACTTTTTAAAGCAGAGCGTTCAGCGTGGAAAGGTAGATCTCTTTATTACATATGAGGATCTGAGCGAGAGCCAGGTATCACTTCGGTATAATGAAGCGCTTGCCGGGGAATACCTGATGTATCTGAGGCAGATTGGAGAGAAGTTCTCTTTGGAGAATGATATACGGGTATCTACTTTATCGAGGTATCCGGAGGTATTGACCATGGAAGAACAGGTGGTTGATGAAGAGGAGCTGTGGAACGGTCTTAAGAAAGCGCTTCATGGGGCGACCGAGCGTTTTGTGGAGACAAGAGTTCTGGAAGGAGAGCGCCTGAAGGAGGATATTGTCAGTAAACTGGACAAGATGCTGGAACTGGTAGAATATATTGAGGAGCGATCGCCGAAGATCGTGGCGGAGTACAGAGAGAAACTGGAGAATAAAGTAAAGGAGCTTCTTGCCGATACACAGATGGAAGAGGGAAGGATCGCCGCGGAGGTTGTGATATTTGCCGATAAGATTTGTACGGATGAAGAGATTGTAAGGCTTAAGAGTCATGTCGTACATATGAAGGAGACGCTGTTGTCAGATGAGAACGGGATCGGACGGAAGCTGGATTTTATCGCCCAGGAGATGAACCGCGAGGCGAACACGATCCTTTCAAAAGCGAACGACCTGGAGATATCCAACGTTGGGATTGATCTTAAGACGGAGATTGAGAAAGTAAGAGAACAGATTCAGAATATTGAATAACGAATGGGGGCGAGCCTATGGATGGAAGAGGAATACTTATTGTGGTATCCGGATTCTCAGGGTCCGGCAAGGGTACGATCATGAATGAGATCATACGCAGATATAATAATTATGCATTGTCTGTCTCGGCGACCACCAGGAATCCGCGGCCGGGAGAGACGGAGGGGAAGGAATATTTTTTCAAATCTGTGGAAGAATTTGAAAAAATGATTGCGAAAGATGAATTGATAGAGTATGCTAGATATGTGGACAATTACTATGGGACCCCTCGGGCCTACGTGGAAGAACAGTTAGAGGCCGGGAAGGATGTAATCCTGGAGATAGAGATCCAGGGGGCGATTAAAGTGAAGGAGAAGTTTCCGGATACTTTGCTGTTGTTTGTGACTCCGCCTACGGCAGAGGAACTGAGGAAGCGTCTGGTGGGCCGGGGAACCGAGACGATGGACGTGATTGATTTCCGCATGAAGCGTGCCAGGGAAGAGGCTCTGGGTATGGATCGGTACGATTATCTGATTATCAACGACGTGTTGGAGGATTGCGTGGAGGAGATGCACCGGATCATTCAGGGAGAGCACAGAAGAAGTTTTCGTAATCAGGCATTTATAGAGCATATGAAAGAAGAGTTGAAAGGAGAATAATGTATGCTGCACCCATCTTATACAGATTTGATGAAAGTCGTGAATAAAGATGTAGAAGAAGGAGAGACAAAGGTGGTTAACAGCCGTTATTCTATCGTTATGGCGACCGCGAAGAGGGCGAGGGAACTCATCGACGGGGTCATGCCGATGGTGGCGGTAAAGGACGGCGAGAAACCGTTGTCGGTTGCAATCGATGAATTGAACCAGGCTAAGATCAAAGTGATCGGTGAAGAAGAGAATGAGCAGCAGAGTGTGTCCGAGGCTGAATAAGAGCCTTGCACAGTCTGGATAGATGTGGGCAGATGCCGAGAGGTATCTGCCTTTCTTCGAAATGTATGCCGGATTGTGGGAAGCCGCAAGGCGACCGCGCTCGCGAGAATGTGCCGGAGCACATTCTTTTATAAGAAAGGAGTAACGGATGAACATATTGTTTGTATCCCTTGGGTGTGACAAGAATCTGGTGGATTCGGAATTCATGCTCGGCCTGCTTGATGCAAAGGGATATCGGATCGTGGACGAAGAGCAGGAAGCAGATGTGATTGTGGTCAATACCTGTTGTTTCATTCATGACGCGAAGGAGGAGAGTATTCAGACTATCCTTGAGATGGCGGAATACAAAAACGAAGGGCGGTTAAAGGCGCTTATCGTTACCGGTTGTCTTGCCCAGAGATACCAGCAGGAGATACTTAAGGAGATTCCGGAGGTAGACGCCGTTCTTGGGACTGCGTCTTACGACAGGATTGTTCCGGCGATCGAGGAAGCGCTGGCGGGGAACGGGCATGTGGAACTTGCAGATATCAATGCTTTGCCGTTGGTGAAGGAGAAGAGGCTTCTGACGACCGGAGGGCATTATGCGTATCTGAAGATTGCAGAAGGCTGCGATAAACATTGCACGTATTGTATTATCCCGAAGATTCGGGGGAACTATAGAAGTGTCCCTATGGAGCGTCTCATAAAAGAGGCGGAAGACCTGGCAGAACAGGGTGTGAAGGAATTGATTCTGGTGGCTCAGGAGACGACTTTGTACGGCGCAGATCTCTATGGCGAGAAGTCGCTTCACAGATTGCTCAGGGAGTTGTGTAAGATACAGGGAATCCGCTGGATACGGCTTCTCTACTGTTATCCGGAGGAGATCTATGACGAATTGATACGGGTGATGAAGGAAGAGAAGAAGATCTGTCATTATCTGGACCTTCCGATCCAGCATGCCAGCGACGAGATCTTAAGAAGAATGGGAAGAAGAACGTCGAAGGAACAGTTGGAGGATACGATAGGCAGGCTCAGGAAAGAGATACCGGATATTACGATCCGTACGACGCTGATCACCGGATTTCCGGGGGAGACCAGGGAGCAGCATGAGGAATTGGCGGAGTTCGTGGACAGAATGGAGTTCGACAGATTGGGAGTATTTACTTATTCGCCTGAAGAGGGTACGCCGGCGGCGGATATGCCGGATCAGATACCGGAGGAAGTTAAGGAAGAGCGCCGGGCGGAACTGATGGAGCTGCAGCAGGAAATTGTGTTCGGTCAGGCAGAAGAGATGACCGGAAGAAAGATCATGGTAATGATAGAGGGAAAAGTGGCAGATGAGGATGTATACGTGGGGAGGACGTACCGGGATGCGCCGAATGTGGACGGGCTCATCTTCATCAATACGGAAGAAGAACTGATGTCCGGAGATTTTGCGAAAGTGAAAGTAAACGGAGCATTGGAATATGATTTGATAGGAGAGTTGATAGTATGAATTTGCCAAATAAATTAACAGTGTCAAGAGTGATCATGGTACCTTTTTTTGTATTCTTTATGTTGACAGATGTGGGGGGAGCAGCGAATAAATGGATCGCGCTGGCGCTTTTCTGCGCTGCTAGTCTTACAGATATGCTGGATGGAAAGATTGCCCGTGCAAGGAATCTGGTGACGAACTTCGGAAAGTTTATGGATCCGCTTGCAGATAAGCTGTTGGTATGCTCGGCTATGATATGCTTGATTCCTTCCGGAGATCTGGAAGCGTGGTTTGTTATTGTGATCATTGCAAGGGAATTTATTATCAGCGGATTCCGTCTGGTGGCTTCAGATAATGGGATTGTGATTGCGGCAAGCTATTGGGGAAAATTCAAGACCGTATCCCAGATGGCGATGATTATTGTGCTGATTGCGGATTTTGGCGGTGTGTTTGATATGATTGGAATGGTGCTGATATGGGTATCCTTAATATTGACCATAGTATCGTTGGTTGATTATGTAGCGAAGAACATACAGGTATTGACACAAGGAGGTATGTAGAGTATGACGGTAGAGTTCATATCGGTTGGTACAGAGATCTTATTAGGGAATATTGTGAATACGAACGCGGCGTATCTGTCTGAGAGATGTGCAGCGCTGGGTCTGTCCTGCTATCATCAGAGCGTGGTAGGGGACAATGAAGAGCGGCTGGAGGACGCGGTCCGGCTGGCTTTGTCGAGGTCGGATATCCTGATCTTAAGCGGCGGGCTTGGGCCTACGAAGGACGATCTGACGAAGGAAGTGACGGCAAAGGTATTTGGAAAAGAATTATATGAAGACGAACATACGAAAGAGAGGATCAAAGACTTCTTCCGGCGGATGCAAAGCGGCGAGGTGACACCGAATAACTGGAAACAGGCGATGGTTCCGGAAGGTGCGAAGGTCATCGATAATCATAACGGGACCGCGCCCGGGCTGATCATAGAAGAGAACGGGAAGACGGCGATTCTTTTACCCGGACCGCCGAATGAGATCCGGCCGATGTTTGAACAGGATGTCGCGCCTTATCTGGACCGGCTTGAGCCGGAGGGTATCTATTCTAAGATGGTAAAGATCTGCGGAATCGGGGAGAGCAAGGCGGAGACAATGATAGCAGATCTGATGGACAGCCAGACGAATCCGACGATCGCGCCTTACGCGAAGACAGGAGAAGTGCACCTGCGGGTGACGGCAAAAGCAGCGGATGAAGAGAAGGCGGAAGAGCTTCTGAAACCAGTGGTTGACGAGTTATATCGGCGGTTCGGAGATAAGATCTATACGACAGAAGAGGATGTGACGCTGGAAGCGTCGATTGTAAAGATTCTGGCGGAGCGGGGATTGACAGTGACGACGGCAGAGTCTTGTACCGGCGGATTACTTGCCGGAAGGCTTATGAACGTACCGGGTGCCTCCGACGTATATCAGGAAGGATATATTACGTATGCGAATGACGCCAAGGAACGCCTGCTTGGCGTGAAGCGGGAGACTCTTATGAAGTATGGAGCCGTGAGCTGCCAGACGGCGCATGAGATGGCGAGAGGAGCCGCCGGGACGGCAGGTGCAGACGCGGCGCTTAGTGTGACAGGGATCGCAGGGCCGGACGGCGGGACAGAAGAGAAGCCGGTGGGCCTGGTATATGTGGGCTGCTATGTAAAGGGGCATGTCCATGTGGAGGAATTTCGTTTTACAGGCAACCGGGATAAGAACCGGGAATATGCCGTGGCGAGGGCATTGACACTTCTCAGGGAAGAATTGCTGAAGAATTAAATTTCTGGAGTGCATTGTCAGTATAAGGAGGCTGTGAATATGGAGATAAAGATATTGCAGATGCCGGAGATATTGCCGGCTCTGCATTTGGTGTGGGAGGTATTTGCCGAGGAAATTATGCCCGCATGTAAACCGGAAGGCGTTGAATCCTTCCGGAAATTTATTAAATATGATTATATCAGTAAGATATGGCAGGAAGGAAAGCTGGTATTCTTCGGTGCGTTTGAAGGAGGCGAGATGTGCGGGACACTGGCTGTCCGCCCGGATGGCCATATCGCACTTTTCTTTGTAAAAAAACAGCGGCAGGGCAGAGGCGTAGGACGACAGTTGTTCCAGTCTGTATATCTTTTCTGCAGGAATCAGCTAAAAGTGAGCAGAATAACGGTAAATGCAGAGCCGAAAGCAGTAGAGAAATACATACATTTAGGCATGCATGTTGTCTCAGATGTCTGTGAGAGGGACGGGATGACTTATGTTCCTATGGAGATGTCTATAGATGACGGTATGCCTGTGCAGAAGAAAAAGTCAAAGGCGCCCTGGATTGCGTTGGGGATATATGCTGCGTTTTTGATATTTATCTTGATTATAACTGCCGTGATTGTCAAAGATAAGTTTCATGCAGAATCACGGGGCAGGAACCGGGCGTACGGCTATGGGGATGACTTTGGAAGAAACTGGCCGTCATACGGCTCAGAAGATGAGGACGACGGTGACGGAGCCGTTGAGCAGGAAGGGCTTTCAGGAACAGACTCGATTTCGGAATATATTGCAGAAGATCTCTCTTATGAGATAGAAGATGATAAATATGTATATTCTGGAGAGGGTATGCAGTCTGCGATGGTTGAGTTCAATGTCACTTACCCGAAGATCACAGGGCTTGCCGATGCCAAGACTGAGAAGGCAATCAATAACAGTCTTAAGAAAGCTGCAAAAGAGACGGTGGAACGAATCTATGATAATCCGTCTCCGGAGATTAAAGAACGAGTTATCTCGGAAAGTACACCGCTTCTGATTGATTATGTGAGTTATAGAGTATGTTACGCTTCGGAAGATATCTTGAGTGTGGTGTATGACGACAGCGCATATGAAGGAGGACCGAATTACTATACCCAGCATCTTAAGACCTGCAATATCAACATGAAGGACGGAACAGTCTATGAAGTAAAAGATATTATAAAGTTAAATGATGCTTTCATGGAGAAATGGCTGGAGACGATGCGGCAAGAGGCCGGTAATCAGGAATTCTTATCTGAACTTGATTTGAAAACTATGAGAGAAGCATTGGAAGGAAACAGTCAGGACGGTGTGTATGTAGTTAATTTCTTCCTGGATAAAGAAGGAATTGAGATCGGGTTTGATTTGAATTATGCGGCGGATGATCCCAATAATCTGAAATATGTGTGGGTAACGGCTCCATTTACCTTTGAGGAGATCGAAGAATATGCCAAAGACGATGATTTTTGGAAATATGTCCGAAAATAGATTAAAAATATGTACAAAGTGATAATTGACGAATTTTGCATAATGTGAGAAAATAAAAAATAAGTATGGTGTTAAAGTAATAACGAACTGCGGCGGAGCAATCCGGTGCGGTTTGCGACAGCCCTACGACAGAAAAATCATACATAGTTGAAAGGAGTTTTAAAATGATTTATTCACACGAAGTAGAAATGATGTGTCCTGTAGCACAGGGTGCAAATCACGGACCAGCTCCGATTCCGGAAGAAGCAAAATGGGTAAAGGCGAAAGAGGTTAAAGATATCTCTGGTCTGACACATGGTGTTGGCTGGTGCGCACCGCAGCAGGGAGCATGCAAACTCACTTTAAACGTAAAAGACGGTATCATTCAGGAAGCATTGGTTGAGACGCTGGGATGTTCAGGGATGACACATTCTGCTGCTATGGCTTCCGAGATCCTTCCGGGTAAGACAATCTTAGAAGCTCTTAATACAGACCTCGTCTGTGACGCGATCAATACGGCGATGAGAGAATTATTCCTTCAGATCGTATATGGCAGAACTCAGAGTGCGTTCTCGGAAGACGGACTTCCGATTGGTGCGGGTCTGGAAGACCTTGGAAAGGGACTTCGTTCACAGATTGGTACTATGTATGGAACATTAGCGAAGGGTCCTCGTTATCTTGAGATGGCAGAAGGCTATGTGACGGGTATTGCGTTGGATGACAACAGTGAGATCATTGGATACCAGTTTGTTAATCTTGGGAAATTTACAGATTTTATCAAAGCAGGCGATACACCGAACGATGCTTGGGAGAAGGCAAAAGGACAGTATGGACGCGTTGCGGATGCAGCGAAGATCATCGACCCGAGAAAAGAATAGCCGCGGTAAGCGGACAAGGTCTGAGTCCGCGAAAGTAAAGAAAAATTAGGAGGACAAGTAAATGGCTTTATTTGAATCATATGAAAGAAGAATTGATAAAATCAATGAAGTATTAGGAAGCTACGGCATCGCTTCTATTGAAGAAGCAGAGAAGATCACCAAAGATGCCGGACTTGATGTATACAATCAGGTTAAGGGTATTCAGCCGATTTGTTTTGAGAACGCATGCTGGGCGTACACGGTAGGCGCGGCGATCGCGATTAAGAAGGGCTGTAAGACAGCGGCTGAGGCTGCCGCTGCAATCGGAGAAGGATTACAGGCATTCTGTATTCCGGGTTCCGTAGCCGATCAGAGAAAAGTAGGTCTTGGACATGGTAACCTGGGCAAGATGCTTCTTGAGGAAGATACAGATTGCTTCGCATTCCTTGCAGGACACGAGTCCTTCGCAGCAGCAGAGGGCGCTATCGGTATCGCGGAGAAAGCAAACAAGGTTCGTAAGAAACCTCTCCGTGTTATTCTGAACGGTCTTGGAAAAGACGCAGCGAAGATCATTTCCAGAATCAATGGATTCACATATGTTGAGACAGACTACGACTATCATACAGGCGAACTGAAGGAAGTGCAGAGAATTCCTTATTCTGAAGGACTTCGTTCTAAGGTTAACTGCTACGGCGCAAATGATGTACGTGAAGGTGTCGCTATCATGCATAAGGAAGGCGTAGATGTATCTATCACAGGAAATTCTACAAATCCGACACGTTTCCAGCATCCGGTTGCCGGTACATATAAGAAAGAATGTATCGAACAGGGCAAGAAGTACTTCTCCGTAGCATCCGGCGGCGGTACAGGACGTACCCTTCATCCGGATAACATGGCGGCAGGACCGGCTTCCTATGGTATGACCGATACATTGGGACGTATGCACTCTGATGCTCAGTTTGCAGGTTCATCCTCCGTTCCGGCTCATGTAGAGATGATGGGTCTGATCGGTGCGGGTAACAACCCGATGGTTGGAATGACAGTTGCAGTTGCGGTTGCGATCGAGGAAGCGGCGAAGGCTGGGAGGTTCTAAGAAATAGTGTAAAATCAAGGGTTATCGCTGATGTGAGGTGTCAGCGGTAGCCTTAAATTTTGCCGGGTAGCACACAAGTAACACACAAGTAGCACACATGAGGTAGCACACAAAAAATGCGTTACAAAAAAGGGCATCTGCTGACTGCAAGACACCCTTTCATACGGTTCTATGTAACGGTTATCTTTATTTTAGAATATTGTACCGGCTAATAAAGAATAATCTTTTATGTGGCTCAATACAGTGTCCTGTACGTGCTGTAAAATAGCGTCCGTATCGTAATTGAAATTCTGTTCGTCCAGTACATTATCATTTAACAATTCCTCTGCTATGCGCTTCGCTATATCCTCTCTTTTCATGCCGCTTTCTCCCTTTCTACTTTCAGCACTTCATTTATTGTCTCCAATGCTCTCGTTATTCCCTCCTGCTGTTGCAAAACTCCAAGCAAGATGTATTTGTATCTATCATCATCTATATTGTCCATAACCTCTGAAATTGTGGCGTGCGAAATCTCCGCCGCCGTCTCAATGTCAATACGTGCCTGGAATATCTTGTCATGATTGCTCATTATTTTCTATCCCCTCCTAACTTAAAAACGCTTTTACAAAATAATAAATCTTCATTAAAGATGTCATACTATCAATCTTATTTATTACCTCAATAATACTTTGTTTCCAAAATTCCGTATCCGTCACACTGCACCGCCTTTTTTCTTGCTCTCCAGGAAACATCTTCTGACGAATCCATAAGACATTTGAAGAAGTTTTAAATCAAATTCTGAATCAGTTGTTATTCCGTCAATCATTTCTTTTGTATCGGATTTCAGCCATTCCATATACTCTTTTTTCGCTTCATTCATTGCCGTTACCGCCCTTTCCTGCCAGATAACCGAACCTATACGCATAGAGAATAGCTTTAGTCTTTCCCATCTTCTCATTATCCGCAATATTGACAAGCGGTAGCAGTCTGTCAATTCCTAATGAATCCAACGCCCATTCCTGTGTTAGTCCGCACATTTGAGCGTCAAGCCTTGCGTGAACTTCCGAAAGTTCTGCAGGCGTTGCCTTATGTGGCAATTTCTTAAAAAATCCCATAAAAATAGTACCTCCTGTAAATTTTTAGATTGCAAGAGATACCCTCATATGATATTATATTTCATACGAGAGTTAGTCTCTTGTGATTGGAAAGTAGTAGTTGTAGTCGCCAAACTTGCCAACTGCTACTTTTTTTGTTGTAAAAGCAGATGTATTCCACGCCGTATTGCTTCGCCTTTTGTAATGTCATGCTCTTTACAATATTCATTCAGTCTTGTTTCTGTTTCTGAATCAAGGCGTATGCTATATTTTATATCTTTGGGTTTATCCGCTTTCGGTCTTCCTGTTCGTGGACTCATGTTATCACCTCACTTTATGCCACACATTAATTATAATTATTGCCACACAAAAAGTCAATGCTTATTTTGTAATTTTCTCAATTTCTTTTCTCAACTGCTCCATAGTCCTGTGGGTATATACTTTTTCTGTAATATCCTCGATAGCATGTCCTACAATCAATTTTAAGATATATTCATCTACATTACATGCTTTTGCCTTTGTAATGAATGTATGGCGTGTTTCGTGCGGTCTATGGTCGAATTTCAAGCGGTTCATGACTTTCTTAAACCTATTCCGGTATTTATCATAAGTCATATGAGCACCCTGCTGCCCATTGACATCATTAAATAAATATTCTGATTGCATGGCAATAGCTTCTTTCATACGGTTTTCTATTAACGGCTTTATTACCGGATGGATGGGAACAATTCTATTTTTCCCGGCATCTGTCTTTAAGCCGCCTTTCATGGTGCCGTTTTCCAAGTCAATATCTGCAACTTTTAAAATAGATAATTCCTGTGGTCGCCATCCGCTGTATACGCCTATCAGAACCATATCTGTAAAAGGAATCTTCAAATTATTCCATAAGGATTCTATTTCATCTTGCGTGAATGGCAGGGGGTCCTTCGCCCGGTCCCTCTTAATTGGATTTCCATTGGCAAACATGACCTGTGCATAATCTTTTTCTACAATATCATGAGCAACGGCATATTTGTACATCATGTTGAATAAACTCTTAATTCTGCCTTTTGTGCTATCGCCTACGTCTGCATTAGTGATTGTACCCTCTAAATGGGATACTTTTATATCCCGCATTCTCATATTATAAAGACCGTTACAATAAGCGTATGCCGCCGTAATAGTCCTGATACTGGACGGACTGGATAGAGTGGGGAAATAGTTTTTATTCCATTTCTCATATACTTCTGAAAATGTGATGCTGTCAGTCTTGATATCGTAGGGATTTTCATTATAATCTGCCAGTGCTATCATAGCTTCTTCACGTGTGGCGTAATAGCCTATAGTATATCGTATTTGCTTGCTTTTCCCCGTAGTGGTATCAAATATCCATTTATCTGTTTTAACGGCTCTAAATGGCTTAGAACGCTTTCCAGATAGTTTGTAAACGGTTCCAAATCCATTCGGTAGCTTTGTAGGCTTTCCATTCCTGATGCGTGGCTTCGTACTGGTAGGACTGTTCATAGGATAACCGCAATGAGGGCAGGCAGCAGCCTTGTCAGATACATCATGCTTGCATTCTGGACATTTTAGCAATGCCATTTAATCACTTCCTTTCTTTTTTTATTCACCGGGTAATTTTGGGCGTTCTTTAGGGACGGGTATGCCTAGTTCCTCCCGGCTAATAATTTTGTTTTCTTCTTCTATTTTTGTGAAAAATTCTTGACGTGCCTTTTCTCTGATATCATTATCATTTAAGACATCATCTAAAACTTGTTGTATATTACGAGTAAGCCTATAACGTAGCATTTCTTTAGTGTTGTGATGTTGCATATCTTGCTTAAGAGATTTTCTCAATGTAGTATCCATTGAACCATCATCTATTAATTCAAGTTGTATAGTTCCGTTATGATTCAAGAATAGTGCAACCTCGTCCATACATTGTAGTACATATTTCATTCCATATCTTTCATTAAACATCGCATTCAATATCATGAGTTGTCCATCTGGTAGATTAAATATTGATTCACAAGTTTTTTCTGAAAGTCTTGTAAATTCTGAAAGGGTTTTGTATTCTTTCTTTTTTTCTTTTTGTTTTCCTAGTAAAAAGTCCATATCGCAATCAAAAAAATTGCAGATACTCATTAATGCTTCAAGTGATGGCTGAGCTGGATTTTTTTTCCTAGACCAGTTTTTCATAGCAGAACGAATATCATAATTGTATTTTTCTTCATATTCATCATAAAATTTTCCAATATGTTGCTTGCCACGTGACGTAATTCCATATTTATCTTTTATTAATAGCGAAAGATTGCTTATGAAAGAATTACGAAAATGTTTATAACAATAGGTCAATAATATCTCTCCTTTCAAACGAAAAGTGTTTTTAATACACTTATATATCAAATAAAACAAGTTTATAGTGTTTAAAAAGAGTATTAACAACACTTGTTGTATTCATTATACTGTAATCACAATCGGTTGTAAAGAAAAATGTTGTATTCAAAAAAAAGGATGTGAATATATGAGTTTGCGAGAAAAAATAAAAGAAAGAGCGAGGTCAAAGGGTGTGCCATTATGGAGAGTTGCTCAAGAATACGGAATGTCTGATAGTAACTTTTCGAGGATGTTGCGTTATGACGAGAAAGTTAGTATTGAAACAGAGAAGCATATTTATAAGATCATTGACGAGTTATCAACAAGTGGGCGGTGATGATATGGAAGAAAAGGAAATCAAAATCTTTCAAGAACCTGTTTTTGATACCGCATCAGTTCCGATTGAAGTAGCCGCTAGGGCGATGGGAACCGATAAGCAAACGCTTAGAATAATGCTTCAAAACAATATGGTTGAATTTGGTAAGGCGTTTAAATTACCGGGCAGCAGTCAATATACTTATTGGATTAGTCCCCGCTTGTTCTGGATGCACACAGGATTTGTTTACAAGAAAGGCGGTGCATCTGAATGAATTTTTTAAAAAGATACCAGTTGAAAAAACGACAGAGAGAGTTAATGAAAAAGCGTGATATATACGAACGACTACAAACAGAACATAGCAAAGATATTTATTTTTATGAATATACGCAACGTGTAATGGATGCCCTTGACGAGAAAGCCGAGCAGATACGAGGTTTATTAGAGGGGCGGTGGGATAAATGAAAGATATAGAAATATATGAAAGTAACCTGCTGCCATTTGAAATAAAAAAACGCTATGGAACTAAAGCACAATGCAGATGCCCGGCGCATGACGATAAACACGCATCACTGACAATCACAAAAGGGAAAAAATGTACATTATTTTATTGTCATGCAGGATGTAAGGTTGATGATATTTTAAAGGCGGTAGGACTTGAAAAGAAAAATACTTTTTATGACGTTGAGCCGATAAACCAAAAATGGAAATCCTACATTGAAAGCAGAGAGAAACGCCGGATTGAAGCAATATACCATTACGTTTCTATTAACGGTGGCTATACTTTTACAAAGATTAGGCTTGAGGGTAAAAAAATATTATATGGGGTTCTTCAGAATGAGCGTTTTACTTACGGATTGCAAGGCAGGAACCGTCGGGAACTGAAATCTATCTATGCGCCTGACGGCGTACAAGCCATAAATAAGGCAATTTCAGAGGGTAAGCCTATATTTATCCCGGAGGGCGAAAAAGATGTAAATACGCTTAAATCAAAAGGTTACGCAGCATGGACTTATGGCGGCTGTTCAGATTGGCAATCGGATTTTGCTACATTGGTGCAAGGGGCAGATGTTTATATTCTTTCAGATAATGACGAACCGGGAAAGCATGTTGCAAGCGTGATTCAGAGAGATTTACAAGGGATTGTAAAAAGTGTAAGGGTGGTTATTCCTATGCCGGATATGCCAAAGGGAGATATTACAGACTATTTTAATGCAGGACATAGTGTTGTTTTCCAGATTAAAAGAGCAGCCAATCTTCAGATTATTTTAGCACCATATAAAATTGATGTAGTTCTCCAGCCACATTATCCGGAAACGCTTCTGCACATTACCAGAACG
>CAJTAL010000036.1 GCA_910574285.1 Lachnospiraceae bacterium | reverse complement strand
TCCTGAAGCTCACGTCGGAACTGAAAGTGTCCTTTCCCGCATACCGGAAGGTGTTTAGCAAGGTCACTACCCAAACTTCCTTAAAGCTTCTGGAAGCTTACCCCCTTGCCGCAGACATGCTTGCCGCCCCAAAAGACATACTTGTGGAAACCATACGCAAAACCGCACGTTTCGGTGAAAAATATGCCGTTTCCAAATATGATGCCATACGTGCTGCCGCAAAGGACGCCGCTGTTTTCGGACGTGCGCTTCAAAGCAGTGCACTCCGGATCCGGCTGTATATCAAAGCCTACCGGGAATACCAGGAGCATCTGGACAATATACTTGAGGACCTGCATAAGGCTGTTGATAAGCTGGAAGGGACGCCGGTTTATGACCGTATCTTCCTTCTCCAGTCCCTGCGTGGTGTCGGTTTTCTCAGTGCAACCGTCCTGATCGCTGAAATGGGCTCCTTTGACCTGTTTTCTTCCCAAAAGAAGCTTTATGCATACTTCGGCTTGGATCCTGCCGTGAAGCAATCCGGCAAGTTCAATGGGGACAAAGTCCACATGTCCAAGAGGGGTTCCAGCCTTGCCAGGCGTATCCTGCATATGGTGGCTATCAATAATCTTAAAGTGGATAAAAGGACAAAAACACCAGTAAATCCAGTTATCCACGGCTATTATACCGACAAATGCAAAAGCAAGAAGAAAAACGTGGCTGTCGGGGCTGTCATGCATAAAATCTGCAACATCATTTTTGCCATGCTCCGGGATAATAAACCATTTGAGATCATCACTCCTCAGGAACACTGTGAGCGGTATCTGGCAGCGCATCCTGACAAGGTACGGAACGCAGCCTAACAGGTCTCATGCATTTTAGATAGTTCCACATGGGTGGGCTTATTAAAGTTACCCTTTTTTACATCAAATTCTTCTGAAAAACTTTTTTAATATTTTTCATTTTAGCTATTGACATTTCTTAGCTGGACTTTTCTTATGGTGTCTTCCGGAAGGATCGTTGTTCTTCCGCCTCCTTCCATCTGCGTTCAGGCAAAAAAAGAGAACGTACACTTTAAGCGTCCATTCTCCTATTACTGCAGAAAAACTGCAAAATGCAGAAGCGGCATCTGCCCTTCTACAAACAAAAAAGCCAGAAGTTCCTATGCCGGGCATAGTAATCCTCCTGACTTAATATACAAACCTAAACCGCGTGTGATATCCTTCTCGGACTGACACAAAAAATAATTACAATATTATATTAGCACTATATATTGTCCGTGCCAAACAATAAAACACAAAATATAGTTTATTTGATGAATATAAAACAAAATATAGGGAATACTTTTACAAAGACTGCCAAAATATGGAAAAGAAAAATGGAAATATCTGCTTGATAAAAGAACGTAAGTTCTGTATAATAGAATATGGTGTCAGCAATGAATTGACAAACTACAAAAAGATAAATAGAACAGTAAGGATGGGACAGAACATGGATGTATTTACCGTATGCCCGGAATATGAAACCGAGCATTTCAAGATAAGGAAACTGGAGGCAGGAGATGTGGAGGGGCTGTTTCCCTGTTATTCTGATCCGGAAGCTGCACGTTATTTCAATGGAGACTGCTGTGGAGATGATTTTTATTATACAGATAAGGATAAGTTCCGGAAGTGTGTGGAATACTGGCTGAGCCGGTATGAGGCAAGAGATTTTGTCAGGTGGAGTGTTCTAGATAAGGAAACCGGATTATTGATCGGAACGCTTGAAGTATGCCCTTCTCTGAAGTATGCGGTTGACGGAAGGAAGATGGGGATTCTACGGATCGATTTAAAATCGGAGTATGAACGCTGGCCGGTATTGAAAGAGTTGATGGATGTATTAATCTGCCACATCTACGAGGATTTGGAGGTTGCCTCAATCATCATGAAGATCCAGAAGGATGCCGGGGAGAGACAAAAACTGATAAAGGAATACCAGTTTGTAGACGCAAAGGAAGAATGTAATATCTCTCTGGAGGACTATTATATCAGGTATTGTTAGCAATAGGGATGTAGCGGCATATAAGGCAGATACCGCAATAAGGTCGTCGTGCGTGTGAGTTTTGCAGGTAAAAATCACTTTTTGTATGCTGCTGAAAAGAGCCGCCCAATATGAGCGGCTTGGAATATTTCTTTAAACACAGCTTGTTTCTGTACATTCTTCAAAATATCGGTCTGCGATATAACCGGCAGATTCTGCCCATAGGGTGTTGTCTGTGTTCTGAAGGGCCTTGTACGTTTTGGACTCATAAAAAGCCAAAGTTGCGTCTGGAAAATTCAAACCGGTTGTTGCCTGAATAATGTCAATCACATCCCGAATCTGGATGCACATATTCATAGTAATATCTTTTCCATTAAAAAAATATTTTCCTTCCATCATGAGAGAACCTCCTTGCGAATCTCAAATTTCAAATGTTTCAAAGCATACGGTGTATGGAAAGAAACCTGATTATTTACTTTGTTATACCGCAATCTTTCTACAGCTTCACTGGATTTCAAAATACCAGACATATAGAGCTGAACAGTTTCCATCGTATTATCATCTGCAACAGGACCAATCACAACATCATAGGAGTGCTGGATTCCGCCTTTGATGCGGTTATTCTTGATAAACTCCAGCCATTCGGCATCCAATGCATAAAAATGCTTTATTTTAAGATATTCTGATTGGTGAAAAACATACTGATAAACATATTCTTTGCCAGATAGATTCCTCATATACAGACGGTGCGCCCATTCGCTTGCCTGTTTCTCCAGTATGGTGCAATAAAAACCACGTCCAAAATCCCTGCGGTTATGGGATTTAGACAAATCAATACGGTCAAAGGCAATATTGGAGCCATGATATAAAATCAAGGTGGATGTGCCTTCAGCTATAATTTCTTCGATGTAATTGAGTGTTTCACTAAAATCTAACTGGTGCAGATATTCATGCTGTAAGATTATTTTTTCAAAAACTTGATATTTGTGGAATAAATGGACCGTATCGGCTTCAGATAACTTATGAGCTCTTGCATAATACTCCAAAGCCTGAATAGATAACATTTCCACGTCCGATTGAATACTCATATGGTTACCTCCATAATTGTAAATTTATTATAACAAAAAGTATGTGCCTATCCAATAGGGAAAAAGAAAATTCCGGGTTTTCAGGGTTCTGTTGGAGGAAATGAGCCGCCCGAAAATCAGGCGGCTCAGAATACATTTGCGCTTTTGGATTTATGATAGGCGGGAAATTGGAATTTCCAGCTCTGTAATGGACCATTCCATCCAGTCACCATGTATGACAGCCCTGGCGCTGTATCCGCTCAGATAGGTATTTTCCTGTTCTTCTTCTGTCTGGGAAACGTGATCCAGAGTCATCCAGTAGCTTTTCTCCATCTTTTCATAGAGTTCCTGATAATCTGTGGAGACATCGGGATCATTCAGACCGTCTCCATAACTGCATAATACATATAGCTTCATACATCATTCCTCCTCGTCTGTTAAATCACTCAGGGAATAAGGATCTTCAAAGCAGTGGACTTCAATTCCTGTATCTCCCAAAAGCGCATCCAGCATTTCCAGTGTATCTGCGGGATATCCCATCTTGGCAAAGCGCTCCATCAGAGTAGCGTCCGTAGTAAATAGTTCTCCATGCTCCAGTTTCTCACCTGCCAGAATACCTGCCGGTGTCAGGAACGCTTCATCTTCCACGGACACAGCATAATGGTCTGGGAAATACTGACCGGAATAATCGGTATTGATATAGGTGTTGCATCCCGGTTCTATGCTCTGCATGACAAAATCCACCTGATAGGCTTTGGCAATCGCTTGGTATGCTTCGTAAAGCGGAGACCATGCTACAGAGGTACTGAGAAGGATGTTGTCCGGATTCCGTTCCATATAGATTATTGTCCCACGGAGAGAAATCCCCTCTGCAGAGATTTTCTTTAATTCAAACAGGTTCCCAATCCATGCAAGATCTTCATTGCTGCAGAAGGCAATGGATGTCTCCAGGTCTTCCCACAATGCAGCCAGATGTTCAGGATTGGATTGTGAATAGAAATAGACATCATCACAGCAGATATTTGCCATTACTCATCCACCTCCGATTCCATATTCCAGCATGGATTATCTTTTATGTATTTCTCAATTTCATCAATGACAAGATCAAGGGTCACATTATAGGCGGTATTGGAATCTTCCATATCGTTATATAATTCATATGCCAGATCAAGAAGCTTTTTCTCCTCGGAAAGCGTTTGGTAAGGAAGGTTGCATAAGCCGATTTCTTCCTTTTTACGTTCCCTGCAGCGGCTGATAAAATCCATTTCCCTGTAAAGGCACTGCCGTATGCGGTAGATTTTCTCCGTTTCCTGATCTGACAGGTGTGCAGCTGTTTTCAGTTCCATATGTGTAGTCATAGCCATTCTCCTCCTTTTCTTCTTTGACTGATTCATCGCCTGGATGAATCCTTGCATTTGGATAAAATAAAAATTTCCACTGAAGATCTAACTCCTGATTCTCCCAGATTCCATCTCTGCAGATTTGCCTCGTCAAGGTATTATAGGTGACAGGTTCCGCATCCGGATTGTCCAAGTCAAACACCAGGCAGGTTTTCAGGTCGATGTATGGCCATAAGGCACATTCAATCTTTTGCCGAAGCTCCAATGCCATCTGGTAAAGCTGCTCAACATTGTAGGTTCTGGAAATACAGGAACTCATTTGTCGATCTATGCCGGACTCTGCAATCACTTGGTTGATGACAGCCGCCTGCTTATCTAAAGAGATATCTGGATTTAGGATAAGGTGATTGATAAGGACCGCCTTTGCAAATGCAGATGCAGTTTTGTTAATCTCCCGGATCAGAGCGTAATAAGGCTGCTGGTAATGGGATTTCAGGACTTCAAGAGGGATCATTTCACGGTTTTTCTTTAGGGTGGAAAGCAGCTTTTGAAGGCTGCTTCCCAGTTCTTGAATCTTTGTCAAGCGCACATCACCCCGCTTTCGGCAGAAATGGTTTCGTATCTGAGATGGTAAATCGTGTTGCAGGTCTCAAATTTTATACCGTCTTCCGCCACTTCCATAATCTTTAAGACCATAGAAGTTGTAAAGAACTGATGACGGGTACGGATCCATGCGTTTTCCCCGATACGGAGGGGCAGGGACGGGGTGCCGGTCATGGTGACGATGGTTTTCTTGACATTTTGTAATGGTTCTTTTCGGTGTCTTTTCATAGTAGATGGTTTCCTTTCTTAAAATTGCGGATTTGTTTAGTTCCACGTGAGATTTAGTTTTTCGTTTTTAGGCTACTGCATAGTTTAACTGATAGCATCCCTGGGCAGTCCGGAGGTACTGATCCGGATGCTCGTAGATGGTTGCCCGGATCCGGTCCTCATAGTGCGGGTTCTTCCGCGCTTTGGGATGGTTCCGAAGCAGAGCGTATAGATCCGATAATGCCGCCGTCCCTCCCATGCTTTCCATGGTCATCCGGATCAGATGGTGCCAGGTAATGGTCTGAAGATCCGTCTGGCTTACCGACAGGCAGCCGTCCTGCCTGCAGGAAAAGGGGACTGTCAGGGAATCGGCTTTCTTTAGAATCAGCACATATTCCGTAACGACCGGGATGAACGGCTTTTTATACCTGCGGTTATCCGACACGCAGTTGAACTGCCCCTTTACAAGAAAGGATTCAAATTCGCCCATACGCATCAGGTCGTTCTGCATGCTGTAAAAATGACCGTCTTTCCGGATATCCCCAACCAGTACCGCAAGCCTGCCGTCCTTGCGTAACGCAAAGAAAAACTTCCGGATACAGTAATTCAATTTCTCCAGGAAGTCCTGATAGTTCTCACATCTCGACAGGTCATCCGGGTGAGGCTGTCCCCACATATTTCCGCTGTATTTGATGATGTCGTGGTACGGCGGATGAAAGAAGATCAGGTCTGCCGAGTCCTCCACATCATTTTTTAATGCGTTCCAGTTCCCATAGCCATAAGCAGGTACAGGATTCAGGTCATAAAGCAATGAACGTACCTGAAACTGGTCTGCTACAGTCTGGGAAGTGCCGGAACCACTCATGGGGTCCATCAGGGTAAACTGGCTTATATCTTTGCCGTAGTAACGCTTGCAGTCCAGAACATAGCGCAGGATGGAAGCAACCACTTCCGGAGAGCAGTTTCCTCTCCAGTGGTTATCTCCGCCATTTCCGCGCTCTGGAAACGCCATAAAGGATGTGAGCTCTTTGCCTACACGCTTCCGCAGTCCTTCTGTGCCGAGCATTCCGGCAATGGTCTGCCATTCCGGGCCAAATTCATTCTGAAGAAGCTCTGCCGCCCGTTGTATTTGCAAATCGTTCATAGGAATCCTCCTCTACATCAGGGCAAGACTTCGTAACCGCCGGCGCATCCGGCTGAAACGGCTTTCCACGCCATATACGGTGAGGCTGCATTTCTCTGCAATCTCCTGATATGTGTAGCCGTCCGCTTTCAGGCGGACCACTTCCTGTTCTTTTGGGGTGATATAGGCAAGCAACTTGACCAGCAGTTTCTGGTTATCCAGGGTTTCCGCTGCCCTCTGTATCCGGTTGGGGAGAAGCGTGTCAATGGACAGATATTCCTCCTCTAAGGGACCGGTAACAGCTGCCCGCTTCCCGCAGTTCCGGTAGGCATATTCATTGATAAGGCAGTCATTCATGTTCCGCCATGCGATGGTACTGAAGGCGTAATCGGATAATCTGGGTTTCTCCAGATATTCCTGTACAGCTAACAGATAGCCAAAGATGACGACATCATAAAATTCCTCTGCATCCAGCCTTTTTCTGGAGAGAAAATGGTCTACGATGTGATGGTTCTGCTCTGCAAACGTCTGTTGTTCCTGAGTTAATAGATGTATTTTCTTCATGGTATTTTTGATCCTTTCTTTTAAATAAATTGTAAGCTGTTTCATATCCAGCTTGTTTTCGCTAATCAAATTCACGCGCGATTGTGGCTGCAACTAACCTTGCACATCCGATCTCCACCTCGGTAAGCGGCTTTGCAGAAAGCACTGCTAATGCCAGAGGCTTTTCGGTGTGGACAGGGAAAAGTGCAGCGACTGGTGTGCCTGGACTGGAGGTAAGATAGACTGGTCTGCTCGTGTCCGGGAGATATTCTTTTTCAGCCTGGATGCAGGCAGAGAGTTCCTTGGAGACAGGGGTTCTGTCTGGAAGAAAACTTCCTACTGCATGAACGACCTGTGTATCAGAACAGAGGGCAACGGTATGCCGACTGCTGTTGTACAGGATGGTAAGGAGGGATGCGAGCCTGTGTGTATCTATTGGCAGTTCCCCGCATTTCCTAAGATGGATTTCCTGGCCGGAAAGCTCCGCTTCCAGAGAATCCTGATTCACAAGATTTAAAATCTTCCGCATCTTGGTCGGGATCACGATCCGCCCTTGTGCATCCAGTGTGCAGATATCGGTATATTTCATAGATTTACCTTCTTTCTAACGGAAAGGAAGCCGCCATAGGGCCGCTTCCTTTTCCAAAAATGATCGTGCCTGAAATCTAAGCGGCATAGGTGTTTCCCTGCCCCTGATTTTGGTACTGGTTATTCTGTGTATTATTTTGCATATAGTACGGAGTCCGGTTTTGGTATTGTCCGTTCTGTGTATAATTCTGGGTTTGATCTTGGTACTGACTGTTTTGGGAATATTTCTGGGCCTGCCCTTGATATTGCCCATTCTGAGCATACCCTTGATCCTGCCCCTGATTCTGTGACTGCCAGTCCTGCTGTTGTTTCTCATACGCCTGCTTTCCGTTTGCGATCAGTGACGGCGCCATACACGCTTCCCAGTTGGTGATATAGGAATCCGTGCGCTTTAGGAGCGTATAGAGGTCCATATCCGTCAGCTGGATAAACGCATTTTTCTCCGCGAAAAAGCTTCCGGATTTCATATAGGAACCGCCTTTCTGGTTCTGGACTTTCACGCCTTTCCCGTTTACAATCTGAATCCGCCACGGGCTCTTCATGGGCCGCCCGCTGGAATCATTAGTATGACGCGAAATGGAAAACTGCTGCGCCGTAGAATACTCCTGTGCATCAGGCGCGCCGTAGATCTTGCTCTGGGACCATTTAAATTCCTGGAACCCTGCAGTGATCCGGGTTAAGATAAACTGGATCTGTTCAGGAGCCAGGTTGAACTGGGCGATTATATTCTTATCGCCGGTGCCGTTGGAATAGTCCTGGATGGTGAGCTTGATCAGGGAATTTGCCTTATGGTCATTTTCCTTATACTCGCCTTTGGCATGGATCTGTGCATAGTGTGTCAGCGCAGCGCATTTCAACTGGTCATAGACGGCAATCAGTTTTCGGTCGGTCTGTACTTTGCAGATCTGAGGGGAAATCCTCGTCTGATAATTCTGATTCATGAATCAATGTCCCTTCTTTCTAAATATTTATTAAGCTGTTTCGTATCGTACCGTAGGAACCATCTCATCAGGTAATATACGGCACAATACGAATTTCAACATGTCATTATTTTAAATACTGCTTTACAAGAAGCGCCATGTTCTTCGGCAGTTCTTCGAGCTTTGTGATATCCAGAAATCCATCCTGATAGATCCGCTTGATGTTCTCCTTGTCGAAGCCGATAGCTGCAGCAAAGAGAATGATTCCCTTCTTTGAATATTCCTTCTTAATTCCGCGCAGATCCGCCTCCGCCTCAGTGCCGCTGTATCCATAATCAGCAGGCTGCCCGTCAGAAATGATGATGAGCAGCTTCTGGTTTTCCGGACGCTTGCTCAGATGTTCTGCCACATAGCGTAAAGCAGCGCCGTCCCGGTTGCCGTTTCTGGCACTCATGTCCATCAACCTGTAGCGGTCGGAAGTATCTATGGAATCAAATTCTGCATAAGAATACAGCGTCACCCCGGCCTCACAGTCCGGCGTGGTATGCCCGTAGATGGTGACCGGGATCTGCAGGCTTTGACAGAAATCGTAGAGTACAATCGCTGTCATCCTTGCATAAGTGATTCGGTCGGAGCTGCTCATGGAGCCGCTTTCATCGATCAGGAGTCCTACCGCCAGCTTTTGTTCTTCCGAAGGGAGCCTTGTCCTTGTAAAAAATGTACCGTCTTCATGATGCAGCGCCCTTGTATCCAGGCGTTTTCCAAACTGCAGGTTTTTTAACTTACCGCCTTCGCTTTCTTCCTTCAGGAGCGGGGCGATGGTCTTCTGTAACCTCTTTGAAGCTCGGAGAAGAGGCGGTGCAACGGACTGATATGCTTTTACCAGATCATCCGGTACACTGCACATCCGGTTTACTGTCACATGGATCCCTGCATGGGCATTACCGTAATGGATATCATTAGCCGCTTTCTGCAGTTCTTCCGTCATTTCCTGCTGGTATTGTTCCTCCGCTTTTTCCGTTGCCACACTGTTCAGGATACGGAAAAGGTCGCTAGCAGATTTCTCATAACCGGAACCCAAGTATTGGTGGTTATAAGTAATGCCTGGATTGTTTCCTTCTTAAATGGTGGAAGTTTTTGCAAGCTGGATCCGGTCGCCTTCTTCCGTCACCACATCCTGCACACCGGACATGATATTTTGGCGTGCCTGTGGAGAAAACTGCAGAGGAGAAGAAGAACTTTGTGCCTTCTTTCCGGCTTCCGCCTGCTTTGGCATTGCTCCGTTTTTGCCGGAGGGCAGAGGGGCGCCGCCCTGGATCTGATCGCCAAGGATCTCACTTAACAGGTTTTTCGCATCCTCCTCCGAAGCAGATTTAAGCCTGTCCCTGGTGTCCTCCACCATTGGCTTGATATACTCCCAGAGAATCCCCAGGATGTGGTTGGAGGCATGGAGCCGGTCTTTTACGTCATCCGAATAAATGGATTCTTCCACGAAAGGCACGCAGTCCTCCAGGTAATCCAGATAGGGACCGGTGTAACCGTGGAGATTATTCACTGTACCTGCCCTGCAGTATTGCAGGAGAAGGTTTGCCACAATGGAAAAATCCGAGAAGCCATTGTCAATCTGGCTCTGAAGGGACGGCATCAGTTCATTCATCCGCAGGCAGTTCAGCTCGATCCCCTGCTTAAAAATGCCGGGGTAGGCGTCACACATGCGGGCTTCGATGTAAATGTCTTCTAAAATATTGCTGATATGGGAGGCGCACTCAGAAAGCGTCAGGCATACAGCCTTGTCTTTTTCATGCACGGCTTCCAGCATTTCCTCACAGTTTTCCTGGTACTGGTCATCGAAAGACGGTTCTTCTGGATAGAAGGAGCCGTTCTCCATGCTGCGCAGATATAACCCAAGGGTTGTAAAGTCTGTAAATAAGAGATGGGCCGTTTCATGGCCGTTCATCCCTACGAGGCTTTCGGAGCGCAGCATCCGGGACGGGAAGCTTTGGGTAATGTGGTTGCCGGCATTGATGTGGATCTTATAGTTATCCGTGTATGCAAGTCCGGCGCCATCGGAAGCGTCCCACTCCATCAGCGTCTGCAGTCCCTGGCGGTAGCGGCCGGTAGCCGCTTTCGCCATAGAGGACAGGTATTTCTGGTAGGCAGAGGACAGGAACAGTTCCTGATCTGTCAGGGTAAGGGTCTGGTCCTTGATCATCTGCTGCAGTTTTTTCTGGTTGCTGTTCAAAATTCATTCATCCTTTCTTTAATATAGTTTTTTATTTGTAATCGCAATCGTTTTGTAACCGACTATGAAAAGCATGAAATCATATCATTTCTGCTTATTTGTCAGGCATCTGCTTGTCATGCGCTTAAAATACCTTCTCCGTCAGAAGTTCTTCCATGGTACAGCAAAAATACAGCGCCATACGGTAAGTGATATAGGTTGGCGGAAGGACTTTGCCGGATTCGTAATTCATGATGGCTTTCCTCGGTACGTGCAAAATTTTTGCCAGCGTTTTCTGGGAGAGCCTCCATTGTTTGGATTTCCTGAGATAAGAAAGATTGGCGGCCAAAACTCCCCGCATTTCTTCCTCTGTGATCTGATAATCCCTCATAAAAAGCCCCCTTTACGCCGCAAGGATGGAATCGAGACAGCCGCTCTCCACTTCCTGCCTGCTCTCCGCGTCTGCCGAAACAGAGGAGAGGACCGTATAGCGGGCGGCTTCCCGGATATCCCCGCAGACCATGAAGGACTGCACCCAGGAGATCAGCTCCCGGACTCCGCAGCATCCGTCTGTGATCAGGTTCTCGCGGCAGTATTCGGATACGGCTTTGACGATCTTTGCCATGGTGGTTACGGTCTTTTTATCTGTACAGCCAGTAATTCCAAGGACACGCTTGACTAAGGTATCCTCATCCGGCTCATCCAGGTCGATCACAAGGTTCATCCTGGAGATGACAGACTGGTTCATCTGCTTACAGCCCGCATAATCATTGTTGGTAGTCACGACAATCGTGGTATCCGGGTGGCGGTTAATGACCTCCCCATTTGGCAGGAACACGCTGTTACAGCGGTCCAGCAGGGAGTTTAAGCCCACCAGCACGCCGGGATTGGCAATGACCGTAGGCTCCTGTAGTTCCACAAGATAGCCGTAACGGATCGCTTCTACCAGCGGAGTGTCCACATATTTAAACTTCTGGTGGGAATCCTGCTTTGTGTAGTGGTCGTGCATTTCAACGAAAATAGTATCCACCAGCTTCTGGTAGACCGCATCCTCATCCACCGTTTCATCGTAAGTACCGGTCAGCTTCTGGTAAGCCGTTGCCGGGTCCATCATGATGTCCTGGAAGGTGGGATATTCGCTCTGGAGGGCGGAAAGCCTCCCGTCTACATCGGGCAGGATCTGTCCGAACAAATCGAAGATCTCGGTATTTGCAGAACAGATAATGCACCGGTATGGGAGATGGAGGCCGGAAGCGATCGCTTTGGCTCCTTCGGTCTTCCCTGTCCCTGCAGGCCCTCTTAATAAGAAGTTCCGCATGGGCGATACGGTATTTGTGGTTAATTTTGCGTGTTCGCAGATCCGTTTGATCTCTGCCGGTATGATGTACCAGTCAGGGAGCTGCGGCACGGTGAGTTCTTCCTGGGGAGTCAGTGTCCGGGATTCGGACAGGATGTATTTGCCTACGAAATCTTTTTTGGAAACGCTTGCCATTACTTTCCGGGTAGAAGTCCCAGGCTTTAGAACCTGGAAAGCCCCAAGAATGACATCCGTTGGGGAATAAGTGCCTTTCTGTACCGTAAACGCTTTCATCTGGGAAATGGAACCGTTGCCTGGTGTATCGTTTGGGATTCCGCCAGTCGGAAGAGAGGTTCCGTAACGGATGCGCCGGTAAAGGTTATCGCACAGGATTGCCGCAGTCTCTGCCGTATCGTCCATGTTTGGATAGCCGTTATCCCGGTCATCCTTCAGCTTCTGGTAATGCTCATTGAATTCGTCATCCGCCATAGCAGTTGGGATGAGTGCAAAGATCAGGGCAGCGCCGCTTTTGTCATCCTCCTTCAGCATATATTTTTCTGGATTGTTTTCCGGATCCGGGGGTGTCTGGTAACAGCCTGCCGTAAACTTGCCGTTTATCCGGTTGTAGGCTACTACATGGAGTTCCCCGGTTTTGCTCGGATATTCCGCAATCGTGAAATTATTTCCCTGGCTTCCGATTGCACCAAGTTCCTCCGGCGGTTTCCCGCCTGTGGGTGACTCCAGTTCCAGATATGCCAGGATTTCCCGAAGTGTCGCCGCATGGAGCGTAGAACGCTTCTGGGGCTGTATGCAATGCTTGGAATAAACATTCTTAAATATCGGGTCGTCGGTATAATCCTCGAACGGTTCCGGCAGCTTTCGCTTAAAGGACCAGTTTGGTAATAAATTTCCATTTGCCATAATCAATCTCTCCCTTCTATGCCCAGGATAATTCCAGGGTGTCATTGGTTTCCACTGCTTTCAGCTCATCAAGGGTAAAGATGTCCATGAGGGCTGCCCAGTAATCTCTGGGCGGGAAATGCTGGAAGGTATCTTTTATTTCCGGGGTATTGTTAGCATAAATAAATATTTCCCCGGCTTCATTGATAAAAAGCTTCCGGTGTCCCCTTGCCTGCAGGTCTCCGATCAGTTCCGTCAGTAACGGCTTCCCGATGAGGGAATACCAGGATTCCGGATCCACATGGACAGGAGGTTCTGCCGGATTTTCAGGATGATCAGTCTTAGCACCATCCGGATTCTTCTGTCCCGGAAGGGGCGTGAAATCCGTAATGGTCATCATGAAGAGCTTCAGATGCCCGTACCGGTCCAGGGAAACATCTGCAAAGTTATAATCTCCCGTATGGAAGGTCCGGATGCGGATGATGTCACAGCTTAACAGGGACTCTGCCTTGATAGGCCGGGTATACTCCCAGGATGCATCCGGGTAAGCGGCCTTAATCTTATCCGTGACCTGGTAACTGATCTGCCGGATCAGCAGCGTCTCCATGTCAAAGAAAGGGGGGTCCTCCTTTTGTTTCTTACGCTTATGCGTGTAAGTATTTCTTAAGAAAGACGGGGCTGAGATATGCGGTAACAGGGGCATCAGGAGGAAGAGAAAGCTTCCTGCAATCCCGGTGATTGCAATGCCGGCAATGACAGACCGGTCTATTGATTCTGGAGTAAAGAGCAGAGCCAGGAATAAAATAATGGCGACTGCTTTTATCATTTTGATACTTTTGTGTTCTACTTTTCTTGTTTTCATTTGGAGTTCCTTTCATATAAATAAATTACGTTTAAAGATGATTTGCAAAAAAGGAACTGCTGTGTTCAAACGTAAACACGCAATTCCTTTCGTGAAGTGATCTGCAGGGGCAGCTGTCGCTGGCATGCTCCATAACCGGGTAATTCTGAAGTTATGCAGTGAAGGGAAGCTGTGAGGCCATGCCTTCCGGGATATTGGTAAACCCGTCCCCGGCAAATCCGCCCTGCGGCGGTGTCTGGCCGTACTGGGCATTCCCTCTCTGCTGCTGGTACATCTGGTTTCTAGACGAACTATTCTGTGCAGGGGCGTTTGCCTGGTAAGAACCGCCTTGCGGGGCTCCTCCGTTCGCAGGCTGCGGGCCGTTGCCCATGTTGCTGCCTCCATTTGGATAGCCTGCAGCGCCATTTCCGTTATTCGGGTAGTTGGCACCTGAATTGCCGTTACCAGCATTAGAATAATTACCGTTCCCATTCGCATTGCCATTGCCGCCATTGGAATAGCTGCCTCCACCGGATGGATTGCTGCCGCCCGGATAGTTCCTGTTTCCGGCAGCATTTCCATTGGCAGGATACGCGCCTCCTTGTGCAGTGCCGGCAGGATTCTGATAACCGCCGTTTTGCGGACCTGGATTCGGATATCCTCCGGCTCCCGGCGTAGCCGCGCCTCCATTGTACGATGGTGCGCCTGCCTGGTTTCCGCCTGCATCTCCTTCTGGCTTGTTGGAAAGGCAGAACTGCCAGTCCCGTACATTGATCTTGGCTCCTGAACCGGCCTGGCCTGCTCTCTGTCCCTGACTGTAAACAAAGGGATGGAGTTCAAGTTCTCCATAGATATACAGGCATGTCCCTTTCTTGACTCCCGCTTTCGAAAGCCGTTCTGCCAGATGTTTGTTCAGATAGCACTGATAGAAAACGGATTCATACGGATTTTCCGGATTATTCTGTGCGTTCTGGCTTCTTTGTGAGGTGGCAAGATCTAAAGAGATGTACTCCGTACCGTTGTTCTTCCCCTGCTGCATGACGGGATCTCTGGTGACCCTTCCCATGAGATGAATGATTGCTGACATAAAATTTCTCCTTTCTGCCCTCTTAGGCGTTGAAATAATAAAAATAGGTAAAAGAATAGGAAATCCATGTTTCAGATTTCCTAAAAATAAAAAAAGAGCCATTAAGCGACCGCAGGGTGCGGCTATCCTAATAACTCTGATTTCCAAACTTAAACTCGCGTGTGCTCTGAAGGAATGGTTCAGACTCCCGATGTGGGATAACACAAAAACTTAAATACATGATTATAATAGCACAAGATATAGTGTGTGTCAATTTCAAAAGCACAATATATAATATTCAAATTCAGAAAAGTAAGTTTATATACCACAAATCTTGAATTTTTTTGGAATTGTGGCATATTAACTGGTGTTAATAGAATTTAAGAAGAATTGTCCGTATATGAGTGTCCAAAAAGTATCTTTCAGAAATCCTTCTTTTTCTGAGAATTGCCCCGTGTTATAATAAAGAATATTGAATGTATATGATAAAAATAGAATTGGAGGAGTTATAAGATGAGGATTTTAGTAATTACCGGCAGCGCGCACAAAAAAAGGAACATCATCCTGTTTGGCGGATGCCTTTATCAAGGGAGCAGAGGAGGCAGGACATACAGTCTGTCGTTTTGACGCAGCGTTTAAGAACGTGCATCCCTGTATTGGCTGTGGTTCCTGTCAAAAGAATGAGTGTGTCTGTGTATTTAAAGATGACATGCAGGAGTTGAATCCGGAACTTTTAAAAGCGGAGGCAGTCGTGTTTGCTTCATCGATTTACTATTATGATATAAATGCGCAGATAAAAGCAGTGATTGACCGGTTTTATGCAAATAATTCGGTATTAAAAGGTGCAGATAAAAAAGCAATCCTGATGCTTACATATGGCGATGAGACCGAAGAATCCGCAGAAGGAGCCATTGCTTCTTTTAGAGGCATGGTAAAATATCTGGAATGGGACAATGTGGGAATTGTCTCCGCAAAAGGTTGTTACGTACTTGATGATGTTATAAATTCAGAATATCCGAAGCAGGCGTATGAATTAGGAAAGAGTTTATAGGAAGATCATGGGAGAATTGAAAATGGAGCGGTGTTCCTGGTGTCTTTGCAATGAAAAAATGATAAAATACCATGATGAAGAATGGGGCGTTCCGCTGTACGACGACCGGAAACAATTTGAGTTTCTAATGATGGAAGCCATGCAGTGCGGACTGAACTGGAACATGATGGTTCAGAAAAGGGAGATATTCCGTAAATGTTTTGATGATTTTGATTATCAGAGCGTGGCAGAATATACAGAGGAAGATGTCCAGAGGATTATAGATACAGAAGAAATGATAAAGTCTGAGAGAAAGGTTCGTGCAGTAATCCATAATGCTCAGTGTTTTTTGAAGATACAAAAGGAGTTTGGTACATTCAGCGATTATTTGTGGGGATTTACGAAAGGCAGGGTAATTCTGTATATGGGCCATCAAAAAGGAAGTCTTCCGACAAAGAACGGACTTTCGGATGAGATTAGCCGGGATTTGAAAAATAGAGGGTTTAAATATCTTGGTCCTGTGACGGTATACTCCCATCTGCAGGCTTGCGGGATAATCAATGACCATACAGAGGAGTGCTTCCGCTACAAGGAAGTCATGGAAGGAAAACAAGCAGTCCGTAAGAGAAGAAACAAAGAAGGCTGATAAAAGTATTTGACAGTGTATACTTATTATTGTGCGGATCCTGCTTCCGGAGCATGTCAATGTTATAATGTGGGTGATGAATTCATTTTTTCAGGGATGATGAGAGGGATGATTTCTGGCATATGGGACTTAACACACTGGTTAAAACAGAAGCTGATCCTGATACTGTGGCAGGTGGGCCTAAAATGTCGCATTGTTCTGAGACGTGGGATGCAATCTCACGATATATCTATGCGGGATTACAGGGTGGCTCTATTATGAAAGGGTGGATGAAGGAAGAAAACACAATGATTGCTTGCTGCTCAGATGGTACAAGACCTGTAATTTTTAAAATTGAACGAATAGACTACGAATAATAGTGGAGATATTAAATACGATAATATAGTTGAAAATGCAATACGATTGTAATATAATTGTATTACAAAAAGGAGGTGTTTGTTATGGCTAAGGAGGCAACCCTGCAAGTAAGAATGGATTCAGAGTTAAAGGAACAAGTTGAATTATTGTATAAACAATTGGGGACATCTTTTGCAGAGGCGGTAAGAATATTTGCAAGGCAAAGCGTGGAGGATCAGGGAATGCCTTTTTCCATGCATTTATCAGCAGCTGGGCGGAAAAGAACATTGGGGATTGCAAATGGAAAATATAAGATTCCGGATAATATTGATGAGAATAATGACGAGATAGCAGAAATGTTTGGAGTGAAATAGACGTGAGGATTTTGCTGGATACGCATATAGCACTATGGGCCATTGCAAATACGTCAAAGCTGTCGGATGAAGTGATAGAACTTCTCGAAAAGGAAAGTAATGAAGTATTTTATAGTATGGCCTCTGTATGGGAAGTTGCAATCAAGCATATAATCAAGCCAGAAAATATGCCTGTATCAGAAGAAGAATTTGTCCGGCTGTGTGAGGATACAGGATTTACCAGCCTGCCGATAGAGGCAGGACATATTTTCCTGTTAAAGACGTTATCACGACCGAACGATACACCAAAACATAATGATCCATTTGACAGGCTTCTGATAGCGCAGGCTAAATATGAGAATTTAGTATTACTTACACATGATTCCCAATTTCCATATTATGGAGAAAAATGTGTGATGAGTGTGTAACTAAGTCTGCCGTCCGCAATACAAAAATTATATTACCAGTATAATGACAAAGGGTGATATAGGTGATATAGTAAGTACAGATAAAAATAAAGCGGACGAAAATAAGTCCAGAAAGGAAAGAATCATGACAACAGTTAATTTCGTATATTACCTGAATAGTGAACATTATGAGACGCTGCACAGTAAAGAAAAAAAGCAGGGTTTGATTTTGGTACGCTCATGTAAGGTAAGAAAACGGAAAATAACTGTGTGATTAAAAAGCTGTCTTTCTATACAGGAGACTGACAGATAAAAACATGGATATCAGATGCCGCTTATCTTGTATGAGGTAGGCGGTATTTTTTGCTTTAATAAACAGAAAAGATTCCATTGGAAAGTTTTCTGTGCGCGCTCCATTAGCTCAGCTGGCAGAGCACTCGACTTTTAATCGAGTGGCCGTGAGTTCGAATCTCACATGGGGCAGTACCGCCTGGATATTTGTAAAATGACAGGAGGTGAATGAACATGGATCTGCCGACAATAGATATGATACGGACAGGAAAGAACATTAACAGGTTGAGGAAGCAGGCAAACTTATCAGTAAAGGATTTGCAGAATATTTTCGGATTTGCCACACCGCAAGCGATATACAAGTGGCAGCAAGGCGTAGCGTTACCATCCATAGATAATCTGGTCGTACTTGCAGCAGTGCTTCAGGTAAGCCTGGATGATATTTTGGTGGTAAATACAGTAATTCCGATGCAGATAGGTGCATGAAGAAAATAGATAAAATATGCAGGTGAAAGCCTGCAGTAATGTCCACTAGTCTAAAAGGTCAGGACACCGGCCTTTCAAGCCGGAGATATTGGGTTCAAGGTCTCCGCGCTGCTTCGGTCGGTGCAGAGCAAACGTCCACTTTTCGTTTGCGTGTCTGAGTGGTTTAAGGTGCCTCTCCGTTCCACTCCGGTCGTCGCAAAGCGGATGTCCCCCGGACATCCTGCGACCTGCTAAGATGGTGTGCGGCAACGCACCGAAGGTTCGAATCCTTCCGCAAACGCTTGAAAATGTGGCAATCTAATATTGGTAGAACAATTAAAAAACAGATTGCTATGAAAACTCCGTGTGGAATTTTGAAGTCCAACACGGAGTTTTATATAAATTTTTAAGTATTATCTGGTTGCAATATTTTTTCACTTAATTCTACTATAAGTTCATGAGATAGGGACGGAATTGATTTGGCTATAATATCAGATGTTAGCGTATATTCTCTTTGGTTTTCATCTACAAGTATAATCTGGCTGTCTTTTTTGAAAGGCAGAGCGGTCTGTTTGACACAAGTTCCGGATAATGCCCAGTAAGCTTCATTGTGGATCAATCGGTAGAAATTATAGATACGGATCAAGCTGAAAAGCCCTATGAACAGGCTCAATATAATAAAAATATCATCTTTGGAATGGATGCCGTAAGCACATCCAACCAATAGGAAGAAAAAGCCGATTACCGCTTGGGCAATCAGCTTTGATAATAATGGTTTTGGCATAGTTCTCCTTTCAAAACTGCTGGAATGAAATCTGTTTATTAAGGTACAGGTTCCCGATTGCCTGCAGCACTGGATACTGGACGTGGAGAAGCTGTGCCTCGTCTGCCAGGGATTCGTAGGTCGCATCCGTATCTTCATAAAGCAGATCCCATACTTCCTTCGGGTTTTTCGCTTTTGCCCCCTGCTCTACACAGGCGAGCAGTTCTGCGGTGGTAGGTTCCGTTGCTTTGGCGAGTTCCAGGACGGTTTCTTCCATTGGAGCGTATTTCTCTTTCTTCAGATACCGCCCGAAATCGCGGATTTTTATTCTCCCCTCCAGATAGAGCTGGATGCAGGTGAAGAGCCGTATCGAAAAATGGTCAGTAACCGGCTGGATATGCAGTTTTCCAAGCAGCCGGTACAGGGCATCTATTCCGGTCAGCCCGTCGCCCTTTACGATCAGCCCCCGCAGAAGCAGGCGGTTTAAGTAATGGGAAAAGGAAAGACCTTCCGGGCGGCCGGAATCTGCAAGCCGTTTTGTATATGCCTTCTCCAGTTCATAGATCTGCAGGATCTGGAAGGCGAGACAGCTCCAGAGTACAAGTTCATGTTCGGATAATCCATATTCCTGCCTGTTATTGATGACTGCCGGGACTGGATTTCCCATCTCATCCCTTTTGATTTTTAAGCTTCCGATTGCGGTGTATAATGTCAGCATAATAAGTACCTCCTTTTTTCATGTGTTTTCCCTTAGAATTACGCTAAAAGTGCATATAGTTCCTGATCCTCTCTTAACTGCTTCCTTGCTTTACTCTGCCAAGCCCGGACATGGTTGGACGGGACGTTGTAGAGCTTTGCTACTTCCGCACTGGTGTACCCGCTTTGCTGGAGGCGGAGTGAGGTAATGCCCTTTTTCAAATGCTTACTGCCTGTATATTCCAGTCTCTTCAGGTAAGAGACGGATTCCTTTGACAGTACCGCCTGTTCCGGAGTCAGTATGTCTGCTTTAGGAAGCATAAATTCCGGCTCATAAGTACCGCCGTCTTCGGCAGTGAGGATTGCATCCAGAGAACAGAACGTGCTTTTTCTCTTCCCGCAGTCCCGCCAGTAATCATAAATGGCATTTCGGATCGCAGTCCTTGCATAAGGTGGGAAGGGTTGCGAGGGGCTGCATTTCATAGCGGCATTGCACAGGGCAAGGTATCCGGTCTGTGTCAGCTCATCAAACTCATCCTGTGACAGATGGGAAAAGCTTCTGGTAAGCACCCGCACCATCCGGGGAACGAGGCTTAAATGAGCGGTTACAAGCTGTTTCTGTTCATAACTCATGATTCCATCCATGGTATCCCTCCTTTTTATCCGGCCATACCAAGCGGTATGTGGTTATTCTGTAGAACTTTGGAAGCTTCCTGTATCAGCTGGTCGCACATATAGTCACTGAAATTCCCGATATGTGCCTGACGGGTCTGCAGACAGAATTTATCTCCAATCCACCGGTAAGCCTCCTCGCGGCTGAAAATTCCCTTTCTCCAGAGCTGGTCGAAAATCTGATGGGCCTGGATGCGTTTCTTACGGAGCGTGCGGTTCGCCAGGGAGCCTTTCGGCAGGGATGTCCCCTGATGGACTCCTACATAGGAGTCACAGGCCGGATAGTGGCTGCATACATAGACCTTTCCCCCAGATGAGTTATGGCCATATACATAGGAAGCATCTTTTAAGATTGCAGGACTGCCGCAGTAGGGGCAGCGTATTGTCTGTTTTTTCATAAATGTTCACCTCTCTTACGTTTTGTATATGTATAAAATAATTAGAAATAATGATTCTTACGTTTTGTATACGTATATTATAAGTAAATAGACAAGGAATTCCTATAAGTCAAGAGCAAAAACAGGTGCCAATTTGGGACTTTTCCCCAATTTTCTCCAGTTAATACGTTAATTTGATAAAGTAAAAGAATAAGCACCGGAAAAATTGTGATTACACAGATCTTCCAATGCTTATTTTGATGCTTTTATATGCGATTGTATGTAGGAAAGGGATTTTTGTCAGATCCCCTTTGTCTTAGGATCTTCTTATCCTTCCTTGCCTGAAAATTTAGCCGAAGGGTAAAAAGCCTGCGAACTGCTATCATACTTCCGGATAAAATACTGCCTGGATCAGAGGAAACAGGCCGCTGTCTGTAAATTTCGGATAGTTGACTGCGGTAAAGATAAATTTATCACAGAAATACCGGAGCAGGAACAATACTACCAGTACGATACATACCCGGTAAAAAATGCGCATCCTTTTGCTTCTCTCTTTGGAAGGAAAGAACCTGCAGTATAAGATAAAACACATGGGTATGAAGATTAAGCTGGTAAACGTCTGGTCGATAAATTGTATGATGGCAGTAAGATTTCTCATAGGTCATCCCTCCGGTTTTTCTTTTCTCTGTACGTGACAGGCAGAGGAAGTGCAACGGATCAATGTAAAAATAAATTTATCTGTTTCATCACCAGTCATAACAATCCTTATTCTGGATGTCTAACAGTGCCATGCAGGGGCAATCAGGAGAGATGATCTTCTGTCCTTTTAGGAATTGTGCATACACTTCCAGAAATACGGTATCTTTGAATACCCCCAGACATTCTTCCGGTTCCGGACAGCAGGCGAAAAGCATATCTGCATCCGAAAGAGGAAGAACCAGCGGGACGGCCCGGTGATCCGGGCAAAACAGGAATCCAGGCTGAGTGCAGGAATTCTTTGCTCTGCAGTTGACACAATTAATATAAATACAGCGATGCCAGTTCCCGTCACAGGCATCCAAAAATCGGCGGATATGTTTGGCATCCGCGAGGCAGTGTGTTATCTCCATAGTTATCTCCAGATACAGGCAGCTTGTAAAAAAGCTGCCTGTGTTAAAACGGGTGCCGGCGGATACGGCTGTCAGGGATTCACCTTGCAATCTGCTAAATCTGCCAGCATAAAGTGAATGAGTTACGATATAAAATTACTTCCGGTGCTTACATCTCCAGTAGAGAACAAGCCCGCTGATAATAATGATAAGTAATGAACCTGTAGCAATACAAATGTAAAGCAGGATTGGCGCTTCATCCCCGGTCTTGACAGGAGAGGAAATGTCCGGTTCCTTTGGCTCGGTCGGTACTTCCGTCAGCTTCACGGTCTGGCTTTTGGCCTTGATGTCCTCATGGCTGGTCACTTCTACCTCTTTCTCCTTGTCATCTTCCTTTACCGTAACAAAGAGTTTCTCAAAGACCACCACATCATGCCCTTTCAGTTCTGTCGCGTTAAAGGTAAAAATAACATCCACGGAGCCGCTGGATTCTTCTGGTTTAAAAGTGGTTTCTGCAGTAACCGGTTTGCCGTCCATCAGGATTTCCTTGCCAGTTTCTTTATCCATTAAGGTTCCCACCAGGCGGTAGGAAGGGCCTCCCACAACCAGATCCTTATATTTTACGGTATCTATGATCTGTGTCTCCTTCTCCGCCAGGGCTTCCTGATCGCCATCCTTACCATCCTTGGCGGTAGTGCCGATTTCCGGGAAATAGATGCTCTGGGGAGTGGATTCAATATCTGTATGGACAGCGATCTCCTTCTCCTGATAGGATACGGATTCATACGCAACAATAGTTTTGCCCTTCAGTGCGCTTGCGTCGAATGTGAAGGATAATTCCACCGTGCCTTCTGCCTCTTCCGGCGTAAAAACAAGCTCGGAGGTCACCGGCTTTTTGTCAATCAGCAGGGGCTCGCCGCTCTCTTTATCCATAAGGGTTCCCGTCAGCTTATATTCCTTCCCCGGAACCAGATGATAGGAAACGGTATCTACTATCGTAAGATCTTTCTTTGGAATCGCCATCTGGGAATCTGTCTCTGGACAGCTTGCCTTTGTGCCAATCTCCGGGAAGAACATCTGCTGATTTTTAAATTCCGGATCTGCATGCATCCCCACCTCTTTTTCTTCCTGGGTAACGGATTCATAGATGACCGTATTTTTCCCTTTCAAGGAGCTGCCATTAAATTCAAACACAACATCCACCGTACCCTCGCTGGCTTCTGGGGTAAATGTGGTCTGTGCAGTGATCGGAGTGTCGCTGTCTAAGAGAGGTTCTTCTGTCTCTACATCCACCAGCTTTCCGGTAGCGACATATTCCAGATTTGGAACCAGCCCTTTGAAGAAAATGGTATCAGTAAGCTGTACCTTTTCATCCGCGTTGGCGATATTTTCTTCAGTATCGGAGTCCTTCGCCTTCGTTCCGATTTCTGGGAATGAGATCTGCTGGTCTGTATCCTTTAAATCTGCATGGACAGCCAGCTTTTGCCCGTCCTGATGCAGTTCCTCAAAAATGACCGTGGTTTTGCCTTCCAGAGAGGTTGCGTCAAACGTGAAGGTAACCTCTACGCTTCCAGAGGACATCTTTGCCGTAAATTCCGTTTCAGCGGTCACAGGCTTTTCATCAATCAGGATTTCTTCACCGGTTTCTGCATCCATCAGCGTACCGATGACCTGATACTTCTGGCCCTTCTTTAGACCGGAGTACTCTACTGTATCGATCAGTGTCACTTTCTTTTCCGGTTTGCTCATATGGGTTCCGGTATTCTTATCCAGGGCGGTGGTGCCGATCTCAATCTTGTCGTCGGTAAGCGTGCCTAAATCTACGCTGACGGAATCCTTATAGATAGTGACTTCAAACTTTAAGAGATCCATGCTCTCATTCGCCTTACAGCGCTGTTCTTCTATGGTGTAGGTATCATAAGGAAGTGCGCCCTTGGAATCATTTGGCTTGAATGTCCCAAACCAGATCCCATCTTCTGAGGTCTTCCCCTGGTTGGTATTGTGGGTGTGCTTATTCCATTTGGAAGCAGTGCTGGCGTAACCAATCTTGTCAGTAACAATCGTATGGCTTTCCCCGGTGGTCACAGAAGTGATAGAGAATGGGATATCAGAAAGCCGTTTCTGTTCTCCATCAGCAACCTTGACGAGTTCCAGATCTCCGCGGATAATCTGGTTTGATATGGCAGCCTCTTCAGAAGTCAGATCCACAATCTCGCCGTTTTTTGTGATATCAAATTCTACAGAGAGCTTACCTTCGTTCAGATAGCCTTCAGGAGCTTTGGTTTCGTCTGCCCGGTAATGCCCGAAAGGAAGAGCATCTTTATTTGTGGAGACAGAGCCTTTGCTGTCTGTCGTCAGGCTCATAACTACCTGGTTCTTGGTATAAGTTTTGCCATCTACCACAACAGGATTTTCATTTAAGGACGTGATGGTAAATGCTGCATTTTCCAAGGTCGCACCGCCCTGGGGCTCTGCCTTTTTTGTTTCAAAATCCCGTTTCTGGAGTTTTACACCGCCCCGGCAGACTTGTTCTTCTATGGAAGAGGCGTTATAGCAGGATACGGTCTCCACTTTGCCGCCTGCTGTGATCTTCTGTACAAATACGGTATCATTGGCAAGATATCCGGTCGGAGCTTTTGTCTCCTGTACCGTTACGGTGCCAAGGGGAAGACAGGGAGTTTTCCCGTCCTTCTGGATATAGAACTCATCCCCGGATACCAGATAATTTTTGGAAAATTTTACTTTTCCTTCGGAGTCCGTTTTAAAGATCCAGGTACGTGCAGGCTTTGCGCCGCCAGCAGCCGGGTCTTTATCAGACTTCTCGGTATAAAATTTCACCGTAAACTGGGCCTCCGCTAAAGAAGCTTTGCCCTGCGGCTGTGCCATTTTTAGTTCTTTATCAAGCTTCTGGAGTAGCAGATCCATCGGATCGCTCTGGGGCACTTCCGTTACATTCAGGGAAGCCGTCTTTTCCGGCTCTACCGTCACATTATGGGCAGTCACATCAACGATGTAGCCCTTGGAAGCCTTCAGCTCCTTGACCGTATAGCTTCCGGATTCCAATTCGCCGGATTTAGCGTAGCCATTCTGGTCGGTCGTCAGCTTGGAAACCAGTGTCTCTCCTTTATAAATTCCATACTCCGCGCCTTTTAAGGAATAATTTCCATTCTCATTAGAGACAGCAGCATTTGCGGAAGCCTTGTGAAGCTCTATGTAACCGTAGGGGATCTGATACCAGCTTCCAACTAAAGTCTGGTTATTATTGCCCGGAACGATGAAGGCCTTGAAGGTTGCCGGAGGCTCAGGAAGCCCCTTGATGGCATTTGCTATTTCCACAGATTTATCAATATAATTCTGGGGTGCACCATGAAAGGCGCCGCTGTCTGAAGCATAGCCTGCATAGATGTAGGCAACGACCAGATGGCCGATGACATAGGAATTATCATCCGACCAGCCGCCGAGATACTGGTTTTTGATATGCTTGTCATACCCGTATCCGCCGTTCAGGTAATATAATGCCTTCCGGATGGGGGAGTCATTGCCAAGCAAGGTGTAAGCATAAGTCCCGGATGAGGGCGTAGGCTGTAACGGTTCTACACAGTAGGCTGTATTACTGCCGTCGAAGGTCATTCTGGAAGTAGAATAGCTTCCATATGTGATGGAAGGACCAGAAGTGTACTGGATGGTGCCGTCTGCAGCATGGACAGGGACGCTGCCGGAAAGGCAGGTGCCTGCGGTGACAAGGACTGCCAGCAGAAATGCAGACAGCCGCTTTGTAAGGTGTTTTACTTTTTGTAACATAGATTTCCTCCTTGAAAATAAAATTTGCCATCTCTACGGGCTCTACCATTGGCAGATTTCCCTCGTAAGGTGGCAAAGAAAAAAGCAGCCATATCAGCTGCTTCATCTGCGGAATATTCAGTTGTATTGGGCAGATGGTGGTTCTTTAAGAATTACCCAAACATCAGAAAGAACCTTTTTGTAACTGCTCAGTGCTTTTACAGTTACATGTAAATTCTTTGGCGGGCCACGGTTCTTCCATAGCCATAAGCTCTGCACTATAAATAATATATTTTTGCGCGTATTGAAAGCTGTCTCCATAGAATTAACCTGCCTTCTGTTTCTGGCGTGCCAGGATCTCTAAAAGTTCCTGACGGTCGGTGGTGATCAGTTCCTTCTCCAGCGCAGAAGCTTTAAACTCTACGGTGATGTTATTGTTGTTGGTTGAGATTAAGCCATTCCCCCTTTGAAAATGCGTGATATTCATGACTTCGGTTTCTGATAAGTGAAGGATATGTTTCACCCTCTGAGCCTCCTCATCCTCCATGTTTAGGATGATCTTGGTCTTACAGTTATTGATGATCCCTTTTCCATATTTGCCGTCATCCAGAGCAAAGAAATCATTCAGATCCTGTGTAGCGAAGATTCCGGCTCCTGAGTAGGCGCGGATGATCTTGGCAATCTCCAGCACAAATTCCGCAGCCAGGCGGTTGCTGGAAGCGCCGATTAACTGCCATACCTCATCTACAAAAATTGCTTTTTCCTCCGTCCGGTTCTCCTTCGCCTTGTCCCAGACATAATCCAGTGCAACAAACATGCCGACCGTTAGGAGGTCACTGGAGCCGGTCAGCTCCGAGATATCCAGCACCGTATATTTATTGGTCAGATCTACATTGGTCTGTTGGTTAAACGAGGAAGCAGAGCCATGAACCAGGCGATTCAGGATGTGCGCCAGCCGTTTTGTATCCCGGCTTTCCATCAGGATATCATAGACATCCTCCAGAATCGGCATTTCCTTATATTGGTCAGGATGTTCCGGATCAAATAGGGATTCGTTCTTATGGGTGATTCTCTTTCTAGCATAGGTTTTGATCAGAGCCTCATCCAACAATTGTTTCTCCTTGTGGTTCATGTCTGGGATCAGCAGGCTGAAAAAGATATGCAGCTTCTGGATCTTGGAAGCAAGCGCCGAGGCATCCAGTGTCGGTCCGTCAAGAAGTTCATTGACGGAGTTATCGACCTTCCGGATCTCCATGATGTTGATACAGCTCCGGCTGGCCGGGGAGATCTGGATAAATTCCCCGCCAACATTCTTGCAGGCGCGGTAGAACTCATGTCCCTTTAAAGGCGCGATGATGAATACCTGGATGCTTTTGCGGCGCATCCGAAGCGCCATGGTCTGCATGGTAAAGGTCTTTCCGGCTCCAGAACATCCCAGAATGCAGATATTGGAGTTCTTATACTGCTTGGAATCGAAGATATCCGCAATGACCAGCGAATTATTATGCTTGTTGACTCCGAACAGGATGCCGTTATCATCGCAGATACTATAGCTGGTAAATGGATAACAGCTTGCAGCTCCGGTAGTCAGTACGTTCCGCTTGGACAGCTCATAAAGCTTTTTATCTAAGGAAGCCAGCGGCAGGGAAGAAAGGAATCCCTGTTCCTGCAGAAAATAGCAGGAACGCAGGTCCATATCCTGGGAAATCAACAATTTCTTCATCTCCTGTATCCGCCACTGCAGTTCCTCCAGGTCTGACGCCGTAATGGTAATGAGCAGGTTCATGTAGTAGAAATCCTCATTATTGGCAAGCCCGGCCTTTAGAAAATAGCCGGAACGGATCGCGGAATCCAGATCGTCAAAGTCCGAATTGGTATCTGAGGCATCCTTGATCTTAGAACGGTTGATACGGATCTGCTGTCCCAGACGCTGCTGGATCTTATCCTTCGGCTGCTTATGCAGGTAGAAGTCAATATCAATCCCTTCTCCCGCGTTGATGAGGAGGGAGAGCCAGCCGGGAGTGACCTTGTTCTTATAACCATCTGACGGAACCATGAGGTAAGTATGGTAAAGCCCGTTGATCCGTACATAATTGCTGTGCTTCAAGTCCAGAGATTCCGGTGCGGTAAACGCGTTGCAGTGGATGGCATCCACATCTTTGCCCTCCGCCATGCGCTGTCCCAATACTTCGGTGATCCGTTCCGGGAGAGGCTTGTCGGTACACAATGTCCGATTCAATAGTGTATAGAGCACATCCGTAGTAAACTCATCCTCATTTTCATGCGAGACTATATCATTGCCGCATTGATAGAGAAAAGTTTTTGCCGTCTGTGCCGCCGTCTCCAGTGCCGCCAGGATTTCCTTTTCCTCTGTCTTCCGGTTTATATTGAACGGTTCATACTCAAAGATAAGAAAAAAACGGCGGGATACGGCCTCCCTGGAGCTTAAATGCCGGACGAACTGGATATAGTCCCTCTGAAGCTCCCGGCATCTGGGGTCAGATTCCCGTTCCAGCTCTCTTGCAGACTGCTCTAAGTGCCGGTTAATATCTGCTTTCTTGGAGATCATCTTAATCTGGAGCTTCACAGGGCTGATCTTTAAATAAGAAATAAAGCTGTAAATGATGCTTTGCTGTTCTCTGGCGCTTCTTAACAGGAAGTTGATCGGTTCAATCTCCAGGATCTTAACGTAACGGTGGTCAGTGGTATAGACGATACCGTTGGCAATCTTTTCAACAGGCAGGTAATCCTCCAATGTCTGGTATTTCCGTTTCTTCTTTTTCACCGGGGAGGAAGGAGGGCTGTCCGGATGTTTCTTCCGGTAGGCAGCCTCCCTCTTTGCTTCCTTTTCAAGCCATGCGGCTTCCTGCTGTTCATACTTCGCCAGCCTCAATGCTTCTTTCTTCTTATACTTGGCTGCGCGGACGGCCTCCTTTTTGTCCTCCTTCCTCTGCCGTTCGCGTGCAGCCTTTTCTCTTTTTGCATCTTTAAGCGCCTGAGCCTGTGCGTTCTTCGCCAGTTTCTGCTCTACTTTTAAGATTCGGATATCCTCTTTGGCCTGCCTTTTGATGCCGCTGCTGGTGGAAGTATCGTAGATTCGGCGTTCCCGTTTCTTCTCTATTTTCCGGCGTGCAGCTTCTTTTTTTCTGGCTTTCCGGCTGAAATGTCCGTCATCCAAGGCATTTGATTGAGAATCTTGATCTTCAGTTCCTTCAGAGGTACAATTACTACAATTTGTTTTCACAGCAGTACCTTGCTTTGTGTTTCCTCTGTTCTTTTTCCGCTTCTGGCTCTTAGGCTCCCGGTTCCTTGCATGCTGTCTCCGTTTTCGGTAATCCGGCATGACGTCAGAACGGTAGATGATCCTACGGTTTTTCACGAACCGGAGAGCATTCATCAAAAATGAAGTCAGGCTTTCCCCACCGATCCCGATGAGGGCGACCATGGCGGCCGGAAGGGAAGTCATGCATAGGATAATGATTCGCGTGGTCAGCGACAAGGGCAGATGGACAACCGGAATCCCGATTCCGCCTGCAAGCACAGCCCCTTCAATGGCATTTCGGATCTTGAACATCCCACCCATAAAAGTACCGTGTTCCATAAAATTGCGGGGGATCAAAGCGATCTGCTGTTCTTCCGGGCTGCTCATGGCGTCACCTCCTCTGCATGGTTTGTGACATAGTTGATATCGGTACTTCCCGTATTGCCTGCTGTGTGACCGTCAGTTTCACCTGCGGTATAGGTTCCCACAGAATTTCCTGTATCACTACTTTCCGTATCTGCATAACCGCCTTCCTGCATGGCTTCAATCTCCTCCGTTGTTACGGAAGGAAGGGAATCATCTGTCTGGCGTGTATAAATACGCGTATATGCGGTGTCTGATGATGGGATTTGTCGCTTTTCCTCTCCGAATGAAAATGTACCATCCGCAGTAAGGCAGGTTACAGGAAGCTTGCTGCCATCTGATAAAGAAAACTGAAACAGGGTTTCTCCATTGGAGGGATAACTGGTCTCATCTGCAAAGAAGGTTGCGGACGTGATATTTATATATCCTGCCTCCTGTAAATAAGAAGCCATCTGTGCTTTTAAATCCTCTATCTTGATAAGGTGGAGAAAGGCCTCCAGATCTTCAAACCCCAAATACTGCAATCCAGGAGGAGAAGAAACTTCTTTTATCGGCGATGGTTTCTTTGTCTTTTCCGTAGTTGGAATCGGTTTCTTACCTTCTGGCTTTCTGGAATCCTGATCCCGATGCAGAGCTGGCAAAATAATGCCAACCGATACAAGTGCAGCCATCAGAAAAATGGATAAAATTATTTTTTTTCTGCTCATAGGTTCTCCTTTCTATTTCTTGTCAAAAATCCAGTATGCGTTAGATGTAGCATGGACTTCGGACATCATGTCAAATTCCCGGTTGATATAGTTCTTGGAAGCGCTGTCGTTGGGGTCGTTCACCAGAACCTTCCCATTGGCAGTGACTCCCCGGAGGACAATGAAATGCCCGCCGCTTGTAAATAGTCCCGCCCGCTGTGAGCTGATGACGGGATGCCCCTCGGATAATGCCTTCAGCACTGCATTGGCATCCGTGGTCTGGGTAACGGAACCACACCCGAAATGAGAAGCCGCCGCCCCGAAATAGGACCAGTAGGTTCCCACGCCAGGCTTATAATAGGAATTCCCGCACCAGGAAACCGCATCTACCGGAGTAATGGTTGTCCCTGTCAGGTAGCTTGCAATCATGGCAAAGCTGGTAGGGCCGCATCCGCTGGAAGCAATGGAGCCTCCGCCGTAAGGAATATTCCCGTAATCTGTCTGCAGGTAATGGGGAATCTGCATCCCGTTTGCCGGATAGGTGCCGCCTGTGGAAGTGACGATATAATAGCGAAGGACGTGATCCACATACTCCTTGTCGCCATAGACAGAATAATGCCAGCCCGGACGGGCGCACATCATATCGGAGTATGCAATGGCATTTTCTTTGGTGTACCCGCCGTCCCGCGCCATCGCCCAGTCAATATAGCCGGAGCCGTAATTATACCCCTGAAGTGCCAGCTTGATCCGGTCCAGGTCTGTCGGCCCGGTACACCCGGCTTTGGTGAGGACGTGTTTCAATGCCTGAATCCCGCACTCAATGCTGTATTCCGGATCGGTAATGCTGCCCGGCGAATGGGAATACTTTTGGTTGTAACCGCTTTCCGATGCCTGCATGACATCCGTTCCCCGGCCTCCGGATTCCTGCATCATGACTGCCAGGATCAGCTCCACGTATTGTCCCATGCCGTATTTGGAAGCGATCCGTTCCACCGTGGCCCGGTAAGCCAGGACCTCCTCGGATACATTGGCTGTCGCAACTCCAGAGGCGGATGAGCCGAAAAAGAGTTCCAGGTTCTCTGCATAGGCTTCAGCCAGCTCTTTCTGCTTGTCCGTCAGATGGAACACATGGTCTGCAAAATAGGTATCACCGGCATATTTCACAACATAATTGTGGCGCGTAAACGTGACCGTTTTGGTCTGAGGTGCAGCGGAAGCACTTCCGGCAGCTGCACCATCTCCGGCACTTTCATTCCCAGACTCACCTTCCGCACCTGCGTCAACCTCAACTTCCATGGTGACGGTCTCTGTTGATACGTCATAAGAAAAAAGATCATCCTTATTATCCCGGATGACCTTCTGAAGCTCTTTTATATTGATTTCCTTATAGCTTTCCCTGCTGGCACAGAACTGCGCGATCAGCAGGTTGGAATTAACGGAAATGGAAGCGGCATAAGGATCGGTGATGGATACGGTATCCCCTTCCGGAACCCTGGACGCTTCCTGCTGGATTTCCGCCAGCACCTCATCGTGGCATTCCATTAAGACCTCAACGATTGCCTGGTTTGCTTTCTGCAGGTTCTCATTGATCAGGGTGCCGCTGTTTAATACGCCGGAGTTCTCCGATAAGTCCCCGAAGGTAAGTCCGGGGAGCATGGTCAGGAACAATACCGGCAGCATCAGCGCCGCGGTAATGGCGACGGCGGACTTCTTAATTTCGTCTTTATGTCCAAGAGCCATGCCGATTGCAGCGCCTGCAGCACCGCCGACTCCGCCTTTTACAGCCTTTGCAAATGGAGCCGCCCGTTTCAATTTAAACAGGTCAGAGACAGCCGAGCCTACACCGGCTGCTTCAGACAAGCTGTTTTGCTGTTCTGCCAACTAGATCCGCTCCTTTCTCTGGGGAGCCTGCGGAAGCTTCTGGACAATGGATTCGTGGTAGGCAACTTTTCCATCCTCCGTTTCATAAGGCGTTTTATTGACCGTAGGTTGTGCATACTGCTTATACCAGGCAGCGCCGTCAATCGACTGCACGGTATCGTATGTTCCCGGTGTGGGCGCCACATACTGGTCTGCATGGTACAGGGCAAATTCCCGGCTCCCGGAATCTTCCGTGGTCTCTGTCCCGGTCATGCGCCCGCCGCCAATCTCCATGTTGGTATATACCGGAAGCGGCGTGTCCTTGTCTTCTTTCATTCCCATATAGGAAATGAAAGCTTTTTCCGCCTCTTCACCCTTAATAGAGCCGACCTGGCTGTAATTTCCCTGGGCGATGTTGCTGATGACGTTATTAGCGAAGTCCCCACCCTTGTTTAAGGATGAGTGATACATGGCGCTCCCGATGCTGGAGTGTTCCGTATACCCGGTTACATTGTTGACCGCACTCCGTTCGGTCTGACGTCCCACGGATCCGGCGAGCCCGCCAGACAGGAAATTTCCTCCTACGGCTGCATCGCCCGGAGAGCCGGATTTCCGGTATCCGCTGCCTCCGCTACTGCCTCCGCCCTTTAAGTGCATGGCCCCGGCCAGACTCCGGCCGGCAATCAGAAGTTCCGCCATCATGTTTCCGCCTGTATTCCCCACGTTAATGCCGAGGCTTGCCATGAAGGAATCAATCTTCTGGCTGACCTTTAAAAAAGCAATGGCACATAGGAACCAGATGAAGACATTCCCGGTTACGGCTTCCTTTCCCTGCTCTGCCACAGCCTGTTCGACCTCGGCTTCCGTCAGTTCTGAGGCAAGAACCGGCATGGAATAAAGAAGTACCATACAGGCGACCAGCAGAATGATATACAATAGTTGTTTCTTATGTTTCATCATCTTCTCCTTTCATCAGATGGACAGCGGGTTCGCGAGGAAGGTGCCGACCATGGAAGTAAACAGCCTCAAACACCAGGCGTTCATTAATAATAGGAAGAACTGCCCTCCGAGCATCCGGCACCAGCTCTTGAAAATATTTCCGGTGGACTGGGAGGCACCAGTGGCAAAGGCGACCGGCGCTGTAAAGACCAGAACACCCAGAAGGATGTATCGTTCCGCTGCTTCAAAGAGGAGCTTGATGTAATTCCACGCCAGAATCAGTACCAGGATTAACGCAATCAGGGCCACCGCCCCGTTTGCACAGACTCCTAAGATAACGGTAATGACCGAGTTAAAGTCTGCAAACTTTAAGGAGGGCAGGTCATCGGTCAGAATCCAGCTGTAAGGCGTTCCGGCGATATCCAAAAGCAGGTCCACAATATCCTTTGCATAAAAGGTCAGGAACAGGAAGAGGAAGGTCCGCATGGATAATTTCAGCGGATCCTCCGCCTCCACCCCTGCCCCTGCAAAATAATTTTTAAAGAGCTGCCAGACCCAGTTTAAGAGGATGAGTCCAATAGCCAGAGCCAGAAAGATCTGGTACATGCTCTCGGCTGCCGGGAAGTAGCGGAGGAAGGTATCCATGGAACAGCCCAGTGCGCCTAATACTGAAGTAGTGATGAGGTCCAGGATGTTCATGACCTGCTCTGCGATCCACTCCACGATTCCGTCTAAGATCTTCATGCGGATGCCTCCCTTCTTATCCTAGCCATTCCACTGGCCACCCGCAAAGAACGGGGTGATGTAGGCCATGATGAATCCAAGCCCGTTTAAAATGGCCCAGGTGATGATGATCCGTTTGAGCCATGCGCGGGACTCATCCACGGTCTTGCCGGATTTGGAGAAGTTCATCATCAGCAAAGCAACGGATGCGGTCACAACGGCGGCGATGGTTGAGATCAGGACGATCTGGTTGTAAACATCCTTCATGATTTCCTTTGCCTTGTCCCACACATTTGCCGCCATGACCGGCTGGACACTGCAGACGAAAAGCGTAAATAAAAGAGCCGCCGTGTATAAATATTTCATGTAGTCGATATGGCGCTTTTCACTGCCTCGCATACGGCGAAAATGCTTCGTGAACGATTTTGGATTCGGCGGTGTTTCCTTGACTTTGTGTTGTCTCATATCAGTGTTGTCTCCTTATTCTGAATCAGGCAGGGAGACGGTGCGTCTGCCCTGCCTATGGGTAATGCCTGAAATCAGAATTACTATAACCTGCCGTTCTATAAGGAACGGAAAGACTAACTGTCCTTATAAAAAGGATGGAATACCGATTCCAAGCAGGTTTCCTGCCTCTGGCCGGATTTCCCGGCAATGCAGAGAATGCGTCACTGGCGTATTCTCCTGCATATAGTAATGAAAAAAGCAGCCCGGTCAATACAGGCTGCTTCTTACGGTTCCATATGAAGTTGTAAGTCTATTTTCACCTCCTGCAGCAAAAAACGCAGCCAATATCCGGGGATGAGGCAATGCCCTGATACTGCTGCGTTGTTTCTGCACATAATTTTGACAATATCAATTTTAACATATGACTTTTACGGTGTAAATCGCATAACCGTGCCAGTTTAAGAAATTATTGTGCCAATTTTGTATCGGTTCCAAAAGTGTTGCTACACATTCTGGTAGATACTGTTTGCTGATTCCGGGAACAAATATACTGATAGAAATGGTATGCACGCTTTTAGCGTTGGTAGGAAATGGAGGTTGAACAAATGCAGGGATTAGGAAAACGGATCCAGAAATGCCGGGAGGAGGCAGGAATGACACAGGAAGCGCTGGCAGAGCGTGTGGGGATCAGCTGGAATTACCTTGGAGCGATTGAACGGGAAGTGAAAACACCAAAACTGGAAACACTTGTACGAATCATTAATGTCCTGGAGGTATCGGCGGATGATGTGATGCTGGACGTGCTGTGTGTCGGGCGGAAGGTGCGATGCACAAAGTTAGAGGAAAAGCTTCAGAGTCTTCCAAAAGAGAAACAGGATAAGATCCTGCGGATTCTGGATTTTCTAATAGAGGAAGAAAGAGAATAGCCTGTGCTTTGCAGGTTATTTTTATCTGAAAACAATAGGCACGCACTATAATACTGGAAATATTTGGTAAAACGGCAATATATGATGAAAATGCTGTTTGTGTTGGCTATACTGATTCTGATAGCGTTGGAACTATATCTATTAGAATTATGGAGGGAGTATGAGCAGAAACAAGGCAGTATTTGGGATCGGCATCCTGTGTTTTACTGCAGGGATGTATTTTGGAGGAATTTTAGCAGAGGTTAAGAGACCGGAGTTTCCGGCTGAAGAACAGGAAACGAGGAGAACATGGGAAAGGCAGGAACAGCCTCCGGCAGACAGTACGCTGGAAAATCCGGGGGAATGTTATCTGTGCGGAAACCATAGCCGGAGCCTGATGAGCATGTTCCGGGGAAGGGATGACCTGGGAGTGATCTGTGTCAATGACTGGTATGTGATGGATCTGCAGATCCGCAATCTGGATGGAATGGGCGGAGGGGGTTCCGGATGGACCGTTGGTGCCGAAGGAGCCTGCAGCTTCCAGACAGACCGGAATCCGGAACGGGGAATCTCAGAAGTAAAGGTGGAATATGGCGAGAATAGCGTCTTTGACGTGAAGAAAGTGCAAAGCCATTTGTGCCAGCCCTGTCTGGATAAACTGCTGGAGGTCATGGATAGTTATGGAGAGGAAGGGGAGGATTCCGGGGCAAAGGATGTATGCCTGGTGGATTTTCAGACGCTGGTGCTTTACTCCCTGCAGGAACATTACATTTCCCATTACATACGGGATTATTATGTACAGATTGATGGACGGGACGGAGACGAGCTGGAAGTCATCGGAATCTATGCGCCGGTGCTGGAGAATGGGGAACGGGTGCCAGACATTGCAAAGGCTCTGGAAAACAAGTATAATTGACTTATCTTGAAACAGTACGGAGCGTTACGCTTGGAGTATTGGTTGTATTTGCAGGCCAGGGAATTGTCAGAAAGGGATAAGGGGATTATGAGCAGAAGGGGATATGCACCGGAGGATGAAAAGCAGTTTACCGGGAGAGAGTTGAAATTGCTGCAAAAAGCGGCAGATGAAGTTCAGTTTCTTTTAGACCGGGGATATGATGTCAAGCCTGTCACGACATTTGTGGGCAACCATTATATGTTTTCCGAGCGGCAGCGGCTGGCTCTGGCAAGGTCGGTGTCGGCAAAGGAATATATTCAGAAACGGATGAATAAGGAGTTATTACAGATGGAAGGAGAATATCTTCCAGAGACGGTGCATATAGACGGCTTTAATACGATCATCACATTGGAAGTAGCATTGTCCGGCTCGCCTGTATTTTGTTGCAGGGATGATGTGCTACGGGATCTGGCCGGATTACGGGGAACGTACCGAGTTATTGATAAAACACAGGAAGCAGTCAGGCTGTTGCTTGGACATCTGGAACATTTGAATATACCGGAAGCTGTTTTTTATTTAGATGCGCCTGTATCTAATTCAGGTAGATTGTCGGGATTAATCAGGGAGTGCTCCCATGAATATAATATATCTGTGCAGACACAGATCATCCCGGATGTGGATCGGGTTTTAGAACAAATGGAGGGTGTGATCAGCGGAGACGCTATTATTCTCAACCGCTGTCAGAGCTGGCTGAATGTGGTTCCTGCAATTGCCAAACAGATAGAATCTGTTTGGGAAATCCAATTGTAACTTCTTGCTATATATGAATTGAGTAAAAAGGATGTCAGAGTATGAAAAAGATTTGGAATAATAAGAAAATAGTTCTTCCATTGTTGGCAGGGGTGATATTGCTTATTACAGCATTGTGGTATGTAAACGACTACTATCATACAGATGAAAACGTACAGGAATATTTGCAGAAAAAAGATTCTGTTTCTGTAACAGAGATGTCTGACGGTCTATATCTGGATGGACCGGGAGATAATGCGGCAATGATCTTCTATCCAGGTGCAAAAGTAGAATATACGGCATATCTTCCATTATTGAGTGATCTGGCAGAGCAGGGAATTGACTGTTTCCTTATCAAAATGCCGTGTAATCTTGCGTTTTTCGGGCAAAATAAAGCGAAAAAGATTATGGATTCTTATGAGTACGATTACTGGTATCTCTCCGGGCATTCTCTGGGCGGGGCAATGGCGGCATCTTATGCGTCCGGGCATTTGGAGAGTCTTAATGGTCTGGTTCTTCTGGCAGCATATCCAACGAAAAGCCTGAAGTCGGATTCTTTTTCTGTCCTGTCGCTCTATGGAAGTGAGGATGGTGTTCTGAATATGGAGAAGATGGAGGAAGGGAAAGCATACATGCCTGTGGATTATGCGGAAGTCTGCATAGAAGGAGGAAACCATGCGCAGTTTGGAAATTACGGGGAGCAAAAGGGCGACCATGCTGCAGATATCAGCCGGGAGGAACAACAGGCGCAAACTGTGGAGGCCATTTTGAAAATGATGGAAGCTCATAAGGATCAGAAGCAGGTGGAAGCAATGAAGACTTATGAGCAGATTAGTCCGCAGGAAGCAAAAAAGAGAATGGATAACGAGGATGATGTGATTATTCTGGATGTCCGGACGCAGGAGGAATATGATTCCGGACATATCAAAAACGCCGTATGCCTGCCGAACGAAGATATTTTAAGTGAACCGGATATACTGCCGGATAAAGGTCAGCAGATCTTGGTATACTGCCGGAGTGGGAACCGAAGCAAACAGGCGGCACAAAAGCTTGCAGATATGGGATACGAAAATGTTCTGGAGTTCGGCGGGATTCTGGACTGGCCTTATCCGGAGCTGGTAGAATAAATTCATTTATGAGGGGAGACCAAAATGATCAATAGGGAAGACATGCTGGAACTGACCAGGCGGATGACGCCAGCCCGGACATCCATAACGAGGGTGGCCGGGTGCTACATAGACCGGGACGGAGAGTTTGATGGGAGCTTCAATACCAATTTCCTGAAGCTGTCCGGTTCCGACAGAGCTAGAAATCTGAAACTGGCAAAGACGGTGCCGTTTGCTGATACCAATAAGAATCTGAAGAAATATGAGTTTGCGCCGAAAGCGCAGAAACCGGGTAGCATGTGGCAGTTACTCATGGCTATGAAGGAATGCGGACTGAAGAATGACGCACTGATGGATACGTTTTATGATGTAGTGATGGAGCGTTACGATGCGGATTCAGAGTATGCCGTCCTGGTATTCCATGACCGCTATGACATTCCGGCGAAGGCATTAGATAAAGAGCGGCTGGGAGAATCGGAGGAAGTGTTTGAATACCTGATTTGTGTAATCTGCCCGCTTTCTGGGGAATATGAGCCGGGAGAACCGGAATGTGGATTCCTGTTTCCGGCATTTACAGACCGGTGCGGGGATCTGAACCACGTAAATATCTATCAGAGGAATCTAGGCAGACCGCATATGGAATTAGTAAGCGAGATTCTAGGGGCAGAATAAATGGACGTATTTTTAAAGAAAGGGAGATGCAGGATGGCATACAAACCAGAACTTTGGGCGGAAGCGAAGAAAAAATGCCGGTTAAATGAGGAAGATATTCGGATGGCGAAGGAAATGGGGCTGAATCCGAAAAGCCTGATTAAGAATATCCCCAGTCCCAGGGAGCAGTGGAAACAGCCAGTGAAAATCTGGATTCGTGAAATGTATGAAGAAAGGCATAGAAAAAAGAAAAACCGAACGGCATCGTCTTAGCGGTGCTGTTTTCTTTTGTATACCTGTTCATGCATCCCCTGATACTTTCCCTGTGGAATATACATCTTTTAGGTAGGAGGACTTTGTCAGCCGAAGTATAGAAACTGCTCAGCCGTAGATAATATCTAAAAAACACTTTGAGGTGAATAATATGGCAGTTGCACATAAAGGAAGTATCTCTATGGGGCTGGTACTGATCCCTATCGGGATGTATAAGGCGACACAGGATAATGATATCCATTTTAACCAGCTTGACAAGGAAAGCAAGGCCCGTATCAAGTACAAGAAATACTGCAGCCATTGCGGAAAAGAAGTGACGGCAAATGATATCATCAAGGGTTACGAATATGAAAAAGACAAATATGTAGTTATGACAGATGAAGAACTGGAGAAGATCAAGACTAAAAAGGATAAAACCATTCATATCGTCCAGTTTGCAAAGATGTCTGAAGTAAATATGATCTACTATGAAAAAGATTATTATGCAATTCCGGATACAGGCGCAGAAAAAGCATATGAACTGCTTCGCCAGTCATTACTCTCCCAGAAGAAAGTTGCGATTGCTAAAACCGTAATGGGAACCAATGAAAAACTGCTGGTACTATATCCCACAAAGGAAGGAATTATCGTAAAGACGTTATTTTATCATGATGAGATTGCAACCATACCGAAGGCAGTTCCCAAGATGAAATTAGATGAAAACGAACTCAATATGGCAAAAATGCTGATTGAAAATATGACAAAACCATTCAAGGCAGAGGAATTTCAGGATGAATACCAGGCCAGGCTTCGGGAGGCGATCATGAAGAAAATCTAGGGTCAGGAAATTGTTGCAGTGGAAAGCAGTGGCCCGTCAAATGTGATTGATCTGATGGAAGCCCTGCAAAAAAGCCTGGAATTATCAAAAAATCCGGATAAAGACAGCCAGAAACAGCTTACAGGTACAGCGTGATGGAATTGTATGAAAATCGCAGTGCAAGTCCTATGCTGATTTCACAGCAGATGAAAGCATTTGATGATCCGGACTGGATCTACGAACTGAAGATGGATGGATTCCGCTGTCTTGCTTATGTTGATAAGAATGCTGTAGATTTTCGGAATAAACGGAATATGCAGATGCTTCCGAAATTCCCAGAACTTGCAGGGATTTATAAACATGTAAACGACAAATGTATTCTGGATGGGGAAATCGTGGTGCTTGCAGGCGGCGTGCCGGATTTTTACCGCCTCCAGAAGCGAACCATGCTGACGGACCGGTTTAAAATACAGATGGAGGCAGAACGGTTCCCCGCTTCCTTCGTTGCATATGACTGCATTTACCAGGGAAATCAGGAACTGGTTTTCCAATCCCTTATGGAACGGAAGCATAAGCTTTCCACTATGGTTACGGAAAATGACAGGATTGCTGTATCCCGCTATATCGAAAAAGAAGGAACGGCGCTCTATCAGGCGGCAGAGGCAAGGGAACTGGAAGGGGTTGTGGCAAAACGGAAAGAGAGTCTTTATTTTATGGGCAAGCGTACAAAAGACTGGGTAAAATTTAAGCGTATGGCAGATGAAGAATTCATTGTTACCGGTTATATCCAAAAAGGGGAACGAACCTTCAGCCTGGTGCTGGCAAAATACCGGCTTGGTTCGTTTGTTTATAAAGGCCATGTCACTTCCGGGGTGACGAAAGATACAGTTGCGCGGTTGGAAGAAACCGGAAGGAATCCGTTCCGGATGCTGCCGACAGGGAATGAAAACGCTGTCTGGGTGGAGCCGGGTTTGGTCTGCGTGGTTGAATATATGCCGAATACGCTGCATTCGCTTAGACAGCCAGTGTTCAAAGGATTTCGTGATGATATCTTCCCGGAGGAAGTACAAGTAAAAAATGAGAGTTTAAACTAAACAAAGTGATTTATGCGGTTCGCATTCTATTCTGAATTGATTGAAAATTCTATATTGTAAGATATTGTAAATTTTGGTAGAATATTTATGGGTACTACTAGAAAAACGGTAGGCGGTTGGTCCTTCACCAGAGGGACTGGACCCTCTGATTACATAGAAATCTCTGAAAAGGGAAATCTAGGAGAGGAGGGCGAGCTTATGAGTGATTTTGAAATGCTCTCGATTGTGTTGATGATTCTTGGAATTGTCGTATCAATTCTGATAGCGTATATAAATCATACAAAAAAGTAACCGCCCCTCAGCCAAAGGTATACGGTTACTTTTTGTAACTTAATAAATTTGGACTAACCGTCTATCGGTAGTACCTTTTCTAAATTGATTTTAACAAAAAAATAAGGAAATGTCAAATATTTATCTGCATTTCCAGCTTTGACGCTTAAATTTATGTTTACTTTCTTAGAGCACATTGGATTCCATTTTCTCACATCCTTTTATCGTAACATCCGATTTGAGCCATAAAATCCCTACGCCCTGTTTCCGTACGTTTTTTCTTTATCGTCTATCCTTCCATCACCACCTCTCCCTAATGCTTTCTATATAAACCGTATTTGTATCTTCTGATTTATCTCTTCCTTATATTTCTCTAGCAGCAGTTCCTTCATGGATTCCATCATCCGCTTATGCTTTTGCTCCAAACTTTGCTTTACTTTCTTCCATATTCGCTCCCATGCCTCCAGAAACTGTCCGATCATATGTCCAATCTGAATCAGGTAATAATGGTTTTTCAACGCCTGGTAATTCCTGCTGTACAGATGCTCCAGATAGTATCCATGCTTCTTCTGTGCATTGAACCCCTCATTTTCAATCTTCCAGCGCATCCTTCCTCTCCCCGTCAGATCAGCTACATTTTTTCGGGTGACAGGCAGATCCGTCAGAAACCAGAATTCTTTTTGAATGATTTCTGCTCTTCCTTTTTTCTTCCCCTTTTTACTGAGTCGTTCTTGATANNCAGCTTTGACGCTTAAATTTATGTTTACTTTCTTAGAGCACATTGGATTCCATTTTCTCACATCCTTTTATCGTAACATCCGATTTGAGCCATAAAATCCCTACGCCCTGTTTCCGTACGTTTTTTCTTTATCGTCTATCCTTCCATCACCACCTCTCCCTAATGCTTTCTATATAAACCGTATTTGTATCTTCTGATTTATCTCTTCCTTATATTTCTCTAGCAGCAGTTCCTTCATGGATTCCATCATCCGCTTATGCTTTTGCTCCAAACTTTGCTTTACTTTCTTCCATATTCGCTCCCATGCCTCCAGAAACTGTCCGATCATATGTCCAATCTGAATCAGGTAATAATGGTTTTTCAACGCCTGGTAATTCCTGCTGTACAGATGCTCCAGATAGTATCCATGCTTCTTCTGTGCATTGAACCCCTCATTTTCAATCCTCCAGCGCATCCTTCCTCTCCCCGTCAGATCAGCTACATTTTTTCGGGTGACAGGCAGATCCGTCAGAAACCAGAATTCTTTTTGAATGATTTCTGCTCTTCCTTTTTTCTTCCCCTTTTTACTGAGTCGTTCTTGATATTCCCCGTATTCTGCCAGATTCACCTTATACCCTTTATAATCTATCTCTGTTACGTAATCATGCCATTCCTTCCCCGTCTCTCTTTTGCGCTCCTGATAATTCTTTTCTAGTCCCTTCAATTTCCGGTATTCCGTTCCGATCGTTGGGATACTCCCTTCCTTATAACGCAGAATATATTTCCAGTTTTTTCTCTTGCATCTCTTAAAAAAACCTTCACAGGCATACAGGCTGTCTCCGCACAGGCAGATTGGCAACCTTGGAAATGCCTTTTTCAGCTTCTCCATCAAACGCCAGCACGCTTTCCTTTCACAATCCTGCTTCTCTATCTCCTTCCCCTCTTCATTGTCTACGAATTCNTGGATACTGATGAGGATTTTCGGGTGTAATACCAGTTTCGCCTCCAACACATAATAATAATTCTCCTGGTACTCCTTTTCCGTCCCTTTGTTATGAATCCGGTGCAGACTCTTCCCGTCCAATTCCCCACGGCTACTGCAAAGCTGCGTCCCGTCTATGATTACCTGCCAGTATTTTCCCCTGATACGCATATCTTCAAATACCCGGCTGCGTAGCAATCTGCGGCATAGACAATTGATCACATCCTGCAGATTTTCCGCCTCCAGTTTTTCCAGATACCGGTTGATGGTTTCCCAATAAGGCAATTCATCCACTACGGCTTCTTCTTTGCACAATGTCCAGACATTTTTTATCATGATCTCCGAATTGAATTCTTCACTTGTTTTCCGCATACTACTGATGTAAAATAGAGAAGAAAGAATACGGGTCATAAGAAGTATCACACCCGGATAGGTAATATAACTCTGATTCCGGGGATCTGGTAATTGTTTTAACAATGACAAAAGATCTGGAAAATAATGTCGGATCAGCTTGGCTAATTCGCAGGCAAGGTGAAACTGTTCCAGGTGTTCCCTGGCCTCTTTTCTTGTGATTTTTATTCTCGCTTCATGGTAAAACCTCCTCTCTTTTATGGGTACTGCGAAAAAATAGTTTGTCGTTAATTCTATTATCTCGTATTTCCCCGTAAAATGGGAGGTTTTTTTATGAAAATTTTTTAAGCGTCAAAGCTGGAATGATGGGAGGAGCGGTAGTTGTGAAATTTGTGCAAATGATGGAGGCTTTGGCCGGAGGCCATTCGTGAGTTAATCATCAATGCGATGGTACATCGTAGTTATCTGGATCATGGCACGATACAAGTTGCAGTGTATGATAACCGATTGGAAATTACGTCTCCAGGAAAGTTGCCAATGGGACAAACCTTGGAGCGTATGAAAGAAGGCTATTCCAAAATCAGAAATGAGGCTCTTGCTCATGCTTTTTCATACATGAATCTGATTGAGCATTGGGGAAGCGGCATTCCGAGAATTATAGGCAAAGTAAAAGCTGCCGGATTGCGGGAACCGGAGTTTATTGGCGGAGAAGTTGATTTGCGTATCAATATTTATTGAGGACAAGTTGACACAAATAACGCCATAATTAACGCCAGTGGCACTAAAAATGGCGTTATTGATATAGAAAATGGCATTAGTGGCGTTAAAATACCACAAACTAAGGAGCGGACTCAGGTGGAAAAGCTGTTGCAAGTGATAGAGAAAAATCCATCTGCAACACAGGCATATTACGCTGAACGGATTGGTGTGTCAAAAAGAACGGTTTCACGAATGTTCGTTGCTTTACAGGAAAAAGGTGTATTGGTACAGAACGGAACAAAAAGAAAATCAAATTGGACAATTATAAAGTAGGAGAAGCAGCATGGATACAGACAAAGTAGTACAAGACTTAAACCGCAGATTTGCTGATTCCAGTCCTTATATCTATAACCGTCCGGATGATAACTGGCTTCTGGATGTGGAGCTTTACAGTGAGGAGTTCCGGGCTGACCTGATTTCCATTTGGATGGATGAGATGGGACTTGCATCGAATCCGACTATGCGAAAACAGGTTAAGAATTATCGTGCCTATTTCAATGCGAAAGATCGTCGCTTGAAAGTCAGCACACAGAATAAAATTCCGGCAA
>CAJTAL010000035.1:2500-45426 GCA_910574285.1 Lachnospiraceae bacterium | reverse complement strand
GAGTATAATACGACACAATCACAGCGAAATGAATGAATTCAGCGGTTTACTCCGCATAATAATTTACTCCGCATTAGATTGTTTATGTGGATAACCACATAAACAATCCACAAGAACCACATCGTAATTCTTTTTTACTTCATTGATGCAGGTTTTCAGCACGCTTTCACGGCTTATGGCATTGATTAGCCTTACTTCTAAGCCCGACAGTTCAATGTTGGACGGGAGCAGGTCAACGCCCTCGTCATGGTGCAGGATGCTTTTGGAAACATCGACGGATTTATCATCAATAATATCCTGCATAATGGTTGAGAGTGTATTGGGTAAATCGTCTGGTCGGCTGTAACCGAGCGACATAGTTAAATTTGCCTGTGCATCGGCATCAATGAGCAGGACTTTCTTACCCTGCTGTGCCAGAGTTACTCCCAGATTGACCGCCGTGGTGGTCTTTCCCACACCGCCTTTCTGGTTTGTCAGAGCGATTACTTTGCAATTTGACATAGGTGCGTCCTCCTTTCGCATAAATTTAGCCACTTTGTCAAGGTGGCTATGTAACAATACCAGAGAACGCAAAAAAGCCGCTTACTCTTAAAAATCAATAAGAATAAGCGGCTTCATAATGATGTGCCTTAGACATATTCAATTTTCATTCTCTTGACGGGTGCGTTTACGACCTTGAATATCAGTTCATCCACGCAGTCCGTATATCTGCCCTGTTGTATGAACTGATTTTTCAGCTCCACAAGGCTATGTAAAAGCAATGTTCTTTCTTCACTATCCACATATAAATGATTTTTCTTTTCTCTCATTCATATCACCGTCCTTTTTTCTTTCATTATATAAACAGACGGCAATATATTCAAACATACAGGATTATGTAACACCAGAAAAAAGCTCTTTGAACGAGTAACTTTTGCCTTTTCAATTAGCAGACTTTTTAGCACGATTTTTTCTCCGATTAGCAGGAGAGCCATTTTGATTAGCAAAAACATCAAATTTCTTGCTAATCATTAGCAAGCTAATCGGTGACGATAATTAACAGTTCAATTTCTCTGTGGTCAAATCTGATTAGCAAAAATCGCTCCTGCTAATCGCACATTGCTACGAGTTCAAATTTATTTGGAAAATGAGAAACGCCGAAAACCTTGAAAAATCAATGTTTTCGGCGATGTTTTCAGCGTCGCTAAGAGGATTTGAACCTCCGACCTACCGCTTAGGAGGCGGTCGCTCTATCCAACTGAGCTATAGCGACAGTTAAAAATCTATAAAACATCGTTGAAATATATTTTCAATGATGTTCATTATACTTTAACTTCCGTGAAATGTCAATGGTCCGTGATCTTCTTTATCATTTTATTTTTGAGTTAATCCCCTTCCTGAAGCTTCTTCCAGTTATGAGGAACATATAATTTTTTCATGTCTGCTCCTTCCAGTTCGAGCAGTTTGATCTTCCTCTTTATACCTCCTGCATATCCGGTCAAGCTTCCGTCTGCACCGACTACCCTATGACAGGGGATTATAATAGAGATAGGATTATGTCCTACCGCTCCGCCTACTGCCTGGGCCGACATTCTGTCAATGCCCCGGTTTTTTGCAATTTTCTTTGATATTTCGCCGTAGGTTGTCACTTCTCCATAAGGAATCCTACAAAGAATCTTCCATACTTCTTTACGGAATTCACTTCCTAAAGGAGCAAGTGAAAGTTCATCAATTTGCGGCCTTTCCCCTCTAAAATAACGTTCCAGCCATTTCTTTGTTTCATTCAATACTTTGGCATCTTCCGTTTCTTCCATATCCTCATTAAGAGAGCCAAGAAAGTATTTCTGACCTTCTATCCAGACGCCCGCAAGCGCTCCCTCCTTCTCCACAAGCAAAAGCCTGCCGACTGGAGAATCATAATACATAGTATATATCATATCCTGCTCTCCTTTTCTCTTCAATATCACTTATCTTACTTTTCAGATATTATATAATAAAAAAATAAGTTCTTTCTTGTAAATTTGTTTACGATATAATTATAGTACATGGAAACCTGAAACACAAGTTGCACGAAAGCCCGCAATACGCAGGCTTTCGTGCATCAGGAAAAACAGATGGAATAATATATTCTCTAATTTTTTGCAAGTGTAAATCGATCAACAAGCTGTTTCAAATTAGCTGCTTCGGCGGAAAGCTCCTCGCTTGCTGCCGCGCTCTCTTCGGCTGTCGCACTGTTGCTCTGTACAACTGAGGATATCTGCCCGATACCTTCATTGACTTGCAGAACGGCCTCTGACTGTTCGTTCGATACGGCAGAGATCTGGTCAATAGAGCCTACCATGGATTGGATGTTCTCAACGACATCCGACAGAGCATCAGCCGTATGCTTCGCAATCTCGGTACCTGTCTGTACTGCTTCTGTGGAATGCGTAATGAGCAGAGATGTATTCTGTGAGGCTTCAGCGGACTTGCTGGCCAGGTTACGGACTTCATCCGCCACAACCGCAAATCCCTTGCCGGCAGTACCTGCACGCGCCGCTTCTACTGCTGCATTAAGCGCCAGGATATTGGTCTGGAATGCAATGTCTTCTATCGTCTTAATGATCTTTCCGATCTCCTCTGAACTGGAGTGGATCTTCTCCATAGCCCCCATCAGCTCCTGCATTTGCTGATTGCATACGGAGACGCCTTCGCCTGCATGATGGGTCTGCTCACGCACTTCCCTTGCACTGTCCGCAGTATCCTTGACCTGATCAGAGATCTCACTGATTCGGGCGGCAAGTTCTTCTACGGAGCTGGCCTGTTCTACAGCGCCCTGGCTTAGGCTCTGAGCGCTTGAAGATACCTGGTTGCTTGCGCTTGATACTTGTTCTGCAGAAGTATTGATCAGCCGGAGAATCTCACTTAACCCTATCTTCAAGTTACGCATAGAATGCAGAATACTCTGGAAATCACCGACATAGGCATCCCGGTGCCTGGATTGTATATCCAGATTCTGGTTCGCCATCTCACCCAGAAGATAATCGATATCATGGATAATGGTTGATAATCCTTCTACCAGCTCGGCAGTAGATTGTGTCAGCATTCCGGTCTCATCTCTGCTGACAACCTCCGGAACCGGAGATTCCAGATCTCCCTCAACCAACAGACGCATACGGTCTGCACATGCTTTCATCGGCCGGCTTAAACTGTTGGCCATCTTCAAAGCAACTATAATAGAAAGCAGGATAGCAATTACCATCATCGCCAGATTGATGATGATATTAAAATATGTAGAAGACAGATAATCTAACTGCGGCGCTACGACAGCTACACTCCAGCCGTCAGTGCCGTTAACCGGCGCATAAGCTGCAAACATACTGTTCTTGCCGTTCTTATAATCTCCGAAACCGTTCTTCCCCTCTCGCATGGAGGAATGAATAGCTGCCAGCTCCTTTAAAGATGAGTCACTCTCGGCTTCTTTCTCAATATTCTGGACAGTTATAGTATCCAATGTGGTATCCGCGATGGTGTCGCCGGAACTGTTGATCATGTATGCCCGGCTGTTTTCGCTGACAAGGATAGAGGAAACGATATCATTCAGGAATGTCTCGTGCGGAACAAAGTATACCACTCCCTCAATCTCGGAGCCCTGATTTCCTCCTTTGTAAATAGGAGCCGCCACCATAATAGATAGTTCTCCTGTCACCTTACTGATCAACGGCTCTGATACATAGACATTTCCCTGCATTGCCTGTTTTACATACTCACGGTCAGAATAATCATTGCCGTCAAAGATACTGATTCCGTTCGGACCGATGATATTGCCGCGTTGGAGATCATGCATGCTGACTCTCTCATCTATAATCGAGCGTTTTTCCTCCAATGGGACGTTCTCATCAAGAAGCTGCGGAACACAGCCAGTGTCCATAGCAACATTCTTGTAGGCAGTTAATTCCTGTTCAATACGTTCTGCCGCAAGAACTGCAGTCTCACTCATCATCTGTTCCACAGTTGAAAAGGTGCTGTTGTAATTGAGCGAAATACTGAATGCACCCACCAAAAGCTGTGTAGCCAGGACTGTCACCATAAGGCACAGGGTGATTTTTGTCCGAATGCTTTTCATGTTTCTTTACCTCCTAGTTTTTCATAAGTGAACTACATATGATATCACTGTATATTATTATATGTAGTTCTACTCTGATTTGTCAACTATACTCACTATATGAATGGAAAATCTATGCTGCAGTTTATCCGCTGTACAAAAATTAGTTGCCGGGTGTATGCAGATCGGATTTTTCGGACATTCAAGATAAAAAAAATGTGGATGTAACAGACAATAGTAAAATCATTACTTTAGAATTGGCTTATTCTATCTGGCTTTTATACCATATCCCCCATGTTTCCATAGCACTGATAATTGGACGCATAGACTCACCGAGCTTAGAAAGAGAGTATTCTACTCTTGGGGGAACTTCGGCAAACACTGTACGGATTACAATACCGTCACTTTCCATAGAACGCAGGCTGTCAGTCAATACTTTTTGGCTGATTCCTTCCAATGATTTCTGCAATTCATTAAACCGCCACGGACGGTCAAGCAGGTTTCGCATAATCAGCAATTTCCATTTGCTCCCTATCAACATTTTTAAATTACCGGGGGAGACCCGATACTCCATGAAGATTTTTGGAAATTGCTCTCATTGCTGAAAGAACACAATATCCCATTTACAATCTTGGGGAATCCATTTCATCTTGATGATGAAGTCTGCAAGAAATTAAAGGACTATGGCTGTCAAAAATATCAGCTTTCTCTGGACGGCATGAGGGAAACGCATGACTGGTTCCGTAAGCCCGGCTCATTTGACTGTACTTTAGAAAAATAGGGTGCATTAACCGTGCGGGCATACGTTCCGTGATTATGACAACCGTATCGGGAACCAACATGAAAGAAGTGCCAGACATTATAGATACGGTTGTAGAAGCAGGCGTAAATGTCTTCGCTTTTTCCCGCTATTGTCCTACAAGCGAAGAAAAGAATACAGGGATGACGCCGCAGGAATACCGAAATTTGCTTGCTGCCTGTGATAAGAAATTCAAAGAATATGAAGCAAATGGATGTGAAACATACTTTAACAAGAAAGACCACTTATGGACGCTTTATGAGTATGAAACGGGAGCGTTTAAAATCCCCAAAACAGCAGAGGACGGAATGATTTATGGAGGATGTAACTGCGGAAACTGTCATTTGACAATATTGCCGACCGGCGACGTGTTTGCCTGCCGCCGAGTGCTAAGCAGCAAGGTCGCTAATGTATTTGAGGACAGACTTGCTGATGTATGGGTATGCCAGATGGAACAATACCGTGAATACACGAAGTTTGAGAAATGTGCAAAATGTGAGCTGTTGACATTTTGCCGTGGCTGCCCCGCTGTTGCAAGTGGAAAAGATGGAAATTTTTATGCGGCAGACCCGCAATGCTGGAAAAAAATATCATAGGAAAAGCAGATGGCTGGCAAATAAGCAGTAATGAATGAGGACTATATCATGAGTGAATTGATGGATATTATTTTACATCGCCGTTCTATCAGGCGTTTTGAAACAAGGCAGATTGAAGAAAATGCGTTGCAGGAAATTTTAAAGGCAGGAATGTATGCCCCAAGTGCAGGCGGGCGGCAGGGCGTGTTATTTGCAGTATGCCAAAATGAAGAATTAAATAAACGCTTAGGACGCATTAAGCGTGTAAATTCAAATCCTAAGATGGCAACTGCTGCAAGTTATGTATCAAGAGAACAGCCAAGCATTGCGGATGACCCGAATTTAAAAAATGCTTTTTATGATGCCTCGACGGTCATCACCATGTTTGCGCCGAAAAATTTCCTGTTTGCTGTCGATGATTGCGCTGTTGCGGCTGAAAACATGATGTTAGCGGCTGATTCGTTGGGTATAGGCTCTTGTTATATCGGCGCGGGGTGGACAGCTTTTGCAGACCCTTATGGACAGATGATTTTACGTCAATGGAATATTCGTACAGATTATTACGCAGTCATGCAGCTTTTATTAGGTTATGCCCTTTCTGGAGATAAACACCCCTCTGCAAAACCACGCAAAGATGGAGGCATTGTCAGAGTATAAATATAAAAAAAGGCGTATTGATGGTTCAAAGCTATTTTTGCGTAATGTAGGATGACGTTCTTGCCAGAAAAGTGACGTTCCTGCCAGAAATCTTGTTTTTCTCCGTAATTCCATTATGATGTATATCATAAATATTCGGAGGACGATTATATGAAATCTGTTTTTATATCTAAAAATAAAGCAAAAATAAAGCCAAAAATGAAGCGAAGCATCGCATGCCGCGCCATGGGAATTTCCCTGACGGCAATAATGACATGCAGTATGCTCCCCTCAGGCAGAATTGCCGTGTATGCTTCAGAGGAAAAAACGGGACTTATCATAAACACAAAGCCGGCAGAAAAAGAATCTACAATGAATTATAATACAACAACGGCTTCTCCAACAGGCAGAAGCGCCGCAGGCAATGCAAGAGATATTCAAACCCCCCTTGGTCTCAGTAACGTCAGTTCAGATCAAGGCAATCTGAATACTGACGGCTACCAATGGATTTCTAGCAGCAAAACACTTAAGCTGAAAGATTTCAATATCAACAGTACAGTAACCCTGCCTGACGATACAGTAACCATAGAAACTGAGGGAGACTGCTCTATTCTTGAACTGAGCGCCGGCGAAGCCCCTCAAAACGCGCGGATTACATTCTCAGGCACGGGCATGTTGACGATCCAAAATGAAATCAATATCAGCGGCGGCGATAATCTTGCCCTTACTATAGCCAGTGGAGCCCATGTCGTGGCCAGAGGCGGTATCAACATCGGCTCAAGCGGAGGAGTTAATTCTATCGTGACCGTAAACGGAACCCTGACTGTGGAGGGTAATACTGCATCCTCCTCTAACGTTCTATCCGCCGGAAAGGTAATTGTGGGCAGCGGCGGAACTTTAAATGTTTCCGGGAATAACGGTGTGGCTCTTTACGGCATGAATAAGGGCAGCTCCAGTAAAGACTTCACCGATGTGTTTACTGTTAAGAAGGGCGGCTGTTTCACCGCCAACTGTAATACCTTCAATGTAAAGGTGTATTCCGGATTATCGGACAGTTTCCCCATCGGAAGCAATGCAGATAAAGCGATCAACATCCCTGATGGATATCTGCCCGCAGACTGCGAAGTGAAGCAGTTGAAAGCAGAGATCAACTTTGTAAAGAAAAGCACAGGCAAAATTTATAACAAATCCATGGCAATTCATGAAAACCACAACTGGTCAGGCAATTGGACAAAGGATGAGACCGGACACTGGAAAGTATGTACTCTCGAAGGATGCGGCAAGACAAACGGATATGCGGTACATAATTACGACGGCAGCACATGGAAATGCACTGTCTGCGGCGCCGTACTGGCTGTCACTTTGAACAATGCCGACGGGCTGACTTATAACGGACAGGAACATACTCCCGGCGCTGCCGTTACGGTGGACAATATACCATTGGAGGCGTCAAAATACGAGATTTCTTACAATAATAACATCAATGCCGGTGAGGCTTCTGTTACCGTTACAGGTAAAGACGGTCAGACATTTAATCGAACAGTGCAATTTCAGATCGCCAGAGCCGTTCCCACAATCACATGGAACAACACTGTGCAGACCGTAACCTATTCCGGCAGCCAGGCCGTGATCACGCCTCCTGCCGTGACGCTGATAAACGGCGAGATTTTCAACGGGGAGATTAACTATTCTCATGCAGCAAGCGGTTCGGCTAACTATACCGCCGGACTGCCCGTCAACGCCGGAATTTACACCGTCAAGGCGCATACCGCCGAACAGGAGAACTACACTGCTGCCGACAGCGCAGACTTATTGACACTGACCATAGATCAGGCGGAAAATGCGCCGAATATGCCATCTGACACCATGAATGTGGCAAAAAAATGTGAAACGGTAAACGATGTGGAACTTCCGGCAGACTGGCAATGGCAGGATACAGACCAGAATACTCCCCTTGAGATCGGCGTCCCTGCGACAGCGACGGCAGTCTACACCGGAGCCGATAAAGACAATTATAAAAATATAACATCTACCGTGATTATCACGAGATCAAACTGCGATCACGAAAATACAGAAGTCAGAAACGCGATTGCCGCCACCTGCCTGCAGAAAGGCTACAGCGGAGACACCTATTGCCTGGACTGCGGAGAACTTCTGACAAAGGGGCGGCAAACAGATCTGGCAGGCCACAGCGGAGGCACGGCGTCCTGTGTCAGCGGAAAAATCTGCACGGTGTGCGGGACAGAATATACTGCAAAGGACAGTAATGTCCATCTACATACGGAAATACGCGGCAGAAAAAAAGCCTCCTGCGATTCAAACGGCTACACCGGCGATACATACTGTACAGACTGTAATACAAAAATCAGCTCCGGCAGAGTGATTCCCGCCACAGGGCATAAATGGCAAGTCACCGGCAGGAAAGATCCTACCTACACAGAAAACGGTGTGATCACCTACACCTGCAGTCTCTGCGGCGATACTTATACGACGCTGACCGACAAGCTTCAGGATACTGTCTCCAAACCGGAAAACGCTTCATCAAAGACGATTCCGGCAGCAAAGGGAAAAAGAAGCCCGCAGACCGGAGAACCTTAAAAATTGGAAATAAATTCAAAAAAAGTAACCGCATTGACAAGGGCGGTTACTTTTTTTGCCTAATTAAATCTATTTCTTTAATTCTCTCCATTCATCTTCTAAAATCGACATCAATATATCATCTGCATATGTATCTCCGTCCATAACTGCGTCCCTCAAAACACCCTCTCTCTTAAATCCGGCTTTCGCATACGCTTTCTCTGCCCTCGGATTAAAAGAATATACATCTAATTCCAAACGGTGTAACTTCAATTCTTCAAACGCAAAATCACGGGTTCTTTCTGTTACCCAGGTTCCTATTCCTTTTCCTCTCTCATCCATGCGGTAAAGACCAACGCGGAAGTTAGCGCAGCGTAAATCCCAATCAATTTCATTGATTACACTTTCACCGATAATTCTCCCATCCGGTGATATTACCAAAAAGAAATACCTGTTATCCTCTTCGATAGATTTTAGAAAGAAGGAGGTTACTTCTTCTTTTGTAAATACTTCTTTACAACCTGTCAACCGCGCCACTTCTTTATCTAAAGGACAATAATTCTGCTCATAATAATTTTCCATATCTTCGGCTTTCGCTAACCTTATGAGATAACCGTCTTTTTCAGCTATAATATTTGTATTCATTTTTATTTCTCCTATAGACATTAAGCCGTCGTTCTGGCATTTTTCCTATTTTATCATATATATCTGTTTCCCTCAATAGAATATGAGCTCTTCGCCTGACACTACTGAATCATAATTTTACTTGATATTTTAAATTTTCGTAAAGAATTTTCAAATTATCCTATATGATTAAAAAAGGATATTGACTCTGACATTATGTAATAGTTTATACTATGGTTACCACAGGAGAAGGAGATAATCAGCATGATGACAGTACACGAGGTCAGCAAAATATCGGGAGTCAGCATACGCGCTCTCCATCATTATCACAATATAGGGCTTCTGCCGGCCACAGAAGTTACCGAAGCAGGATATCGGCTGTATGACGATACGGCTCTGGAACGCCTGCAGCATATTTTGCTTTTTAAGGAACTGGAATTTTCACTGAAAGAGATCAAGGGTATCCTGGATAACCCTGATTTTGACAGAAGCAGGGCGTAAGAACAGCAAATCCACCTTCTGGAACTCAGGAAAGAACATTTACAGAATCTGATCGACCTTGCCTGGGGAATAAAAATGATTGGAGTGAAAGAATTGAGTTTTGAAGCATTTGATACAAGAAAAATCGATGAATATGCCGCTAAAGCAAAAGCATCCTGGGGAAAGACAGATGCCTACAAAGAATACGAACTGAAATCCACAGGACGCAGCAAAGAAAAACAACAGAAAATAAATATTGAAATGATGCATATTTTTGCTGAATTCGGCAGAATCAAAGAACAGAGTCCAGACGGAAAAGAAGCAGCCGGACTTGCGAAGAAACTGCAGGATTTTATCACGGATAATTTCTATACCTGTACGAATGAAATTCTTCAGGGACTAGGGAAGATGTATGCCGGAGGCGGCGACTTCACCGCCAATATCGATAAAGCAGGCGGGGAAGGAACCGCAGAATTTGCGAATAAAGCAATTCAGGCTTACTGCAGTATAATTTGACTTTATAAAATAATTTTTAAAAGGGGCTGTCGGGAAATAACTAGCCCAAAATAGCGAGAGCTGTGGCCAGTGTGGTCACAGCTCTCGCTGAACTAATCCGATTATGCTGTATGGTGTGATTACTTATGCAAACATGCGTGACGTAAGGACTGTTGACCGCATTGTAGACTTATGCCAAAGGGATCTTGCTTTTATCTGGCTGACCAAAGGCGAAAAACCACAGAGAGATGTTTTTTATGAATTTAAAGGCAAGAAATTAACAGGAGATGTTCTGGATGAATTGAATTACCAGTTTTTGCGCCGTCTAAAGAATGAGGGACTTATTACCCTCAAAGAACTATATATCGATGGCACAAAAATAGAGGCCAATGCAAACCGCTATACCTTTGTCTGGCGCGGAACTCTAATGGATATGCTTATTATGTGGTAAGGGGCTAAAAATCGGCATTAACCGACAGCCCCTTTTTTTAATTATATTCTATATTAAAAATTAATCCGCCCCTGCAGCCACATATTTCCTTTAAATCTTCTTCCTATATCAGGAGAGCCTATCACAGTTTCCACAGGTACGCAGATATCGAACAGCAGGGAATTGACATCTAGCTTCATCACATATATCTCTTCTTTTGTATGCTCATTCATAATTCTCTGCAATTCCAATATCTCGCCCAGAATTGAATAATGGTCGCATTCTATACCATAGGGCATGATATAAGTATCCACGATACTGAAGACGTCTTCGCTGACCAGACGCTGAGATACTCTGGAATATGTATCTATATCGTCCATGGTAAGACTCTCGATAGCATCCTGGTCTCCCGATTTGGCAGCGCTGACAAGCATCATCCTGTTGTGAACTTCTTCCCTCTGCCTCTCTTCTTGTTCCTTATCTTTCAATACCGGAAGTAATATCGTTCCCCCATTGCACAATCCTGATAAAGTAACCGACTTATATTTCACAGAATCCTTGCCAGCCTGCTGCTTTTTCAAGAATTCCGCCGTATTCTGAAGATGGAAGATCAGATTGATCCCTATCTTGACATCCTCACAGATTCCCGCATAAGCTTCCCTGTCCATTCTTCTTTCCACATATACGTCCGCATAACTCGTAATACCTGTCCCGAAGAAATAAGGGTAATAATAGTTTCTCTCAAAATTTTCGTCGATATCCATATCTCCGCAAAGAGAGATACCAATCCCCGCTCCGAACTCTTTACGATATTCACATAAATCTATTTCCTCATCCTGGGATATCAGATCTTGCTGGGTAAATAAATTTTTCACCTGCAGCAAGACCTTGTTCATCTCTTTTTTACTTCTTACGTTGCCAAATCCAATGGCTTTCAGATATTGGTGCATATTATTTTCCTTATTTAGAATTTTTATTTTCAGGTATAATTGCTTCTATCCCACCCATATACGGTCTTAACACTTCCGGAATCCTGACGGAACCATCTGCCTGGAGATTATTTTCCAGAAATGCAATCAACATTCTCGGAGGCGCCGCCACTGTATTATTCAGAGTATGGGCAAAGTATTTTCCTTCTTTCCCTTTTACACGGATCCCAAGTCTTCTTGCCTGTGCATCCCCGAGGTTCGAACAACTTCCAATTTCAAAATATTTCTTCTGCCTCGGAGACCATGCCTCTACGTCACAAGACTTTACTTTCAGATCCGCCAGGTCTCCGGAACAGCATTCCAGAGTACGCACAGGAATATCCATGGAACGGAACAAGTCTACCGTATTCTGCCACAATTTATCATACCATTTTTTACTCTCTTCCGGCTTACATACCACAATCATCTCTTGCTTTTCAAACTGATGTATCCTGTATATACCGCGTTCTTCTATACCGTGGGCCCCTTTCTCCTTGCGGAAACACGGAGAATAGCTGGTCAGCGTCTGAGGAAGCTGGTCTTCTGTCAGCATCGTGTCAATGAATTTTCCAATCATAGAATGTTCACTGGTGCCGATCAGATACAGATCCTCTCCTTCGATCTTATACATCATAGCATCCATTTCCGCGAAGCTCATAACTCCGGTCACTACATTACTTCGAATCATGAAAGGAGGAATACAATATGTAAATCCCCTTTCGATCATAAAATCACGGGCATAAGACAATACTGCCGAATGAAGCCTTGCAATATTTCCCATCAGATAATAAAAACCATTTCCCGCAACTCTTCCTGCACTTTCAATATCTATTCCATTAAAACTCTCCATAATATCCGTATGATATGGTATCTCAAATTCAGGAACAACCGGTTCTCCATACTTCTGTATCTCTACATTTTCACTGTCATCTTTTCCAATCGGTACAGAAGGATCGATAATATTAGGAATTACCATCATGATTTTCTTAATCTTTGCTTCTACCTCTTTTTCTTCTGCAGACAGTGTTTCTACACGATCAGCATTTTCCTGAACTTTCTTCTTCAGTTCTTCCGCTTCTTCTTTCTTTCTCTGAGCCATACATCCGCCGATTTGTTTGGATATCTTATTGCGGTCTGCACGGAGAGCTTCTACCTCCTGCTTTATATCTCTATTCTTCTGATCTAATTCTAATACTTCGTCCACCAGAGGTAACTTCTCATCCTGGAATTTTTTCTTAATATTTTCTCTGACTACGTCCGGATTCATTCTTACAAATTTTATATCTAACATTTCTTATCCTCCTATTTCTTCGTCATCTTCATGTCTACATCATAATTTCCATAGATCGCTTTATCTAATGCTTCCGCTTCTTCTTCTGCCAGTTCGATATAGCTCTCTCCATCGATAATTTCTTTTATATAAGTATAACATCCTTCACGGCTGTGCATGGCGTTCAATATCCATCCATTATTATCACTGTCCAGCATAGCAACCGCAAAACTCAGTTTTCCTCCCATTTCATTAAAAGCATCGTACTTTACAATACCGGTTTTCCGGAAGTTTCTATCTAATTTCTTACTCATTTCCTTTATATCAAAACGATTTTGTCTGGTCACTTTTACAATCGCGTCTACTTCACCAAACTTTTCTTTCAGTACTTCTTCCAGAGTTTTCCCGTTTCTGCCTTTCATAAACACATTATAACTACTTTGCAGACGATTATATTTTACGCTTAAGTTTACATACAGAATAAAAAGTATAACTATCATACTCAGTATGAATAGAAATATGTAAGCCGGATCTATCTTTAGCGTTTCCAGTATCTTACTCTCCATATATCAATCTTCCCTTCGTATACTCATTATCATATCGAACACGCGTTCTAATTCTTCATTAGAATAGTATTCTATCTCAATCTTTCCTTTTCCATTTCCTTTTGACGCTACATTTACTTTCGTACCTATTACTTCCTTCATCTTTTCTTCGATATCTTTATAAATAAATGTATTTTCTACTGCTTTTTTTTCTTTAACTTTTTTTGGATTCTTGATATCTTTAATTAATTTTTCAGTCTCTCTTACGCTTAACTTTTCGTCAAATATCTTATTAGCAAGAATATACTGCTGTTCTTTATCATCAATCGCAAGCAACGCCCTTGCGTGTCCTGTAGATATCATATCATCTACGATCATCTGCTGAACCTTATTGTTCAATTTTAAAAGGCGCATTGAATTTGTAACCGCCGTCCTGCTCTTGGATACTCTCTCCGCTACTTCATCCTGCTTCAAATTAAATTCTTCCAGGAGCCTTTTAAATGCCATTGCCTCTTCAATCGGATTAAGATTTTCCCTCTGTATATTCTCTATCAATCCGATCTCGACGACTTCCTGTTCTGAAAATTCTTTGATAATCACCGGAACTTCTTTCACGCCTGCCATCTTAGCCGCGCGCCATCTTCTCTCACCTGCTATAATCTCATAATAATCTTTTCTCTTTCTTACCAGTAAAGGCTGCAATATTCCAAACTGCTTAATAGAATCTGCCAGCTCCAGCAACGCGTCTTCTTCAAATTTCTTACGCGGCTGTTCTCTGTTAGGTTCTACCATATTTATCTTCATCATCTGTTCACCGGAATTTTGTTCTTCTTCATCCTTTGGATGCGGCTCCGATTCTACAGAAGACTTAGACCCCTTATTATCAGGAATCAGGCTGTCAAGTCCTTTTCCCAGTCCTTTTTTCTTTACTGCCATCTTATTCTCCCCCGATTATTTCTTTTCTATAACTTCATCTGCAAGCCTCATATAACTCTCTGCCCCTGCGGACCTGGGATCATATTGATTAATTGGAGTACCATAGCTCGGCGCCTCTGCAAGGCGGATATTTCTTGGAATAATCGTCTTATATATATTCTGCTGCAAATTATCCTTAACATTCTCGACAACTTGCAGAGACAGATTCGTCCTCGCATCATACATTGTAAATACAACGCCTTCTATTTCCAATTTTGAATTCAATCTGTCTTTCACCAGTTCAACCGTATGTATTAATTGACTCAATCCTTCCAAAGCATAATATTCACATTGAATAGGAACCAACACGGAATCCGCCGTCGTCATAGCATTAATCGTAAGCAAACTCAACGATGGAGGACAGTCAATGATAATAAAATCATAATTATCTCTTATCTTCTGAATGGAATTATTTACTATAAACTCCTTATTTTCGACATCAATCAATTCAATCTCAACTGCTGACAGATCTACATTAGAAGGAAGTATATCCAGATTCTCTATTGTTTCCTTTTTAATTACCGCTTCTATTTCTGATTCACCTATAATCATGTCATAGATTGTCTTATCCACATCATCCTTATCAAGACCTAATCCGCTGGTCATATTTCCCTGCGGGTCCATATCTATCGCAAGTACTTTTTGGCCCTTTTCAGCAAGACAGGCAGACAGGTTGATTGCAGTTGTAGTTTTGCCAACTCCACCCTTTTGATTGGCAATTGCTATAATTCTTCCCATCTATAAAATCACCTTTCTTTCGTCATGAACTTAGTATAACACTTTTCTGTCAGGTTATCTACACAATGTTTTATTTAAAGATAGATTTTCCGTTTTCAATAAATGTTTCACGTGAAACATTTCTCTTTTGGTTACTTTTAGTACCTTTAGTGCCTTTAGTTCCTTTAGTGCCTTTAGTTCCTTTAGTGCCTTTAGTATCTTTATTCGTTTTTATTCTATTTTCAAATATGTGGGTGAAATGTTGTTTGAAGGGACGGAAGTTCGGGGCGGTTTGTCCCCTGAGCAGACTGGGCAACACTCCGATGAGCTAACGGCTAACTACGACTAAGGCATTCAGGAAAGCCTTCATGCCTAAGTCTCCGTAAGCCGTGGATCTCACCTCCGCTAAGAGCGCCCTTAAATGTGTGCTCAGGGGACAAACCGCCCCGAACTTCCTGTGCATCAAAAAAACTTTCAACTGTATAGCTTCAATCCAGAATTTAAATTTTATGCATGCCTACATGGATTTTTCCACATTTCTATTGCAGTCATAATATTCACTGTAATCGGCGTAGAATTAAAATTATAACTACGTAGACCAGTTATTTATTTAATCTACTCTTCAGACGCTGTTCAACATGTAACATTGATACATAGCATCCTTACAACAAACAATGACCAAAAGTGCATGCAAACATGCTAGTGTTCCATCCGGTCAAAAATTGAACTAATGAGCTGTCTGGTTCGTGCCAGTGCTAGGCAAAAGTTCAACGGCGATATAGGTGTATCGACTAGAATTTTTAACGACGCAATGGTGCGAACCAGGCAGTTCAGGAGCTCGGTTTCTGGCCGGATGGGAACTAGTATAATACACACTAATTACCGGTATATTCTCGCGCAGGATAAATTTTCAGCCTGCAAGGCGGAGGAATGAGGCGTAGCGGTGACTGCTTCGATTGACGGCACTATGTGCCAGTGGCACATGTTCAGCGCGGATCGTAAAGGAGTGTAGACCAACGCGGCAGATGGAAATTTAGACCAGCGAAATGTGCGGTCAATTAGTGTGGATTATACTAGCGTATTGACACATTTATCTTTGAACTACAGTGCCAAATATATCATCACTCCACAAGACGGCTGAACGAAGTGATGTGGTGATGACATCGTTGAGTAAAGTCAACACAGTAGATAACGATATAGTGGTGCTGTTAGTTCGATTTTGAAAGTATCAGTACACTAACAGTAAAAAATTAATTTAGGATATTTTTGCGTAGAATATTTTCTAAGAATACTTCTTTACAAACGCAGACATAGCGATGGCTGTATCGAGACTTAGGGAATAGTTATATCAGGAGAATAAGTGAGCCAAACTGTCCAATTATTTAATATTCGTTGTACCAATTAGCGTTCCGACGTTCTAACCTCTTTTGGAGATTTCATTTTTCTAAAGGAAAGCCCTTAATTCTTCATCATATTTATCCCTGAAAAACAATATTCCATACTGCTGAGCTCACATGAATATTTTTTTACCAACCGCAAAGAATACCTCTTACCAATGCTTCAACCGGTCAGAAATTAAACTAATATGATATCTGATTTGTGCCAGTCTAAATTTCTCATTAATAGTTTAAGATATAATAATTATACAATTAAAATCCAGACATAATTTACCAGTGTAATTTTTAACAGATTCTTTATTTAACCCCAGATTTTTTAATCAGATAATCTATATTAGTTTTTAAAATTATTATTTTGAAAACAAAGAATATTTCACGTGAAACATTCTTTGTTGTAACTTCTATATTCACCATTCACTTAATAAAACTCCCCGCAGTAATCTGCAGATTATCTTCCAGGACTTACTTCATATATCATCAATTCACAACGCAGCAAGCTGTGAAAAACTAAGTCATCTTTGACATTAAAATTACTTCTTTCATTAATTATATACTCTTTAATGATTTTTATTTATTTAAAACACTAAACCAAAAACAATAATTCTAAACATTTGTCTTTCCTAAGTGAAATATATAACTTTCTAAATAAATCAACAGCTATTAAAGAGCTAATAATAGCCTTTCGCTTTCATCTTTCCAAAAAATATATTTTATCTTTGCTAGTTCTACCTTTCCCTTAGCAAAAGGAATCTTATCAACTACATATTCACTGTGTATGGTTTTTCACAAATATATTTTTTTATGCAGTTAAAATTATAAAGAATTATGTACCAAATAAATGCACATTCAAACATGTTCTTTTATTTTTTACCCGCAAGAATAATATATATAAATTTCCATATTCATTTTTCCAAACTTTCCGCAAAAAACAGCATAGTAATTGTATAAGCTTTTGTATTTTTTCAAAACCTTTCTCATCCATCATTTGAAAGATATATAATTACATTCATTTAACATGATAATCTTTTTACATGATAAACACAAAACTTTAAAAAAATAATGTTTCACGTGAAACATTACTTTCCTAACACATACAATAATTGGATAGTACTAAAACATTTTATTAGTTTTTACGGTTATGAAATGCACTGTACTCATAAGAATCTATTTATCTATACATTTTTAAACTTTTCTTCTTTAAACAGGCGTTCAAGACACTCTTGATTTTCAATATTTGTCTTCTCTCCTACTAACAGGAATCCTACATACTCTCTTCGTTTTATACTAAGTAATATCTGACAGCACATAATAACACAGCAAACTGTATCTAAAAAAACAAATAATAAGTTTCTGATACATTAACTCAAGATATTCTTTCATATGTAAGGCAGAAGAACGAGATGTAGAGGTGGATATGTCGATTGATAGCACTAGCATAATCCTACTAAACACCTTATTGTTTCGATGATCATTCTTTTTCGAGAATGCGTGTATGAAAACGAAAGTGTTGTGGGCTGCATCGAGGCTTTTACATATGTATGTATTATCAGGAAAGTAAGCCAGCGAAACATAAGATTATTTAGTGTGGTTTCTACTAGTGTACTGACTCATTCATCTTTGAACTAACAGTGTCATCTATATCATCATTCATCAAAGCGGCTAAAAGAGGCAAGCGAGGGCAGCATCGTTAAATGAAGCCACCGATACAGATGTCGTATAGACAGTACTGTTAGTTCAAAGATGACTGTGTCAGTACACTGGTATGCCAGCAATAGTTAGTTATAACCATTTGTTACTGGCCCATGGCGTCCCTCGCAACAGATACTAAATATGCACACAAATGTACTTACTTAACTTGTTACTTCCAAGAATCAACAGCAATACAGGCGAATTAAACATAACTTTTAACGACATAATAGTACAAACACACTAATGTTTCACGTGAAACATTTGTATGCTCTATCTTTAAATCTATCCAAATAAGCCAAACAACCAAAATACCATTCCTTACCCAAATTATTTATTATTTTTTAACCGATACTTCAACATTATCTCACTTATCTTGTTGCTCACGGTAATAAAAATAGAATTTTAAATTGATGACCTACTCATTAATAAGTAAAATATAATGGCAATAGCTGACGTAAAAATGAAGCGGCCCGGATATTGCAAATAGATGAGAAATTCGGAACACTCTTGAAAGATTCAATCATACAGTTGGAAACTTATTTTCATTACACAGGCAGTTTAGGACGGTTCTTTCCCTAAGCAGACATTTCAGGGCGCTTTTAGCATAGATAAGATCCACGGCTTACGGAGACTTAGGCATGAAGGCATTCCTGAATGCCTTAGTCGTAGTTAGCCGTTAGCTTATCGGTGCGTTGCACTGTCTGCGTGGGAAAGAACCGTCCTAAACTGCCGTCCCTCGAACATCGTATAACCATACAAGCAAATTTCAAATTGTGATCACAATGGATAAATGTTATAATAATGATGCAATCACAAATCTACAATATACTTTTTAATAAGCACCAAAAGACAACTGATATAAACTCATGAAATATTATTACTTCACAAACAATGAATCGGAGGTTTTACAATGGAACAGTAAATTATCATCAGAAATGAAACATCGGCAGATCACAAACTTGTAGAAGAGATAACACGAAAATCTTTTTACAATCTCTATATCCCAGGATGTGTGGAGCACTACCTGGTTCATGTTATGCGTGACCATGAAGACTTCATCCCGGAACTTGACTTTGTCCTGGAATTGGATGGCAATGTTATCGGGAATATCATGTATACAAAATCAAAATTAACAGATGAAAACGGAAAATATCCTGCGGCAATGATGGTAAAAGAACTGATTCCTAATGTTCTCAAAGGACACAGATGGATTTATCAACACAGTCCTGTTATGGCAATCAACGAAAAAGAAGCAATGAATTACGACGATTCCCTTGAGAAGATGGAGAAGAAATATCAGCCGAGCCAGGATGAATTTTATATTATGAGTCATTCTTTTATTGAAGAGAACGGAGGAAACGAACAGATATGATCGATTTGCAAGATAAAAGCTTACGGCCTGACCTGGAGGAAATAGGCAAATATATAAGAAATCCTGTTTTCACAGAATTTTGTCAGGAAATCAATAACACATATAATTGTAATGAAAAAATAGAATACAGCGGGTGCAGTCTGGAGAAAGGCTGGAATACAAAATTTAAAAAATCCGGAAAAAACTTATGTACCATATATCCCCGAGAAGGATATTTTACAGTCATGATCGTCATCGGCAGAAAAGAAAAAGAATCCGTCGAGGAAATACTGCCGGAATGCACGGCTGAACTTCAAACTCTATATAGCCAAACAAAAGAAGGAAATGGACAAAGATGGTTAATGATTGATTTAGAGGATCATGAAGATTTATATAGAGATATTTTGCGTTTTATTAAAATCCGCAGATATAGTTAATCTTTTTTCGGAACTTTGCCTTAAGATTCCAACTATATATAATGGAAAAAAATTTCCACCTATGCGGTTGAAAATCTATTTCCAGTGTACAGGAAGTTTTAAGATACCCTTCCTAACGCAGACTGGGCATCTTAAAACTTCCTTCCCTCAAACAATATTTCAACCGCACAGGTAAAAAAATCTACTCATCACTTCAGCGGTTCTTTTGTAGGCATTCCGGCTTTCCTTGGATACTTATTCTGTGTATTCTTCATCTTCTTTATCATCACAAAAGACCTCTGAATCTCTGTACCCGGAAGATTAAACTTTTCAACTTGATAAACTTTTCCTCCAAGAATCTTTATCGCCCTCTCACTCTCGGATATCTCTTGCTCTATATCTCCTGATTTATAGGATACAAATCTCCCTCCCACTCTGACGTATGGAAGACAATATTCCGACAAAGACGTCAGGTTAGCGACCGCCCTTGACACACACAAGTCAAATTTCTCTCTATAACCTGCTTCCCTCGCATAATCTTCCGCTCTTCCGTGTATCGTCCGGATTCCATCCAGTTTTAATTCTTCTATTATGTGGTCCAGAAATTTTATTCTTTTATTCAAAGAATCTAATAATACGATATTAATATCCGGAAAAGCAATCTTAAGAGGAATACCCGGAAAACCTGCTCCTGTACCGATATCTATGGCGTATTCAATCTGATTCATATCTATGATCTTTACGATAGAAAGGCTGTCCAGAAAATGCTTCTCCACCACATCCTGGTACTCCGTGATTCCGGTAAGATTCATCACCTTATTCCATTCCACGAGTAAATCATAGAATTTATCAAATTGATCTAACTGCATACCGCTCAATGTTATATGCAACGGCTCCAATCTGCTTTCTAATATATGCTTCATTCTACTCTCCAATCTGTTTTCCGAACTTTTTTCTGCAAAGACTCCTGACACACCATTCTCGTTTTACGGCCTTTCCGCAAAAACTCCTGATACACTACTCTCGTTTTACGGCCTTTCCGCAAAAAACCTTAATACACCATTCTCCTGATGTAAATTTTTACATTGTCAGGTAAACCAGCAGCACAGATATATCAGCAGGCGATACCCCTGATATCCTGGATGCCTGTCCGATAGACACTGGTCTATATTCTTTCAGCTTTTGTACCGCTTCTATCCGCAGACTTTTCACCTTATCATAGTCTATATCTTCCGGAATCTTCTTACTCTCCAGCTTTTTAAACTGTTCCACCTGCTTCTTCTGCCTGTTGATATATCCCTCGTACTTAATCGAGATCTCTGCCTGATCCATTACTTCTTCTCTCAGATCATCCGGAAACTCAGGTCTGTTCTCGTCTATTTCACCCAGTATCCGATAAGAAAGTTCCGGCCTTCTGATCAACTCTGCCAAAGAAGCTCCCGATGTCAAAGGAGTACTGTTATAAGTTTCCAGCAATTTCCTCACTTTTTCTGTGGTTCCCACATTTGTATGCTTAAGTCTTTCCACTTCTTTTTGAATCAGTTCTTCTTTCTTAATTAACCTCTGATATCTCTTTTCAGAAATGAGTCCGATTTCATACCCGATTTTTGACAGTCTCTGATCCGCATTATCCTGCCTGAGCAGCAGCCGGTATTCTGCCCTGGAAGTCATCATACGATATGGTTCATGACTTTCCTTCGTCACGAGATCGTCTATCAGCACGCCGATATAAGCTTCCGAGCGATCCAGCACAATAGCTTCCTTTCCCTGTAATTTTCTGGCCGCATTGATTCCGGCTATCAATCCCTGTGCCGCCGCCTCTTCATATCCTGAACTTCCGTTGAACTGCCCTCCGCTGAAGAGTCCCTCTATATCCCGGAATTCAAGGGAAGGTCTTAACTGTCTGGCATCAATACAATCATATTCGATGGCATATGCGTTTCTTACAATTTTCACATGTTCGAGTCCCGGCACGGTTCTGTACATTGCATACTGTACATCCTCCGGAAGCGAACTGGACATTCCTCCTATATACATCTCATCCGTCTCCAGTCCTTCCGGTTCAATGAATACCTGATGCCTGTCTTTATCTGCGAATTTTACTACCTTATCTTCGATCGAAGGACAATACCTCGGACCGGTTCCCTCAATCATTCCTGAAAATAACGGGGAACGGTCTATATTCTTTCGTATAATATCATGCGTCGTTTGATTCGTATACGTCAGCCAGCAGGACGCCTGATCAATCTGCACATCCTCCGGATCCGTCGTAAATGAAAACGGAATTACTCTCTCGTCTCCAAATTGTTCCTCCATCTTGCTGAAGTCTACAGAATTCTTATCAATCCTTGCCGGAGTCCCTGTCTTGAAGCGATACATCCTGATTCCAAGCTCTTTCAGGCAATCCGTCAGATGGTTTGCCGCCTGCAGCCCGTTAGGTCCCATATTATTACTTACTTCCCCATAGATACACCTTGCCCTGAGATAAGTTCCGGTACACAATATTACCGCACGGCAGGGAAAGACCCCTCCGGACAGTATCTGCACCCCCGTTACTTTCTTTTCCTCTGTCAGAATATTCACTACTTCCGACTGCTTGATATCCAGATTCTCCTGATCCTCCAGCACCTGACGCATGGTACGGCTGTAGCGGGCCTTATCTGCCTGCGCCCTGAGAGAATGTACCGCCGGTCCCTTGGACTTATTAAGCATCTTCGATTGGATAAAAGTACGGTCTATGACCTTTCCCATCTCACCGCCAAGCGCGTCCAATTCTCTGACCAGATGTCCCTTAGAACTTCCTCCTATATTAGGGTTACACGGCATCAACGCCACACTGTCCACACTAACGGTAAACATAACCGTACGGAAACCAAGTCTCGCGGCCGCAAGCGCCGCTTCACATCCGGCATGCCCTGCTCCGATGACAGCCACATCATAATCATCTTTACTTACCCATACAGAATTTGCTGAAAATCTCATTGACCAAATCCTCTCCTATCGTCTCGCCTGTTATATTTCCCAGTTTCTCATATGCATCCAACAGATCAATTGAGTAAAAATCCTCCGGCATACCCGCATCGATACTCTCTTTCACCCTTTTAAGAGCCTCCGACGCCTCTGCCAATTCATTCTTATGTCTTACATTTGTAATATAGATTTCATCATTAAATGAAATATTTCCTGCAAAAAACATCTTTTTCAAATTGTCTTCCAATTCGTCTATTCCATGCAAATTCTTTGCAGAAACCTCTATTATCGGCAGTTTAAACACATTTTTCTCTTTTTCTCCATTATCATCTGTTTCTGAAAATGCATAATTTCCTTCATTTTTTATCAATTCCGGGTCTGGCTCTCCACTCGTATTTCCGCCAATATCTTCATAGACACTCAGATAAGCCTGATTCACGATTTCCTTCGTCACCTTCATATTAAGATCTGACTTATTCAATAATATGATCGCTTTCTTTCCTTGTATCAGACGAAGAATTTCCCTGTCATTTTCATCCAGCTCCTCAGACGAATCTATCACATACAGAATCAGATCTGCCTGCTGCGCCTGTTCTTTTGCCCTGTCAACGCCGATCTTTTCCACTATATCCTTTGTCTCTCTGATTCCCGCCGTATCCATAATATTCAGAGATATTCCGCTCAGGTTAAGATGCTCTTCCAGCACATCCCTGGTAGTCCCCGCTATATCCGTGACGATTGCCCTCTCTTCGCCCAAAAGTATATTCAAAAGAGAAGACTTCCCTGCATTCGGCCTTCCAAGAATAACCGTCCGTATCCCTTCTTTCATTAAGCGTCCATTATCGAAAGATTCCAACAGCCGCCTGATACGGCCCGACATATCCTCCACAGCATCTCTCAACTCTTCCCCGTATCCATCTACACTGATATGCTCGGGATCGTCGAGAGCCGTCTCTATGAAAGCAGTGTGATAAATGATTTTATTTCTTATATCATTTATTTCATTCTTAATACTTCCTTTTAACTGACTGACCGAACTCTGTAGCGCGTACTGGTTCTGTGCGGCTATCAGATCTCCCACGGCTTCTGCCTGAGAAAGATCTAACCGGCCGTTCAAAAAAGCTCTTTTTGTAAATTCTCCCGGTTCAGCCGGCCTTGCGCCGTTTTCTATCAATATCTCAAGAATCCTCTTTACTACATAGACTCCTCCATGGCAGTTGATCTCCACCGTGTCTTCTCCCGTGTAACTTCGGGGACCGCGCATCAGCATAACCAGAACCTCATCCACAGTTTCCCCTTGATCTACGATATATCCATAATGAATCGTGTGAGACTTCTGTTCACATAATTTTTTCTCTTTCCCGGATCTATATATGCGATCTGCAATGCCGAATGAATCCGGTCCGCTCATTCTTACAATCCCAATCCCCGCACTGCTCACCGCCGTCGAAATTGCCGCAATTGTAGCGCCGTCCTTCATAGATAACCCCTCTCTTTTTAGCCTTGCGACTCCAGTTTCCCGTCAAAATATTGAAAAAAGAGCTGCTGCATTAATTTGCAGCAGCCACTTTTTCATTAACGGTTACGTACAAGTGTTACAACCACTCTTCTATAAGGTTCTTCACCTTCGCTATGTGTTGATACCGCCGGATCAGCCTGCAGCGCCGAATGGATAATCCTTCTTTCATACGGATTCATCGGCTCCAGCGACACGGTTCTTCGGTTTCTTTTAACCTTGCTCGCAATATTCTTTGCAAGATTCTCAAGAGTCTCTTTCCTTCTTCTTCTGTAATCCTCCGTATCTAATTTCACACGCACATAGCCTTCCTGCATCTTATTGGCGACTCTGTTCGTCAGATACTGGAGAGAGTCCAAAGTCTGTCCGCGCTTTCCGATCAGAATTCCCATGTTGCTTCCTTCCATACTGATAGAAAGAGCGCCTTCTTCATCTATCGTTGATGTGATATTCACATCCTTCATATCCATGGCCTTAAGTACATCCGCAATAAATTTCTCACATGCCTTTATCGTCTGATCCTCGACATTGGCAAGTTCTACTTCTTTCTTCTCCGCTGTATTTTTCTCTGAAGGCGAAGACGCCGGCTGTACTTTTTCCACATCCTTCCTCTCCTTTGAAGCACTGTTCTTCTTCTTCGCCTCTTTCTTCGAGGATTCTTTTCTGGAACCCTCTTTCTTAGGAGATTCTTTTTTGGAGCTTTCTTTTTTCGATGCCTCTTTCTTCGCAGATTCCTTCTTTTCTTTTGCGGCAGGTTCTCTTTTGATTGGCTCCTTTACTACCGATACATCTACCTTCGGAATCTCAATCTCAAATTCTTCTTTCTTTATCTCTTCCTTCTTCCGCGCCTTAATCACAGCCTGTTTCATTCCGATTCCTAAGAACCCGGCGCTTCCTTTTTCGATCACCTGATAATCTAACTGATCACTTGTTACCCCTAACTGGACTAATGCCTCTGTAATCGCATCATCCAGTGTCTTTGCTGATACAGTGATATATTCCATGAATAACGCCCCCTAATTATTTTCATTGAATTTCTTAACCATGTTTGCTTTAGAAGCCAGACTTCCCGGCTTAGCATTCTCAGCACTTTTTCTTGCCTGCTCGATCTTCTTTTCCTTTTCTTTCTCACTCATTCCCGAAGTACTGCTCTTCGCAGTATCCCTGATACTCCTCGTATTTGCCTGAGCCATCGCGTTGATCCTCTCGGCCTTCTCACCGCGCTTCTGTCTCTTCTTCTCGGCTTTCTCTTTATTTCTCTCAATCAGATCTTCTATAGATATCTTTCTCAGGCTCTTATTAATGATCACCTGCTGAATAATCCTTACAACCGCGCTGATTACCCAGTAAAGACCGATACCGGTCGGCAGAGAGAATACCATGAACACAGAGAACAGAGGCATCGTCACATTCATCGTATTCATCGTACTTGCCATCGGATTATCCTTATCCATCTGCTGTCCCGAGATAGCCTGCGATATCTTAACACTCAGATATTGTGTAAGTCCGGATAATACAGGAAGCAAAACAGCCGTTATGATTACGAGAGCCGGCGCTATTCCGTAATCTCCGCTGTTCTTTATCATAGTAATCGGCGCTATGGTAAGATCCGGAATCGTCAGAAAACGATTTACACTCGCCGGCGCATCCTTAATCGCCGGAACATAAGTCTGAATATCATAGATAACAGGATACAAAGCCAGAAGAAGAGGCACCTGAACCAACATAGGGAGACATCCTCCCATCATAGATGTTCCGTATTTATCATAGACCTGCTGTATCTCTTCCTGCTGCTTCATCATAGAAGCCTGGTCTTTCTTATTCCGATACTTTTTCTGAATCGCCTGTACTTCCGGATTTATCACGGACATCATCTTTGTCGATCTCTGTTGATTGATCGTCATAGGCAGCATCAACGTATATACAAAAATAGTATAAAAAATAATCGACAAACCTACCAGTCCGTTATCCCCCGGTAACACACTGTCCAATATCGTATAGATAAAGTTCATAACTTTACCTAACAACCAGCAGATCTGACCTATAATCGGCCAGTTAGCTGCTGTTAACAAACTAAATGCCATATTCATCTCCTCCGTTATCCTGTTTGATCATTCCAGAGCATGTATGAAAACTGCTTTCCGCCAGATGTCCGGCCCGCTTTACGGGAGACTTCCATTTTCAATCACACTCTACGGGACGGGGTCGTATCCCCCCCTGGCAAATGGATTACAGCGCAGTATCCTCCACGCAGCCAAAGCTCCGCCCTTCAAAGCGCCATATTTTTCAATTGCTTCCACAGCATACTGTGAGCAAGTCGGATAATATATACATGACGAAAATCCCTTAAGAGCGGACAAATGTTTCTGATAGAATCTGATACACACTAAAAGTATCTTTTTCATACCACATTACCCCTAATCTATAATTTCATGAAGACGACCCAGATGAAGCATTGCACTTTCAATCTCGTGATAATTCTTTCCTTTCGAGCCTGTTCTTGCTATCACTACTATATCTAATCCACATCGGTATCTGTCCTCTTGCAATCGATAGCCTTCTCTGATCAATCTTGTTAATCTATGTCTGATTACACTGTTGCCTACTTTCTTACTCACAGATATTCCCAATCGGTTCTTTCCGGCCTGGTTCTCCAATACATACATTACCAGGTACTTATTCGCATAAGATGTGCCGTTCCTGTATACATTCCGGAAATCCTTATTCTTCTTCAATGATTCGGAATACTGCATTCCCTGACTCTCCTAAACCCACTGTTTTTTCACCATTCACACCGCATGCCCCTAACAAAAAGCCGCATACGTTTTACTATAGAAGAAAAGGCCACATATATGCGGCCTACGCTGATAACACTTTTCTTCCTTTTGCTCTTCTTCTCGCAAGCACTTTTCTTCCGCCTGCTGTCTTCATTCTTGCTCTGAATCCATGTACCTTAGATCTTTGCCTCTTTTTTGGCTGGAACGTCATTTTCATCGATATCCACCTCCTTATATTTTATAAGGGATAATCCCTACTTTTATACCTAAGACATCATTTCTGATTATATAGAAAAACAACTCTTGAGTCAAGCTATTCCTTCATTTTTCTTAGATAAATACAATCCAAATTGAAAAATCAAGATATTATCCACAAATTGTGGAAAATATCTTGATTTTATGTGGAAAACCTGTGGAAATAAATTAATTTTTTTTCCTGATCCTTTAGATATACAGTTTTTTCCTGTGAATTACATTTTCCACAATGATTTAAACATTGCTTAATTTGCCATTTTGATGTAAAATAGTTAAGATAGCAAGATTAGAGTCATTGCTTACTTTTGGCAGATTAGGAGTTTATAATGATGAATACTGTGATTGAAAAATGGCCGGAAATTATTGAACAACTCAGAGTAGAACATGAATTATCCAACGTGTCTTTTAATACGTGGATCCAGCCATTAAAAGTATATAATGTAATCGACAACACCGTATTTATACTGGTGAATATCAACGCAAGTGTCGAATACATAGAGAAAAAGTACCTTCTTCCTCTGAAGGTATGCATCTCTGAAGTGACGGGAAACGACTATGAAGTAGTCTTTCTCTCCGAGGACGACTCCAGAATCAGTGAACTCAAGAGCACTTCATCAGATTCTAATACCAAAAAAAGGACGAAGACCGCAAGCGAGAAAGCAGGACTGAATCCAAAGTATACGTTTGATACCTTCGTCGTAGGAAGCAATAACAATTTTGCCCATGCGGCCTCTCTTGCTGTGGCAGAATCACCCGGAGAAGTCTACAATCCTCTCTTCTTATACGGAGACGTAGGACTGGGAAAGACTCACCTGATGCATTCAATCGCACATTTTATACTTAATAAGAATACCAAGAAAAATGTTTTATATGTAACAAGCGAGACTTTCACCAACGAGCTGATCGAGGCTCTGAAAAAAGGTAAAACCGCGGATAACGAATCCGCTATGGCACAGTTCCGCGACAAATACCGCAACAACGACGTGCTGCTGATCGATGATATCCAATTCATCATCGGAAAAGAGAGTACGCAGGAAGAATTTTTCCATACGTTTAACCATCTACATACATCCGGAAAACAGATCATCATCTCCAGTGATAAACCCCCTAAGGATATCGAGACCCTGGAAGCCAGGCTCCGTACCCGCTTCGAATGGGGACTGATCGCGGATATCTCCGCACCGGACTATGAGACACGTATGGCGATTCTCAGAAAGAAGATCGAACTTGACCACCTTGATAAATATAATATACCGGAAGATGTATTAAAATACATTGCCGATAATATCAAATCCAACATCAGAGAATTAGAAGGTTCTCTCAACAAACTGATTGCTCTGTATAAACTGAACAAGACAAATTCTGCCGACCTTACAATTGATATTGCCCTGGCTGCAGAAGCACTGAAAGATATTATTTCTTCTTATAATAATAGAGAAGTGACGCCGGAGCTAATTCTGGATATCGTAGCCGACCACTTCAATATCACGATCGCCGACCTGAAAAGCAACAAAAGAAGCGCGAATATCTCTGTGCCCAGACAGATTGCCATGTATCTGATCCGTTATCTGACCGAGACACCGTTACAGGCAATAGGTCTGATTCTTGGCGGAAAAGATCACTCTACAGTCAAGTATGGTGTGGAAAAGATTGAAAAATCAATTGTAAAAGACGAGACACTGAACAACACGATTAATATTATAAAGAAAAAGATCAATCCGGCATAACAGGGATAAAATTGTGGACAACCTGATGAAAACCTGTGGACAGGATGTGGAAAACTATTTTCCAGGTAACAAAAAAGTTTTCTTAGAAAATTTTTCACCAATACATCCACATATTATTTTAACACAATCCACATAGTTTTTGAGTCTGGAAACACTGATAAATTGCGGTACAGACATGGTTTTCCTCTTATCCACACCCCCTAATAAGAATAAGGAGAAAGTATTTTATATATTGATATATCCCGTCCAACCAGAAAGGAGTTTTACACATATGAAAATTATCTGTAATAAAAATAACCTTACCAAAGGGGTCAGCATGGTAGCAAAAGCTGTTCCTTCAAAGACGACGATGCCGATTCTGGAGTGTATCCTGATAGACGCAACGAATGACGTGATCCGATTGACGGCAAATGATATGGAACTGGGAATCAGGACCGATGTCCAGGGAGAAATCTTAGACAGAGGCATGATCGCCATCGACGCAAAGATATTTTCAGAGATTGTTCGTAAACTTCCGGATAATGAAGTTACAATAGAAACGAATGAGAATCTTCAAGTGATCATTACCTGTGAGAAAGCCAAATTTGATTTGTCCGGAAAACCAGGGGAAGAATTTTCATATCTTCCGGTTATAGAAGAAGACGAATCTATAGAAATATCTCAGTTTACTTTGAAAGAAATTATCAGACAGACTATATTTTCTATTGCGGATACAGAGAGTAATAAGTTGATGACGGGAGAGTTATTTGAGATCAGGAATAATGTCCTGAGAGTGATTTCCCTTGACGGTCACCGTATCTCGATCAGAAAGGTTGCTTTGAAGGATGAGGTCAGCGACAAGAAGCTGATCGTTCCGGGAAAGACATTGATAGAAATCAGCAAGATTCTGTCAGGAGAAGTGGAAAGTATGGTCCATATCTCCTATACCAATAATCATATTGTCTTCGAATTCGGCAATACAGTTGTGGTGTCGCGTCTGATTGAGGGAGAATATTTTAAAGTTGATCAGATGCTGTCTAATGATTATGAGACGAAGCTGAGAATTAATAAGAGAGAGTTTCTGGATTGTATAGACAGGGCGACGCTTTTCGTAAAAGAAGGGGATAAGAAACCGATCATCATCAATATCGGCGATGAAGTGATGGAATTAAGAATCAAGTCCCAGATCGGTTCCATGAATGAAGAGATATTTATCAACAAAGAAGGGAAGGATCTCCTGATTGGTTTCAATCCGAAGTTTTTGATTGACGCGCTTCGGGTAATCGATCAGGATGAAGTGACTTTGTACCTGATGAATGCAAAAGCTCCATGCTTTATCAAGGACGATGAAGAAAGCTATATCTATCTGATCCTCCCGGTTAATTTTAACTCGGCTTTATAAACATAGAGAGAGGTATGAGAAGTGGGTGTTGTAAAATTAAGAGATGAATTTATCAAATTGGGGCAGGCGTTAAAGGCTGCCGGTCTTGTGGAGTCCGGAGCGGAGGCGAAAGAAGTGATTACAGACGGACTGGTTCAGGTGAACGGGGAGACTGACACCAGAAGAGGACGGAAATTATATGCAGGAGATATCATCACTTTTGATGGAGAAGAAGTGAAAATTGAAGATTAAATCTTTAAGACTGAAGGATTACAGGAATTATAATCTTTTAAAACTTGATTTTGACGCTGCCGCCAATATATTTTATGGGGATAATGCCCAGGGGAAGACGAATATCCTGGAAGCAGTCTATCTTTCAGGGATTACCAAGTCACATCGCGGGGCAAAAGACAGGGATCTGATTCGGTTTGGGAAAGAAGAAGCTCATATCGAGACTGTTGTGGAAAAAAAGGGGATAGAATATCAGCTTGATATGCATCTGAAAAAGAACAGTCCCAAGGGTATCGCGGTGAATAAGATCCCCATCCGAAAAGCAAGTGAATTATTCGGGATTGTTAATCTTGTGTTTTTTTCTCCCGAGGATCTGAATATCATAAAAAACGGTCCCTCTGAGAGAAGAAGGTTCGTAGATATGGAGTTGTCTCAATTGGACAGGGTATATCTGAGCGACCTTTATAATTATAACAGGGTTGTGAACCAGAGAAACCATCTGCTCAAAGGGGGAAGAGACAGCGGAAATATTGTGGATACGCTGGATATATGGGACTTGCAATTGATCCAATATGGGAATAAAATAATAGAAAGAAGAAAAGAATTTATTAAACAAGTAAATGAAATTATTTCTTCTGTACATAAAAAGCTGACCGGATCGAAGGAAGATATTCAATTAATCTATGAACCCAGCAACGGGAATCTCACATTAGAGCAGACGCTGATCAAGAACAGAGAGAGGGATATGCGGATAAAAAGTACGTCGGTCGGGCCGCACAGGGACGATATCTGTTTTATGTCGGGAGATCTGGATATCAGGCGTTTTGGATCACAAGGGCAGCAAAGGACTGCGGCGCTTTCTTTAAAATTATCTGAAATTGAATTGGTAAAACAGGCAATAAAAGATACGCCTGTTTTATTACTTGATGATGTATTGTCTGAACTTGATAAACATAGGCAAAACTATCTATTAGACAGTATTAATGATATACAGACACTTATTACCTGCACAGGGGTAGAAGATTTTGTAAATCATCGTTTCTCTATAAACAAAGTATTCCATGTCCGTGACGGACAGGTAACGGATGAAAACTAGGAGGATAAGAATGAGTACAGAGAAAGTACAGCATGAGTATGGCGCAGATGAGATTCAGATATTAGAAGGACTTGAGGCGGTAAGAAAGCGTCCCGGCATGTATATCGGAAGTACTTCATCGAGAGGGCTTCATCATCTGGTATATGAGATTGTGGATAATTCGGTGGATGAAGCGCTGGCAGGATTCTGCGATACCATATTCGTTACGGTCAATAAAGATAATTCTGTAATGGTTCAGGACAACGGAAGGGGGATTCCGGTCGGGATCAACCATAAAGCAGGGCTTCCGGCGGTGGAAGTGGTGTTTACGGTTCTTCATGCCGGCGGTAAGTTCGGCGGAGGGGGATATAAGGTCTCCGGAGGACTTCACGGCGTGGGAGCTTCCGTTGTAAACGCGCTTTCTAATTGGCTTGAAGTGGAGATATTTCATGAGGGAAAAGTGTATAAGCAGCGGTATGAGCGTGGAAAAGTAGTGGAAAAACTGAGCGTTATCGGGGAATGTGAGCCGGGGCAGACCGGGACGAAGGTGGTATTTATGCCGGACGATACCATTTTTGAAGAGACGGTATTTGATTATAATGTGCTGAAACAGCGTTTCCGTGAGATGGCATTCCTCACCAGAGGGCTTAAGATCGTTCTGAGGGATGAGAGGCCTGAGGACGGCCCGGCAGAAAGGACTTTCCACTATGAGGGAGGTATCAAAGAATTCGTTACCTATCTGAACCGCAGCAAGACTGCATTGTATGAAGATATCATCTACTGCGAGGGGATCGTCAACAATGTGTCTGTGGAAGTGGCGATGCAGCATAATGATTCCTACAGCGATAATACCTATGGATTCGTAAATAATATCACCACTCCGGAGGGCGGGACGCATGTGGTCGGATTCCGTAATGCCCTGACGAAGACTTTTAACGATTATGCAAGAAAGAATAAGCTTCTGAAAGAGAATGAGCAGAACCTGTCGGGGGAGGATATCCGGGAAGGGTTGACGGCGATTATCAGTGTTAAGATCGAGGATCCCCAGTTTGAAGGCCAGACGAAGCAGAAGCTTGGAAACAGCGAGGCGAGAGGGGCTGTAGACAGTGTCGTGAGCAGGCAGCTTGAGATCTATCTGGAGCAGAATCCGGCCGTCGCAAAGCTGACGATTGAGAAGTCTGTGATGGCGCAGCGCGCAAGGGAAGCCGCAAGGAAGGCAAGGGAACTGACCAGACGGAAATCTGCTCTGGACGGTATGTCCCTTCCGGGGAAACTTGCGGACTGTTCGGATAAAGACCCGAGTAAATGCGAGATTTACATCGTGGAGGGAGATTCGGCGGGAGGTTCTGCGAAGACGGCGAGGGACCGTTCAACCCAGGCGATTCTGCCTCTTCGCGGCAAGATTTTGAATGTGGAGAAAGCAAGGCTTGACAGGATATACGGAAACGCGGAGATCAAAGCCATGATCACGGCATTCGGTACGGGAATCCATGAAGATTTTGATATTTCAAAGCTTCGGTATCATAAGATTATTATTATGACGGATGCCGATGTGGACGGCGCTCATATCAGTACTCTTTTACTGACGTTTCTCTATCGTTTTATGCCTGACTTGATCAAAGAAGGATATGTGTACCTGGCGCAGCCGCCGCTTTATAAGCTTGAGAAGAACAAAAAGGTGTGGTATGCGTACAGTGATGAAGAACTGGATGATATCCTGAAAGAGGTCGGCCGGGACGGCAATAATAAGATTCAGCGCTATAAAGGTCTTGGAGAGATGGACGCGGAGCAGCTCTGGGAGACGACGATGGACCCGGAACACAGGATTCTTCTGAGGGTGAAGATGGACGAAGAGACGACATCCGAGCTCGACCTTACTTTTACTACTTTGATGGGGGATAAGGTTGAGCCCAGGCGTGAATTCATAGAAGAGAATGCGAAGTATGTGAAGAATCTTGATATATAGTATCAGACAAGGATAATGCTTCTGTGGAAAGGAGAAGAGGGGGATAACCAGATGCAGGGAATCTGGTTCCTGTAAAATTATGGAAGATAATATATTTGATAAAGTCCATGAAGTAGACTTGAAGAAGACGATGGAGAATTCCTATATAGATTACGCTATGAGCGTGATTGCTTCCCGTGCCTTGCCGGATGTGAGGGACGGATTGAAGCCGGTGCAGAGAAGGATTCTTTATTCCATGATCGAGCTGAACAACGGTCCGGATAAGCCGCACAGAAAGTGTGCCCGTATCGTCGGCGATACCATGGGTAAATATCATCCCCATGGGGACAGTTCTATCTACGGCGCCCTGGTTAATATGGCGCAGGAGTGGTCTACCAGATATCCGCTGGTAGACGGTCATGGAAACTTTGGTTCGGTAGACGGGGACGGCGCAGCCGCCATGCGTTATACAGAGGCCAGGCTGAGTAAGATTTCCATGGAGCTTACGGCTGACATCAATAAGAATACGGTTGATTTTGTTCCGAACTTTGACGAGACGGAGAAAGAGCCGACCGTATTGCCCTCAAGATTTCCGAATCTTCTGGTGAACGGTACGACGGGTATTGCCGTAGGTATGGCGACCAATATTCCGCCTCATAATCTGAAGGAGACCATCAACGCGGTGGTCAGGATCATCGACGACCAGATTGAAGAGAAAGGCGGCACCGAGATCGAAGAGATTCTTCAGATCATCAAGGGTCCGGACTTCCCGACAGGGGGAATGATCCTTGGAACCAGGGGAATCGAGGAGGCCTACCGTACAGGACGGGGAAAGATACGGGTGCGCGCGGTTACGGACATTGAATCCATGCCGAATGGAAAGAGCAGGATTATCGTGACGGAACTTCCCTATATGGTGAATAAGGCAAGGCTGATCGAGAAGATCGCCGAGCTGGTGAGGGATAAGAAGATTGACGGTATCACGGAATTAAGCGACCAGTCCAGCCGTGAAGGTATGCGGGTAGTGATAGAGCTGAGGAGGGATGTGAATGCGAATGTCATCCTGAATCAGTTATATAAGCATACGCAGCTTCAGGATACCTTCGGTGTGAATATGCTTGCGTTGGTGAATAACCAGCCGAAGGTCATGAATCTTCTGGAGATGCTGAATCACTATCTGAATCATCAGGAAGAGGTAGTCACGCGGCGGACGCAATATGAGCTGAATAAAGCCCGGGAAAGAGCACATATCTTAGAAGGGCTGCTGATCGCTCTTGATAATATCGACGAAGTGATCCAGATTATCCGAAATTCGCAGACAGTACAGATCGCCAAGAATGAGTTGATAGAAAGATTTGCCCTGACAGACGTGCAGGCACAGGCCATCGTAGATATGCGTCTGCGTGCCCTGACAGGTCTGGAAAGAGAGAAGCTTGAGAAAGAGTACAACGAGCTGATGGAACAGATCAGCCGGTTGGAAGCTATTCTCGCGGACAGGAAGCTGCTGCTTGGGGTGATCAGGGAAGAGATCATTGTCATTCGGGATAAATATGGTGATGAGAGAAGGACGTCTATCGGATTCGATGAATTTGATATATCCATGGAAGATCTGATTCCTAAGGAGGACGTCGTTATCACGCTGACAAAATTAGGCTACATTAAGCGTATGTCTAATGATACTTTCAAGGCGCAGAACCGCGGCGGAAAAGGTATCAAAGGAATGCAGACTCTGGAAGAGGATTATGTGGAAGAGCTGTTCATGACACATACGCATCACTATATCATGTTCTTTACCAACACAGGAAGGGTGTATCGCCTGAAGGGATACGAGATCCCGGAAGCAAGCCGCACATCCAGAGGAACCGCGATTGTGAATCTGCTTCAGTTGATGCCGGGAGAGAAGATCAGCGCGGTGATCCCTATCGACGAGTACAGAGACGGAGAGTATCTCTTTATGGCGACGAAGAAGGGACTGGTGAAGAAGACTCCTATTAAGGATTATGCATTCGTCCGAAAGACGGGCCTGGCGGCAATCACGCTTCGGGAAGAGGATGAATTGATCGAGGTGAAATACACGAACAGTGACCAGGAAGTGTTCCTTGTTACGGAGTATGGACAGTGTATCCGCTTTGATGAGAAGGATGTAAGGCCTACCGGAAGGAACTCCATGGGTGTCAGGGGAATGAATCTTTCCGACAGAGACGAAGTTATCGGTATGCAGTTGAGTTCCCAGGGAAGCGAGCTTCTGATCGTATCTGAGAAGGGAATGGGAAAACGTACTTCTATAGAAGAGTTCAATTGTCAGAATCGAGGAGGTAAGGGAATCAAATGCTATAAGATCACGGAGAAGACGGGGAATGTCGTCGGTATCAAGGCCGTGAATGAGGATGATGAGATCATGATTATCAATACCGAGGGAATTGTGATCCGGATGAAGTGTTCCGGAATCTCCGTACTTGGGCGTGTCACTTCCGGAGTCAAACTTATTGATCTCAAAGAAGGAGATATCGTGGCAAGCATCGCCAAAGTAAGGAAGGGCGATGAAGAAGAAGACAGTGAGGAAGAAGAAAAGGAAGAAGAAAAGTAATTATAAAAAGGTTGTCAGGAAACGTATTGTTTTTTGGCAACCTTTTGTAATTTGCGGCACTTTTATAATTTGTAAGTTTCTTTTATCTATAGATTTATGTAGATTTCTGTAGGTTTCTACGGTTTATCTTTCTCAAGTTCACGCAGAATGATTTCTGCAGTTTTCGTGACTGTATCTGATACAAATTGTGTGCACCGGGCTTTTCTCTCCGGAGAGTCCTTCTCCATGCCCCTGGTAAGAACACGGCAGCACGTCCCGCCGCAGGTCTCTTTGAAATAATCGTGAAGTTCATTGGTGAGCTCAAAGCATCTCACGTTCTTTGGATCGCCCGGAACCTTCCGGCCAAAGAAATATCCGATACACATGGTTCCCCCTGCCAGGGCGCCGCAGATACATCCGCCTCCTCCGAGTCCCCATGGAAATCCGGAACTCATGGCAATTGCGTCGTCGGACATGTCCAGTTCAAAATTCTTGCGGATTGCGTAGATTACGGATTCAGAGCAGGCAAATCCCTGATGGAAGATGCCAACTGCATCTTGTCTGAGCTGCTCCATATTGATATTTGTAGTCATTGTGAAAACCTCCTGAATATATCTTTTTATTATAAGTTTATTGTATCTCAATACGGATGAGATTGGAAGAATTATAAGGAATTTTTCTGATTGAATAATAATATATCGAAAAACGATAAAAAAATATTGAAAATCAATAATGAAAGTGGTATAGTATAGTTCATAAAGGAAAAAGAAAGGATGTGAACAGATGATGAACCAACGTCTGATCAGATTTACAAAGTTTGTGCTGGATTTTATGTTTTACAGTGGTTTTGTTGTATTTCTGACCCTTCCGTTAAGTTTAAAGTTTCTTGGGAAATATTATTCTGGCGTCATTAATGAATATTTCTTATTTATGCTCGCAGTATTCGGGGCGTCAGGAGTATTTGGAATCTTGATTATAAGACAACTGCGCAAGATGATGAAGACGGTGATCCAGGAATCTTGTTTTGTATATGAGAATGTCAAGAGTCTGAATACTATGGCAGTGTTGAGTCTGTGCATCGTGGTTATGTTTGTGATCAAGATTTGCGTCTTGCCGACTCCCGCCACAGGAGTGATTGTTCTTGTATTCTTTATCGCTGCTTTGTTCTGTGAAGTATTGGCCCATGTATTTGCAGAAGCAGTGAATTATAAAGAAGAGAATGATCTGACGATATAGGGAGGTGATTTCGTGGGGATAAAGATTAATATTGACGTCATGATGGCGCGGAGGAAGATCGGACTTACGGAGCTTGCGGGAAAGATAGAGATAACCCCGGCGAATCTGTCTGTTTTGAAGAATAACAGAGCGAAAGCAATCAGGTTTTCCACACTGGAAGCGATCTGCCGGGAATTGGAATGTCAGCCGGGAGATATTTTGGAATATGAGCCGGAGGAGTAAGATCATAGAGTTTATTGTACTGAAATAAAATTGGATTATGGAGGTGGCATTTTTATGAAGGAAAATATGTTAATCATAAAGATACGTGATAATTATAAATATTTTGGAGGCTTAAGCTTAATCTATGGACTGATCTTTACCTTCTGCCTGTACAAGAATATTTCAGGAATAACATTTCCCGTCTGTATCGGGGTAACGGTTGCAATCGCGGTATTATTTATGAAGAAGATTAACTATAGGCTTATGAAGCATTCCGTCCCTTATATAGCCGGTATGATACTGCTTGGTATATCATCGGCTTTTACCACTTCAGTTTTTTTGCATATCTTTAATATAGTCGGTATTCTTCTGCTGTTCATGGTCTTTATGCTGCATCAGTTTTATAATGATTATGTATGGAATTTTCCGGCATATCTGAAGAGAATATTTATATTGATGGGAACAACGATTCAGTCTGTACCTTATATCTACTGGCATGGCGGGTGGTTTTTCAGTAAGAATAAGGATAACAGAAAGAATAATACGCTGATAGCAGTGGTAACAGGATTCATCGCGGCGATGGCAGTCTTGTGTATTACGCTTCCGCTGCTTCTAAGATCCGATATTATGTTTTCTAAGCTGTTTGGAAAGATATTGGAGCATATCAACTTTGCGTCTTTGTTCTGGATCAGTCTGACGTTTATATTAGGTTTTACTCTGCCTTACGCTTTCTTTATTGCCTTGTGCAGGTATAATCTGAACCGTGAAGAAGAAGAACCCGGCACCGCGGAGAAAGGGGATGGCGCGGGGGAATATCCGGGAGGAAGATTGTCTCCAAGAAATATTGATCCCATTATAGGAATCACGTTTACAAGCATTATCAGCCTGATTTATCTTATCTACTGCGCTGTACAGATCATGTATCTGTTTATAGGGATGCGTATAGGGCTTCCGGAACAGGTGAGTTACGCAGAGTATGCAAGGGGAGGCTTCTGGGAATTATTATTTGTCAGTGTGATTAACTTTATCATGATATTGCTGTGTATGTATCTTTTCCGGGAAAATGTGGTTCTGAAAGTGATTCTTACGGTTATATGCGGGTGTACTTTCGTGATGATATTATCTTCTGGATACAGGATGATGATGTATATAGGCGAATATTATCTTACATTCCTTCGGGTTCTGGTGCTGTGGTTTCTGATTGTGCTGGCATTGATCATAGCGGGGATGACTGTGAGTATCTATAAGAAGAGATTTCCTTTATTCCACTATATTATGGCTGTGGTCGGGGTGATGTATATAGGATTCTCATTCTCAAGACCGGATGTGATCGTAGCAAAATATGATATCGCCCGGTGGGAAGGTACAAGTGATGCGGATTTCTATTATCTTATGTATGAAGTATCTTCAATCGACGCCGCACCGGAGATTGCAAAGATAGACTTGAATGATGAGAAGTGGGCTTCTGTAGAAAATGGATTCAGAAAACAGAGTCTTTATAATTATTTTCTTTATATATCAGAAAATAATAAAGGAATCTTTTTCAGAAAAGCCAATTACTCCAGAATCAGGGCGAAGCTGGCTGCAGACAGATACCTGGAAGAACATAAGGATGATGTGAATATGAACGATTCATGGTAATCTGAAGATCTTTTGAATCGTCTGCCTAATACATCATTGCATCAATCTTAAAGAAATAGTGATTGATATTCGCGTCATCTGTTGGGAAGAAGCTGAAAACGAAATGGAATCAGAAATGTAATCAGAAATAAAATTTTGGTTTATAAAATTTTGCATATGTGGTAAAATAATTTCTCAGACAGTCTGTCGCAGGCAAAAGATTAAGACAAGAGGATGAAGGACTTATGAAACGGATATTATATATGGTGATGCGAAATATTATTCTGGTTCCATTTATGTGGATACGTTTATGTTACCATGCGTCACATGTAGATAAATATACGGAAGAAGAACATTATAAGATGCTGTCATTCATCGTACGCCGGGCCAACAAGGGCGGTAAGGTGACGATAGATGTGCATGGTCAGGAGAATATACCGTCTGAGAATGGATTCATGTTTTTCCCGAACCATCAGGGCTTGTATGATGTCCTGGCAATTCTGGAAGCATGTCCGAGACCCTTTTCTGTCGTGGCAAAAAAGGAAGTGGAACATATCCAATTCCTGAAACAGGTATTTGCATGTATGAAAGTCTATACTCTGGACAGAGACGATGTAAGACAGGCTATGAAGGTAATCGCAGACGTATCAAAAGAGGTTATGAGCGGAAGAAATTATGTTATCTTCGCGGAAGGAACCCGTTCCAAAGAAGGAAATGAGGTACAGGAATTTAAAGGAGGAAGTTTTAAAGCGGCTACGAAGGCGAAGTGCCCGATTGTTCCTGTGGCGCTGATCGATGCGTTCAAACCATTCGATATAGACAAGGTTGATCCGGTTACGGTACAGGTTCATTTCCTGAAGCCTCTTTATTATGAGGATTATAAAGAGATGAAAACGAAAGAGATCGCGGCGCTGGTAAAAGAAAGGATTGAAAAGGTGATAAAAGAATACGAACCAAGAACCAAAAAAAAGTAATTGACAATGGTTAAAAGGTTTAGTATAATGAATATCGCTTGGAGAAATACTCAAGAGGCTGAAGAGGCGCCCCTGCTAAGGGTGTAGGTCGGGTGACCGGCGCGAGGGTTCAAATCCCTCTTTCTCCGCTTTAAGAACAGGCTGTCTGAAATATCAGGCAGCCTGTTTTTTGTATAATGATTTAGATTGCTGTCTGAATGATAGTATTATAATTTTTTTCAAAATATGGTTGTAAAGAAACATTATATGATGGTTCCGGTCAGAGAGCGGGAACGGGCATCTGTTCTTCTGACCTCAGATAATGATCTTCTCAAAGATGATCGATTGTTCTTTTTAAATTATTCTGAAGCAAGTAATCCTTTTTATGGGTTTAAAGCAGATTATAAAGAAGACAGTTCCAGAATTGCTTATTATGAAGGTAAAAGCGAAGCCGGAAACTGGTGGCTTCGTACATCGCCGTCTGGTTTAAGCGGAGGGGCTATGGGACTTGTAGGGAATGACGGATTTGTCGGCACGTTTCCGCCGAGGCAAGAGGGAGGCGCCCGTCCGGCATTCAACCTGAATCGGAATGATATCTGCCTGATATCGAATTCTGAAGCTTTTGAACCGGGAGATACTTCTTATCCGGCCATATTGCAGGAGGTTCCTGTCTACTGGGGAGAATTGAATAAAGGAGAGTGGAAACTTACATTGAAGGACGGCAGCCGTAATGGATTTCAGGCGAGTGCGTATAATAATGTATCTGCGTTAAAAGATTATACGGACTGGAAAGTTGATGTTTCTTATTCCGGCGCAAGAGCCGGGGACAGAGAATACGTCTATGCCCTGCTATGTGATGATAAAGATGTGGTTCTTTATTATAACGATATTGCACGCTACAGCGAGAGCGGCACAGTGGAGGTCTGGATTCCTGCAGGGCTTGAGCCGGGGAAATATACGTTAAAGATATTTTCCGTACAGTGGAACGGAGATCAGCAGACAGAATATGCAAGTAATTTTGCGGATATTCCTTTGGAGGTTCAGAATATCCAAATCCCGAAGATGAATAAACCAGACGCCAGGTTTGAGGCATCGGGCAGCAGCCAGGGAATACTTTCTAATGTGACAGCCGGAATGAAAAACAGTGTGGACGGCGGTAATGTATGGAAGGAAGTTACCGGGGAATCAGTAGAAATTATGGAAGTGACAGAAAATCTGGATATCAAAGTGTATCAGCCGGGAGATGGGTTTTATAAGGCGGATTCGGATATCCAGACTATTGACGTCACGCAGGCAAAGAAGCCGGAAGGACTGGAGGGGATTGGCTGTACGACGGAAGATCAGAACGACGGAAAGATCACAGGGTTAAATACTTCTATGGAGTATACAGCGGCTATGCCGGCAGGAACTTCAGTCTGGATTCAGGCGATGGGAAGCGAGATTGAAGGATTATCTGCCGGAACTTATTATGTGCGTGTGAAAGCAGGAGGAACAGTTCTTGCTTCACCTGTACAGGCGGTTAAGGTAGCAAAATACGGAGATCATATCTGTGCCGGAGTCGGTGAATGGTACAGTGACGGGATATATCACTGGAAATTATGTACCTGCGGCGCAAAAGTAGATGAAGGATTGCACATCGGCGGGATTGCCGCCTGTATGGAGAAGGCAGTGTGTGAGATTTGTAATGTGGCTTATGGTGAACCGGGGGAACACAGTATAGGAGAGTGGATCGAAGAGAGTCCGGCGGATTGTGTCAGTGAAGGAATACTCGGACATTATCATTGCGGTCTTTGCGGCAGAGATTTTGACAGAGAGAAGAATATATTGAGTTCCCTGATTATTCCGGCGGATTTGTCTCGTCATACAGGAGGCAGTGAGATCAGAGGATTTAAAGAGCCGAAGTGTACGGAAGAAGGATACACAGGAGACGTCTATTGCATAGGATGTAAAGAAAGGCTGTCAAAAGGAAATGTGATACCGTCAAAGGGCGGTCATGAGTTTGGAGAGTGGAAGGTGAAGGAAGAAGCGGCTGACGGTCAGACTGGAATAAAGGAAAGAGTATGTAATGTATGCGGATATGTGGAGAGGATCAGGATTTCGACAATATCCGGAGGGAAGAATCCGGTGCAGCCTGGTCAGAAAGAAACGGCAGTCAAGAGGCCGGAACAGTCGAAACCGGAAGAGCCGGCAGATAATAAGCCGGGATTGTGGAAAGAGAAAGAGTCGGCAGTCAGAAAACAGGCTGCTCCGAAAACCGGCGATATGGCAGGGATAAAGATATGGATTGAATTGTTGATTCTTGCGAGTGCGGCGTGTGCCGGGACAATTTTATGGCAGAGAAGGATAGGAAACAGACAATTCTTTACTTTTTTCGACAAAAGATAAAGGGCATATTTTGTATATTAAGTAAAAGAAACACTAAATATGGTAGAAAATGTATAAAACAATAATTCTGTGAAAAAATATTAAAAAAAATTACAAAAAAAG
>CAJTAL010000034.1 GCA_910574285.1 Lachnospiraceae bacterium | reverse complement strand
TATTCTATATGGAATATTATGCTGAGTAAACAGAAAGAAAATCATAGGTTTTATTAATGATTGCAGATAGTTACTCTGCATAATATTTAACTCCGCATTAGATTGTATGCCCTCGCTTGGCATGATTACGATAAACGCCCTTGTAGCGGCGGACAGCGTACTGATTCCCGTAGAGGCGGCATATCTCCCAGTCAAAGGGCTTCAGCAGCTTATTAAGACGATTGGACGGGTACATAGAAAGCTAAACCCAGCGCTTGATATTATGGGGATTCTGCTGACAAAGGTAGACCGGAGAACAAACTTCGCAAGGGACATTTCAGCGCAGATCCGGGAGGTATATGGGAACCGGGTACATATTTTTGAGAACTGCATCCCGTTATCTGTAAAGGCTGCGGAAACCACGGCAGAGGGGAAAAGCATCTATCTTCATGATCCGAAGGGGATTGTGGCAGGCGGCTACCACTCACTGACACAGGAGGTGCTTGCGGATGAAAAGTAAGAGCGCAGAGAAGGTAAAGCTGAACAGCCTTGATGATTTGTTTGGCATAGATGAAACGGGCGAAACGGTCACTTCCGTTCCCCTAAGTGAGCTGCATACGTTTAAAGGCCATCCGTTCCGGGTATTGGATGATGAAAAAATGCAGGAAACGGTGGAAAGCGTAAAGCAGTATGGCGTGTTGATGCCGGGGATTGTGCGCCCGCATCCGGAAGGCGGCTATGAGGTTATTGCAGGGCATAGACGGTGGCGGGCCTGTGAGCTTGCCGGACTTACGGAAATGCCTGTCATTATCCGGGAAATGGATGATGATACAGCGGTAGTCCTGATGGTCGATACGAATATCCAGAGGGAGGACATCCTGCCAAGTGAGAAGGCGAGGGCATATCGGATGAAATACGAAGCAATGAAGCACCAGGGCAGCAAAGGGGAGAAATATACTGCGGATGCCATCGGGGAAGCTGCCGGGGACAGCGGGAGGACAGTGCAGCGTTATATCCGGCTGTCGGAACTGGCGGAAGAACTGATGGATTATGTGGATGAAAATAAAATCCCTATGGTGGCCGGGGAGAAACTGTCTTATCTGAAAGCAGAAGAACAGGCATGGGTTGTGGATGCCATCGGCAACAGCGGCATATTCCCATCGAAGACGCAGGCAGAACAGCTAAAGGAAAGCAGTGAAACAGGGGAATTGACGGAAGGGAATGCATATGCGGTTTTAATCCGGAAAGACAAGGAAAATGTGAATGTGACGATTTCCGCAAAGAGAATCCGCAATTATTTCCCAACGGAGTATTCCAAAGAGCAGATTGAGGATGTGATCTATACACTTCTGGAGGAATGGAAGCAGAAGGAGGGAGGGACAACGGATGCAGGAATTACAGTTTGATTATTATCGGGGAATGGAAGCGGAGCAGTACACGTTTTACCGGATTCCGAAGATTCTGTTTACTGCAGAATGCTTCAAGTCTCTCTCCTGTGAGGCGAAGGTTTTATACGGTCTTTTATTAGACCGTATGAGCCTTAGTATAAAGAACCGGTGGTTTGATGAAGAGGACAGGGTGTATATTATTTTTACGGTGGAAGAAATTGCAGAGCTTATGAACTGTGGTACACAAAAAGCGGTAAGGCTTCTAAAAGAACTGGATGCAGATAAAGGAATTGGACTGATTGAAAAGAAACGCCTGGGGCTTGGAAAGCCGAATGTCATATACGTGAAAAATTTCATTATCCGGCAGACTGAGGACAAGGAAAGAGAGGAGAAACAGGGTGGAACGCCTATAAATGCACAGAATAGTGAAAATCACAATTCAAGAGTTGTGAAAACCACAATTCAAGAATTTCCAGAATCACAATTCAAGAATGGTGAAAATCACAATTCAGGAATGATGAAAACCACAATTCAAGAATCTCCAGAATCACAATTCAAGAATGATGAAAATCATACTTCTGGAATGGTGGGAATCACAATTCAAGAATTTCCAAAATCACAATCTAATAAGACTGATATTAACAAGACTGATTTAAGTGATACTGAATTTAGTGAAACGGAGTGTAGTAAGCCTGATCTTAATGATCCTGAATCCGGTGTGTCTGCTATCCATCCTAATCTTATCCTGTCTAATCCATTTATCCTAGGAACAGAGCCGGATGTGATGGGAAAGATGGATGCTTACCGAGACATCATCCGGGAACACATATCTTACGAGTGTTTTCAGGATGGACGTTATCACCGGAGGGAGGACGTGGATGAACTGGTGGAGCTGATGGTGGAAGTGATGATGCTGCCGGACAATGGCACAGTGCGGGTTGCAGGAGTGGAAAAGCCGGCGGCGCTTGTCAAAAACCGGTTTATGAAGCTGAACCATGAGCATATTGAGTATATCCTTACCTGCCTGGGCGCAAATACGACGAAGGTGGGAAATATCAAGGCATATCTTCTGACAACGCTGTATAATGCCCCGATGACCATAAGCAATTATTACACAGCGGAAGTGAACCACGACCTATATGGGAGCGGATGAAAAAGTGTGGGGAATATTGGCGATAAAATTGTTTCGGTGTGCCAGACGTGATATACTGGATGCAGATACAGACTGGAGGAAAGTATGAAAATAAGTGAATTTGTAAAAAAGTGGTAATCCCGGTTGTATCGGCATTGTTTTTGGCGGCGTTGTTCCGTCCGCTGTGCATGGAGAATGGGGAGTGCAATTATTTGGACCTGTGGTGGTTCATGGGTATTCCATTTGGCATACATAGGATGTTTTTCTGGATTATCCCGAAAGGCTATGACATTGGCAGCACGGTGGGCATCCTGTTTATCAATGTTCTTGTGGGCGGCGTGATTGGAGGGATCGTTCTTGTCTGGAGACTGCTGGCAGCCGCAGTATATCTGGTGAAAGCAGTCGTGGCAGTGATCAGATGGACAGTAAAAAAAATGGCTGGGAAGCCATGCAGGGCGTGATTGGCGTTTGAAAGAAATAGAAAGAAACAGAAAGGACAGGCAATACAGGCATAAATTGAATAACAATCCGTAAAAACAGCTTGATACACGGCTGTTTTTTTGTTGTCCAACTTTACGGCACGGTGTCGCAAAGTCAGGGGACAGGGCTTGACGGAATGGCGGATGTAAAGCGGGCTGCGCACTTTGCGACACTATGACGGAAAGTTCCGGGAGAAAATTCAGACCAGGAAGGAGGTGCATATTGGGCAATCGTGCAGGGTCGCAGGACTTGATTGAATTGGGCAACCGTATCCGTGACCGGAGGAATGAGATCAGCATGTCACAGGAGAAGGTTGCGGAACAGGCAGGGATCAGCGCCAACACCGTCAGCCGCATTGAGGGCGGGCAGTCTGCGATGTCCATAGAGATATTTATAAAAATGGTGCAGATACTCGGCGTGGATGCGAACGAGCTTCTTGGCGTAAGCGGCCAGACAAAGGAGGATGGGCAGTGCCGGAAGATGTTCTGCCGCATCCGGCATCTGAAGCAGAGTGAGCAGATGGTGGTTTTACAGACGATGGAGGCATTGGTCGATGGACTGCGGCAATGCAGGTGATGTGATTTACCACAGTTCTTGAAGTTCCACAAATATGTTGCCCTTTCCGGGAATCTCCACATATATGTTGGGGTAAACGGAAGGACCGGCTGTTAAACTGGATACATCAGAGGAAAACAGCCACAGGAGAAAACGGTGATGGAAGGGGGATAGCAGAAAGGCAGATAAAAAGACCAGGATTATCAGAAAAATATAAGGATAAAGTTATGGACTGGTAAAGGCGGTAAAAGGGGTTCTTGGCTCCCGTTAAAAAAAACGGGTGAGCCGGGAGCGTTATTTTACTGCCTTCCTGCTGTATCGGACAATCCCTGTGATGCTAGTTTTCCAGGCCGCCCGCAGCCTTCGGGCAGAAAGGCGGCTATATATGCTGACATTGCAGGAATTGAAACGAATTGTGGATGTGCCGGGTTTTGGAGTAAAACTTCCAACGGCAAAGCAGCTAAGGACATCCAGATCGGTAATCGCACAGGAAAGGATTGGCTTGGATTCGGAAATATCCGCTTATCAGAGCGGTTATGTGCTTTATCAGGTGGAAAAATATTTCACAGTGTTTTTACTTCACTCATGCAGGGATTATCTGTATCTGGCAGATGGAAAGACGGTTATCCTGCCGGAACAATTTTTTGAAAACAGGGAATGGTATCTGCGGCTTGTACTGGAAGGCGAAGACCGGCTGAACCGGAACCATGAAGAAAAGGAACGGAGCTGGAATGTTTCTTACAGCGCTGTATCCGAAGATTGGCTGGCAATGGAAAACCTGACAGAATCCATGTTAGAGCATTTGACAAGGCAAGAGACGGTGGCAGAAATATTGGGGATTTTATCGGCAAGGCAGAAATATGTCATTCAAAAATATTACCTGCAGGAAGAAACACAGGAGCAGATTTCAAAGGAATTAGGCATCAGCCAGCAGGCGGTATCCGCAATGATTTCCCAGGCAGTCCGCAGCATCCGTAAAAATTATCAGGCTTCCCAGAATTGCCCTGATTACAGGATATGTTGCGGGGAGGGCCGGGCATGAGAGGGAGACAGCCGAAGGAACGGGATCATTATGTGCTGCGGATGGCGGACGGTACATTAGTGGATGTGACCAGGGAGGTTTATTTAGAATGGTATCGGTCACGGCGCAGGGAGCGGTATCAGAAGGAGCGGAACCGGAAACATGGCATATGCAGTCTGGACAGCTTAGAGGTCCGGGGGAATGGTTCAGGGCATTTCCAGGATGTAGCAGAGGGGGTGGAGGAGACGGTTTTGCGAAATATCTGCCGGGATAAAGTGAGGGAAGTTCTGGAAAAACTGCCTGCAGAGGACGCCAGGCTGATTGAGCTGCTGTATTTTGCGGAAGCTACGGTAACAGATACGGCAAAGCTCTTTGGCTGCAGCCGGAAAACGATACAGAACCGCCGGAAACGGATATTAGAAGAGTTATGCCGGAAAATGAAAGAGCAGGGAATTCAAGGGGGATATTTCTGAAAACACATGGTTTTCCACTTTGCGACATCGTGTCGCAAAGCGGAGTCCTGCCATCAGGGATATTTTATTCGTATTGTACTTCAAATTCTCCTGGATTGTCTTTGATATTATTTTGTACATCAGGGTTTTCTGTATTAAATTCTGTAACGTATTCAAAAGAATAATCTTTCTTACCTTTTTGTGCATTTTTTTCAGAAGTGAATACATCTACGGACACATTGTTAGGATATCCGTTTATATCAAATGAAAAGCGTGCACTGTGGAAATCATTGTCAAGGATATGCTGTATGATTTCCTTGGAACATGCTTCTTTATCCGCTACATCATCTTCATCGGCAATGACATCAATATCCAGCTCATACCAGTTGCCGGATGTTGTGTTGTTGGAAGAGAGAATGTCCATTTCAATATATTCTTTGGAACACCCACATATCATTCCGCATGATAATAAAATTAAGATTCCTGTTTTCTTCATTTCCCGTAACCTCCAGTATCCTAACCAAATGGTTCGGTTTTGGATAAAGTATACCATCTGGTGGTAGAATTTGAAAGAATAAATCTAACCAAACGGTGAGGTGGAATATGTATTACAGGCGGATCAGGGATTTGAGGACAGACCATGATTTACGGCAGATAGATGTGGCAGAGTTTTTGGGATGCCATGAAGGTGTATACAGAAGATATGAGAATGGAGTGCGTGAGATACCGCTATGGGCATTGATGAAGCTGGCAGAGAGGTATGATGTCAGCGTTGATTATATGCTTGGGATTACAGATAATAGGAGAAAATATGGTGAATAGAGTTATGGCACATAAATTTCTTATGTCATAACTCTTTTTTTATATCATGTTCTCCTGCAAAGTATTTTGCTTTTTTAGAATTGACTATTTTTCTCGCGCCTAACCAAATAGTTTGGTTTTAAATGAAATGTCCTATCCGATGGTAAGATAAAAAAATGAATCAACCGAGTGGTGAGGTGTGGTATGCATTACAGGAGAATCAGGGATTTAAGGACAGACCATGATTTACGGCAGATAGATGTAGCCGAATATTTAGGATGCCATGAAGGTGTGTACAGAAGATAAGAAAATGGTTCACGTGAGATACCGTTATGGGTATTGATGAAACTCGCAGAGCAGTATGATGTTAGCGTTGATTATATATTGGTAATTACAGATAATAGGAGAAGATACAGTGAATAAAGGCTATGGTAGGTCATGTACTATAGCCTTTTTTGTATCTTCGCAAGCCTTTACTTCTGGATGTATTTTTTCAATTTCACACTATGCAGCATAGCCGATGCCCTTGCTATGAACATATGGTGATACAAACAGGAGGTTCAAATCTCCCTTATCACCATTCACATTAATCACTACACCTCCAGCCGTTTCACCATCAATAACAATGCGGTATGTTTCTCCACTGTCAATTGATTTTTCTATTGTTTCTCGTGCAATAATTTGTCCATCTTCTTCAAAATAATTATCTCACAGTCCAAATTCTTCCATTGCTCCGCAATTAAAAGCCTTTTGATTATCAATAATAAATTGCTCTCTGTCTTTTTTCAAGTGGTAGCAACTGCACAATATTATTCATGCGAATATCCTCTCAAATTCATGCTGTTATTCTTGCAGTCACATCCTTCTCGGAATATACAATATTTCCACCCCAGAAACACATTGGTTCTTTGCCAGACAGTTTAAAATTATTTTCAAGATTGTCTGAATTCGATTTTATAAAGTCACCACGACATTTCACTTGGGTAGATACATAACTTACAGATACAAGTTCTATTTTTATATCTATCATTATTTTGCAATTATCATTTAAATGATCAATGATTTTCTTTTTGGTTTCTGGCTTTAGCAACACAGTAACATTGAACCGATTATAATTTTCTGTAATTGCGATTTTATTAAATGTATCATCATATCGTTTTGTCCAGATAGGAATTGTAGTTGTCTCATCACCAATAAATATCAGCATTTCATTGACTCGAACTTGCGTAGAATAGCCAGACTTACGTTTGAGGCAGATTTCAATTTGAAAACTCCCATAATTACACCCTTGTATACCTTTCTCCACTACAATAGATTCCATGTGTTCGGTATCAAGATTACATGCAATTTGATTGAGACTTTTTAGCTGAATACTTTCCAAAAAGACTTCACAACAATTATTTGCAATAAACATATTTGTCTCGATTTTTTGCAAATCTGTATTTTGTTTCCATGCAACCAAACCTAAGAAAAATGTCCCTATAAATGCCAGTGTTGTTGCAATATAGTTAAGGGCATCAGATGCCTCCCAACGAGCAGCTAATATGTCTACTGGTGCCACATGGCGAAATGCGTAATTAACACCCAAGGGAACCGTTACAAAACAGATTATAATTGTGATAATTGTTGTAATAATAATTCCTTTTCTGCGTTTCATTATAATTTACTCCAATCATTATAGTTTTCTTCCACATATTCTTGCCCTTCAGAAAAAACATCCCTCGCTCTAAAGAGCTCCGTCAACTCCGATTTATCAACCAATCGTATTAAAGATAACCGTTTGGTTTTTCATAGATATTTTTCCAACCTGATAGCCATATTTTGTAAGCTCCTTTTTGTATTTTAGAAAAGAGTGGTCTATCGGTATTCCAGAAATGTTCTGTATTTCTTCAAAAGTCAATTTAAAAGAATGACTTCCGTTATTCTGTACATATTCCCATAAAGTGTTATATTTGCTCATTGTGTTTTAGCCTTTTCAAATCCCGATTTCTCTTTATCTGTGACCCCCAATAAATGAGAATTTACAGATTCATTCCATCCACAACAGTTACAGGTTTTGCGGTCATTTCTACCCAGGCAGGAACAAAGCCGCTTTTAATAGCGTTTCTGACCGACCTGATATTAGACCAAGCCGTACAATAAAATGGCACTTTATGCCTGTTTAGTATTTCTTTTGCGAGTGCGCTTGTCAGTGCAGAGGCAATTCCTTGACGTCTGTATTTTGGAAGCACATCCACACCAATCTGCCACATATCTCTGCAATCCGCGGAACAAGCGGCTAGTCCAACCAGTGCATTTCCATCGTATGCGCCGACTCCAAGAATGTCCAGATGTTTGCGGTCTTTGCATAGCGCATTGCTCCATTCTGGCAGATACAATTCCCTAAAATCCTCCTGCTTCAATATGTGTGTTTTATAAGCACAAGAAAGAACGGACATCCTGTTTATGTCTGGCAGATAGTATTCAGCCATAAAACATATTTTATGACTTTTCTCGATTAGGCGTTCGTTCAGCCAATGCATATTCGGTGTTTCAAAACAGTGATAAAATTCAAATTTCTCAACATACTCGGACACCACATCTAAGGTTTCATTTATTGAAGCTGTCACGATATTATTTCCATAGGAAACGAAATTGCAGGTAATCGGCTCTTTCAGATATTTGCGGGCGTTCTTTCCCAATTTTAAGGGGGAAATAACATTTTTATTTGCCTTAAAATCCTCCTCGCGGCAGCCTATATCCTCTGCGGACTGCCTCATTGCAATTTCTATTATTTCACAATTCGTCATAAGTTTCTCTCCATATTATTATTGATTCAGTAAATACCGGTTTTTTTCTCTCTGCTCGGTTCTCCGATAAATGGGAAGTTAACTTTCAAGCAGGTCTTAAAAAATAGTCCTGAATCTTTCCAATCATAGGGTCAATGTTGTCGGTATTTATCAGTACACAGTAACCATTTTCACTTTGAACAGAAAAATTGATTCGGGATTCAAATGCGTAATTTCCACCGGAATGACCAAAATATGCTTCACCATGAATTACTTTTAAATAGCAGCCCAATCCTGTTTTGCAGGTTGTATTTTCCATGTCCAAAACATCATCGTGCTGTGGTTGTATCATCTCTTTCACAAATGCCTGAGGGATTAAATCTGATTTTCCCCGCAAAATATTTTGAAGATGAACACCAAATTTGGCAAAGTTTGCGGTAGTTGTCCATAAACCGGCGGCCTGCTCCTGCATAAGATTATATCCGTTTAAATCGGAACCAAAATCCGCAGAATAACCCTCGGTAGTATTCTCTGTTACATCCTGTCTATATGTTCTGTCTGTCATATCAAGTGGGAGCAGAACAGTTTTCTCCATAAAATCAGCAAAGGGCATATCAGAGATATTTTTGATGCACTTTTGTAATACCATAAATCCGTCCCCGGAATAGACCCAATGCTTTCCCAGTATATATTCCTGCACCACCTTTGGATAGATACATGGGGGGTCCAAAAAAATAATCTGAGTCGTTGTCAGGAGCTTATCGCTATGTCCATACTCGTCAAAGCCATAAACCCCGAATCCTGCTGTGTGGGATAAAAGTTGCCGTACAGTTGCCTTTGCTGACAATCCGTTAGAATCCTGTAAGTGTATATCACCGAGGTACTTGCTTATATCATCATTTAGGGATATTTTATTTCCCGCAGCCAACTGCAGTACCGATAGGGTAAAGACCATCTTACTGATAGAAGCAACTTGAAACCTTGTGTGGCTTGTCACATTGTTTCACGCTGTAATTATGTCTGCAATTTGATGATCACGAATGACCGCAGCACTAAGGGCAGTTGCATGATATTCCTTCAATTCCTCTTCAAATATCATGTCCTTATAGCCTCCCCCTCAACTTTCGTTTGTTCTTTATATTCTAGCATATCTAAATGTCTTTTTCATTCGATATTTCAGTTCATTTAAAAAAAATAAAAAGTTTTTAAATCTGCTTGTATTTTGCCCTCTCCAGTCTGCCATTAGTGAAAGGGTAACATTTCTGAAAAATTTCCAACTATCACAATTCAAAGATTTCCCTTTCACTCGTACCTTGAAAATTTCATAGCCTGCCCAGATTGATACCCGGCATGGAGTGTGCATCTTAGCGTACCTTGCCGGAGAAAACGCCCCAGGAAAGAGAAGCCGGGGCAGGGAACGGGTCTGGGAGGAACACAGGAAAACGCTCAATATAAAATAAAGCCAGTCCGGGAAACCGGATTGGATAACAGCAGATGCCATGCAGGGAAGCCTTTTTGTTCCGGTGTGTTTGAATATGCCGGGACCAGAGGGCTTTCCTATATTGATGTGCTGTTATCGGCTGGCAGTGCAAATAAAACGAAGGGAGACAGATATATGGGAAGATAGGAAATAAGCGGAAAAGACAGGATGATGGCAGTTATGGGACTGCACAATGAAGAAAGCGAGGGACAAAATATATTGAAAGGAAATGTAAAGAGGATTGTATCCGGCCTGCTGTCGGCAGTCACGGTCTTGTCAGCCTTCTTACAGCCGGTGGGAGTTTATGCGGCAGTGCCGGAGACTGTGGCTTATGAAGCGGAGTACCCGGCTTTTGAGAAGGTGAAAGAAAAACTGGATGCGGATGAAATTGTGGCTGCAAAAGATCATATCGTGGAGATTGACAGTGGCTTTGACGTGGAACATGATTTTTCCGGCATAGAGTTTTCGCCGGATAAAGTAAAAATCATATTCCATGAAGCGAAGGATAAAGATGGGAAAAAGATTGACATCGGGAAGGCAGGGACTTACAAAGCGGTTTATTTTGTAGAGCCGGCCAGTAAGAATCCATCTTACCATATCAGCAGGAACATTATTGTAAAGGAAAAAATGTCTGTATCATCTTCTGAAAAGCGGACGGCAGATGGAGAAGGGAGCGAAAACAGCCATTCCGATGATTCAGAAGGAACGGAAGCAGATGGGGAAGGAGATTTGCCGGGGCAGACGGCAGATGGGGAAGAAATCCCAAAGGAATCCATGACGGAATCCGAGATGGAAGCGGTCATAGAGGGCATGGAACAGGCAGAAGATACAAGACAGGATGCGGAAATGATTGCAGAGGAAGAAGGCATCCTTCTGTTTGCAGAAGCAAGGCAGACGGCAAGGGCTTCTGATTCCGCAACAATGGTAAAGGGAAGGAAGATTTATTATCCCGGCAACCTGGGAAATTACTCTACCTGTTATTTCACGGTAAATGGGAAGATCGCATATTGCCTGGAGTCTGCAAAGGGTTCCCCGGATACCGGGAGCTACGCCGCCCAGATCATAGACGGGAATCCGAACCTGCAGAAAGCGCTTTATTATGGCTATGGCGGCACAGGGGATGTGACTGCAAGCTATATGCCGTCCTTTGGAGAGGATTTAAAGTATGTGTTCACCCATATCGCGGCCAGTTATTTTTACTGCGGCATGGATGGGTTTGCCGGATGCACGATGGATGATTTGCGGGAGTGCGGGGTGCTTGGTTGGATCAATTATCTGGAAAGCCTGCCTGCGCCGCCCGATCCACAGATCAGTTTGAGCAAGACCGCTTTGAAAGCAACCTATGATGGCTCGAAGCAGGTGACGGGGACAACGAAGCTGAACGGTGATTCCAGAAATTCCATTACCATTAAGCTTCCAAAGGATGTGACATTCCATAATAAGACAGACGGGAGCAAGCAGACAGGGGGAAATGTCCGTGTTTCCGGTGGGACAAGTTTTTATTTTACTGCCCCGGTGACGGTCAATGGGAACTGGAATACCGGAGCAATGAAAGGCAGCATCCGGGTGATATGGAAGGCGCTTGTCGTTCCGACAGGGAGCGCCACGCAGGATATTGGGAGTTATTATGAGGAAGAAGGCGGCAATTCCGTGAGCCTTTCCGTGGACTGGCTGGAACGTGCAAAGGTGAAGGTAATCAAGGTGGATTCCATTGCCAACGCAAAACTTTCCGGCGCTGTATTCGGCGTTTACCGGGATAAGGACTGTACGGACTTGATTACCAGGATGCCTGCAACGGACAGTAATGGTGCGTCGGAAGCAGAAATTGTCATGACACAGAATACGGTGTATCTGAAAGAGATTACGGCTCCGGCAGGATACCGGTATAATGCGACTGCTTACCGTGTGGCTTTGGAAGCGAACCAGACAGCTTCCACGACTGTCCCGGATGTGGAGCAGCTTGGAAATCTGACGATTTACAAGGAAGGCGAGGTTCTGACAGGTGCGGATTCCAATGAGAACGGCACAGCATTCCGTTATGAAAGCCGTAGACAGAAGGGCGCTGTATTTAATGTCTATGCGGCAAAGGATATTACCACGCCGTATGGCTCGGTAGTCTATAAAGCCGGGGAGCTGGTGGCGGAAAACCTTGTGACCGGGGACAATGGCTCTGTGACGCTGAAAAACCTGCATCTTGGCACATACCGGGTAAAGGAAATGCAGGCTCCGAAGAACTTCTATAACAAAGGGGAAACAAAGGATGTGGCGATTGCCTATGCCGGGCAGATGGCGGAGGCGGCGTTTGCCAATGCTACATTTTTAAATGACAGGCAGAAAGCGGATGTGCGTGTGGTAAAGAACGATAAGGATACGGGAAATGGACTTGCAGGGGGAATTTTCGGACTGTATGCTTCAGAAAATATCACCAATGCAGACGGGAATGTTGTTGTATCCAAAGGCGCACTGATAGACAAAGCAACAACGGATGGTGATGGCAATGCAGCATTTTTGGCAGACCTTCCGGTTGGGTTTGGGTATGAGGCAAAAGAAATCCAGGCTCCAGAGGGGTATCTTAGGAATACGGAAGATGTGTATTCTTTCCGGTTTAGTTACACCAATGACCAGGAAGCGAAAGTGACATTCTCCCATACTTTTGCTAATGAGCGTGTCAACGCCACAATCCGGCTGCAGAAGAAGGATAAGGAAACCAACAAAAATATCCCGCAGGGGGACGGAACACTGGAACACGCCGTTTACGGACTGTATGCAAGGAATGACATCCTGCACCCAGATAAAAAGACAGGCATCCTTTATAAAGCCGGGGAACAGGTGGGAACACTGACTACGGATAAAGAGGGCAAGGCAGAAATTACAGATTTATACCTTGGGGAGTATTTTGTGAAAGAGATCACGCCGCCCACGGGCTATCTGGCGGACGGAACGGAGTATGACCTGTCCTGCAGCTATGAGGGGGATTTGGTGTCTACGGTAGAACGTGACTGCACATCCCCGGAGCAGGTGAAAAAGCAGCCGTTCCAGATCATTAAGGCAGCGGACAATGGGAAAACCGATGCGGATTTATTATCCGGTGCAGGGTTTACGGCATGGCTGGTATCTTCCCTGGACACAAAGGAAGATGGCGGATATGATTTTGATTCCGCTGAACCTGTGGAAATCGGGGAGAACGGGGCAACGGAAATCTTTACTGATGAAAAGGGTTATGCCTGCAGCATCCCGCTCCCGTTTGGGACGTACATTGTGAGGGAGACAACCACACCGCATAATTATACGCCGGTTAGGGATTTCCTTGTGCGTATCACGGAGCATAAGCCGGACACTCCGCAGGTATGGCGGGTGCTTCTGGACGATGAATTTGAAGCGAAGCTGAGAATTGTGAAGCAGGATGTTGAAACGAAGAAGGCTGTGCTTGCGAAAAACACAGAGTTCAAGGTATATGACCTGGACAACGAGAAATATGTGGAGCAGGTGACGACTTACCCGACCGTGGTAATACATAAATCCTATTTCACGGACAGCGAAGGTTATCTGATTTTGCCGCAGAACCTGAAAATCGGTCATTATCGGATAGAAGAAGTCAATGCCCCGTTTGGCTATACGCTGAATGAGAATTATTATGAAGTGTCTGTGGATTCCGATACGCTGTACCAAATGGACGATGTGTCGGGGGACGTTATCATTGATGTTGTCTATGAAAACCATCCGGTAAAGGGTGGGCTGCATATCGTGAAGAAGGGTGAAGTGCTGAACCGATACGATGATAAGGATTTCCGGTATGAGGTGGAAACATTAGAGGGTGCAGAGTTCAAAGTTTATGCGGCAGAGGATATTTACACCGCTGATTTCCAGAAGGATGAAAACGGGAACCGGATTCTTGAATATGCTTCCGGCGCATTGGTGGATACGCTGGTGACGGATAAAGACGGGAAAGCGTCGATTGAAAACCTTCCGCTTGGAACATACCGGGCAGAGGAAACAAAAGCCCCGGAAGGGTTTGTGCTGAATGGAGAGGCGCAGACGATTACTTTTGCTTACGCAGACCAGAATACGCCAATCATCGAACAGACAGCCACCTTTGAAAATGACCGCCAGAAGGTGGAGATTGCAGTGGTGAAGAAAGATGCAGAGAATGGCGCTGTGGTAGCGGGCGCAGTTTTTGGGCTGTATGCGAAGGCTGATATTTTAGCACATGGGGAAGTGATTGTTAAAGCGGATATGCTGCTTGGTGAAGCCATGACAGGGGAAGATGGCAGGGCAGTCTTTGACCTGGATCTGCCTTTCGGGGAATATTACATCCGGGAGGAACAGGCTCCTGCAGGCTATGTATCTTCCGATGAAACCATTGAAGTATCTGCAGCATACCAGGGGCAGGATGTAGAAGTTGCAGAATATGTGTCTGAATTTAAAAATGAACCGACAACCGTTTCCATTAAAAAGACAGACCTTGCAACAGGCGTGGAACTGGAAGGGGCAGCATTGACTGTCCTTGATAAAGACGGGAATATCGTAGATACATGGAAATCCGTCAAAGGAGAGGAACATATCATTAAGCGGCTGACCGTCGGAGAAACTTATACGCTCCGGGAGGAATTAGCGCCTTATGGGTATTTAAAGGCAGAAGAAATCACGTTTACCGTGGAAGATACGGCTGAAATCCAAAAAGTGGAGATGAAGGACGATGTGCCGACAGGTACGCTCCTGATCAACAAAGAAGGGGAGTTTTTAGAAAATGTATCGTTGCTGGACAGCATTGGCGGCTGGATCACGCATCTGTTTGAGTATGTCACCGGCTCACTGAAAGATGTTGTCTTTGAAGTGTATGCCCTGGAGGATATAAAAGCGGCAGATGGGGAGAGTGAGGATTATTATAAAAAGGATGAGCTGATAGCTGCCATCACCACGGACGATAGCGGGATTGCAAAACTGGACAATCTCCCTCTTGGGAAATATTATGTGAAGGAGAAAGAAACAGCAGAGGGTTATGTCCTTGACGGGGAAATCCGGGAGATTGACCTGACTTACCGTGATCAGGACACATCGGTTGTCACGTTCTCTACGGACTGGCAGAATAACCGCCAGAAAGCAGAAGTCAATGTAATAAAGACGGAGAAAGATTCTGACCGTGCAGTGGAAGGGACGGTATTCGCCCTTTGTGCGAAAGAGGACATCACCAATAAAGATGGCGAAGTGATCATGGAGGCGGATACGGTGATTGAGGAAAAAGCCACGGACGAAGATGGGAAGCTGTCATTTGCGGCTGCCCTCCCGATTGGGTTCCCTTATTATGTGAAAGAAACGGCCCCCGCTCCGGGATTTACCAGCGAAGGTGAAACAAAGGAATTTGACTTCACCTATGAAGATGCGGAGCAAGAAAGCATTTCCTATGAATTTGCCTTTGAAAATGTTCCTACGGTATTTGAGTTTACCAAAACATCCCTTACAGATGGAAAAGAGGTAGAGGGCGCAAAGCTTAAGGTAACGGATGAGGACGGCAATCTTGTGGATGAGTGGGTTTCCGGCAAGGAGCCGCATATCATCAAAGAATTAGTAGTTGGTAAAAAATATACCATGACAGAGACACAGCCTGCAGAGGGCTATGTGACTGCGGAGAGCATTGAGTTTGTTGTGGAGAATACAGGAGAAGTGCAGAAGGTGGATATGAAGGATGATGTGACAAAGGTGGAGATTTCCAAGACAGACATAGCCGGGAAGGAACTGCCAGGGGCAAAACTTTCCATTCTGGATAAAGACGGGAAAGAAGTAGAAAGCTGGACTTCCGGGAATAAGCCGCATTATATGGAAATGCTGCCAATCGGGGAATACACACTGCATGAGGAAAGTGCGCCGGACGGCTATCTTGTGGCAGAAGATGTGAAGTTTGAAGTTAAGGATACCGGGGAGATCCAGAAGGTTTCGATGAAGGATGAAGCGGAGCCGGGCGAACCGGATCAGCCGAAGGAAACACCGAAACCGAAAACGCCGTCTGCTGAGACTCCGAAAACAGGGGATGACAGGCCGTTCTGGTTATGGCTTGCCTTGGCCGGGATTGCAGTCTGCGGGATAGCAAGCTCTGTGATTATATTCTGCAGAAAAAGGAAGGAGGACTGACAGCGTTTGGAGAAATCCAAGAAAACGCTCATTGCAACACAATAATAATTTAATAAGACATATGGGCGTTTGCAGAAAGAATCTGTAAGCGTTTTTTTATGCTTGTATATGGGGAACTGTCCATTACAGGTTTTAAATGGGAATGTATCCACTCAGAAATTGATGTATGGCAGTTCCCCATATGGAAAGGGGTGAAGCAGAATGAAAGGAATCATTGCCGCCGCAGGTGTATTTGTGGCGGTCACGCTGTACTCGTGCATCCGGGCAGGGGCGCAGGAGGACCAGCGGATGGAGGAAATGAGGCAGAGAGGGGAATGGGATGCAGGCAGGAAGGGCAGACAGCCGGAACCGGGCGAGGGATAACAGGAGATATGCGGCGGACAGGCCGGGTGACTGTAAACACTGCTATTTCTGGAAAGGAAAGCGGAAAGGCTGCAACCAGGAGGAATGTTATTACCTTCTCCCGAAGGAGAGTCCGGCATCAGTGGATGTTTCCGAAAATCCTCTGCCGCAGGAATTTAGCGGAAATGGCGGTGGCGGCTGTCAAGGATGTCCATACGGCAGGTATTCCCCATGCATCGGTTACTGTCTGAAAAAAATTTTACGGGAGATGGGGGAGAAAAAACAATCCGCAGGAAAGGAGGGGGAACGACTTGCAGGACGAGGTAAATGAGAAAACCGTATCGCTGTGCGTCAATGGCGGCAAGATCTCCGCAAGGATTCTGAAAGCCGCCATGCTGAAAGCGCTGGCAAAGATGGAACAGGAGAAGCGGAACGGGAAGCAGAAAAAAATGGAGAAACAGGCAGTGCAGAAAGCGGAGAAAGGAGCTGCTAAAAGCCACGGGAAACAGAGCATGGAGAAGCTGATGAATCAGGGATGCCAGCTTTCCAATATTGAAGTGACAGACGGCAATATCAAATCCTTTGAGAAATGTGCCCGGAAATACAGCATTGATTTCAGCTTGAAAAAAGACACATCTATCTCCCCGCCCCGTTATTTTGTATTTTTCAAGGCAAAGGATGTGGATGTCATGACGGCGGCATTTAAGGAATATACCGGGAAGTCGCTGAATAAAAGGAAGAAACCATCCGTCCGCAGGAAGCTGGAACTGGCGAAGGAGCGGGTTGCAAAGCACAGGGAGCGGGAAAAGACGAAACAGAAGGAACGGGGGCCGGAGCATTGAGTGGGAGACAGAAAAAGAAACCTGCAGCAGAGAAAAAATCCGTGCCGTTGTCTGGAAAATTAAAAAGCATGATCTGGGAGAAAATGCCTCCCGTAGATGTGAAGCGTCTGGCAATGCTGAATATCCCCTATGTGATTGTGTTTTATCTGGTGGATAAATTAGCGTGGCTGTACCGCCATTGTGTAGGGGATTCCATGATAGAAAAGTCGATGGCGCTGTTCTTAAATTTCAAACTGGCGTTTGAAAATCCGATTCCGAGTATTCATGGGGGTGATCTGCTGGCCGGAGTGGCCGGGGCTGTGGCTGTGAAGCTCATGGTATATCTGAAAGGCAAAAATGCGAAGAAATACCGGCAGGGAGTGGAGTATGGATCTGCAAGGTGGGGAACGCCGAAAGATATTGCCCCATACATAGACCCGGTATTTGAGAATAATATTCTCCTGACGCAGACGGAACGCCTTACCATGAACAGCAGGCCGAAACAGCCAAAGTATGCCAGGAATAAAAATGTAATCATTATCGGAGGAAGTGGAAGCGGCAAGACACGGTTCTATGTGAAGCCGCAGCTCATGCAGATGACGCCGAATGTCAGCTATTGTGTCACTGATCCGAACGTGTTACTCTCCCAAGGACAGAGAATATTCCAGCCTTAAGAAAGCGAGGTACAGACTATGAGGACACAGGAAAAAGCAGGAAAAATCACCGCATTATACGAGCGTTTAAGCCGGGATGACGAACTCCAAGGGGAAAGCAACAGCATTACGAACCAGAAACAGCTACTTGAAAATTATGCTACCAAAAACGGATATTCCCATATCCGGCATTTTACCGAAATGTAAACCGCTTATTTGATACAAAGGGAATGAACAGAATATCGGGAAAACCGCTGAAAACAAGGGGTTCCGGCACATTGGGTGTTGTCGGAATCCCTTGTTTGCTTTTGGGGCTGCATCAGGACAGCATGGGAATCTGGGCCAGTCGGTGGAGGGGCGGTCAAAAGTGACCGCCCCTCAAAGGCGTTTGAACACAGTGGTCAAATGGAGCGACCGCCCCCGTGTCATTTTGACCGCCCTGCCTGTCCAATTTGAACATGGTGGTCACTCTGTAAAAAATGTGAAGATATTTGTCGGAACACGGTCTTACTGGCTTGCGTACCACAATTTGATACAATGCACCCAAGCATGAGTTTGGGTGCAAATTTTACTGATAGGATTTTTACTAATTCTTTCTTAAAATGACAAATGAACATGACCTATAGGTGGTCAGCAATACTCTTTGAGCAAAATTTTTTATCTGTGGTGGCGAAGTGTCATGCGTTGGTCATACAATTTTTTACTATCCATTTTTAGAAAATCACTATGTTTTCCTATTCTTAAAGAATGCCGAATTCTCTGTTGATACGGTCTGCTTGCTTTTGTGTTTCGGCCGGAACAAGGGCAAAAAGATGCGGTTTTCCGTTAAGGGTGATTGTTCTGATGACACAACCGTTATTTTCATAAAAGCTGACAGATTCGCAATCATCGTTGTCAATGGGATAATATATCAAAGGACGACGATCTGGGTTAATAGTTGCATTAGTGCTAGCAATAATCTTTTGAGCCATGTGTATTCCTCCGTTGATGGGTTATGGTAGGAGGAAAATCTGCATATCATCAAATTTATGGCGCATTTAACCATTCCAAACGGAATCCTCCTTCTGGTTAGGCCAGCGTTCCAAAAACCGGCAGACTCAATATTCCGTTTTCTCATCGGCTGTCTCTTGGAACATGCTGATCAGGCGGGGCAGCCGATGAGGTGGTGCAGTTTATTGTCATACTCCAGGACATGTTTTCTATATTAAAATTTTACATGATGTGCTTATACATAATCCAACGACAAATTTATATATCTTTTATTCCAATTATATTTAGAAAAATGGACTGTACATTGGGGACTATTCATGATAGAATATTTTTATGAAATTTGGAATAGTAAAAGTAAAATTTGAATAGGAGATATGCAATGAGTAATAAAACAGAAACAAATATAACTCTAGATCGCATCAAAGAGTTGAAAGGGAACGATTCACAAGAGGTTTTCGCTCAAAAAATACATACTACTCAGAGCAATATCAGCAAAATGCTGAAGGGCATGACACCACCGTCTGCCGCTACATTAACAGAACTGGCCAAAACGTATCATGTTTCGGTTGACTGGCTATTGGGGTTATCAGATGAAAAAGAAATTGGTTCGAAGGTTCAATCCCACAATTTGACAGCAGAAACTGTAACATATGCTGATACAATGGCAGTATTGGACATTCTATATCAAAAGGGTTCCATAGATGTTGGCTATGATAACAATGGCTATAATAGCGAACCAGATCCAAGCACGATTTATGTAAGAGATAAAGTACTTGCATATTTTTTAGACAATCGTTTCAGATATAGTGGTGGAAGTCAGAATATTTATGATATTTGGTTGAAACAGGCAATGGCAATTTATGATAAATACTTGCTGATGCAATGGACAGATTCTGTAAAGACCATTTATGAACAAAATGAGCCAAAGTCACTATCAGATGAAGCCATTGCTTCATTAATTGATGATATTGCAAATAAAAGATTAAAGGTTGTACAGACACGGTCAGATGGATTTATTGATATTCCAGATGATCTTCCGTTTCAATAGACAAGTGTTTATGTATTTGAATGTGTTTAGTAAAATGCGAATTTAAGAAGCGGAAAGAAATAGAAAGTATTTTGGTAGAAACATTAAAAATTAGGGGGTTGCGTATGAATACTACTTATGAAAAAGAACTTAGGAGTTTGCAAAACTGGATTGAAAATGCGAATATGGGCTTGGCGACTGTAGGAGCTGTAACAACAGATACAGTATCAGCAAATAATATTTATTATCAAATTAGTACGATAGCAGATGGAATTGTGAATGAATATCCTTTTTATGCGACAGAACTAAACAACATTTCTAAAAATTTATTTAGAAATTCTGCATATGGATCAGTTGCGTTAAATAGTGCAGCATTTGGTGAGTTGTTTGTTATCATTCATCATATCATAAAAGAACCTGTAGATATGTCTGTCTGGCGAGAGATTCATCCTCGTATTGCTATGACTTCTCAGAGTCTCTTTAGTGATGGGTATTATGATTCGGCAGCAGAAAAAGCAGTAAAAGAGGTAGAGAGCAGATTGAGGGAACTGTTTCAACAGTTGAAGCCAGGTGTTTCAGTGCCGGCTAAAATAGGTGACATTGTAGGTGCGCTGCTTACGGAAAATGGAGCATATCATTTTGTGGATTTATCTACAGTTAGCGGGAGAGATTACCGAAGAGGAATACAATCTTTATTTGAGGGTATTTTTGCTGCGTATAGAAATCCTTCTGCACATGCAAATCTTTCATGTACAAGGCGGGAGGCTATAGAGCAAATTGTGTTGGCAAGTCAGCTAATGTACATATTGAATAAATAGTGGATGCTATAATTTAATAGGGGAATTTTGTGATAAGATAGATTTAATAACAGATGATTGGTTATGGAGGTAGTGATGCAGGAACAGGATAAACGCACCGTAGAATCCATGTGTAGATGCGGACTTGATTTTAAGGGTGTTATAAATGTTTTCCCAAGCCTTCCGAGAGAGGAAATCGCGGCAATCTATAAATTTGTGATAAACAGAGATGTAGATGTAAATGGGGAATCCGGTATAAACATTAACTGTTCATGATATGCCGTGTAGGAATTATATAGAGAGGTGCAAGGTAATGAGCCGAAAGCAGAAAACATATGGCGTCTGTAGATTATGCGGAGAAAACAAGGAATTGACATTTGAACATGTTCCACCAGAAACTGTGTTCAATAAAGGGGCAGTGAGGAATGTAAGCCTTGATGCCATCATTAAAGACACCATGAAAGAAAATAAACTTCCGTGGGAAATAAATTATGGGAAGGGAAAAATCCAGCAACGCGGAAGAGGAGGATTTTATCTATGCAGTGACTGCAATTCATGTACCGGTCAGTGGTATGTTCCATATTACAGTAGGTTTGTCCATGCCATTCAGGGAGCGATGCGGCAGACTGGGGAACAGAAGTATGAATCGCTTGGACTAAGAATAAAAAGTATAAGACCGCTACCGATTTTTAAGCAGGTGATGACTATGTTCTGTGATATTAATGGTGGGCTTATGGGTGATGATTCTTTAAAATATTATCTTCTTAATAAGACAAGCAGGTCTTTTAACAGAAACCGTTATCATTTGTATGTCCATATCCACGCCGGCACACTTGAAAGAATGAATGGAATCATGGTTCAGTCAACAAATTTTGGAATCATAACTCTTTCTGAAATCTCTACATATCCGGTGGGATTCACGCTGTATATAGACAAGCCGAAGAACTATAAGCCGGAGGGTGTTGAAATTACATCCTTTTCAGAATGGGATTATGGGGATGAGAGTGATGTGCAAATAATTATTCCGAAACTTGAATGCAATACAATCTTTTCGGGCGACTATCGGACTAAAGGGGAAATTACGGGAAGTGCAGGTGGCAAGGCACAAATCGGAGAAGCTACCACACAAGGATAAAATGGAGAAGGTAAAAATGTATGAAGAACTTACAGATATTTTTTCTATAAAATATATGGTTACGGACAATCTGTATCCGTTTGTTCCGGAGATACCGGATGAGGAACTTTCAGAAACGCATTTCGTGTATGAGCTGGGACTGGCAATCATACCGCCAAAGGATATCCGAACAGGGGACAAAATTATGATGTCGAACCGTGTGTGGGCGCAGTTTGATACGCTTCTTACATCGGACACGATTACAGATGCAATGGAAATATCGAAGGCGAGAAATACATAAATAGTGAATAAATATCCTGTGGATATTATGTAGTGTCTATTATTTGCAGAAATTAAATAGTTAAATAGCAACAAACAACAACAAATAATAATAAACAACTTGATAATGATAGAAACGTGCAGTATAATAAAAGAGAAACTGATGTGGGATAGACGGAGGTTTTGAATGGACTTAGTTAATGTTGAAAAATGGATTAATATAGATGAGGCCGCCGATTATTTAGGGATTAAGCCAGGAACTGTGCGGGAATGGATACGTAAAGGAAAAGGTATTCCAGCACACAAAATTGGAAAGCAGTGGAAATTTAAGTGTTCGGAACTAGATGAATGGGTTAAGAGTGGCAATAGCGCCATAGGATAGTTCTGGGCAATTAATCAATGGAGGAAACAATGGTTAACAATTATTGCCTTTATAATACAGATTGCCTAAATGCAATGAAGAAAATGGAAGATAATTCCATTGATTTGGTTTTGACAGACCCCCCTTATAATCTCGGCTTATTTATGAAAAATAGGGCGACAAACTTGAAAGCAATGAGAGAAAATTTTTTCGGAGCTGCAGGATGGGATAATCTTGAATTTGAAGAATGGGAAAATGACATGGATCAAATGTTTAGTGAGTTGTCCAGAGTTGTTAAAACTAAAGGCTCCGTAATAATGTTTATGTCAATTATAAAGGTTGAAACAATAATTCGATTAGCTGAGAAACATGGCTTTTATTATAAAACAACAGGAATTTGGCATAAGAAAAATCCAATGCCGCGCAATATGAATTTACACTTCATAAATTCAACAGAAGCTTGGGTATATTTTGTGTATAAGGCGCACACAGGTACATTTAATAATGATGGTAAAGCAATTCATGATTTTGTAGAAACATCAGTAACGCCTTTGGGGGAAAAGAGTTACGGTAAACATCCTACACAAAAGCCAATTCAATTATTAGAGCATTTCGTGATGATTCTATCAAATGAAAATGATGTAATCTTTGATCCGTTTTCGGGAAGTGGGAGTTCGGGGGTAGCAGCATTGATGCATAAAAGGAAATTTGTAGGTTCGGAAATTAATGAAGAATACTACAAAAACTCGGTAGAAAGGCTGGATAATGTGAGCAAAAATGAATGAATTAAAAATGATAGACCTATTTGCAGGTGTGGGAGGTCTTTCTTTAGGGTTTGAGCAGACAGGGTTTGAAGCCCTTATTGCAAATGAATATGATGAATCTATAGCGGAAGCATATATTAAGAATCGAAAAAACTCCAATATGATTGTGGAGGATATCACTAAACTTCCTATACCAGAAACTTTTGGAAAGTATAAAGGTCAGGTTACTTTGGTTATTGGCGGTCCCCCATGCCAGGGATATTCCCAGAAAGGTCAGAGAAAGACCATTAATGATCCAAGGAATTTTCTCTTCAAATACTTTGTTGAAGTAGTAAAGGAAGTTGCTCCGCAGTATTTTGTCATGGAGAATGTACCAAATCTCCTCACTGCGGAAAAAGGATATTTTAAGCAGGAATTAGAAAAGCTGTTTACAGAATTAGGATATACAATTAATGCACAGGTTTTGTGTGCGGCAGACTATGGTGTTCCACAAAATCGTCATCGTGCTTTTATTATAGGTAAATGTGGCAAGTGTCAAGTTGAAATGCCAAAAAAAATAGAAAAAAGGACTACTATATGGGAAGCAATTAGCGATTTAGCATATTTAGAATCGGGGGAAGGGGTGGAAGTTTCGGATTATCGGAAGGCACCGGAAACTGAATATCAAAAGAGAATGCGGCGTGACAGTAATAAATTATACAACCATGTTGCGACAAATCATTCCCCGATAGCACTAGAAAGATTAGCGATGATACCACCGAAAGGTGGTAAGGAATATCTGCCGCCAGAGCATATAACAAAGTCAATTTATAGCGGAACGTGGGAGAGGATGGATGAAGATGACATTTCGGTAACAATAACAACTCGGTTTGACACTCCTTCCTCTGGTAAGTTCACTCACCCATACTTGGATAGAGCAATAACAGTAAGGGAAGCAGCAAGGATACAGTCGTTTCCGGATTCTTTTCATTTTTTTGGAACAAAAACTTCCCAAATGAAGCAAGTTGGAAATGCTGTACCACCGCTTTTGGCGAAAGCAGTAGCTGAAGCGATTCTTGAAGATTTGAATAATTAATTTTGTTATTACAGGCATTGGCAAGGGAGTCCTTGCCTTGTGTTAGTATAGGAAGGAGTGGTAAATATGCCTACATATCAGGTATACAATGCGGGAATTGATACTGGAACAAATTATTTAACAAAAGAAGTGGCTTATTTTCTTGGAGGGATTTATGCTGCAGATGAGAAGGTGACAAGTAGAGGAAAAACCTATTGGGCGGCACCTGTAAGGTACAATCCTAATTACTCTACTCAGTCTGAAACTGCGGAGCATTTCGACTTTGTCACCACGATATCGGCAAGAGTAAAGGGTTATACCGTGATGAAAGATAATATTAAGGGTACGGCTTTGGATTCAGGTAAAAACCGGCTTCCGGGATTTAGCACTTTTTTTGAATCAACAGGATTGACAGATTTGCTGGCTGAAATACCCAACCTTAAAAATGCTTTGTTCCGTTCGGAGCAAGAGGTGAAGAAAGCATTTATTGTAGGTGTAATTGATGGAAGAGGAACGCCGGATGCAAGCGTTGATAAACAGGTGATAAGATATTTATCACTGGATTGCCCCAATAATGATATAGGAAGTTTCTTATCAGACGTCATGATAAATTATGGATTAGATGTAAATTACAATACAGCCCGAGACAGATTGGAGGGTGGAAATCCAAGGAAGCCACAATTGCGGATTAAAGATGTAGTATATTATCTGGAAAATATAGGTTATATTTCTCCGGCTAAATTGCGTAAACTTGCAGATGTTTATAGGGTAAAATATGGCAGAGCAACAATCACAAGAGACGATGCGTTTTTACCAGGATTAAAATATATGGTGTGAAAGGATAGGTAACTATGGCAGAGAATATAATTTTTTATGGTCCGCCTGGAACTGGAAAGACATACTTTCTGCAATCAATCATGAATGACTATATCGATTATGATATTGCTGATTCACAGTTGGCTGCGGCATTTACATCAGAATCAAGTGCGTGGATTTTAATTACACTTGTGCTACTTCAAAACCATGGAAAAATGCAGACTACGGATATTCAGAGAAAGGTTGATAGCTTGAGGCTGGGTATTGCAATAAATGTTGCCGCGGAATTGGATAAGCATAATATTGAACCGGCACCTATTTCCGCAGTCCCAAGAGTACAGCCAAGAGTGTTCTTTTTATTAGATCCAAGTGAGTGGTATGTGGACTTAGTTAGGGTACAGCAAGCCAGAGCTGATTTCTTTAAAAAGTTTTTGAGTTCGGTAAAAATTACGAAGCGATATAATTTTGTCACTTTTCATCAATCATATTCTTATGAGAACTTTATTGAAGGGATCAGACCTGAATATGTTGCTGCAACCCAGAGTATTGACTATTCACCTAAAGACGGTGTTTTCAAGTCTTTGTGTGATGAAGCGAGAAAGCATAAAGAAAAGAACTATGCCATTTTCATAGATGAAATAAACCGTGGTAATATCTCAGAAATATTTGGGGAGCTCATAAGCCTAGTAGAGGTGGATAAGCGAGAAGGAGAAACGGGTGCGCTGTCTGTAGTTTTGCCATATTCTAAAGCTTTGTTTTCTGTTCCATCGAATATTAATGTGTATGGAACAATGAATACTGCTGACAGATCCATCGACCAGATAGACATTGCATTGCGGAGACGATTTAAATTCAAACCAATGTTGCCAAGTGCAAGTGTTATTGAGAGAGAACTGGATTTGTGTGGAATTGATGCTAACAATATAGGTGGTGTTGACTTAATACGCTTGTTTAATGCGCTAAATGCAAGGATAGAAATTCTGCTGGACTCACAGCATCTTCTTGGACACGCATTGTTTATCGGATGCAAGACTATAGAAGATATTGCGAATGTAATAAAGAATTCTGTCGTACCATTGTTGGAAGAGTATTTTTTTGATGATGTGCAGAAAATCCAGTTAATCTTTAATGATCTTGATGCAAATGGTGATTTGAAGGCAACTGCTATATATAAGCATGAGGATCTGGTTGCTGATGGTTATTTTCCATATGCAGGAGATTATATGATTGATGATAAGAAACATTTTTATGTTTCGGATAATATAACAAAAGAATCATTAGAGCAGGTTTATATATGATAGAAACGATTGTATTAAAGGAGTATGACCAACTCCATATAAAGGATAAAAGAGATACAGTCCATAAGGTTATATCGAAAGAGGATGCCCTTGATCTTCAAACGATTATCATGGATGATGAACCGGTGTTTAAGTGGAGCTATAAGAAATTGATAGTGCAGCATTGGGTAGGAACGATATCATTGAAAAACCTTAATATTGAAATTCTGCCCAAACTGTATGGCTATGTTTCAACGGATGACTTAAGAATTGTATTGATGAGAATGATAATGATTTCACATCAAAATCCTTCTGTCCGTGAGATGCCTGGAATGATTCGGATGAAAAAGGATTCACTGATTGAGATGCTGATTGATACATACTTAAATCTGTTGGACAAATATGTCAGAGAAGGCCTACAGCATTCCTATAAAAAGATTGATCAAAATATTAATCGGGTTAAGGGAAGGATTCTGTTTGGGAAACAATTTTCACGGAATATATTAGAACCAACAAAATTTTGGTGTAGATACTCTAAATTCACAGAGGATAATGATATTAATAGATTTATGAAGTTGTGTTTGTGCCAAATGAACAGAATCAGCAGGGATGAACATAATAGACGCCGGATTAAGTATCTGCTGCCCGCGTTTGATGATATTCCCACTATTAGCCGGGAAAAGGCATTAGCTAAACCGATTATTTTTAATTCGACAAATCAACGGGCAGAAGAAGCATATAAGTATGGTTTGCTTTTCCTGAATAATATTTTCAGCACTTTGAGTGCAGGGAATACATCTATTAGCATGATGCTGTTTAACATGAACGATTTATATGAATTATTTGTATACCGTGTTTCAAGAATCGTATTTGGCAATAGGGCCATTTACCAAATGAGGGGTAACTATTTGCTTGAGCGTGATTCGGATAGAAAAAAGTATGTGAATTTGCGTCCAGATATAACGATAAAAAATAATAACGGAGGATTTGATATTATTGACACAAAGTGGAAGATTCCCAAGAATTTTGTAAAGGAATCAGACACATATCAAATGAATGCCTATTCTTCAAGTATAAAAAGTGTTGATAGAGTCTTTTTGCTGTATCCATATGTTGTAAGGAACGATATTGTTGGTGATTATAGTTTTATTGATTTAAGTGGAAGAAAACGTGCACTCAAAATTCGTACTGTGGATTTGATATTGGTGCTGGATTGGAAGAAATTTGTAAAAGAATTTGAAACTATTTTTGCCAAAGAAAGTGTGTGCCTATAAGTAAAAACTGTATACAGCAATGTAAATGTATTGGATACTGGGAGGGATGGATTGATGGCCAAAAAGAGAGAGGTGGATTTTTCACAAGAAGAAATGCTTAAATTAACGGGATTGACTCGTAAACAATTTCGAGATGCATTATTAAGATTTTGTGATATGTACGATTTTAAGCTTGTCGATTTTAAAGTTGATGAAACCAATGAGAAGAGTGATTTCTATTTTGCACCTGAAATTGCAGAGCCGTTGGCTCTTATGCTGAAGCATATAATAAGCCACCCGCTCTATAGAAAGAACGCAGATCCGTCGAATATTACTGCAACGAGTATGGCGGAGTATAATGAAAAACTGCTAAAAGATATTGATGAAACAATGCCGACATATTTTAATCATGCAGTGTACAGTTTGCCAGGACAGTTAGTAGCGCAAGAAATTTCGGATTGGTCGGAAGCATTTGTGCGGGAGCTTACTCATTTTATGTATAATTTATCACGGATGGAGCGGCAGGATATGGGGGCAACATTAAAGCTGTTTACCCGAAGATTGAATGAAATGAACTATTATCTTTATCGTGGCAATTACTCGATATTAAAGAATATTGAACTGAATAAGAAACATGATATGGAAACATATGGTTTGCCAGATGATTCAGACATAGATAAAAAGTTGCAGAAACCGAATCTGAGTATAGATTGGCTGCTTGCAGAACTTATTCGATGGGAGATGGAAGGCGCCCATAAAATGCGGGATAGAGGATTCCCGGAACTTAAGGAAATACTTAGTGATGAGAATGCCATGATGAAACTGATAGGGAAGAAATATTCTCTAAGAAATAGAGAAGACAAGGAATTATTTGTGGATATTCCGAATCCAACTGCCGAGCAGCAAAGAGAGGCATATTATTCGTTTGTCCTTGGGCAAACTGTAGATGAAGGACGATGTCAGATTAACAAAAATGTTGCAAAAAAGATGAAAGATTACAGAGAAACTTGGAAGCCAATAGATGAAAAAATTGCGGAGGGGACTTTTGAAGGAAGTACTCTAAAGGGGGAATATAAAAGAGCTGTTCAAGAAGAAATGGAGAAGCTTCAAAGCAGAATGGATCAATTACAGGCGGAATTAGATTGCCTTGATGGAAAGGCGAAAGTCCCATTTGCGTTTGAAACAGATGATGATCTCAAAGAAAGACAGAGTTCTTATGTAAATTATTGTAAAGAAATAGATACAAAAGAGTCAAGATTGTATGATATTGTAGACCATTTTGTCGGACAGGCAATGAATGAATTTTTGAAATAACTAATGTACGATTTTTTTTGTATTTGTACAATTAAGCACAAAAGATGAGTTAGCCTTTATACTTATAATATCTCAAGTGGCCACTGGAGAAATAATAAGTATGGAGGCTTTTATTTATGAAAGCAAAAACAATTTCAGTTACATATGAACCAGGAGAGTATAATTTGACGCAAGGACATAAGGGTTACGAGAAAAAATGCTATAAGAATAACCACTATATTAATCCGACAGGATTTGGCTGGGCAACAGAATATAAGCCATCAAGGATTATTGTAGGAGTGGACGTTAAGGGATTATATGCTGAAGTATGGGTTGATTGGTTTTTTAAAGATAATTGGGGAAGATTGACCACTAAAAGAGTTAAAGCTATTAAAGCTACACTTCCAGATAAAATTAAGGTTCACGAGTGTGAAACACATTACGGTAGCACCTATTATGTGGCAGATGAAGAGAGCCTTAAAGATTGGCTCAAAGCGGCCAGAGCAGTTAAATAAAAAATTAGAGGGAGGTTCTGCAAAAGAGCAGAACCTTCCTAAGAAGAAAAATACAAAAGGAATTATAAAAAAATACAAAATGTATGCCACTATAAAAATGAATATATTTTATTTCAAAAGTGCAAATAAAAAGTGTTTCAAAATAATATATATGAAAATAATTTCAAAATATGAAAATAATTGTGGTGGACGTGCATATAATAGAGCAAAGAAAAATGTCGAAAGCGGAGGTGAGTACAGCATGGCGCAGGGCGTAGTACATAGATGCACCAAGACATGTCCTTGGCATAAGAAATGCTTTGTGTGTAAGACGGAAAAAGAAGTTGAAGAAGATGTCGTGGTGCTTCATAAATGCGTGGTCACTAAAGAGGACATACCTATCCATTTGGGAAAGCAAAGAAATAAGGAATAATTTGTTGATAATTTGACTGACTTGTAAAAACAGCCACCGGGATGTGCTGATATCACAGTAGTCCACTAAAACAGGAATGTTAGTAGGATGCTGTGTGGATTGGCGTATTCCGATGGCTGTTTTTTGTGCAGAGATATATTAGTTTTTCTGCAAAGTGGATGCAGACATGTGTTTCCATTTCCTATCCAGGATAGTGAAACAATGAGCTGTGCTGAGATTACAGTATTGAATTTGATAGATTATTTTAGCGTTAGTACAGGGCAGCCTTCCAATAATGGATGGGAAGTTCATTTTAATTTTTCATCCAAACTGGATATTAAAATATAGGACATTTTTTGACAGTCTTGTTTCAGAACGTACAGGGAATCTGACGGAGAGAAGTACATTACCGTTGACGTCCTTATACTTGAAGATATTCAGCTTATGCTGGGATTATGCACAGTAGGCATGATTTTCTCACAACAAGTAACACGGCCTGTTCAGAAGAAAAGGTGAGTATGTATATCAGCAATCCTCGAATGTGCGGTGTAGCACTGGGATGGCATTGGTAATACCCACCTGATGCATTTGATTACGTATAAGTATATGGGAGGTTAGAACAACGGGGGCGCTGTGGAAATATCGGCAGCGAACCTGCCATCCATAAATATAATCGAAAAATTACTACAGCCGAGGGAAGTACAACCTGGGCGAGGGATACATAGAGGGATCTGGAGAAAAGAACTATTTTCCAGAGCCCTATAGGGTAGCCTTTGCTTCGTGTACTCTTTTGGACGCAAAATACCCATATGGATTCCCTTGCCTTTCGGCTTTGAGAAAGGTAAGGGAATTTTTTATGGCATTTTTCAAAAAGAGCCGGGATACCAGGCGCGGGTTTTCCCATGCAGAAAGCCCCAAGAGCCGCGGTCCTCCTTTCCGGTCTTGAAACTCATTTAACCAATTTCAAGACCGGAGGGAATTTAAATGAAGATCAGATATGAATTTGTAGACGGGACTGTGTCGGAGGTCGAGGTGGAGGAGTCCATTGGTGCCGTCATCATTGAGTCAAGGCGCGAGGAGGACAACCTTGCCCGGAAAGAACGCTACCACTGTTATTCGATGGATGCGGCGCAGTTCGAGGGTACGGAGTATGCAGACAATGAAACACCGGAAACGCAGATGGAGCGTGAAATGGATGCAGAGCGTATCGTCCATGCATTGGACGGGCTGTCAGAAGTGCAGAGACGCAGACTGCTGGGATTTGCGGAAGGTAAGTCCATGCGGGAGATCGCACGGGAGGAAAATGTACAGCACCGGGCAGTTGTAAAGTCCATCGAAGGGGCAAGAAAGATTTTCAAGAAAAATTTTTAAATTCCTCAAATGGGGGAGCAAAACGGGTATCCAAAAGGGCTCCCAAATCTCCGTATAGTGAAAGGCAGCAAAAAATGCTTTTCAGAAATGGAGGATATGGGCATGAAGCACAATCTGAGAATCAGTGTTTCAAAAAAGCCGGTATCCGGTGGGATCGTGAGCTGCCGCCATATTTCCGTAAGGGAGCGCTTTCTGCGTTTCCTCCTTGGGGATAAACAGCGGCTGACCATTATCGTGCCGGGTGATTCTGTCCGGGAGCTGGCAATCAGTGAAGTCATGGAAGGAGGAAACGTACATGGGAAAAGTGAAGTTACTGCTTGACGTCATCGGGGATCTGCGCTCCCTTGCCGACAGCCTGCAGGCCGTTGCGGATGCGGTGGCGGACAGCGGGGCGGCGGAGACTGAGATGACGACCACGAAGGAGACGGAGGAAACCGGGAAAGCGGGCAAGGCCGGGAAAGCCGCCAAGAACGCGGCGAAAAAGGATGCGAAGGCGGCAAAGCAGGAGCCGGAGGAGAAGCCGCTGACGCTGGAGGAAGTCCGCGCAGTGCTGGCGGAGAAGTCCCGATCCGGATACACGGAGGAAGTGAGGGCATTGCTGAATAAGCACGGCGCGGATAAGCTGTCGGAGATCGACCCGGCGGAATACCCTGCGCTGCTTGCGGAAGCGGAGGTGCTGTGATGGGGAGACACGCTTTACTGTCCGCATCCTCCAGCCACCGGTGGCTTGCCTGCCCGCCGTCGGCAAGGCTCTGCGAGAATTACGAGGATACGGGCAGCGAATACGCGCAGCAGGGCACCGACGCCCACAGCCTGTGCGAACACAAACTGAAGCAGGCACTTGGCATGGAAACCGCAGACCCGACGGAGGGGCTTTCCTTCTACGATGAGGAGATGGAGGAATGTGCCTACGGCTATGCGGAGTATGTCCTTTCGCTGGTGGAGGAGGCAAAGAAAACCTGCAGAGACCCGGTGGTGCTGATCGAGCAGCGGCTGGATTTCTCCCAGTACGTGGAGGAAGGCTTCGGCACAGGCGACTGCGTGATTATCGCGGACGGGACGCTGTATATCATCGACTACAAGCACGGCAAGGGCGTGGAGGTCTCCGCAGAAGGGAACCCGCAGATGATGCTGTATGCCCTGGGCGCACTGGAACTGTTCGACGGCATCTATGACATTGACGCCGTCCGCATGGCAATTTACCAGCCGCGCCGGGAGAACGTCAGCGTGTATGCCATGGAAAAGGAGACGCTCCTCCAGTGGGCGGAGGGCGAGCTTTCGGAAAAGGCGAAACTGGCCTATGCCGGGGAGGGAGAGTTCTGCGCTGGGGAACACTGCAAATTCTGTAAGGCGAAGGCAGTCTGCAGGAAGCGGGCGGAGTACAACCTGGAGCTTGCGAAGTATGATTTCGAGATGCCCGCCACGCTGGAGGATGACGAAATCGCGGCGATCCTCGTGAAAGCGGATGAGCTGGCGGCATGGGCGGCGGACGTGAAGGAGTTCGCTTTGCAGCAGGCGTTAAGCGGCGTGAAGTATGACGGATTCAAGGTGGTGGCCGGGAGGTCGAACCGGAAGTACACGGACGAGGATGCCGTGGTGGACACCGTGAAAAAGGCAGGTTTCGATCCGTATGAACCGAAGCTCCTAGGCATCACAGCCATGGAAAAGCTGCTCGGCAAGAAGAAGTTTGCGGACATTTTGAAGGGCCTTGTGGAGAAGCCGCAGGGCAAGCCTGCGTTAGTCCCGGAGAGCGACAAGCGGCCGGAGATGAACACGGCGCAGGAAGATTTCAAGGAAGAATAGTCAGGAGGAAAATCATATGTCAAACAATGTAAATAATCCAACGAAAGTGATCACCGGTCCGAACACCCGGTGGAGTTACTGCAACGCATGGGAAGCGAAGGCAATCCAGGGCGGCACGCCGAAGTTCTCCGTTTCCCTCATTATCCCGAAGTCGGATAAGAAGACCATCGCCAAGATTGAGGAGGCGATCAAGGCGGCGTACAGGGAAGGCGAGGCGAAGCTGAAGGGAAACGGCAGGAGCGTACCTGCGCTTTCCGTCCTGAAGACCCCGCTGCGTGACGGGGATGTGGAGCGCCCGGACGATGAAGCCTATGCGGATTCGTATTTCGTCAACGCCAACAGCACTACAGCTCCGGGAATTGTGGATGCGGACCGCCAGCCGATCCTCGACCATTCCGAGGTGTACAGCGGCGTGTACGGCAGGGCGAGCATCAATTTCTACGCTTTCAACAGCAATGGCAATAAGGGAATCGCCTGCGGGCTGAACAATTTACAGAAAATCCGTGACGGGGAGCCTTTGGGTGGGCGTTCCCGTGCGGAGGATGACTTTGCGGATGAAGCCGGGGATGATGAGGATTTCCTGTCTTAACGGCGTAACGGGAACACACTGCCGGGTGGCGGGGAGGGGGCATCTGCCTTTTCCCTGCCGCCCTTAAGGCAGTGAAAGGAGCTGGTGGAATTGAAGTCTTTAGGAATCGACTTGGAAACATTTTCGTCTGTGGATTTATCCAAATGCGGCGTTTATAAATATTCCTCTTCGCCGAATTTTGAGATTTTATTATTTGGCTATTCGGTTGATGGTGGGGATGTGGAAGTGGTTGACCTTGCCTGCGGGGAAGAAATCCCTGCGGAAATACTGGCGGCGCTTTCCGATGAGGCCGTCACCAAGTGGGCATTCAACGCCATGTTCGAGAGGGTGTGTCTGTCAAATTACCTTGGAGAATGGCTGGAGCCGGAATCATGGAAATGCTCCATGGTCTGGTCTGCCACGCTTGGGCTTCCGCTGTCTTTGGAAAATGTGGGTGCGGTGCTTGGGCTGGAAAAGCAGAAACTGTCGGAAGGCAAAGACCTGATCCGGTATTTCTGCGTCCCCTGCAAGCCGACCAAGGCGAACGGCGGGCGGACACGGAACCTGCCGGAACACGACCGGGAGAAATGGGAGCGGTTCAAGGCATACAACCTCCGCGATGTGGAGGCGGAGATGCAGATACAGCAGAGGCTTTCAAAGTTCCCCGTGCCGGATTTTGTGTGGGAGGAATACTGGCAGGATCAGGAGATCAATGACCGGGGTATCGGCGTGGACATGGAGATGGTCAGGAACGCAATCGCCATGGACGGGCGCTCCAAGGCGGAACTGTCTGCCGCCATGCAGGAACTGACGGAACTGGAGAACCCAAACTCCGTGCAGCAGATGAAGCAGTGGCTTCTGGAGAATGGGATGAAGACGGACTCCCTTGACAAGAAAGCGGTGGCGGAACTGTTAAAGAATGCGCCGGAGCCTTTGAAGACTGTTCTAACGCTCCGGCAGCAGCTTGCCAAATCCTCTGTGAAGAAATACCAGGCAATGGAGAATGCGGTATGTGCGGACTGCCGGGCGCACGGGATGTTTCAATTCTATGGAGCTAACAGGACCGGCCGGTACAGCGGGCGCATTATACAGTTGCAGAACCTTCCGCAGAACCATATTCCTGACCTGGCACAGGCACGGGAACTGGTAAAAGCCGGGGATTATGATGCCCTTGCCATGCTCTATGAGGATATCCCGGATACGCTCTCGCAGCTCATCCGCACGGCTTTCGTGCCGCAGGACGGGAGGAAATTCATCGTGGCGGATTTTTCCGCAATCGAGGCGAGGGTGATTGCCTGGATTGCCGGGGAGCGGTGGCGGTTGAAAGTGTTCGAGGGCGGTGGTGACATTTACTGCGCCTCGGCAAGCCAGATGTTCCATGTGCCTGTTGAGAAGCACGGCGTAAATGGGCATCTGCGGCAGAAAGGGAAACAGGCTGAGCTTGCCTGTATTGCAGAGGGGCAGCCTGTCCTTACAGATAAAGGGCTGATCCCGATTGAAGCAGTAACCAGGGAACACAGGCTTTGGGATGGAGAAAATTGGGTATGCCATGAAGGAGTTGTATTTAAAGGGGAACGTGAGGTGATTGAGTATGAGGGACTCAGGGCAACCCCTGACCATCTCGTGTGGATTGAGGGGCAACCGGAGCCGGTACAGTTTGGAATCGCCGCCTCCCGCAGCGCACATCTCATACAAACCGGAGATGGTGGGCGAGCGGTACGGATGGGTGAAGATCATCAGTGCGGAAAAACGCTGGAACAGGGCGATGAACCACTGCTATGTATTAACAAGATGCACGGGGTGCGGGGCGGTGCAGTGGCAGTGCCTTACAAATCTCCGCAGCGGAAAATCAAAGGGATGCCAAAGCTGTTCACAGCCGAGGCAGATACCTTTGTGGCTGGACCGACGGCTGACAGCGGCAAAACAGAGGTGCGAGAATCCAAACGATCCCGGATACCGCAATTACGGAGACCGGGGGATAAAATTCATGTTCCCAAGCGTGAAAGAGGCGGGGCTTTATTTGATAAAGATGTACGGGCTGCCGGAGAGGGAACTGGAAATCGACCGCATCAACAACGACAGGGATTATGCTCCTGGGAATCTCTGGTTTGCCACACATTCCGTGAACAACAGCAACAAACGCTGCACGGTCCTCAGCCATTTCTCACAGGAATACTGGCCTTATGCAAGAAGCGTGGTGATCCGCAAACTCTCCCAAGGACTGACAAGGGAAGAAATCATTCAGGATGCGGAAACGGCAGTATTCGAAAGACGGAAAAACTGGCGTATCATCAGTGCAAGGCTCGACTTTATGACATACGAAATGCCGGAAGACATCACCGTTTTACCGTATCGGGCAAACTCGTCCATAACTGCGGATATGGAGGGGCAGTCGGCGCATTGAAAGCAATGGGTGCATTGGAGGCAGGGATGACAGAAGATGAGCTGCAGCCGCTGGTGGATAGCTGGCGTGCATCAAATCCCAATATCACGGAGTTCTGGTGGGCGGTCGACCGTGCCGTGAAGGAATGCATCAAAAAGAGGATGCCAACGGAAACACACGGCATCCGCTTCAGCTATGAAAGCGGGATGCTGTTCATCACTTTATTTTCCGGGCGGAGGCTTGCCTATGTGAAGCCGAGGATCGGGGAGAACCAGTTTGGCGGGGAGTCCGTCACTTACATGGGCGTGGGCGGCACGAAGAAATGGGAACGGCTGGAAAGCTACGGCCCCAAGTTTGTGGAGAACATCGTCCAGGCGGTCAGCCGGGATATTTTGTGCTATGCCATGCGGACGCTTCGGAACTGCTCCATTGTGGCGCACGTCCACGATGAGATCATCATTGAGGCGGACAGGAGGATGTCCCTTCCCGCCGTCTGTGAACAGATGGGCAGGACGCCGCCCTGGGCAAAAGGCTTACTGCTCCGGGCGGACGGTTATGAATGTCCGTTTTACCAGAAGGATTAGGCAGGGGGTGTGCGATGGAGCGGCTGCGGATTGAATATGGGACGGGATACATGGAATTGAACGTGGAGATGTTCTTCCCCTGCAGGATGCCGGCGATGAGGAAAGCCGCAAGGCTCATCAATCAATACTGCACGGATGAAGCAAGGGCGGAGCTGCTCTCGGAACTGCGGGAGATGGCGGATGGTTATAAAGCTTTATGTGGTATGTACAGGCAGAAGATGGAGGAACTTTCGGAGGAGTCGGCTGCGTACCGGCACTGGAGGGCGCAGTTCAACAAGACGGAAGTCCTCCGCAGACGGATGGAAAATAATATCAGACTAATTTCAGGAGGCGGAAAGGGATGAGCAGGGCGGCAGTGCAGGGGTGCAGGGCGCACGGGGACTGTTTCGCAAACAGGGGCGGCGTCTGCACCTGCTTAAAGGACAATAATTTTGGCGGGAGGGACTGCCCGTTTTACAAGCCTGCGGACACGGTTCGGAAAGAAAACCGCAGGCAGGATGGAGGTAAGTTTCATGGGAATCAGTAAATACAACAGTGAGGGATACAGCGACCCGACCAGCCATGCGGCATTGTCGGGGATCAGGAAGGAAGAAAGGGCGGCGAGGCGGGCATACCGGCCGCTGGTCTATATATGCTCCCCGTTTGCCGGGGACACAGAAAAGAATACGGAGAAGGCGAGACGGTACAGCCGGTTTGCGGTGAAGAACGGTGCAATCCCGTTTGCGCCGCACCTGCTGTTCCCGCAGTTTTTGGATGACACAAAGCCTGCGGAGCGGGCAATCGGGATGTTCATGGGGATGGTGCTGCTTGGAAAATGTGAGCAGCTATGGGTGTTCGGCGGCGCCATATCCACGGGGATGGCGGCGGAGATCGAGAAGGCGGAAAAGCGGGATATGGTGATCCGTTACTTTACAGAAAATTGTGAGGAGGTTGTGTGAATGCAGTTGGATAAATATCTTGTGAGCAAGGGCGGGATGTTCTGTGCATTGGAGCCGGGGATGGAAAGCTGGTACAGGCGGTGGGGAGCCCCTGTGGACCGGAGCATCTATGACACAATCGAGATGACGGACGAGGAGCTGAACGCGCTCCTCCCGCAGATCGAAACGATGAAGTACAGCGGATCGGACCTGATGCTGGAGCCGTCGTTGAAGGAGTTTGTGCTGAGGGTGAAGGATTCCTCCGGGCGCGGGGAAAACACGGTGCTGTTCAGGGAAACGCTGATGCCGGAGGCGGGGCCGGTCCGGGATGGAGAGCTTTCCCGGACTGACAGGCCGCTCCTTGACGCCTATTTCTTTTTCGGGAAGGGCAACACTGCGGATGTCGTGGTCAATATGGGCTCCTGCAGGTTCGAAGACGGGAATGGGAAATATACGACCTGCACATACCAGCGCCCGGTCTGGGCAAGGGACTGGCAGATCATGGAGGACAGATACCTCATCGACCTGTTCCGCTATATTAAGTTCGGCTATATGCTGATACAGAAGGCGCTGTATGAACGCCCCGTGGTGTTCAGCGAGGCCTCATCCCGGAAGGTAAGCCGCCCGGCATACAGCCCGAAGGGGAACCGGAAGAGGAAGAGGGTGGTGAAGGCCGTCCGGGTGATGCGCACCAATGCGGAGGAATTTGCCAGGTACGCCAGGAAGCAGCGGGAGATGTCCTGCCCGTGCTGGGGAGTCATCGGTCACTGGAGGAACTGTAGATCCGGGAAAAAGGTATGGGTGCGCCCGTACAGGAAAGGCCGGGAGAGGGATAACACGGCGGCATACAGCCCGAAGGAATACCAGCTTGCAGGGGAAAAGGAGGCGGAATCATGAGGATGACATTGTACAGGTCAAACAGCAGGGGGAATGCGAAGAACTGCAGCTACCCGGTCAGGTGCGTGGTCGACAATGAGGAGGACTGCCTGGCGGCCACGGCGTTCGACCATGTGTGCGGGAAGTTTAAGGGAAGCTACCGCAGCGTGGACAATTTCGAGGAAGCGGACTGCAGCGTGGCGGACTGCGACAACAGCCACAGCGACGACCCGGAGGAATGGGTGTACCCGGAGGACATGGCGGAAAAGCTGCCGGAGGTCAGCTACGCCATCCTCCCAAGCCGGAGCAACATGAAGCCGAAGGGCGGGAGGTCCGCAAGGCCGAGGTTCCATATGTATTTCCCGCACGACCCGGTCACGGATGCGGAGGCTTATGCCGCTCTGAAGAAAGCCATACAGCAGAAGTTCCCGTTTTTTGACGGCAATGCCCTGGATGCCGCACGTTTCATTTTCGGGAATGCAACAGAGGAGATCATCTGGCATGAGGGGGAGATCACCATTGACTGTATCGTGAAGCCCCAGGGCGGCAGGGAGATACCGCAGGGGCAGAGGAACGCCACCATGTCCCACTTTGCGGGGCGCGTGGTGAAACGGTATGGGGCTACGGAAAAGGCGCATGAGATCTTCATGGAGGAGGCGGCAAAGTGCAATCCGCCCCTGGAAGAAACGGAACTTGCCATGATCTGGCAGAGCGCCTGCCACTTTGCGGAAAAGGTGCAGGGGCAGGAAGGCTATGTGGCGCCGGATGCGTACAATGACGAGTTCGGGCGGGAATCGCTGAAGCCAGGGGACTATTCGGATATCGGGCAGGCAAAGGTGCTTACAAGGGAATACGGCGTGGAGCTTCGGTACACGGCGGCCACGGATTATCTTCGTTTCTGCGGGCAGTATTGGGTGGAGTCGAAGCAGCAGGCAGTGGGAGCGGCGGAGGAGTTTTTAGACCTCCAGCTTGCGGACGCCAAGGATGAAATCACACGGGCAAAACAGGCGCTTATGGACACCGGCATTTCGGAGGATGCCATCACCTCCGGCGGAAAGTCGCTGGAGAAAAAGATAAGCGGCGGGCAGATGGACGCCTACCTTGCGTATCTGTCCGCCCAGGCGTATAAGGCGTTCGTGATGAAGCGGCGGGACATGAAGTATGTGGTATCCGCCCTGCAGGCGGCGAAGCCGATGCTGGAGATCAGCGTGTCCGACCTGGATAAAGACGGTTTCCTGCTGAACACGCCGGACGGCACCTATTATCTCCCGGACGGGCTAGAGGGGAAGCGTGACCACAGCCCGGAGGACTATATCACGAAGATAACGGCGGCGGCTCCCGGCGATAAGGGGGAGAAACTGTGGCTGGATTCTTTGGACACTATTTTCTGCAAAGACCAGGAGCTGATTGATTATGTGCAGCAGATCGTGGGCATGGCTGCGGTGGGGCGCGTCTACATGGAATCGCTGGTCATTGCCTACGGGGAGGGAAGGAACGGGAAGTCCACCTTCTGGAACACGATAGCCCGTGTGCTTGGCACCTACAGCGGGAATATGTCCGCCGACACGCTGACCGTGGGCTGCAAGCGGAACGTGAAGCCGGAGCTTGCCGAGGCAAAGGGCAAACGGCTTATTATTGCCGCGGAGCTGGAGGAGGGGATGCGTTTGAACACTTCCGTGGTGAAACAGATGTGTTCCACGGATGAGATTTTTGCGGAGAAAAAGTACAAAGACCCTTTCAGCTTCACGCCGAGCCATACCCTCGTGCTGTACACCAACCATCTGCCAAGGGTGGGAGCGAATGACCCTGGGACGTGGCGGCGTTTGATCGTGATCCCCTTCCATGCCAGGATAGAGGGCGCTGGGGACGTGAAGAACTATGCCGATTTCCTCGTTTCGGAGGCAGCCCCGGCTGTCATGGCGTGGATCATTGAGGGAGCAAAAAAAGCCATCGACCGGAATTTCCATATCCCCTGTCCTGCCTGCGTGGAGGAAGCCATCAAATCGTACCGGGAGGACAATGACTGGCTTGGGCATTTCATGCATGAGTGCTGCGAGGCTGACAGGGGCAGCATGGCAAAGTCCGGGGAGATGTATAAGGAGTACCGTGCCTACTGCCAGCAGACGGGGGAGTACACCAGAAGCACGGCAGATTTTTACAATGCGCTAGAAACGGCGGGCTTCAAGAAGCAGAAGAAAAAGGATGGCGCGTATATTATCGGGATACGGCTGAAAACCGCTGATTTCGTGGGCTGAGGGCAAAAAGGGTGACGGTCGTTGACGGTCGCAGTATAAACCCCCTTTAGGGCAGTTTTTTCAGTAAAAAAACACTTATAGAGGACTTTATGGTACGACTGTCAACGACCGTCACCCGAAAGTCTGGAACGCTTGAAAAATAAAGGGATTGGAGGCATCTGCATGAGAGAGAAGACCATAGAGCAGAAATTCAGGGCGGCAGTCAAGGCCGCCGGGGGCTTGGCAGTAAAGTTCACATCGCCCGGTTTTGATGGGGTGCCTGACAGACTGGCACTTCTCCCGGATGGAAAAATGGCATTCGTGGAGGTCAAGGCTCCGGGGGAAAAGCCCCGCCCCCTGCAGCTTTCCCGGCACAGGCTCCTGCGGCGGCTTGGGTTTAAGGTGTATGTGCTGGATGACGAATCGCAGATTGGAGGGATCATTAATGAAATACAGTCCACATGAATACCAGAGATATGCCACGGAGTATATCGAAACACACCCGGTGGCGGCAGTATTCCTCGCCTGCGGGCTTGGCAAGACGAGCATCACGCTGACGGCGGTCAACGACCTGATGTTTGACAGCTTTGAAATCCGCAGGGTGCTTGTTGTGGCGCCTATCAGGGTAGCTTCCTTCAGTTGGCCGGCGGAGATTGAAAAGTGGGACCACCTTGCAGGGCTTAAGTACAGCGTGGCGGTCGGCACGGCGGCGGAGAGACTGGCGGCATTAAAGAAACAGGCGGACATCTACCTCATCAACCGTGAGAACGTGCAGTGGCTGATTTGCGAAAGCGGCATCCCCTTTGATTTTGACATGGTGGTGGTCGATGAGCTGTCCTCCTTCAAGAACCACCAGACAAAGCGGTTCAAGGCGCTGATGAAAGTCCGGCCGAAGGTGAAGCGCATCGTGGGGCTGACCGGGACGCCGAGCAGCAACGGCCTCATGGATCTGTGGGCGGAGTTCCGGCTGCTGGACATGGGGGAGCGGCTTGGCCGGTTCATCGGGCAGTACCGCACTTCCTACTTCCGACCGGATAAGCAGAACGGACAGGTGGTGTTCTCCTACAAGCCTCTGCCGGGGGCGGAAAAGCAGATTTACAGTAAAATCTCCGGCATCACCATTTCCATGAAGTCCACCGACCACCTGCGGATGCCGGAGCTGGTGGATTCCAGGTACACGGTGTACCTTTCCGAAACGGAGCGGGAGAAATACGAGGAGCTGAAAAAAGACCTCGTCCTGCAGCTACCGGATGGGGAAATCACAGCCGCCAATGCCGCGTCCCTTTCTGGGAAACTGTCGCAGATGGCGGACGGGGCAATATACACCGATTCGGGCGGGAGCATTGCTATCCATGAGAGGAAGCTGGACGCACTGGAGGACATCATCGAGGCGGCATACGGCAGGCCGGTGCTTGTGGCCTACTGGTTCCGGCATGACCTTGAGAGGATTTCAGAGCGGCTCCATAAGCTGAAAATCCCGTATGCCAGATTGGACACGGACGGCAGCATGCGGAAATGGAACGCTGGGGAAATCCCGGTGGCGCTGATCCATCCGGCATCCGCAGGACACGGCCTGAACCTCCAGGACGGAGGGAACACGCTGGTATGGTTTGGGCTGACATGGAGCCTTGAGTTATATCAGCAGACGGTGGCGAGGCTGTGGCGGCAGGGGCAGGCATCCGAAACAGTGGTGGTGCAGCACATCATCACGAAAGGCACCATAGACGAGCGGATCATGAAGTCATTATCCGAGAAGGACACCACGCAGGCCGCACTGATCGATGCGGTGAAAGCTGACCTGAAAATAAAAGCCAATCAATGACAATCTGAGCCAAATGATGAAAACCAGTGATAATCCGGGAACAGTAAAAATTTTCTTTTGGAGGTATCAGGTTATGGGAATCGCATGGAAGTACCTGGATAAGAAGTCGGCGGCGGCAGACGCGGTGAAGGACTACAGCAGCATGAAGTTCATCATTGAACACACAGACGATGAGATAAAGGCGGCATATGAAAAAATGGGCGGGATCAGCAGCCCGCAGTTTGACGGGATGCCACACGCACACAATCCCCATGCCGCAGAGGACAGGATGGCGGAGGGAATGGATGAGGTCAGCGTCCTGCGGGAGCGGTACCGGCAGGCAATGGAATACATGGCGTGGTTCGTCCCGGCATGGGAGGAGCTTTCGGAGGACGACCGCTATGTGCTGGATGCATTCTACAGCGAGGACAACGAATACGGCAGCAGCGCGGCGGAGGATGTGGCGGACTATTTCGGGATTGAGCGGGCGTCCGCATACCGGAGGAAGAACCGGGCCCTGGCAAAACTGACCACCCTGCTGTTTGGCAAACCATAATGTCCACTTTGTGAGATGATTTATCCGTTTGGGCGTGGTATGCTGATAGGGTGAAAAAATGTCAAGAGGGCCTTCGCGGGAACAAAAGAATCCTGCGGGGGCTTTCTTTATGCCGTGAGGAGGTGAGGCAGATGCCAAGGAAACCAAAGCGGCCGTGTTCCTTCCCCGGATGTCCAAAGCTGACCGAGGGACGTTTTTGTGAGGAGCATGGGAAGCAGGAGAACCGCCGCTACGAGAAGTACGACCGTGACCCGGCTGTACGCCGTAGGTACGGGCGGGCATGGAAGCGTATCCGTGACCGCTACGCAGCAAAGCACCCGTTCTGTGAGGAGTGCCGGAAGAAAGGACTGCTGCGGCCGGTGGAGGAAGTACACCATAAGCTGCCATTGGCAGAGGGCGGGACGCATGACGAGGGAAACCTTGTGTCACTGTGCCAGTCCTGCCATGCGAGGATTCATGCGGAGCGTGGAGACCGATGGAATAAGCGTTAATGTACCGTGTGCGGGTTCCCTGTGGGGATTTCTGCCAGCCGGGAGGGGCGGGTGAAATCTCCACAAGGGACCCGCCGGGGAACGGGCGTGGGGCCACACGCACAAAAACCGGAAATCAAACGGGGGATTGCCCGCCCGGAGATTTCCCTGAAATAAAGGCTTTCAAGGTGCTGCGGCGTTTGATTTCCGCAGCATTTTTTCAAAGAAAATCAAAGAAACGGGGTGGAAACGGTGGCAAAAGACGGCAGCGGGCGCGGCGGCGCAAGGCCGGGGGCAGGGCGGAAGTCCAAGGCGCTCACGGAGAAGATCAGCGAGGGGAAAACGGCGGAGGTGATGATGGAGCCTGCCGAGCTGGAGGGCGTGGATGTGCCGCCCGTGAAGGACTTCCTCAAGTCCCCGCAGAAAAGCGGGCGGGAGCTGGTGGCGGAGGAGGTTTTCAACGAAACGTATGCATGGCTGAAAGCGAGGGGCTGCGAGAAGCTGGTCACCGTGCAGATGGTGGAGCAGTACGCCATGAGCGTCTCCCGGTGGATTCAGTGTGAGGAGATTGTTTCCTCCACTGGCTTCCTTGCGAAGCACCCGACTACGGGAGCCGCCATCGCTTCCCCTTACGTTTCCATGAGCCAGTCCTACATGAAGCAGACCAATTACTGCTGGATGCAGATTTACCAGATCGTGAAGGAGAACTGCTCGGTGGAGTTCCAGGGGAACACGCCCCAGGATGATGTGATGGAGCGGCTGCTCCGTGCGAGGAAAGGAGTGTAGATAAAAAATGGGAAAGACGACAACCGAGATGCAGCTTGTGCCGCTCTCCAAATTAGTGCCGTATGTGAACAATGCGCGGACGCACTCGCCGGAGCAGCTCACGAAGCTCCGCTCGTCCCTGCGGGAGTTCGGCTTCATCAACCCGGTCATCATCGACCGGGAGTTCAATGTCATCACTGGACATGGCAGGATCATGGCGGCAAAGGAGGAAGGAATCACAGAAGTCCCGTGTGTGTTTGTGGACTATCTGACGGAGGCGCAGAAGAAAGCCTACATCCTTGCGGACAACCGCATGGCTCTTGACGCGGGATGGGATGAGGAACTGCTCCGCATCGAGATTGAAAGTTTGCAGGGTGCGGATTTTGATGTATCACTGACAGGCTTCGGCGAAGATGAGATTGCAGACCTCTTTGCCGCAGACGGGGAAAAAGATGTAAAGGATGACGATTTTGACCTTTCCGCCGCATTGGAAAAAGCGACGTTCGTGGAGCGGGGCGATATCTGGACGGTGGGCAGACACAGGCTGATGTGCGGCGATGCCACAAGTGCGGAAGATGTGGCGGCGCTCATGGACGGGAAGAAGGCAAACCTCATCGTGACGGACCCGCCCTATGGAGTTTCTTTCAAGAGTTCCGGTGGGCTGACCATCCAGAACGACAGCATGAAAGGGGATGAATTCTACACATTTCTGTACAATTCATTTTCACAGATGGCGGCGCACCTGGAGAACGGCGGCGCGGCGTATGTGTTCCATGCGGACACAGAGGGCTTGAATTTCCGTAAAGCGTTTGTGGACGCAGGATTCCACCTTGCCGGGGTGTGCATATGGGTGAAGAATTCCCTCGTGCTTGGACGCTCGGATTACCAGTGGCAGCATGAGCCTGTGCTGTACGGCTTTTTGAAGAATGGCAAGCACCTGTGGTATTCCGACCGGAAGCAGACCACCATCTGGAACTACGACAAGCCGAAGCGGAACAAGAACCACCCGACCTCGAAGCCGCTTGACCTGCTCGGATACCCCATCTGCAATTCCTCCCAGGAGAACGCCGTCGTGCTGGACACCTTCGGCGGCAGCGGCTCCACGATGATGGCGTGCGAACAGACGGACCGTATCTGCTGCATGATGGAGCTGGATGAGAAGTATGCCTCTGTGATTCTGCGGAGGTATGTGGAGGACACTGGGGATTCGGAAAATGTGTATGTGGAGCGGGGCGGGGAGAAAATCCCGTACTCCGCGCTGGTGAAGGAGGTGGAAACAGATGGACAGAACACCGATGATTGAAATATTCCGCAGGATACACGCCCTCGGCGGCTGTGACGCCTCGGAGCGGTTTGACCGGGGATGGGACGCGGCGGTGGCGTCCTGCGAGGACGTGCTGACGGAACTGACGGGCATCTCCTATGATGACCTGGAGGATGGGGGCGGTGCGGATGGATAATCGGAATACAGAAAAGAAGCTGACCCTCGGAAGCCTGTTTGACGGCTCCGGGGGTTTTCCGCTCGCCGGCCTGCTTGCCGGGGTACGCCCGGTCTGGGCTTCAGAAATAGAGCCGTTCCCCATCCGGGTGACCACGAAGCGGCTGCCTTATGTGAAGCACCTGGGCGACATCAACGGCATACACGGGGATGGGATAGAGCCGGTGGACATCATCACCTTCGGCTCGCCCTGCACCGATATGTCGGTGGCGGGAAAGCGGGCGGGGCTTGGCGGGAAGCAGTCCAGCCTGTTCTACGAGGCGGTAAGGATCATAAAGGAAATGAGGTGTGCGACAGATGGGAAATATCCAAGGTTCATCGTATGGGAAAACGTGCCGGGAGCCTTCTCATCCAACAAGGGGGAGGACTTCCGCTGCGTCCTCGAAGAAGTCTGCTCTGTCAAGGATGAGGGCGTTTCTGTTCCTGGACCTCCGAAGGGGAAGTGGCCAAACGCAGGGGAGATCGTGGGCGACGGATACTCCGTGGCCTTCAGGCAGATCGATGCGCAATAATGTTGAGCTAAACATTACTGGGATAATGTAAAGCGAAAAATAATGTAAAGTCACCTCCTTAAATGCCGCAAAACCAGTAGATTTTCGTCTGCTGGCTTTGCATAATTCTGTA
>CAJTAL010000033.1 GCA_910574285.1 Lachnospiraceae bacterium | reverse complement strand
AGGGGGAAGTCCGCCCTTTTTTAGTGTATTTTTATCATTCCTATCATCTATTATTGTTGGTTCAATGGCTTAATCCTGTTGTAATGTCATACCACTACTAAGTTGTTAACATTGATTTTATATAGGCTAATGCAACAAAACATTTATGAATTTTTTATAACTAATTTTCTCGCTTACTGCATTGAAAAGTCCCATTTCCGACATTCAATAGGCAGCTGCGTTCTGATCTTACTATCATAACAGCTAATCTATTGTTCTTTCTACAGGTTTTTCTATAGCTTTTCCCACATTTCTTCCGCCAAATTATGATATCCGTCATCTAGACTGTCCAATGCTAATTTACAATATTTCTTTGCATTCTGACGGTCATTCAACCCAAAATAAGCTGCTGCGCAAAGATAATAATTCTTGCAGGATTTATTTAACTCCAGAGCCTTTTTCCAGTATTCCAACGCTTCATAATAATTTCTTTTATCATAATACCAGCCGCCAATCTCCTGAAGTCCCTCTTCATTAGACGGGTCTGCTAATAATGCGCCATCAAGATATCTCTTCGCTTTTTCAAAATCCCCTCCTGCTTTCTCTGCCGCAGCAGTATGAATCACATTGGATATTCCGATTTTCTTAACTATTCCTTTTGCATTTGTTACAGCATAAGGATAATCCTGATCAAGCCTGTGAGCCCTTACAAAATCTTCAAGAGCCTCATAATACTTCCCCAGCCCTCTATAACAGCGCCCTCTTGTATTATAAAACCATCTGTTCGATAACAATTCAATCGCTTTGTTACAATCCTCTATGCTGTCCGAATAATACTTTTTTGCACACTTGACAAATGCACGGCAACCATAGGCATTTCCTTCTTTTGGAAATAAACGGCACGCCTCTTCCGCATAATACATCGCCCTGGTATGATCATTCCCATCGCTCAGTGCTTGTATCATCTCATAATAAGCCCACGAATATTCAGGATTAAGGAAAATTGCGTATAGGAAATCCGGAATTGCCTTCTGCAAATAACTGATATCTATTGAAACCAGCAATTTCCCACGCTCCACATATCCAAGAGGCTCCCCTGGTGATATCCTTATTTTTTCGTCTGCCTTTCTTAGTTTCTCCCAATCAGCCTCACTCATCTTTTCCTTATAGATATCTGCATCCATGAGCTTTTTAGAAGCATCCGCCTGTATCTGCTTTCCAGAATTATCTTCTTTTAACAGAACATCCTTCGTTCCTCTTACCCATCCGACCAATTCCGCATCCTGCGTATTCATAATATAATTCAACTGTTGGGATATAGCGGTTGCTACATCTGCAGTACTTTCCGCAAATCTGCATATCCTTTCTTTCACTTTCTTCTTGAATTGCTCGTATTTAAGCTTATTTTCTTCTTCGATGTACTTCCCTTTAGGATCTTCTGCTGCCTTTTGATGAAGCCTACTGTCAGACAACACAATTGCGAAAACATTCTTTTCCTTAGAGAGAGCATATTCATATTCAAGCTGAGTATAACTCAATCCGGATTCTTCTTCCACCGAACCATACCGGCCGCCCAAGATCAGACAATATACATCGGACTCATCGATCCATTTCTTAATCGTCTCCATCTGTGTTTTTCCTGCCTTAAATAACTCCATTCCGGCAGGAATGTGACCTGCATCCAAGATTGCCTGTACAGCTCTCTGGCGTTCCTCAATCAAATCTACATATGTCGAGGAAACAAACACCTGTAATTTTTTCGCCATATCTTCTCATCCTTTCTGTAAAAATAAAAATGGTAAGCAAACAAGGAGAAATATCTTCTCCTGATTTCCTTACCATTGATTAACCATTTTTATTTTAACATACTTTACTTCACTATTCAATCCGGTTATTTTCCAAAGTAAAGTATAAAAACGTAAACCATAAAATCATGAAATGCTATATTCTTCAAATAATTGCCTCTGAAATGCTTTATCTTTCGCTGCCCGTTCTAGATCAGCATATCTCTTTTCTCTGATCAGCCGGTTATTCAAATAATTCACGCGATCAATCCCTTCACCTCTTCCTGCAGTCAATCCCTCTTCTTTTCCCAATTCTACTAACATCTCTCCTAATCTCGTCATCCGAAGTCCCTCCCTGATCTCTTCCATCTCGATCCGTTCTAAAAACTTATCTGCCATAATAAACACCATCGCCTCTATCTTTGCTATATTTCTTACTCTGAAATTCAAAATGCTTCCAGGAGCCAGCCTCCATAATCAGGTTAAAATCCTGAAGCTAGTCAAGATGCTAGTTACTTATTATTCACTGTACTAATCTTACTATAACAGAAAATCATTGATCAGACAATTAGATACTTGAAATTAGGGTTATTTTTTGATTGTTTTTTATTTTACTCGTTCCATCATGGAAATCTCCCAGAGATTGGGATCAATTTTAGAATTTTTAGAAAAACAGAATCACATTTGATTTTAATCACAAAATCCTATAACCCTTAAATAAATACTTTTTAAATATATGAAATAACATATATGAATACAACAACAAAAAAAGTTATAGTCACTTTATGAATAACTTTAATTTACATTCCATGGGCATAGTACATATATCTTTAATATGATTCTCCTTCATCAATATTAAGTGTTTTCCACACTTTTTTCCTTTTATTTTTATTCTTGGGTAATATCAAATAATCCATACTACATTTCTCTGCACAACATCCATCTTTCTCAAGTCTATCCCCTATAAATAAGCAATTATTTACTTTAAGATTATTTTCTCTAATAATATTCATTAAACCTTTCGGATCTGGCTTCATACACTTGATTCTTTCATCACCAGAATAATATCCTTTACTATAACTAAATTTTAAACATATAAGTTTCTCTTTTATAGGATAATCTGAATAAACAATTATATCTGCCCCCTTCTTCTTCCTTTCTGCCAAAAAATCCAACAATTTTTTATCTTTCTCTTGCACTATATACTTTAATGGGATTTCTATCATCCAATGATAAACAACATCTCGCACATACTCAGATGTTGTATTAACTTTTGATGCAACATAAGCAAATTCCATATCCGTAAAATTACATGTATGCACCAATTCCCCATTTTTTCTTAACAAGCGATACAAATAAATTATACGAATATCCTGAAGTTTCCAAGGTTGTTTAATAATATAACATATTATACTCCATATCATTTTCCATCTAACACCAAATTGAAAATATAATGTTCCGTCGACATCAACTATATATGATTTATATTTTCTAATTGACTTTCGAGTTATTCTACCTTCCACTTTACTAATACCACTTCAACTTTTCCACTTAACTATCAAACAGTTTTTAAATAGATTATAAACTTCTATGATTATAGCATAAACTAATATCCCCCACGCCAAAGTATAAATATATCTTTCAACATAAGTATACGTATAAATCCCAAAATTCAATTTAAATCCTGTTATAACTCCCATTAACGTTGGTATACTAAACAATGATCCTAAAACAATTGAAAAAACATATATACTAATATCTGTCCTATTCTCCCCATCAAAATCTCTAAACATCGTAAATACTATTATCAAAAAATAAATCAATGTATATCTATATGCATTTCCCGGTACAAATGCCATAAAGGATGCAAAATATATCATTTCATACAATTTATTTTTAGTAAAAATTATTGCAACTAATAATCCCATTATAAACAAAAAATTCAAAATCGATATAGCTTCATTTGATAATAAGGTAAAACTCATTAAGCCTTTAAAAAATTGTATTCTGCCAAAATATTCCCTTGACATCAACTCTATTAGTTTTTTAATATACGCCAATAGACCCCCTAAACCCCCCAAAAATATAAATGGCATGAAAAAACATAAGATCCCATATATAATCAAACGTATTGCTTCTTTCCTTCTTTTCTCTTTTATATACAATAATCCCAATACTGCCGGATATACTTTGAGCCCAGCTGCTATTGCAATCAATATTAACGATGCTTCTCGTTTCCAACATTGATCAGAATCCTTCCATATCAGTGCATTAAGTATGATTACAATAACATATAAAGCCATATTTCCACGTTCAAGAGCCCCTGCAAAAACAGGCACCGAGAAAACGACAGAAAAGAAGAGCAATCTCCTCTTTGTTATAGAAATATTCAATTCATCAAATATATAGCCAAGCCATACTACTGCGATTAACGTATACATAATAAATATGATAATCTGATAAGGTTCTGTAAGCATATCCCTATAATCATCACTTAAATATCCATTAAATGAAATTCTATAAATAAAACAATAAAAAATATACGCCATTGGAGGAAAATACGCATCTAACTCCATGTGATATATATTGCTTAGATATTGGCTATGATGTACATGCCTAAAATAATCAGAAGTAACCCAGTCGGAGTTATTTTCCATCATAATCCAATCGAATACTTTAGTTTGTTCAAAAAATGCTGCTATAAAAAATAATATTATTCCACTTAGGCTTATAAACAAATAGATATTTAATGGAGTAAAACACTTTGAATATTTTTCTTCTATCCTCATTATCCTGTTTCCCTACTTTATTTTTATTAAAGTATCACTGATAATAGCATTTAATATCGGAAAGTCAAGTATCATTAAAATCCAGAATAAGATACAAAGTATAAAACAATAAAACATCAACCTTTTCTCTCTAAAAAGTTTTTCCGGCTTTTGAGCTGCTGAATCATTATTAAACGATATATGAAAGTAATAACAAAAAAGTCCCATAAAAAATGGCATAAAAAGAATTAATTCCAGCCGGTATTTAATCAAAAAAATTCCTATAAAAAGAACTGAACACATAGCAAAAAAGAATGACAGCAACAGTAAGCTCTGTTCTGAATAAAACTGAAAAGATTTTCTATATTCCCCTGCAACATCAGGATTTGCAATCATTCTATACTCTGCAAATCTTTTCATCGCCATTAAGAAGGCTCCTGCAAACCAGTATCCAATTATTATACTTATTGGTGGAAGATACGAATCCGTTATGGTAAACCATCCAAGCAAGAAGCGAATGGCATTGTTTATTGATTCAGACAGAATATCAATTATTGGAATATCTTTCGTACGTATAGGTTTTACATTATATAATATTCCCATTACCCAAAGCCATATTTCACATCCGCAAAATATAGGGGATAAGCAGAATGCTATACCTACTCCTATAATGGCTAATCCAAAGTATAGAATATATACTATCGCTGGTCTCAAATCATTTTCAACAACACTTCTATACTTCTTTGTGGGATGAAATTTATCGAACTCTGCGTCCAACCATTCATTTATGATATAATTAGACGAAGCAATCAAACATGTAGATATAAAACCAAAAATAATTTTGCAGACTATGTATATATTTATTTTTGGATTTAATAAAACGTATGCAACCACTAATCCGGGAAATATAAACAATTGTTTGATCCAATGGTCAAGGCGAGCAACTTGAATATATTTCTTCATTATGTCACCTCACAATTTTAACATATGTCATTTACAATTTTTTAATCATATATGGAGTTTTCATTCTAGATTTAAGAAATCCATAAAATTGATTTTATTTTCGATTGCTGACGTCGTTGGTCTCCCTAAAGATAACCTGGAACCAATATTACAACAAACTTCAATTAAAGTTAGCTCTTTTGCATATTTCGCTTTTTCAAGTTGAATTCCTAAATCTTTAAAGTTTTCTACTCTTGTTACATTTACATATCCACAACCCTTTGCAATTTCCGGGAAATCAATTTGCTTTGCAACGGTCGGCATCCCCCCAACTGTTTCATGGCATGAATTGTTAATTATTATATGCACAAAATTGTGTGGATGAATTGCTCCAATAGTAGCCATAGCTCCCATATGCATTAAAACTGCACCATCACCATCAATACACCATATTTTACGATCAATTACATTTAATGCAACACCCAATGCAATCGATGAGCTATGCCCCATTGAACCAACTGTCAAAAAATCATGTTTATGATCTTGCTTCTTTCTCTCACGGACTTCAAATAACTCTCTGCTCGCTTTACCGGTAGTAGAAATGATCAAATCCTCATTCGCTATAGACACAATCTGTTCAATAACATTTTCCCGTGAAAGGCTAAATTGATTTTTATATTCAACCGTATTAGAATACTCTAACGCTCCTTTTTTTATTACAAATGCTACCTGTTTCCCCTTTAATAATAGCACATTAAAATTTTTCATTATTCCATTTATTTCATTTATAGAAGTATTCTTATCTACCACAAAATATTCTATACCTATAACTTTCAAAAGACTAAGTGTTATTTTCCCTTGATAAATATGTTGTGGTTCATCATAACTCCCTGGTTCACCCCTCCAACCAATAATAAAAATCATAGGTATTGCATACACATTATCATTAAGAAGACTTACAACTGGATTAACAGCATTTCCCTCCCCACTATTCTGCATGTATACAGCCGGAATCTTTCCAGTTGATAAATAATAACCTGCAGCTAATCCCACACTACTCCCTTCATTAACCGCAATTATATGATGTTTTGAATCAATACCATATGTATCCATTAAATAATTACACAATGCTTTCAACTGACTGTCAGGAACGCCAGAAAAAAAATCCACATTCATGATTTGTAACATATCTTTAACTTGCATTTATATTAACTCCTTTAACATAATTTTTTTATAAAGATATCTAATATCATACCGATTCAATGTAATGGGATTATTTGCTAATCTTGCTTGATTAATCGAATCTGTTAAAATATTCAAATCATTTTCTTTAATCTTAGGTATTTCCAAATTTAATACTTTCAAAAAATTCTTATATTTATCACATGCTTCATACATATCTTTACATTCCATAAATTCTGCAAGTTCAGCAAACATATCTTTTAAATATCTTTCTCCTCGCATGTCTCTGCACTTATCAATATGATTTATCATATATGGAAAAAGAACCGCATTACAAATTGCAACCGCATGTCCATGTGAAATACCATATAAACTTGTAAGCTTGTAACTCATTGCATGACCAGCAGTTGTTTGTGTAATATTTATCGCATGCCCAGCTAGATTTGCCGCCTTCAGCATATATGTATTGCCGCAAACTTCATTATTTAAATAACTTTCCATGTTTTTCAGGATTAAGTTAATAGCAATTCTTGAATATTCTTTACTTTCATTTGTACTATTAATAGACCAGCAAGACTCTATTGAGTGAGATAGAGCATCCATCATTCCCACTTTCCGTTGATAAAGTGACAAAGTTTTAAGCGAAGAAGGATCAAATAACACAGTATCTGGAATTATACTTTTATGCGAAACAGATTGCTTTTCACCTCTATAATAAATCACAGCAAATTGGGTAGCCTCGGATCCTGTACCTGCAGTAGTCGGAACTGCAAAGAGTCTACGATCATTCTCTACAATTTTTTGTCTAAGGTAACAATTTTCAAATATTCCATTATCGGGTCTCATAGAGCTGTACAATTTAATGCATTTAGCAACATCTATTGCAGAACCTCCCCCAATTGCAAAAATATCATTCGCTTCACTTTTTTTTAATATTTCTACTCCTTTAACTATTGATTCATATGTTGGATTGGGATGAAAATCATTAAATAAAGTAACTTCTATTTTTTTTTGATCTTCTAATTCTTTGATGTATTTAACAATCGGCACATTACTTACATTCCTTCCACAAACTAAAAATATCCTTTTTATATTAAGATCAGCAATATAGTTACTTAATTTTGAATAATTTGAATTATCATAAATTATTTTTTGCATACAATCCATCCTCACATTTCTTCTGGAATCATACAAATAATTTCTTGAAAAGGCATTAAAAATTTATCTGCTTCCATAGCTCTATGATTACGAAGAATAGTTTCTGCTGTTTTTTTCATTGCGGGAACCTCGCTTCGCATTAATTGATTTGCATATATGACAATATTTACCCCTTGTTTCTTAAATTCTTCTTCTGTAACAGAATTAAATGATGTTGGTACAACCACCAAAGGTGTATATTTATCTTCATTACGAAATGTTCTAATAAATTCAAATATTTCATCAGGCTCTTTTTTTCTGCTATGAATCATAATACCATCTGCTCCTGCTTTTACAAAAGCCCTTGCTCGTTCCAGTGCATCATCCATTCCTTGTTCAAGGATTAAACTTTCTATTCTGGCAATAATCATAAAATCCGATGACTTTTGTGCTTTTTTACCTGCCGCAATTTTTGCCGAAAAGTTCTCTATAGAGTCTTGCCTTTGCTCAACCTCTGTTCCAAACAAACTGTTCTTTTTTAAACCCGTCTTATCTTCAATTATTACTGCAGATACCCCCATCTTTTCAAGTGATTTCACTGTATAAACAAAATGTTCTGTTAATCCCCCAGTATCACCATCAAAAATAATCGGTTTTGTGGTCACTTCTGTAATATCATCAATAGTCCGAAATCTACTAGTCATATCTACGAGTTCAATGTCAGGTTTACCTTTTGCCGTGGAATCGCAGAGTGAAGAAATCCACATTGCATCAAATTGGAATGATTTTTCATCCTCTTGAACCATAGTATTCTCAACAATCAAACCTGTCAAACCGTCATGCACCTCCATAACGGTCACTAATCCCTTCATATCAATTAATTTCCGTAATCTAGCGCGCCTACTATCTGGCAAAGATAACTCCAACCGAGATCTTTGTTCCAACTCTTTTAATTTAGGATCTGAAATATAAGGATATTCTATTAACCTTCCACCATAAGAATTAAGAATGTCAATAACTTCTTCACGAACTACCCTTTGAGTTCCTTCTTTCCAATTATTACCATGTACTACAATATCTGGTTTTAATTTTAATAAAATATCTTTATATGACAGTTCCTTCTGTTCAATAACATTATCAACACCTTTAATACTTTCAAATAAAGCCATCCTTTGCTCGATAGGAAGAATTGGAAATCGTTTAAAACTCGAAACTGCTTCATCTGACAACACTCCAATGGTAAGCCTGCCAAGTCTTGATGCTCTTTGTATTATCGTAATGTGTCCTGTATGAAGCACATCTGAAGAGAAACACATATAAACTTTACGATTTTCAACTATTTTTAATTTATCTAAAACAATTGCAAGATCATCCTGATTATCTATTTCATTACATAGCATATGCCTTACATCCAAAGGATATATAATACAGCTATCAGACACTTCATTAAAAGCATTTTCAGCATAACAATTCACATTACCATTTTCACAATATTTTACAATATTGCGAAGCCACACATTCCAATCACTATAATTCAATTTATATATCGGTTGTGCCGCATATGAACTCTCAAAAAATTCAATCCCTATAGATTCAATCTTTTCTCTTACGACTACTGCCTTAAAATCTTTATGTGGTAAGGGTACAGCTGAACTCACTACCATACACGACCCCTGGAATTCAAACAATTTATCAAATATACTATTTTCAAGAACCAAATCGCCATGTATTAAAATAATGTCGTCATCTAAATATTTGCGTGCGCAATATATACTATATATATAGTTAGTACTTTCATATTTTTCATTTTTGACAAAAGTAAAATGTACATTTAAACTTAGGCTTAGACAATAATTTTTTAAAATATTATCAAAATATCCTGTTGTGATAATTATATCACTAACTCCAATCTCAACAAGTTGTCTTAACTGCCTTGATAGTATTGTTTCCGATGGACCAATTTCAGTCATGCATTTGGGATGTTCAGATGATAAAACTCCCATTCTTGTTCCCATTCCTGAATTTAATATTAGTGCTTTCAAAATTGCCTCCTTTAGTCAAAAATAAATTTTCACACTCTTTTTTAATTACGTAAAAACCTCTATTACAATCTCCAAATATTTATTCCATATCTTTCAAATTCGTCCTTATTAAATATCCCTTTGATATCTAATATCACTTTTTGATTATCCTGTAACGAACCAGTATACATTTTCTTAATATCTTTTATATTAAGATTTCTAAACTCATTATGCGCAACTGCAACAATAATACAATCAGCATTCTTTATATCCTCTAAATCAGATAAGCTCATTCCATATTCTCTTTCCACCTCCAATTTATCTGCCCAGGGATCTACAATTTGCGGCCTTATTCCATATTCATTTAAACGCTTTATAATATCTATTACTTTACTATTCCTTATATCTGGACAATTTTCTTTAAAAGTTAATCCTAATATAATAACATTACTCCTTGCAGGTGCTTGATTAGCTTCTATCATTTTTTTAATAGCCATATCAGCTACAAAATTTCCCATAGAATCATTTACAATTCGACCATTTATTATTATTTGGCTGTGATATCCTAGTTTTTCTGCTTCATATGTAAAATAGTATGGATCCACACCAATACAATGTCCCCCCACTAAACCTGGCCGAAACCCTAATGCATTCCATTTTGTATTCATTCCATCAATAACCTCATTGGTGTCAATTCCCATTCTATCAAAAACCATTGCCAACTCATTCATAAATGCAATATTAATATCTCGCTGACTGTTTTCAACAACCTTTACTGCCTCTGCTGTCTTTATACTAGAAACGGGAAACGTTCCCACATTAATAATAAGATTATAAACATCCTTTACAATTTCAAGACATTCTTTATCACAGCCAGATACAATTTTATGTATATTTGACAATGTATGTCTCTTATCACCCGGATTAATTCTTTCAGGGCTATATCCTACCTTAAAATCCTGTCCACATTTTAATCCTGACTCTTCCTCCAATATTGGAATGCAAATATCTTCTGTTACACCAGGATAAACTGTAGATTCATAAACCACAATCGAACCTCTTTTCAAATTGTTACCTATTATTTTTGATGCATTTTCAACCGGAGATAAATTGGGCGTATGATCCGTATTAACAGGTGTTGGTACGGCAACAATTATAAAATGAGCCAATCTTAATTGAAGCTCGTCTGTAGTAAAATTAACCTTTGTTTTTTTAATTAGATCATTGCCTATTTCTTTTGTTGGATCAACTCCCATAAGATATTGATCTATTTTTCTTTTATTTATATCATATCCAATAACATTTATACCTTTACTCGCAAATGCCACCGCAAGTGGTAAACCAACGTATCCTAACCCTACGACAGCTAATGTTTTTCTTCCTTCACATAAATCTTTAAATAATTCTTTCATCAATATAAACCTCCACATTACTTAGATACAAATATTGCAAACATATATTGCAAGAATTTAAAATCAAAGAATGGAGAGTGTCTCTTATAATATCAAAAAACACTCTCCATTTTCTAATCAGATTTTCTATATCTATCTAATTGAAATAAAAATTACTTTAATTTTTTCATTCTATTCATATATTCTTTTACACGAGTAATGATGTCAACAATCATTTCATCTTTAAGAATATATATAATTATAAAATAAGTGATACATCCCAAAAAACACTCTAAAAAAAGTCGAAGAAAAATAGGTATTCCTAAAAATTTGATCAATAATACAACAATACTCATTATTAATGATGCAATAACAGGACCAATTAATCTCATCTTGATTTCAATATATTTTCTACAAAAAATATATTGAAAAAGAGTAACAGTCATCTCCGTTATAGCTGATGCTATTGCAGCTCCTATATGTTGATATCTAACAATTAAACATATGTTTAGAACTATATTTACCCCAGCACCAATTATAGTGGAAAAAGTTGTTATCTTTTCCTTTCCTAACGTGACTAAAATTTGTAATCCAATGAAATTACTTAATGCTACCGACATAACAGATATCGCTAATATTTGTGTAGATAATATTGAACCAATATACTCTTTTCCAAAGAATAGCAATATTAAATCATCTGCAACAAGCATTAAACCAATTGCAACCGGAATTGTAAGTAAAACCAATACATGCAACCCTTTATCAACTAAAATACAAAACATATCATTCTTTTTATTATGATAATAGTAGCTCAACTGTGGTAAAAATACTGCTGCTATTGCAACCACTAATCCTCTTAAAATCCTAACCACATTCATTGAAATTGAGTAATAACCCACTATTTTTGATCCTGACATTATATTGAGCATTGTAGTATCTGTTAAAGTATATATTTCAGCAGCCAGCGATGCTCCAAACAAAGAAAAAATATGTACTAAATGTTCTTTAAATTGTAATCTTTTAATAGATACTTTAATATATTTCCTAATTGTAAAGATATTAAACAAATAATTTCCGGTAAGAGCTATTATATTGATTATCGCATAGATTAAGTAGTCATTTTTATCATGCACAAAGGAGAATAACAAAATTAATGATATTATTTTAATTATCAAACTTCTAATGGCAATATATTTATATTCTTGAATGCCCTGAAAAAACCAGTCTATATTAATTATATTAATTACCAAAACCAATCCGGAAACAGCATATAATGTACGCTCTTCATAAAAAAAGGGCATTAATGCAACAGTTAGGTAGTACATTATTCCTGTAATCCCACTCAGAAAAAAATTTATTATCCACAATTCCCAAAAAGCACTGTTTGTACATTCTTTCTTTCCTGTAAATTGAGCAATTAATTTCACTCCATACGTTGGAATACCCATTGACGTAAAAATCGTAAAATATGACACGAAATTCTGCGCTGCTGAAACTTTTCCAACATACGATGGAGTAAGTATTCTTGCCACATAAATAGAGGATATAAGAGGAAAGACTATTCCCAAACATCTGTATAAAACATTATAAATTGAATTTTTAATCAAAGAATTTTTCGAGTTCATAAACAATACTTTAATACACATCAAAACTTTGCTTTATTAACTTTATTGTTTCAAGGTAATTCGAAGAGAAAATATTCATTTTGCATTTATTATAATAAAATCTTATAGCATCCTTTTCTTTTTCCATAATATCATTCGAACTTAATGAAGACACTTTAAGGATAAGATCAAGTAGCTCCGTTTCATTATTATTATCAAATAACATTAACGCTGCAGTTTCCTTTGCAATATCTATATTCCCTCCTGTATTTGATGAAATAACAATTCTTCCTTGTGACAATGCTTCAAGTATTATCAGATCAAAATATGTATTTCTATTTGGAATAACTATTACGTCTGATGCATGAATTAAATTTGGAACATCAGAAATATAACCCAGCTCATGCCATCCAGAATCAAGCGGATATGCTATACCGCCTTTTCCTCCTGCTACAACAACTTCAATACCTCGCTGTTTTAGTTCAGGATATATTTTAACTAATCTATCATATCCTTTAATCATGGAATGCCGACCAATATATGTTACAATAAAGCAATTTCCTTTTATTCCATATTTTTTTCTGTATTCCTTTTTTTCTATAGTAACTTTCTTTATAGGCAATCCTGTATACAGATATTTATGGAGTTTATCTTTTCCATACTTTTCATAACCTGGAAAGTCCCAATATATATGCTCTGCCCCTTTACTCGGAAAAACAAATGCGTCAGACAACTTATAAGATTCCTTCTCTATATAATTAAACCATACACGAAGAATACTATATTTCCTTTTATTTGATAGCGAGTGAGCGACTTCTTCATATATAGATTCTGGACGATGAGGTGTAAATACAATAATACCCCTATACTTGCAAAATCTTCTTATAAATAAAACAACTTCACTTGAATGTGCATGAATCAACTTATAATTGTTTATAATATTTATATATTTATGCTTATACTGAAATCCTCTTCTAAAAAAATATAAAACATTTCGTACTGATGGAAATATATCTTTTATTTTATTGATAATTCTCTCTCTTAAACATGCGTTTTGATTAAAATTTACATTTTTTTCTTCATCCAATATCAACAAATCCGGACAATCTGTTTTATTAAAACTATTAATTAAATTAAATAAATATCCTGGCGGTCCTCCTATATTTCCAGATATATCTGTGTGTGTTATTGCAAATGAATTTATTTCCATTATTGCACCTCCACTATAACAATTAACTTCTCATAACCTATTCTTTTTTAAATTGAATCTCATATAAATATAAATGAATATAATTACTTCTAAATACACTAAAATATAATCTAATGAATACATTGAGTATAATATTCCAAAAGAAATCCATAAAACAGTTTCGAAATCCGTCAATTCATCGGCAAAACTTAAAAAATATGACAATAGAACTGCAATGATTACAATTCCGCAAAGCCCAAAATTAGCTATGGCCTCATCGAACATCGATGTAGTCATAAATTTCGCCTCAGAAATCGGAGAATCTATGAGCGCTGCCGTTAAATACTGATTATATCCTATTCTAGGGATTGCAACTATTCCTTTTCCTACAAGTAAACTTATAACAAAAAAATATCCGAACTGCATCAAGTAACTTTCAAATGGGAATGATAAAATTTTAATTTTATCTGGATATAGAATAGAATAAATCGCTAATTTCACAGTATCATCTCGAAAAAAATCTATCCTAAGCGTTGTATATATAGCCGAAAAACCACTATATCCCCGATAATATGTCTTTACAAATATACTAATTGCTACTACAGCCACCATAGAGATCAAAATATAAATTACAACTTTAAAAACGTTCTCATCTCTGTGTTTTAAAAAATAAATATACACAGATACTACTATTAGAAATAATATAATTGATCTCTTTGATTCGGCATTAATATTCATTATTAGCAACACAATTGCCAGCAATTTTAAAAAAAAATTATTCCATTTATCCATGGATATCTTGAACCCAATAATTATTATACATGCAATCACGCCAATATACGCAAACTTTTCTACATAAGTTGAAACTCCTCTTTTTGAGAATTCTTGAAAAAGATATTTTTCACGCCATCCAATTGTAATAAGTACTCTTGGAAAACCAGATAAAATGCACATCATAGGCGATATCATACTCATAATAAAACAAATAAAAATAATTTTTTTTGATAATAAACTGTTTTTATTCAAACTTCTATTATCTATACTTTCATTACACCCTCTTCTTTTCAAAAATAATTTAGGTCTATGATACAATAAAATTATTTGCATAAATAACAAAAAAATCGCATAAATAATCCTGGTAATATCATCATCGTATGAAATTGAAAAACCATACATGCGATGCCCCCATGAACTATAATCCGGTTTTCCAATCAGATAGTCCAGCCAAAGCGGCAGAACAAAAACAACCCAAAAAAACCAATAAAAGTATACTCTTCCATTAAATTCAATTTTTAACTTTCGAAAAGAATTTATCAACATTATTGTTGATAAAAATAAACAAATGAAATCTATTAACATTAATATAATCCTTTACATTATCTCACAATTTTACTAAACAATTGTCTGCAAACAGTTGGATTAAGTGCTAAAAGAGAAATCATTGAAACTCTTTTTATAGAACAGCCCTTAGGAAAGTAAAGAAAAAGATGATTATTTTTCAGTACTTTATAAAAATCTGATAACACTTTATCGCCTTGTTTCCGCTCATTTAATAAATAACATTTATTATACCAATATGCTAATTTTGCACAATAATCATACGCAACACTTTTCACCAATTCTTTAGATAAATTTGCTTTAGCATAGTTATATATTATTTGATCCGTTCTAAGTATATTTATTCCTCTAATTCCTGTTCCTGTATCAACTATACTTCCCCTTCTAATAACATAATTATATCCAACATCAGAAACTGAACAAACCTTTGTCACATGTGGAAGAACTTTAACATGAATTAATACATCTTCATCATCACATCGAATATCTTCATCAAAAGCAACATTTTCCAAAACTTTTTTATGATAAATCTTACACCAGTTTGAATGTGCAAAATTTGTTGTTTCCAGCATTCGTCTTGTTGCTTCTTTTCCATCCATTACTTCTTCTTTAGGAATATAACTCCAAATAGTTTTTTCATCTTTTATTCTCCTATATCCAAACTGGATAATATCTGCTTCATTTTCAATCATCCTATTTAATATAGGAGCATAAAAATTAGCATCTATATAGTCATCAGGATCACAAAAAGTTATAAAATCATATGTAGCAAAACCAATACCATTTGTTTTCGCTTTATACAAACCTTGATTATTTTCATTAATAATTTTAATATTGTCATATTTTTTTTGATATTCGTTGATAATCTTATGCGTATTATCTGTTGATCCATCATTAACAACAATAATCTCTATTTCAATATCATCTTGATTTAAAAGGCTATCCAAGCATCGTGAAATATAATCTTCTACATTATATGTCGGTACAATAACAGTAAGCTTTAAATTATTCTTTTCATCCCTGTCTTCACATTTATTTTTTGTAAACAATATTTTTCTCCTGATTTTTAATTTCTCATCTTCATTTTTACTATTCGAAATCTATTTTTTTTATCTTTAAATCCATACAATATATCCGTACTATTAGGAATAAACGATGATTTATATGGATATATTTGCTTTTTGCTAATTTCTTCAGGTGGATTAACTCTCTTTTCAATAGACCATTCCATTCCTGGTAATATGCTTAAAGATGTATATAATCTAAAATCACTTTTTTCATAAATATTCCGTACCAAAAAAAGTCCATTCAATTTATTTTCCTTTTCACTGAATTTGAGATTTCCTTCAAACGATATTCCTATATGCCAGATAAAATAATTCTCAGGTATACCTTTACAAATCAACTCCTTTTGTTCCAACATTTCGTTTTCTCTATTAAAAACAGTATACATCAATTTTCCACGATATTTGTTAGCATTTACATGAAACATATGAATTCTCTGATCTTTTGTAATAACTACTGCTGGAGATAAAATCGGATCAACATCGCTTTGTAATAGCAGTTTAGGTACTTCCCAACATTCGTTTAAAATTGAACATTTCATGATATAAATACCATTCCAATTACTTCCATCTGCTTTTCTCTTTGTATCTCTATAAATACAGTAAACATATTCTTGGTCATTACATAAACAAGGATCCGATAGATGACATCCAAATTCATAATGATGAGGTTTTTTTATGGGATTATTATTACAAGCAAACAGATTTTCAATTTTTTCTCCCGTATAAATTGAGGGATTTTCATATTCTTCCAAACCAAAAGGATATGGCGTAACAGCAACCCAATACTTTTCTCCCAGATATATACAATCTGGATGAACAACTTGATTTGAACCATCATATGTAAAAAAAACAATTTCATTTAAATAAGAATCCTTACTTCGCAGGCATAATGCAATCAAAAAAGGAATTTCACATTTAAAATAGTGAAATAAACTATATACAAAAAATGGAGGATTAATTATTCTTTTTGCAATCATTACTACCTTTTTCAAATATTGTATTATCATTTTTATTTTTCCCTTGTAGAACTTTGTTATATAATTCTATCATTGTATCAACATTTTTATTCCAATCATAGAATTTTTCTACTCTTTTTCTCCCTTCTATTCCAAATCTCTTTCGCAAATCATCATTCTCCAAGAGCTGAATAATTGCTTCCGCCATAGTAGATGGTTTTCTATCTTTTAAAATAATGCCTGTTTTTTTATCCTCCACAATTTCACAATACCCCTTTGTTTTTGTAACAATAACAGGCAACTCACAAGACATTGCTTCCAAAACAGCCACACCAAAACTTTCTACTTTAGAACAATTAATAAAAATATCAAAATCACAAATTACTGATGCAACTTTTTCATTTGGTATTGTATCATAAAACTCAACATCATCCTCCAAATTCAGATCAAAAACAAGTCTTTTCAGATCCTCCTTTAATGGACCACTTCCATATATTTTTAAAATAGGATTATAACTTGTTTTTTGACACACAATTGCAAAGGCTTTTATCAATAATTGGATATCATAAATAGGCTTCAAGTATTTAACAATGCCTATTGTTGGTCTAACATTGTTTTTTTTATTAGGGAAAAACAGCTCAGTATCAACCCCAAATGGAGTTACATAAACCTCTCTATTATCATTTTTAAGATATTGCTTACATTCTTCTGCCATTGCTAAACTAGTAGATGCGATTACATTTGCAAATTCAAAATTCTTTTCCAATAGTCTACGATTTCTTCTGCATTTCTTAGGAAAATCAAAAATATCACTTCCCCAGCATGACAACACTAATGGTTGTAAATTCGCCAATCTACACAACGTACCATATCCCGTGGCATAATGTGCATTAACAATATCCGGTCTGAACTTTTTATATATCCTTTTTATCTGTAGAGTATTTAAATAATAACCTATACCGCCTCCATACTTTAAATATTCAATTTTAACTTTATTTGATATTTGATTCAGATCATCTCGTTGATCTCCTCTACTTACAAGAATAACCTCATGCCCTCTTTTAGACAACGCATTTACCCATCTAGCTGTATGATTACTTGGCGCAGCACCAACAAATAGTATTTTCATTCTTCTCTCCATATCTTACCAATTTTGTTTTGGTATCATATAATCTTCTCCATACATTCCAGTCAAATACACGTTCCAATTCTCAGGAATTTTAAATTTTTCGCCACAAAACTCTGCTTCTATCATTGTATCGAAAATTTCTTTAGGCATACAACAACTGGCTTTTCCATAATTCATAAGTGAAATCAAAAATTCTGATTCATAGAAATCGTATTTTCTTTCTCGTTTCCTAATATTTTTTTTGAGTAATTCATCAGAAAAAAAATAATCAATTATTTTAGCACATAAAACTAATGGTCTGTTTTTCTTTTTGCATTGACGTATATCCACATATTTAGACCGAACTATTCTATCTACAATATACAAATATTTTGCAAATTTCTCTTGTGCCTTTTTTTCCGATGGCGCTCCAACTAATGGCCATACATCCAGGTGAATTCCTTTTATAAACTGTTTTTCTGTAAATTCCAAATAGTCATGTGATTGAAGACACTTAGCGCTTGTATTATGATTATGCAATTGTATTCCTTGTGGTTTATTTCTTTCAAACGCTTTTCTGAATTTTTCTTTATCTGGCAGCATAATATATACATCAACATCTGTATCCCATGGAATAAAACCATGATGCCGAATTGCTCCCAACATTGTCCCAAATGCTAAAGAATACCATATTCCTTCTTTTTCACAAATTCTTCTAAAAGCAACTAGTAACTCAAATAGCCTGTTTTGTACAATTTCTCTTTCTTTCGGATTTAATTCCCGCATCATAATTCCTCCTCAAGTATAATTAAATTCTATACATGTTCTATGACATATATCAATTTCTCTGTCAGCCTTTTATAATCAAACATCTTTGAGGTTGTAATCGAATTTGCCGAATATTTCATATACTCCTCTGACTCTATCCCACAAAACATATCTATCGCATCGGCAATGGATTCTGCAGTTTGTTCATTCAATTCTATTCCACAATGATTTTTCTTGTTTATACTATTCCCAACTGAATACGTCATCAGAATAGGTTTTCCTGCAGCTAAATATTCAAAAAATTTATTTTGACTTTGACCAAACCTATCCAAAATAGTACTCGTATTATGTAGTAAAGTAATATCAGCCGACTGTAATATTGAAGGAATGCTCTCTTTATCAACTTTTCCCTTAAATTTTATATTATCTAACTTTCTCGCTTTAGCTCTTTCCTCAAGGCTGTTTCGTTCTTCACCTTCACCATATATAAGAATCTTAGCCCTATTATTTCCTCTTTTTTTCAGTAAAGTGCAAGCATTAAGAATCAACGACAAATTATTTATTTGTCTAATAGAACCTGTGTATATAAATTTCACGTGCTTCGAATCATCTAAATCTATATCTTTTATAACTTTATTTTTATTCAATTCATATTCCTGTAAATCCACTCCATTACTAATATGAGTCACTTTACTATTTGGAATAATCTCATTCCATCCTTTTTCTTCGATATAGTTGTATCCGCCTGGCCATGTCATAATGATATGGTCAGATCTTTTATATATCCATTTTTCTCCTTGATATAAAATCTTTATAAGCAAATCATCTTTACTCCATCTATTTGAATATGCAACAATACTTTCTGGCCAAAGATCTCGAACTTCGCAAATACATTTGATTCCAAAGCTTTTTGCTAATTCTATACCAGCAATTAATGTTAGCGGATGTACCGAAGATGCATATAAAACATCTGGCTTCCCATGATTTTTCTTATATATTTTTATTGTCTTTTTTACATTATGATAAAAATCAATCATATTAAAAACACGCTGTTTCCCATTTCCTTTATATGGTCTACTTTTTACAAAAACAAATGGAACATCAATTTCATCCGCGTTTTTTACCGTAAACAAAACATCATTTCTAAAATATGTTCCATACTCATTATGCTTCGCATTACTACAAAAAACTATAGGCTCATACCCATTCTCCTTTAGATATTTTGCAAATGAATAATGTCTTCCTCCTTTAGAAAAGTACATATGATTGGCATAATGATTTATTATCCATACTGTCTTTTTCATAAATATAAACCTCTTGTTTTTTATTATATTTCATAATTTATGTATAACTAATCACATTCTTTCCCTGATAACCATAAAACTTTCAGCACTACATACACCTATTGTAGAACCTCTAAGTTTTGACAAGGCATCAATAGATTCCAAAGAACGTGGATGGGGAAATACTTTAAGCTGTGTCTTAAAACATTTCATTGCTTCTATCTTTAATCCGATATAGTCAGAAATATCACTAAAACAATTAGGTATAAATATATTATCAACTGTTGGACTATTCCATTCGGTTTCAGATAATGTCTCATATGCATAAATTGTCTCCAATTGCGGATTTTCAATCGGTCTTAAAGCAACCATTGCTGCTTTTGCAACTTCTGCATGATCAATGTGCATATCCCCTTTATGAGGAATAAAAGCAATATTTGGTTTTATATACTTCACAATCTCTTCAAACTTTCTGTTAACTTCAATCGTTGGTGTATCTTTGATTGCAACAACCGGCAACTCTAAAAAAAAAGTATCTTTTACTCCTAATAATTTGTGCGATTCTAGTGCCTCTTTCTTGATTATTTCAACAAGTACAGGATCATTTTTTGCACTTGTTGCTTCACATATATATACTTCATGTCCCTCACTCGCATATTTAGCAATTGTCCCTCCAACACCCAAAACCTCATCATCATTATGTGGAGCGAAAACCAAGATTCTTTTCATAGTATCTCCTTACATGTGTATCCCCGGATCATATGCACCAATTAATCTGCTACCCACAAAAACTTTCTTATTATCCTCAACAGAATACTCTGTTACTTTAATACTTCCATCAACTGTCAATACTATCAACTCACCTTCTGAAGTAATCTCCGCAACTTGACCATTATAACCAATATATTTCCTATCTAATACAATTCTTTCTGCACGATAAATCGTAATCTTTTTTTCTCTTACAAATGAATAAGCCCCCGGATATGGATGGCTCGATGCCCTAATTACACGTAATATGTATTCTGTTGGTTTTCCCCAATCTAGGATCCCATCATAAGGGCGGCGAATTAACAGATAGCTTGCTTCCTTTTCATTCTGAACCGACGACTTTATCTTTCCTGACATTAGCTTATGAATATTCTTTTTTAATCCGCAAACCATCGCCTCTAACACTTTCTGATAAACATCTGATGCATAATCTTCGTCATCTATATAATATGATTCTCGAAAAAGAACCTCTCCAGAATCCATTCCCTCATCTATTTGAAAAAAAGTTACAGCTGACTTCTTTTCTCCTAATATGATTTCCCATGGCACAGCAGCCCTTCCCCGATTATGTGGAATTGGAGTCGGATGAAATCCAACTACGCACCCCCTTGCCAGATCCAAAATTTCCTTTTTAATAATTTGACTAAGCCCAATAACAAAAATAAAGTCCGGATTGGCTTCCCTAATTTTCTCTACAATAATTCCATCATTAATATTGTCAAAAAAAAGATATGGAATTCCCATATCTTTTGCTGTCAGATGGATTGGATAATAATCTGAAACATTTTTTGCTTTTTCAGGATTCAAAGAACACACCAGCTGTATTGGAATTTCTTCCTTTATTAATGTTTTTAACGCTTGATTACTTGAATCTACTGAACCTATAAATACAATTTTCTTCATTTTCTAAATTTTTCTTCTCCAAAAATAATTACTAAAATCGTCTTCAATACAATCTTTGTATCCAATAAGAAACTAATTTTATGTACATATTCGACATCAAATTTACTTCTTTCTGTTTTTGACAAAAAAATATTACCATTAACCTGAGCCAAGCCTGACAAACCGGGTCTTACCGTAAAACGCTCTCTTTCCCAATTCTGATAAGATTTTAAATAATCCGGAATCGAAGGACGTGGACCAATAATACTCATATCCCCTTTTAAGACATTAATCAATTGTGGAAGTTCATCAATTTTAAACCGTCTCAATAGAAACCCCATCTTCGTGATTCGAGGATCTTTCCCAATAACCTCAACACCTGTTTCCTGATATTTTTCGGCATCTATATACATAGTCCGAAATTTAAGTATTTGAAATATCTTCTCATTCTTTCCAACTCTTTTTTGCTTGAATAAAACAGGTCCAAAATCATCAATCAAAATAAGAATACATATTAATATTAAAATTGGACATAGTAAAATCAATGCTAAACCAGACAAAACTATATCCAGTAGCCGTTTAATTACTCCTTGATAAACATTTACCTTTTTCATAATTATATTCCTACTATAAATACATAATTTGTAGTAGCCGTTCCACCAATATTTAACATTATCGCATTCTTCGGCATTTCATTATCTTTTATTACTTGATATTCGTTAGCTTTTCCTCTAACTTGCTTATAGAGATCTAAAAACATTCTACATCCTGTCGCACCAACCGGATGTCCACAACCAATTAAACCGCCGCTTGGATTCATTGGTTTATCACCCTCAAAGCCTATCCTTCCATTTTCTATTGCTTCAAATTCGTGTCCTGGCTCTGTAATGCCAAATGCCGAAATAGCAACATACTCGGAGGATGTAAAACAATCATGCGTCTCAAAAACATCTATATCCTCTACAGATAATCCACTACGGTTGTACGCATCCAAAATTGTCTGCCTTGTCCATGGTAATATATAATGACTTTCTGGTTGCTCATGAATCTTCTTTTCGAACAACATCGGCGCTGTTCTATGACCATATCCTTTTACATATGGTACATTTTCTATTCCAAATTCTTCTATTAAGCTCTCGCTTGCCAATAGAACTACTGCTGCTCCATCCGTCACTTGCGAACAATCAGATATAGCCAACTTCCCACCAATGGATATATTTGTTTCTGTTCCTCTATGGCTAGCCTGTTCATAATCCATAAACCAACTTCTTGTCTGAGCCAATGGATTCCTTTTTGCATTTCCATAATTAATTACAGAAATCTGTGCCAAATTATTCAAATACCGCTGTTCATCCAATCTATACCTACTTATAGTTTCATCTGCTAATTTTCCAAACAGTTTCGGAAATGGAAACGGAATTCCTTGCCCTTCTTTCTCGTAACATGCAGCTTTAGCCAGAATATCGCCGCAAACCTTAGAATCTACGGTTTTCATTAATTCCCACCCCACAACAATAGCCAGATCATACTCCTTTGCCTTTATTTTAGTAATAGCTGCGTCTAATGCTGCTGAACCAGACGCACAAGCCGCCTCATATCTCGCAGATGGTACACCATACAAAGATGGAGACACCTCTGTCAATAATGCTCCTAAATGTCCCTGATTAATATAATTTTCCGCAATAAAATTACCCACAAAGCAAGCAACCCTGTTACTCTTATTCAATTCCTCTATATCCGAAAAACTAACATCCGCTTGACAAAGTGCATCTGACATTACTTCTTTTAAAAGAGCAAGCACATTTTTTCCTTCTTTAGTCCAGTTACGTTCAAAATCTGTTTGGGCGCCGCCTAATATATACACTTTACTCATACTCTTCTCCTTCCAAATAATGTCTTACACTATTTCGCAATCATAAATCTACGATAGTCATAGTGCGATTTCGGCGCCTCCTTTAACAGACTTAGATTTTTCATAGCAAAAACTATTTTTTCTTCCAACCGTTCCTCACAAAGCTTTTCAAAATCGGTAACTGAACCGATCGCGTCTAATAATGCCAATGGCGGGCACCAATGAAACCCTGCTGCCATAACATCATCTGCTGCACTTGGATCACAGCCCAACTCTTTTGCTTTTGCCAAACTATATATAATATACTTCAAAAGAAATTCACAACAAAGCCGCGCCTCTATTGACTGATTCTCTATCAATACATAAATTGCTTTTGCATAATCCCCCACCTTTAAAAAAGAAATCATATCTTTAGCAAATGGAAATGCATACTGTATTTGTTCTCGATAATGTCCATGGGCAATATCATAAACTTGATGAATTTTCATTCCATTTTCATGTAAAATAGTTTTATACAAACCTACCCCTGCTTTTTTTCCTACTTTACCTTCATCAATCAGAACATTCATAAATTGAGGAAGAGCAAAATCATCATGAGCATAATCATTAATATTGTTATAAAGATTTTCAATAATAGCTTTATGAACATCCAATCCTACAAAATTTGAAGTTATAAGTGGTGGCATTGAACGCCCGGTAAAAGGGCCTAAAATAGAATCGATATAATCGATTCCTCCGCTATACTTAAACCTCTCAGCCATTTGCAAAGCATTATTAATGAAATAGAAACCAATTCTATTCCCAAGAAAGGCTGGAGAATCCAACGTCTCCACCACTGTCCTATACAATATCTTATTTGCATATTTTTTCATTGATTCAAATACAGAACGATCATTCTCTGTATATATTGTCGGTATCATTTCACAAAGTGTCATCTGATATGGGGGATTAAACATATGTATACCCATGAACTGATGGCGATAATTTGATGGATACAATTCTGCCAATTTTGTTATAGAAAGTCCTGACGTACCAGAACAAAAAACTTTTCCTTCTCCATTATCACCAATTGCATCAGCAATTTTTCTGTGAATATCCGCTTTTACATTCCATTCTTCAGCACATGCTTCAAAGATAACATCCGATATCTTTACACATTCTTCCAAATGCGTATAATCTGACGGAATCATTTTTTCTTTGATACTTTCTGCTCGAACTGAAAGATAGGCTTTATTTTTTGCTTCAATGGACTTCTCTATGTTTCTACTGACAAGATACACCTTAGCATTACCAAAAGAAGCAAAAATCGCTGCAATATTTCTTCCCATTGAACCGTTTGCTCCCAAGACTGTCACTGTATGAATATCCATCATACTTTTATGCATTGGATGTCCCTCCTAAAAAAATCTGATCGGTTTTGCAGGACTTCCTACTGCAGTACATCTTTTGGGTATATCTTTTACAACAACTGCACCTGCACCTATTATACTTTGACTTCCTATATTTTTCCCCTGAATAATCTGCACACCAGTTCCCAACTCAACCTCTTCATCTATCTTAACATTTCCTGAAATATTTGTACTTGGATAAACTGTTGTATAATCTCCAACCATAACATCATGACCTAGTGTACAATCCAAATTAATTATAACATTTCGACCAAGAATAATATCAACTGTAACAATTGTTCCTGCACATATAATACATCCTGCACCGATTTTTACACGGTCGGATACAATAGCTGTCGGATCAATCAGTGTAGCAAATTTAATATTCTTATATCTTGACAATTTATTAACAACTTTTCTTTTTACTTTGGCTGAACCAATTGCTACTATTATATAAATTTCTTCTAATATATTATTAAAATAATCACAACCGCCAAGCACCGGATATTCATCCTGCATCGTTTCATGAAGTTCTGTATTATCATCAATAAACCCTTCTATTTTCCAACCCCTCCCCTTTCCTTCAAAAAAAGAAGCTTCATTGATCCTTTTCACAAGCCATAATACTTCTCTTCCAAACCCACCTGCACCAACGATATATAAACTTTTCAAATTGCATCCCTCTCTTTATCAGCTAATCCATATTCTCTATAAATTATTTAAAACAACAATGAATAATATCAATCACAATATCCTGTTGCTCTTCTGTCATTTTATTATCCGACGGCAGACAAAGCCCCCTCGCAAAGATATCTGCACCTACATCCACTCGACTTCCTGTCTCTATATATGCATTGGAATTTCCCCGGCTGATTCCTTCCCTCGTCACAAAAGAATTATTTCGATAAACAGGTTGCAGATGCATCGGTTTCCAAATAAACCTTCCCTCAGCTGAAAAAAAGGAAAGCACATCCAGAATCTCTGACGGACAACTCTTCCCACTCTCACTTTTATATAAAACTTCCCGTTCTGATTTCTGATTTTCACACATATACTCCTGATCTATCGTCACGCAGCTCAGCCAGTAATTGGGTGAGCTACAGGTCTCGTCATACGGGTTCATCCTTACCGGCAGATCTTTAAGTCCTTCTTTATATCGTTCATAGATTCTCTTTTTATCATTGATGTGATCCTCCAGATAAGGCCACTGTCCACGCACCACACCTGCAATGACATTACTGATCCTGTAATTGTAACCAATCTCTTCATGCTGGTACCAAGGAGCTGCCTCCCGTGATTGGGTTGACCATTTCCTTGCCTTATTAGCATCTGTACTGCTTCCACACAGAAGCATCCCACCACTGGAACCTGTGATAATTTTATTTCCGTTAAAACTGATACAACTGTAATCACCAAATGTACCTGTCTGCTTCTTTTTATATGTAGCCCCTAACGATTCCGCTGCATCTTCAATTATCAAAGCTCCGTAGCGCTTACAAATATCTCTGATCTCATCGATCCTTCCAGGCACACCGTAAAGATGAGCCAGGATGACAAGCTTTACATCTGGGTAAAGTACAAACGCGCGTTCCAGGCTTTCTGGATCCATATTCCAGGTCTTATATTCTGTATCAATAAATACAGGTTCTCCGCCTTCGTAGACCACAGGATTCACCGTCGCATCAAATGTCATATCCGAACAGAAGACTCTCTTCCCATATAACGCTCCGCCTGCCCCTAGCCCGTCAGGCGTCGAAACACCCGAACTGCTGCCGTATAATCTTTCCGCCGCCAATTTTACTGCCAGATGCAGAGCCGCCGTTCCTGATGAAAGCGCTACCGCATGTTTAACTCCTATGTATTCCGCCGCCATTTTCTCTAATTCATTGATATTTTCTCCCACCGTACTCATCCAATTGGTTTTATATGCCTCTGTCACATACTCCATCTCGTCACCATGCATGGTAGGACTGCTCAGCCATACCTTTGTCTGAAACGGCTCTATTTTCTTAAATCTTATATCTGATCCAATATCCATAGCTTAGTACTCCAACAAATAGTTTTATTTTCATAGTAACAGATATTCATATTTCACATCAGAATAAAACAACAAACAAAACATCCTTATCCAGCTTCGCCCTTTATATTCTACCTGTCTATATATTCAACACTTTTGGGAATCCATCCTTTTTCCCACCATCTCTATTCCCAGATGTATAACTGTCTTCCTGTTCATAAAGTCAACCTCCACTTTCGCAATCCTCCGGTGCAGGTCAATCTTCTTAATAGATCCTTCCATATTTTTCAAAGGTCCCGACAGGATCGTAACTACATCATCTTCTGATACCGATACCTGGGAAAGCTGTACTTCCATTCTCTGGTCCGGTGATTCTATCATCCGTTCCAGCCACTCCACCTCATGCTTTGGGAGCGGAATAAACTGCTCCCGGTCTTTCCCCAGCAGCTTTGTAAATGCCGGCAAACTCCTGAGTTCCTGATATAACTCCCGAACACTGTCGCTTGTTATGAACACATACCCCGGGAGCAGCTTCTCGTGAACTTCTCTCCATTCCCCCCGGAATTTCTTTCTCATCTGCCGCATCGGATGGAAACACGAATGATATAACTCATTTCCCACCATGACCTTCACCTGTTCTTCCACCCTGTCTTCTGTTCCCGTCACTACCTGCATCACATAATACAAAATAATCCTCCTATTACGTTCCCACAAGCATCTGTGAGAGCAACCCTGCATAATTTCTGTCTGTATAATTTCTGTTCTGAAATAGCTATGGCGCCAGAGATTCCGTATCACATTAATGGCGAAGCACCTCCCTGACAGGCATGCTTCGCCATCCATGCCCCCAGATATCCTTCTGTTGCCACAGTAAACTGTCTGTCACACTGCGATACTACCAGATCATAACTGATCTGTCCGCAGTCATTTTCAGACGCCGAATATATCATACCTTTGGAAATTCAAGTGCCCCTGCTGCAAGAATTCCCATAAAGTAATCCTGAAAGTAATCCTGTTCCTCTTATCTTAGACTGCTTCCTTATATTCTTTGTAATCCGGAGGGTTCAGACCACCTTGTCCCTCACTGCTTTGTTCATCCGGATTTCGACTATTCTTATGCCGTTCCCAACATATCCCAATCGCCTCAAGCCTCTCTGCCTGGTCTGCCCGCAGCGTTTTCCCTTTCCGCTTCCCGGCATGGATCTGTTTCTGCTCATTGAGCCATTTCGCAAGCCAGATCCCGTCCGGCCGGTACTTCGAGGGAATATTCAAATTTCCATACTCTTCATAATAAGCCTTTGCAAATCCATACCGAACTTCCCAGGAATCTGGCTTTGCCCAGACCATACCAAGTGAATCCAGTTGTTTCTGCCGCTCGGCGGAATGCTTTTCTTTTCCCTTTTCCCGTCTGTCCACAATCCAGTGGCCTAATTTATACCCGGACGGACTCACATAGGACACTGGGACGTTCAGATTACCAAAAGCTTCATAGTAAGCCTTTGCCTCCGTATACCCTTTCTCCCACTGCTGCTCCGGTTTCGTCTTCCAGACCATTCCGATAGAATCAAGTCTTGCAATCTGCTCCTGTGTAAGCCCGGTTCCGTTGATCTTTCCTTTCCTTAGCAGACGCTGTCTTCGGAGCCAGCCGCCAATCTTCAATCCTTTCGGAGAACAATATGCATTAGGAATATCTAAGTTGCCGTAAGTCCGGTAATATTGCAGACATTCCATGAAATTCTCTTCCCATAGATAATCCGGCACATCCCAGATCATCCCAATACCGTTAAGCACCCTCACTCTTTCTTCCGTCAGATATGCTTTCTGTATCCCGCTCTTCCGGTAAGTCCGAAGCTGGCAGATCCATGCTCCAAGCCGAAACCCCGAATCCGTCACGTCATTGACACAAGTATTTAGGTTTCCTTTTTTTTCATAATACTTTTTTGCTTCATTAAAATACCGTTCCCACGAGAGATCCCGGCAGCTTCCCCAGATCATCCCGATACGGTCTAACTTTCGGATTCGTTCCCCGCTGAGCACACCGTATTTCTCACCGGCCCGGACTCTCCGCTGAGTAACAATCCACTGACCAAGACCATATCCTTCCTTCGTCTGATATCTCACCGGCACTTCCAGATTCCCATTCTCCCGGTAATACTGCCTCGCACACTCATACATCAGATCCCAGGAGGCCGTCAACGTCTCATTTAATTTTTCAAAGAGGGCAACACAATCCCTCACCTCATCTGTTACTTTGAAATGTTCATGGACAATCTCTTCTTCCTGCCCCATAAAACGATAATACGACGCAGCAATCTGCATCTCTTCTTCAATAGTTCCAATACTGTACAGGTTCTCTATATTCAGCACGATATCGAAGATGACCGAATCCTTCCTCTTACTGGCTGACAGCGCCCTGCCGATCTGCTGTTTGTAGACAATAGGCGACACCGTCGGCCGAAGTAAGATCACACCTTCCACATCCTCCACATGGACGCCTTCATTGAGCATGTCGATACAGTACAGCAGTTTTAAATGTCCGCTTTCATCTGCCTTAAAATCCGCGAATTCCCGGCTTGCCTCCGGATCGTTGGAATACACAGGGTAAATATGGGGACTCTTATCTATCTTCGAAAACCATTCAGATGCTTTCCCGATCATCTCCGTCATATGCTCATAGTTGGAGCAAAAGACAATATATTTACCGTCCCGATTCTTCATATGCCTGTTGAACATTTCATCCAACCCTTCTGCATTCTCCAATGCACGCCGAAGTTCGTTAAGCTGACTCTCTCCTTCATCCCTGACAGCCTTATTCTTCGCTTTCTGAATGCGGCGCCGGTATTTTTCCAGATCCTTCTGATAGGAGTAGACCGACAGTACATATTTAGGCGGATTTAAGATTCCACACACGATCGCCTCTCCAAGAGTCATTTCAGAAGCAACATTTCCGTCAAACAGTTCATCCGACATATCTCTCTGATTATCCAGATAGCGGATCGCCGTTGCCGAAAGCCCCAGCACCGGCGAGTCGGGATAAATCGTCAACAGGTTCTGCACTCCCTGTCCCCAGACTTTCGCGCCGCAGCGGTGGAATTCATCCAATACGATATAATCGGGACGGATTTCTTCTAATTCCGCTTCCGTCATCGACATTATCTTCGCATAAGTGTAAAACCTGATATTTTCCGGAATATCCATGCCGTTTGCCGCTCCGCCGCATGACCCCTTCTCATAGGCTGCCAGACGGCGGGCTTTTGCCGAACATTTGCTTCCGTTCTCGCATACATTTACATCACCTGATAATGCTGCATCCCTCTTTATACTCGCTACCAGATTCTCCACCTGAGTCCGGAAGATATATTCCGACGGAGAAATCCAGCAGATTACTTTATCCGGGAAATCTTCGCACAATTTAAACCCGATAAAGGATTTCCCTGTTCCCGTAGGATGAATAATTGCCGCTTTCCCTGTATCCTTCAGCATCTGAAGAGCTGCGTGATAGGCTGACTGGTTATGTTTATATAATGTAATTTCCATATCTGCAGCTCCTTCCTGGTATAATAATTAACATGCCTGGCATGTTTTTCATATCCTCTGTTTTTCTTCAAAAATGTAATGAAGTATGGCACTTCATTACAAATCTCTAAAATCTCCCTATTTTCCGCCGTTTTTTCTTTTTTTTGACCAGAATCCTGACTGTAAATAGAACCATTTCTATCGACATTTTTGTGCGGTTCCGAAACATAATAATCTGAGCCACAATACCCGCAGAACCTTGAAAATACAAGGTTTCTCCACATATCCTAAAAGTCTTTTCCCGGCACACATTTTGACCAGAATTTTGACTGCGAATAGAAATGTTTGGAACATGAATAAAATGAGGAAGAATCGAATTTTCAAAATTTTTGTACTATTTAGGTGGAATTTCCAGAATTACCAGAAGAATCCGGGGCACAAATCGGGTTCGCAATCTCCCAAAATGTTGACAAATCGGATTTCACATGGTAAGATATCGAAGAAAAGTAAAGAATTGAAGTCTGAAACCATGTAATGAAGTGCCATAATTCATTACATTTTTTTATTTAAAAAGGGAAAAATAAGATCAGGCTCGCCGCACATTTCGTTATCCCGCAGTACGGGAAATCTCCCACAGTCCAATATTTACATAAAACACCACATGCCGGAATTGCATTAGATAACTGGATTCTGTACATAATATTTCCCGTAAGGAGGAATTAAGATGTATAGATATTTACCAATTACAGATGTATACGCAAGAGAGATCTTAGATTCCCGGGGGAATCCGACCATAGAAGTAGACGTCCTGGCAGGAGACGATTGTCTTGGCAGGGCAAGCGTGCCGTCAGGGGCATCCACCGGACAGTACGAAGCATTAGAATTACGGGACGGGAAGTCCCGCTATGGAGGTCTGGGAGTCGAACTGGCTGTGGATCATGTGAATGCCAGAATTGCGCCGGCAGTTATAGGAATCAATGTATTTGAGCAGGCGGCGATTGACAAGATCCTGGTCCAGTTGGATGGCACAAAGGACAAATCCGACCTGGGAGCTAACGCAATGCTTGGCGTGTCCATGGCAGCGGCAAGGGCTGCGGCAGGCGCTTTGAAGATGCCGCTGTATTCTTATCTGGGCGGCACGAATGCGAAGAGACTTCCGGTTCCGATGATGAATATCATGAACGGAGGCAGACACGCGGATAACACCATAGACATCCAGGAATTCATGATCATGCCGGTAGGCGCCGGTTGTTTCAGTGAAGGGCTTCGAATGTGTTCGGAAGTCTACCACTCGCTCAAGAAACTTCTGAAAAAACATGGCTGCAGTACGGCCGTCGGGGATGAAGGAGGTTTCGCTCCAGACCTTCCGGATGCTAAGGAAGCGCTGCGCTTTATCATGGACGCAGTCGTAGAAGCAGGGTACAAACCGCGCAGAGACATTATGCTGGCATTAGATGTGGCAGCGACGGAATTATATGAAAAGACTTCTAAAAAGTATATCTTCGAGGGCGAGAGCAGAATGCACGGACACAAAGTGGTACGCTCAGCAGAAGAACTGATTGATTATTATGAAGAATTAACGGATGAATTTCCGATCATATCCATTGAAGATCCTCTGGATGAAGAAGATTGGGACGGCTGGGAGCTTCTGACGACACGGCTGGGCATCCATATACAGTTGGTGGGGGACGATCTGTTCGTCACGAATAAAGACCGGCTAAACAAAGGGATTCAACGACAGGCAGCGAATGCGATTCTGATCAAAGTGAACCAGATCGGAACTCTTACAGAAGCTTTCGACGCAATTGAGATGGCGAAGAATGCCGGATACAGGACGATTGTCTCCCACAGATCCGGAGAAACCGCAGACTCTATTATTGCGGATATCGCTGTGGCCTTCAATGCCGGCCAGATCAAAACCGGAGCTCCGTGCAGGTCCGAACGTGTCGAGAAGTACAACCGTCTGCTCAGGATCGAAGAGCGTCTCGCGGATGTGGCAGAGTATGTGAACCCTTTCTTGCAGATATCAAAAGGATTATAGTATAATCCATACAGTAACAGCACTCGATATCTGCGTCAGCCGTGCGTCTGCTAACCGACATTCTGCGCGCTGGCTTCAGTCCTTGCCGGACAAGTTCCGCTGACACGGATACTGACACGGATAACGAGTGCTTATTCCTTAATAATTAATAATTAATAATTAATGCCATGTGCAGCACCGCAGGCGTTCGGCGGGCTTCACCGAGGTTTGCCGGGCAGCGCAGGCGGAAACATCTAAAGCTTAGCGCCTTTGAGGCTTACACAGGAACGAAGATAAGAGGACGTCAACAGCAGATAGATGAAAGATACGGCGACGATCGCCATAATTCCTGTGTTGAATAACAGATGTCCAAACATCGTGATAAGCAGCAGCATAGGAATCCATCTGTTCTGCATCTGTATATAAGCTTTGTATGAACTGCGGTAGACAATTTCTCTCTCTGCCTCGTCACAGCTTTCCAGCCATTGCCGGTGGAACTTCGGAGATGACGGATCACCCTTTTTCTCCGGATGTGCCAGCTTAACAGTCTTTACAAAGCGTGTCTGCCAGAAGCCAAGGTATGCATAACATCCCAAAAACACCAGACAAGAAGCTAAAACATTCTTATGATATCCGTCAGTAATGTATGTGACAGAGTAGCCTGCGGATAAGACCAGGACGCATAGTACCTGCGACAATATATTTGTCAGCATGCCTCTTGCACCGACCCTTTCCTCTTCGTAATCCCATTTGTCTCCTTCTTCATCATCTGACTCCAGAAGTTTCCCGGAGATTTCTCTTAATTTGCGGATATTCCGTTCTCCCAGGAAAACAGATACGGCTGTAATGGCTATTAAAAGCGGCAGCATAATCCGCTGAACCTGGGCCAGGAAAACTGCGGCTCCCGATTCAATATTTTCTAAATTCCCATCCAGAGCCATAATCGTTAAGACCCCGACGATTCCGCCGACTATAGCGGATACCGCCATGAATAACCCCATTCTTACATAAGTATTGTCTCTCTTATTCTCTCTCTTATTTTCCTTCTTATTCTCTTTCTCATTCCTGTTCTTATCTGCCGTCATAATTCTACATCATCCTCCTTATACTCAAACAGATCTTCTACTGTTACCTGACAGATCTTTGCAAGTCGTAATGCCAGAGTCACAGATGGGGAGTAATCGCCCCGCTCAATCAGGCTGATCGTCTGTCTGGACACACCTGCCAGCTTACCAAGTTCTGTCTGATTGATCCCCATCCGGGAACGATAATCTTTCAGATAGTTTAGTAATGCCAATCTATCATCTCCTGTCTTACTTCTTTTTGACAACTTTATTTGTCAAAAAAAGTGTACCATTGACAACTTTCTTTGTCAATAGAAAAACAGAAAATTGACAAATAAAGTTGTCACACAGGAATCACACATGTGCTATACAAGCATGATACAGGCATGATACAGGTGTGATCTATATATTGACAGAGAATCCGACAATTGGTAGAATAGTTATAATTAACGATATTTTGGGGAAATCGGCAAAGAACGCAAAAATTTCACAGCCGGCTGAGAAAATAGCCGCAGTAATAATAATGAGGAGAGAACAGTTATGTATCATTGTCATGTACATTTTTGTTTATCAGGTTACACATGCAACACATTTGAGATTGTAAAGGAGATCAGTCCTTTTGAACACTTTACACATGAATTTTTTGAAAAAGAAAATCCAGAGGCAGAAGCGGTCGCTAAAGCCGATGTGATTATGCTGCATCTGCAAGGGGAGAATTTCTCAGAGACCGTGAGGCGGTTCATCGATGAAAAGAAGCCGGAAGCCGAACTGATTCTGCTTGCAAAAAAGGAGCAGATTCCGCTTCTTGAGGAATATATGGCAAAGATCAAAGATATCTGGGTTATGCCTATGTCAGACGCAGAAGTTCGTTTTCGCTTCTTAAGATGGCAGCAGCATTACAAGAAGAGTAAAGATTACTGGCAGACAAACCAGTTTTTTGAGTCAACAATTAACAATATTCCCAGTCTTGTATGGTATAAAGATAAGAATGGGATACATGAGAAAGTAAACGACAGCTTCTGCAAAACAGTCAATAAGACGAAGAAACAAGTAGAAGGCAGAGGGCATGCCTATATATGGGACGTGGAACATGATGATCCGGCTTGTATCGAATCTGAGAGAGAGGTTATGGATAAGAGACAGACCATTGTCTCAGAGGAAACGATCAAGACCGGAGAGGGCATGAGGCTGCTTACGACTTACAAGTCTCCCTTGTATGACTTGGATGGAAGCGTTATGGGAACGGTCGGCGTAGCCATTGACATAACGCAGGAACGGGCATATGAACAGGAGATCATGCGGAAGAATCAGATATTGGAGATGATCTTCACCAGCATGGAGTGCGGAATCCTGTGCCATTCGCTGGATGGCTCACAGATCATCAGCGTCAACAGGGCGGCGCTTGAGATTCTGGGCTATCGTTCCCAGGAGGAATTAGAGGACGACGGTTTTGACATGGTTGCGGAATCTGTTATGGATGAAGATAAACCAAAACTGCGGGAATGCATCACAAAGCTTAAGAAAACAGGGGACAGCATCAACATGGAATATCGTGTACAGCATAAGGATGGCGAGATTCTGCATGTGATGGGAAATATTAAGTTATTGGAAGAAAACGGAGAAATGTTCTACCAGCGTTTCCTTCTTAACATAACGGAACAGAAGCAGGAGGAAAGGAAAAAAGAAAGACATCAGGAAGGACTTCTGCGGGCGTTAAGTATTGATTATAGGCTGGTTTGTTTCTTTGATCTGAATACAGGGATGGGGCTTCCGATTCAGATTGGCGGCGACATGCATCGCTACGACAGTATCTTCTGCGATGAGATATCATTGGAAGAAAGCATGGAACAATACATATGCGAGTCGGTATACGAGGAAGACAGAGCAGCCCTTAAGAAGGCGGTATCCCTGGATTTCCTGAAAAACGAGCTTGCAAAGAAAGATATGTATCATATCAATTACCGTACCTACCGGAATCAAGAGATCCGATATTTCCAGATGAAAGTGGTACGCACGGGGCAATGGGAAGAAAACAAAGGCATCGTGATGGGATTCCGCAGCGTAGACGCGGAGATCCGGGATGAGATGGAGAAAAAAGGATTGCTGGAAGACGCGCTTTTGCAGGCAAACCGGGCAAGCAAGGCGAAAAGTGTATTCCTTTCCAATATGTCACATGATATCCGGACGCCGATGAACGCGATCGTCGGCTTTACGGCTTTGGCGATCGCTCATATCGACGATAAAGAGCGGGTGGAAGAATATCTGAAAAAGATCATGACGTCAGGAAATCATCTGCTTAGCCTGATCAATGATGTTCTGGATATGAGCCGTATCGAGAGCGGTAAGATGCACCTGGACGAGAAGGAATGCAGCCTTCCTGAGATACTCCACGAACTGCGCAATATTCTGCAGGCAGACGTCCATGCGAAGCAGATCGAGTTGTATATTGATACGGTGGATGTTCTGGATGAGAATATCTTCTGTGATAAACTTCGTTTGAATCAGGTGCTTTTGAATCTGTTAAGCAATGCAGTCAAATATACCAGTGCAGGCGGCGTAGTCAGCCTCAGGATTACAGAAAGGCAGGATGCGCCTGCGGGCTGCGCGAACTATGATTTCACGATTAAAGATACCGGTATCGGCATGAGCCAGGAATTCGTAGAACGTATATTTGAACCATTCGAGAGAGAACGGAATTCTACGATCAGCGGGATTCAAGGGACGGGTCTTGGCATGGCGATCACCAAAAATATTATAGATATGATGAACGGAACCATCCATGTGAAGAGCGAACAGAATGTAGGAACGGAGATCCAGGTTTCTTTCACCTTCCGCCTGAATCCCAAGAACAGAGAATCATTCGATATACCTGAATTCAAGAATTGCAGGGCTCTGGTTGTGGACGATGATTTTAATACCTGTGACAGTGTATCATATATGCTGGGACAGATAGGACTGCGCGCGGAATGGACATTATCGGGGAAAGAGGCTGTTTTGCGCACGCGTCAGGCAGTCATGCGAAAGGATGCTTATAATGTATATGTGATCGATTGGATGCTGCCGGATATGAACGGCGTCGAGGTTACCAGAAGAATCCGTAAAGAGATGGGGGAAAACGCGGCGGTGATCCTTCTGACCGCGTATGATTGGACGGATATCGAAGACGAGGCAAAAGACGCCGGAGTTACAGCATTCTGCAGTAAACCCATGTTTTTATCGGAACTGAGCGACTGCCTGCGTTCGACTCTTGATTCAGAAGAGCACAGTTCTGAGATCTCCGGGGAACAGATCGAATTCCATGCGGGACGTATCCTGCTGGCAGAAGATAACGAACTGAATCAGGAGATCGCAGAAGAGATCTTAAGTGAAGCCGGCTTTACCATAGAGATTGCAGAAAACGGCCAGATAGCTGTAGATATGCTGCAAAGATCTGAAGCGGGATATTATCAGTTGGTATTGATGGATGTACAGATGCCGGTGATGAACGGCTACGAGGCGGCGAAAGCAATCCGTGAACTGACGGACCGCAGGTTAGCCTCCATACCGATGATTGCTATGACGGCGAATGCTTTTGAAGAAGACAGAAAAGAGGCTCTGAAAAGCGGAATGAACGGCCATATCGCAAAGCCTATCAATATAGAAGTTTTGTTTGAGACTATGAATAAGATATTAACCAGAGTCTAAGATATTTTACTAAGATATTTTCCACTAAGATATTTTCCTGAAAATAATAGTTGTATATTAAAAAGAAAAAATATATAATAGTAAAGATGTTTGCGATAATCGTGCAATAAACAGGGCAAATGATGTGAAGGAGTTAATAATTATGGGAAAATATTTTGGAACAGACGGATTCCGCGGAGAAGCAAATGAAGTGTTGACAGTGGAGCATGCATTCAAGGTAGGGAGATATCTCGGCTGGTATTACGGTCAGGAGCACAAAGCAAAGATCGTAATCGGCAAAGATACCAGACGGAGCAGCTATATGTTCGAATATGCCCTGGCGGCAGGAATCACAGCGTCCGGCGCGAATGCTTATCTTCTGCATGTAACTACAACACCAAGCGTATCTTATGTGACCAGAACAGACGACTTTGACTGCGGTATCATGATCTCAGCCAGCCACAATCCTTTTTATGATAACGGAATCAAGGTTATCAACGGCAAAGGACACAAGATGGAAGCGGCGGTTGAGGAAAAGATCGAGGCATATATTGACGGTGAGATCGGCGAGCTGCCGTTAGCAAAGAGAGAAGAGATCGGGCGCACCGTTGATTATGCTGCCGGAAGAAACCGTTATATCGGTTATCTGATCTCACTTGCTACCCGTTCTTTCGAAGACATGCGGATTGGTCTGGACTGCTCCAACGGAAGCGCATTTACGATTGCCAAGAGCGTATATGACGCACTGGGTGCTAAGACCTATGCCATCAACTGCGAACCGGACGGGACGAATATCAATACAAACTGCGGCTCTACCCATATAGAAGTTCTTCGCGAATATGTGAAGGAGAAGAAACTGGACGTAGGGTTCGCGTTTGACGGAGACGCCGACAGATGTATCGCCGTAGACGAGAACGGCGACGTCGTAGACGGTGACCTGATCCTCTATATCTGCGGAAAATATATGAAAGAAAACGGGCGCCTGAACGGTGATACGATCGTTACGACGATCATGTCCAACCTGGGACTCTATAAGGCCTGCGACAAGGCAGGGCTTAAGTACGAGAAGACGGCGGTGGGCGACAAATATGTATATGAGAACATGGTCCGCAACAATTTCTCACTTGGCGGAGAACAGTCCGGCCACATTATTTTCAGCAAACACGCAACCACGGGAGACGGTATCCTCACTTCACTCATGGTCATGGAAGTCATGCTGGAAAAGAAGATGAGTTTATCACGGCTGTCAGAGCCTGTGAAGATCTACCCGCAATTGCTTAAGAATGTACGCGTAGCGGATAAGAAAACCGCAAGAGAAAATCCGGAAGTTTCCAAAGCCGTCGACGCCGTGGCGGAAGCATTGGGCGACGACGGGCGTATTCTGGTAAGAGAAAGCGGAACAGAACCGGTAATCCGTGTTATGGTGGAGGCGTCCACAGATGAACTCTGCGCTAAATACGTCAATCAGGTAGTAGACGTAATCAAATCAGAAGGCCTGATGGTAGGATAATCGTAGGATAATCCTGCTTTTCTCCAGTGCTCTGTCCGGTTAGAAATCAAACGAACAAACTGTTCTGGCTCGTTCTATTGCCAGACGGTTCAGGAGTTCAATTTCTAACCGGACAGAGCATTTAATATACCGCCTTTTTCCACTGATACTTCTCCATATCCACACGATCGCCTTCAAACTCCACCCCTTCGGCTTTCAGAAGGAGTGTCTGCCTGTTGCAGCCCCCGCTCCCGAACGCACACGACATTCTGCCGTCCTTCGTTACAACACGGTGACAGGGAAGATCACTGTCACATGGAACAGCATGCAGGGCATAGCCTACCACCCGCGCCCAACGGCGGTTACCCGCAAGAGCCGCGATCTGTCCGTAAGACGCCACCTTCCCTTTTGGTATCTGGCGGATCACATCATAGATTTTTTCAAATGAATTCTTTTCTTCCATAATTATATATTCTTCCACTCTTTGATCGCTTTTAATCTGCTTCCAACCTCTTTTTCTTCTCCCTGAACGGTCGGATGATAATATTCTCTTCGGCTTAGAGATTCCGGCATACACTGCATATGCGTCAGCTTCTCTTCCGTATCATGCGCGTATTCATATCCTTCCCCATATTCCAGATCTTTCATGAGTTTTGTAGGCGCGTTGCGCAATTGCAGCGGGACAGGTTCTGCCCTGAGATTCTTCACATCCTGCTTACACATCTCACATGCCATATAGAGGGCATTGGACTTCGGCGCCATTGCAAGATAAATAACCGCATGCGTCAGATGCACGTCGCACTCCGGCATCCCCAGGAAATGGCATGCCTGATAAGCCGCCACGGCCACCTGCAGCGCGCGGCTGTCCGCCATTCCCACGTCCTCGCTGGCAAATCGGATCAGTCTCCTGGCAATATATAACGGATTCTCCCCGCCCTCCAGCATCCTGCACATCCAGTAGACTGCCGCGTCCGGATCGCTGTTGCGCATAGACTTATGGAGGGCTGAGATTAGATTATAATGCTCTTCTCCGTCCTTGTCATAGAGCAGGGACTTCTTACTGATACACTGTTCCAGCCCTTCATTCGTGACAAAGATCCCTTCAGCGCTGATCTCGCCGTTTAATACCGCCATCTCTAACGTATTAAGGGCGGTTCTGGCGTCTCCATTGGCAAACGCGGCAATAGCCGCCACCTGCCGCTCCGATATCCGGACATTCTGCGTCCCGAATCCCTCCGGGCTTTGTAACGCATGGTTCAGGACTTTTATAATATCTGCCTCCTCCAGGGCTTTTAGGACGAATACCCGGCACCTGGACAGCAGAGCCGCGTTTACTTCGAAAGACGGATTCTCCGTCGTAGCTCCGATCAGAATGATACTCCCTTTCTCCACAAACGGCAGAAACGCATCCTGCTGCGCCTTATTAAACCGGTGTATCTCGTCCACAAAAAGCACTGTACGAATCCCCATTCTCCGGCTGTTCTCCGCCTGTCCCATGACTTCCCTGATCTCTTTAATCCCGCTGGTTACCGCGCTGAAGTTAATAAAATCCGCTTTAGTGCGTCCGGCTATAATACTCGCCAGCGTCGTCTTGCCGACTCCAGGAGGCCCCCAGAATATCATCGAGGATATCTGATCCCGCTCGATGAGCTGACGCAGCATCTTTCCTTCTCCCAGCAAATGTTCCTGCCCTGCGAATTCTTCCAGTACCGACGGCCGCAGACGGCTCGCCAACGGCGCTGTCTGCGGCCTTTCGTCAAATAACGTCATCTGTTCCATCAAGCTTTCCTAATCCTCCACTTCAACCACCGTCATGATCTCCGTAACACTCCCTCCCGGAAGTTCATTGGTTCCGATGGTCATCCTTGCCGCCAGTCCGGTCTCTCCGTACAATTCCTGAAACAATATCGACGCGCCGTCCACCACTCCGGTATAGTTTCCAAAATCATCCGTACAGCGTACATATCCAATCATCTGCACAAATTGCTTCACCCGGTCCAGATCTCCCAGTTCCGACTTCAGAACCGACAGAATATTCAGGGCGCTCAATCTTGCACCCTCCTGTCCCTCTTCAATCGTCAGCTCCTTTCCTACGACTCCCTTCACCTTTACCTCGCCGTTTACATGCGCCGTCTGTCCCGCAAGATACAGAAGATTTCCTACTCTCCTTGCAAGAACATAGACTCCCGCCGGGGCTGCCACCTCCGGAATCTCGAATCCCATTTCCTGTAACTTTTTCTCCACTTTCATCTTTCTTACCTCACTTTCCTTATCTTTATGACCTGCCGGTCACCTTCATTACCTCTCTCTTGAGCTATATTCTGATCATCTGCACGGCCTCTCTCTTGAGTCATATTCTGATCTTCTGCACGGCCTCTCTCTTGAGCCATATTCTGATCTTCTGCACGGCCTCTCTCTTAAGCTACATCCTGATTACTTTCGTTGCCACATTCTCCTGGAATACCATATCATGCTCTACAAAGATGATGGTCGGCCGGCAGTTCAGCAACAGCTCTTCAATCTGGACTCTCGATAACACATCTATATAATTCAGCGGTTCATCCCACACATAGAGATGCGCCTGCTCACACAGGCTCTTCGCAAGCAACACCTTCTTCTTCTGCCCTGCGCTGTAACAGCTTACATCCCTCTCAAACTCTTCCCTGCTTAGATCAAGCTTACGAAGCAGCGCCTTGAACAGGCTCTCGTCCAGATCATACTCCTGCGCCATCTCTTTTAAACTTCCCCTAAGATACGATGTGTCCTGGGAAATATATGATATCTTAAGTCCTGAAGCCACATGGATATTCCCGGAAAACGAAATGTCTTCTCCTAACAATAATTTCAAAACGCTCGACTTCCCACACCCATTTCTTCCGGAAAGACAGACTCTCTCCCCCCGCCGGATGTCAAAACTTAAGGATGAGCAAACCTTCCTCTTATCATAATATATCGACACATCATCAAATTCCGCTAGTTTATCCGCATGAAAGTTAAGCGGGCAGAGCTTAAGCGTATCCGCTGTTTCTATATTCTTAAGGAGCTTTGACTTCTCCTGCGCCGCCTGCTGCCGGCGGTTCTCTATCGCCTTCGCACGCTTCATCATCTTCGCGGACTGGTGTCCGATATGCCCTCTGTCCGGACGCAGTCCCGCTACACGCTGCCCTTTCTTGGACTTTTCGACCTGGTCCGACCAGCCCGACGTCCGTCTCGCCGCCTGCTTAAGCCGCTTCACTTCTGACTCCAGCTTCTGATTCTGCGCCTCCTCCATCCGGTCTCTTGCTTCCTTGTTCACATACCAGGAAGTAAAATTCCCCTTCTGTACCTCGATATTCATCTTATTGATCGAGAGAATATGATCCACGCAGGAATCCAGGAAATTCCGGTCATGAGACACCAGGATGAATCCCTTCTTCCGGTTCAGATATCCCGCGATCTGCCGCCTAGCTTCCATGTCCAGATGATTCGTCGGCTCGTCGATCAAGAGAAAACGTTCCTCTCCCAGGAATAACACCGCCAGCAAAATCTTCTCCTGCTCTCCGTAACTCAATGTGGAAAACGGACGGTACAGTACTTCCGCGTCTACATTCAGCAGATTCAGTTCCCGGAATAACTGCCACTCCTCGAACTGCGGATTGATCTCCTCCAGGATCTCCAGCGCCATCCTGTCTCTTCCTCTCACTTCGTATGGAAAATAAGCAAATTCCACACTGGATGAGATACATCCCTGATACGGGTATTTCCCCAGAAGAAGATTCAGGAATGTAGTCTTGCCCCGTCCGTTCCGGCCTACGAATCCTAACTTCCAGTCCGTATCTATCCGAAACGACACATCCCTAAACACTTCCTCAAAACTTCCTTCATACGAAAAACTTAAATTCACAACATCTATCATTGACATATATGCGCACCTCCTGTTTCTCCGTATCCTGTCTGCCGTCTCACCGTAAATGTCACTTAAACTCCCGTTACTCCGGGAATCTTCAAATACTTTCTAGGGCAGAAGATACAAAAAAGCTGCAAGAAAGTCGTCCTACAGCCTCATAAAATACGCGCAATAATCCTTTGAAAAGACATTGCTTCCATCATCATTCATTTATAATTTGCGAGATGATTAAGAGGATATCTGACTTTCCTGCTATCAGCATAACAAAAAGACGGAACTGTATTCCGTATCCGCTCCGTTATGCGGTTACAATTCTGATTAGCAAGAAATAATCCTCATCCTTTCAACTCCCATCCTTTATATTCTTTTGACAGAATATCACAGATCAATAAAAAATTCAAGCCATTCCTGTTTTTTGTCAGGATTGTTTCGCCTTTGTCAGCTTTTCAACAGTCATTACCTCAGAAGATTAGCATCAAAGTTTTCGTATTTTTAAAAAACAACTTCCTTAAATAGTCTCTTACAGATCTCTTGATTATCTATGTCATCTTTATCTACATCAAGATTATCTTTACGTTTATAAAAAAGATAAAAGAAGTTGTCTCTATCTCTCTCCTTGGCCTCTATAGCGGATACTATTTTTCCTACAGCAGCAATTTTTTCTCCATCTTTCGTTTGAAAAGCAATATTTGTTGCCGAGAAATCAGGTTTTCCAAAGCCACTGTTAAATTGCGATGCCATCAGTATAACAAAATTACAACTAATCCCTTTTTCATTTGCGTAACTTTCCAAAGAATGCACTACTTTTAAAATCATCTCTTTATTCTCTAATTGCACCCTTTTCGTTTCTGAGTCCATATTAGTAGAGATTAAAGTTTCTTTTTCCTTTTCCAGTTTGGCAATCAAATAATCATCTATTACCCAAGAATCGGTACTTTTGATTAGATATTTTGCTGTAACACTCATGGCCTGTTCAAATTTTTCTAACAAACTTCCCCCTGAAGCCATATCTAATACGAATGCTTTATATTCAGCTTCTGACTTCCAAACAGGATGCCTTCTTATTCTGCGTTCAAAAAATTCTTCACATAACTGGCTATGAAAAGAATTTTTCATTAAATAGATAATATCGTCATCACACAACAGGGAAATAGATAAACCATTTTTAAACTGCTGCCCCTTCTTACTTAATGACTCCAATGAAAAAAGCCTTTTTTCGTTGTCATCAATTTTTTCACTAAGATAGCTAATAATATGTTGGAGTATATATGCTTCATACAGTACAACAGGATGTGTCTGAAGCCATTTCCTTTCCGCATCATGAGCATAAACTACATTCTCAATAACACTTATAGCATTTTTATAATATGCTATTTTATACTTTCCGCTATCTTTTGATATTGTAAGTGAAGAAAGAAGACGTTCAAAATCAATATTGACCGTATCAAAACCCGTAATATACGCATCCCGAATAAGGTAATCCAATTTATCTACGTCTATCACTTTGGAATTGAGCATTGATATAAAGCAATTCTTTATATTATTTTCTATTGTTCCTTCTGAATATTTGTATCCTGTAATACAACGCGCAAAAAACTCTTTCTGCTCCACGCTGTCGAAAAACATTTCAAATTCTAATATACCAATTATTGCACTCATAATCTCATGAGGCGCTGCCGCAGAGCTTGAATCTTCTGGAATGTCTTTTGAAAAATTCTCATTTCCAATAGTTTCTATCAATTTGTTATGTAATTGTGTATAATCATGATCTTTTCCAAGGTAAAACCCTTCACCTGTATGGGAAAATGGAGCATGGCCTACATCATGTAATAAGCATGCAAGCTTAAATACTTCTCCAATACCCTCTAAATCCATAGATAATTTGACTTTTTGCCGCACTTCTTTTATCAGTTGATTAATTGTTAATTCTCCCAGATAGAAGACTCCCATTGAATGAACAAAACGATTGTGTACTGCGGAGGAATAAAGCGGAGAATAGCTGGTCTGTATTACCCGACGCAGCCTTTGAAATACAGCTGTATCTACAATGTTTGTCATATAGGTAACAGGAATCTTAATATAACCATAAATAGGATCTTTAACTCTTTTGTAGTCTTTCATGACTACGCTCCTAATACTTGTACCGAACGTTGATTCATAAATGCCAGTAATACATCCAAGGCTAAATATCCTCTAAACTGTTGGATCAAATCCTCTATTTCTTTATTTTCCTTTAATTTAATACCCCTTTTTCCGTTTTGCTCACTTTCTTCAAAAAACTCAGAGTAATTTCTGAAAAGTGCATCTGTATTTTCTCTTGATAAAATGAGAACAGCTTTTTCTCCGTTCTCCCTTAAAATCTGGACTACTTCTGCCCCATACATTTCAATTTCGTTGTAAGTAAGAAATCGTCGTCCACCCTTTTTCAGCATCTCAATCATTGCATTTGCTGCTAAGTCTTCAATTCCAATGTAAAAGCACATCTCAGCCACTCCTTTTTGTTTATATTTGGCATTTAAACCGTAGCCGCATAAATGCGGTTTTTATCTACAGTAAAATGAAACCAACGCTTCATTCATTTATGAATGAAGCGTTTGAAGAATCTATATATTTAAAGAACAATCGCATTTATTTTCAGATAATTTACGCAAAACAAAACCATTCACTGAAAACATCCCTATTTTTTTTACTGTCTCCTTAAATTATATGTCACATGTACCTAGATAGTGTTATTTATTATATCATCTTTTTATACAAATTACAATTGGATTTTCTGCCCTAACAGGGCTTTAACAGGGCTTTGCCTCATATTTTTGTCTCCTATTTATTTTTGTTGCCATATTATCGGAATTATACTAGAATATAGGAAGAAAGCAAAAGATATCTATATCAAAGAAAGGATACTTCATTTATGCGAATTCGGCCATATATACCAGACAAGGATTACGAATATTTATCAAAATGGATTGACAGCGAAAAAGCTCATGCCCTTTGGTGCGCAAATCTCCTGCCCTATCCTCTTACGCCCGAATCTTTTCATGCTTTTTTAGAAAAAAGCTCAATAGACCGGGCGGACAGTGCTTACGTGGCAACCGAAGACGACGGACAGGCAGTAGGTTTTTTCTGCTATTCTGTCAATACGGAAGATAATGTTGGATTTTTCAAATTCATAGTAGTCGATAAGGCAAAGAGAGGAAAGGGATACGGAAAAGAGATGCTGAGTCTGGCTCTTCAGTATGCCTTTCAGATAACCGGCGCAGAAGCCGTTCAACTGAATGTATTCCCTGAAAATACTTCAGCAAAACAATGTTATGAAAAAGTGGGATTTGTTGAAAGATCGCTTGATAAAAATACATTTAGATATAAAGATGAGTTATGGAGCAGATGCAACATGATAGCCTTAAAAGAGACTGTAAAATAAACTGTGTATTGTCGTAAATTGGTATGTAAAATCTTGTTTTTTCGACATTTCTAAAATCAATTCCCAGTGCCGATTTTTTTACAATTACCGTTATT
>CAJTAL010000032.1 GCA_910574285.1 Lachnospiraceae bacterium | reverse complement strand
TTCAAGGTACATGATTTTTATGTAAATCATTCGCTTAATATCCGAATGCATCTACCTATTAGTTTTATTCATCAACTTATTAGTTTTCGGACAGTCTCCCCCCCGAAGTGAATTGATTTTAGATAATGCCGTTTCGTCAATCCTGCCTACTCTTGCTTTCTCCCATTCCCTCAAATCCTCGATTTCCTCGCTTGCTTTCTTTGCCGCTCTTTCTCTCGCTTTAATAGCCGCCACATCAAAATTAAACTGAATCTCCTGTTCTTTGGCGGCGTATGTAGGCGTGTTTCGCACATAATCCCGTTGCAATGTCGCAAGTTCTTGTTTCTTTGTCTCTACTGCCTTTTTATATGTCTCCTGATAATCAATTCTTACCGCCCGTAATAAATTTGTCAAATCATGAATGTTTCTCATTGTTCATACCTCATCTTTCTTTTTTTGTTTTGATTTTCATTTTGTTTTGCCAAATAAGACATTGTTTTTACTAGCGTTTTCTCATGTTCCATAGCGTGAATATCTGCCGAATAAAGTTCTTGCTTTTCATTTCAGCTTTTCATTTCAGCTTTCCATGCTCTCAACTCCGCAAGTTCTGTTTGCTGTTCTGATTCTTCTTTTGTGCGTTCTGCTTCTTTTTCCTTATCACTCTGCGCCTTCTTCTTCCAGTAAAGCTGTTCAAGGTCACTCTCTGTTAATACGAACCCGGCTAAACCACAATCGGATTGAGAAATAAGGATTTTATCACGAATGCCGTGTGTGGTATATGGATTGAGTTGTAATAATTCACGGGTGGTTTTTGAGCCTTCTTCTCTTATCAATTTTACATAAATCATATAAATCCTCCTCGTATAATAAGTTTATAGCCAATCAAAACAGGCTATGGACTTATTCTTTTTTGTGATATAGATGAAGGATAATTCAGAAGGAGAATCTTCCCCACATCCTATCCCATCTATACTGTCAACAGTTACTTTGATAATCCTTTCTTAATGATATAGGTGAAGGCAATCAGGAGGATTCCCCTCCCACCCTTTCATCACCTGTACAACCCAGTTTCATAATTGTTTATCCTGTGGTATGATATCAGGCAGAGTCTGATGTCCGAAGGCACTGCTGTTCCTCCTTTCAGCCGGCTTAGTCCGAGACTGCTCCGAAAGCATTCAGCCTGGCACATACGGCACATTCCGCTTTCGGGCGGTGTCTTTGGTTTTGTTGCACATAGGCGTTGACCTCCTTAAAATAGATTTACTCCCACGAAAAGAAGTGAGAGTATGTAATGCCGCCAATCCCACGCAAAACGGATTTCTTTTTCGGATGGTGGCGGTCATGGTTGGAGATACTTCCTCATTTCTGCCTTGACCTTTTCCCTTGCAACCGAAACAGACTTCTGGACAGCGGAAGCGGTGCAATGCTCCATTTCACCAATTTGGTAAAAATTAAAATCATACTCGTAATAGAACAGGAAACGCCGCCTCTGTATCTCTGGCAGTCGGGCAACCGCTTTGTAAAACAGTTCATTCCGTTCTTTCTCAATCATTCTTTCATCAAGCGTTTTAGGCACTCTTAACGCCCGTCTGTAAAGGGTTTCATCCCATACCTCGTTAAACTCCCTATGCCGCTGGTTCCATTGTTGAAGGTTTCTGTTCCTGCGCTCCATCTGCCGAAATTCAATGAATAACTGCTCGGACACTTCCAGTTCGTGGTGTTCCCCCTGCCCGTCCTTAAAGCTGATAAAATACCTTTTGCCGCTTTCCGTGGATTCCTTCCGAAGCGTGTATGTCTTTGCCCCGTATGCCATTTCCTTTCCTCCCGAAAAAAATTGAGCGGGAGGATTGCCCTCCCACCCAATAGCCCGTGGAAATCTTTAAATTTCCCCGAAAGGATAAAAAATAGGTTTTAATTTTTTGCGGAGCCGTTCAAGGCGTTTGTAGACCGCCCTTTCGGTAAGCCCTGCCATTGTAGCAATCTCCCTTGTGGAATACCCCTGCATTTTCAGCAGGAGAATGAGCAGGGTATGCTTGTCCACCGTAAGAAGTGCCTGATACAGTTTCTCGTCCTCAATCTCGTCCAGCAAGTCCGCAACGGTAGTCGGCTCTGCCTGCTGTTCAGCGTCCGCCACTCCCTCAAGGTATTCGCCGAAGTCGCTCGTCCATCGGTAAAACCGCCTGTTGGAATTAAAGTCCGCCCTGTCATCCATGCGGATTTGCTCAATGACCGCTTCATCAACGCCATGCTCACGCAGCACTTTTTCCTCGGCTTCTTTCCAGATACGCCATTTCCTATCCTCACGTCCGTGGTTATATGCCATTCCTTATTTCCTCCAATCCGAATTTTTGAAAATGTAAAAAATCCAGATTGGATAGGCGGCGAACGACAGCCAACAGCGGAAACACCCCTGCGGCACATTCCGATAAAAAACGACAAAAGAAAAACCGTAAAGGCTGTCACCACATAAGGAGATAATTTGAAAACATAATTGGAATACAGCTTATGGGCGATAGCAAAGGCAAAAGCCAGCGTAAAAGTAGGAATGCTTTTCACGCTGGCTTACTCTATATGAAAATATAATCACATATTCGTAAAATGTAATTTCTTTTGCCACAATGCCGCTAAGTACTGCAAAATTCAAAGTAGCACTTAGCAGTTGATAATGTGCATATCAAAGCAGTCAACAACTAACCCAAAAATAAAATTATGGAGGATTAAGACTATGGAAAAGACATTGTTTGAATAGATGAGAGGGACATATACAAGGGTTGGCGATTATTATTTGCCTGCGCTCGCCTTACCTGCCGAAAAAGAAAAGCATATCGGCGTATGGGGGCAGAGACATACAAAGTATTTGAAACAAAACCATAAGGTTTTATATATGAACCTCTTTACCAGCGGCAGGCTGAATGAATATCTTGCAAGTGTAGACGCACCGGCAGTAGATATGTTTTTTCGGCTAGCAACGGAATATTCCGACAGGCAAGGCGTGACAGAACAGTTGAAATCAAAAAAAATTCTTATGGATTCAAAAGATGAATAACATTTTAGCGTGTGTAAGGGAAGTTGTTGAAAATGATATAATTTATTCATAGGTGAATGACAGCATTTCCGTAATAAGCGGCAGTCCCATCCAAACCTAAGCAAAGACAGTAAGACAGTTTGAGAATTGAAAAATCCCATGTTTTCATGTATAATTGGAAAAAAAGTTAAACTGGAAAATCAGAATTGATGGAGGGCAAACTATGGAATATAAAGACTATATTAAGCAAGGCTTGAATGGAAACGCCCCATTAAAATTAATATTATGCGGAAATATACAGGGGACGGAAAATGATAAAGTAGGTGTTGTATCAGTTGTGTATGCTACAAATGATAAGGACTTAGCAGAACAAAAAATGAATGAATTGATTGCCGTCAATCCTAATAATTATTACATGATTTATAGTGTGCCACTAAATGTTGATTTGACGGAACTTTCTCATTATCCTTCAATAGCAATTTCTAAAGATGATTTACAATAAAAGCAATTCCAGTTTGGCATACTGGAAAATCGAAATTTGAAAGGGAACATTGGGATGAAAAAGACAAGTTTTATAATCGTTATAATCATTGTAGTAGTCAGCGCAATAAGTATCCATCTAATAACCAGCCCCAAAGTATTAGGCAATATGAGCAAAAGTTATTCAGAGCAAATAACTACAACTTCTGATATTTCGTTTTCGGGGGAAGCAGGCGATAGAATAAAGTTTTCATTCAAGTCTGATATTATAAGCGGGAATTTAGATATGGTCTTATATGATTCAGTTGGAAATGAAGTATATACATTAGACAGCGCAAAAGCGTTAGAAACTTTTTTCACTTTGGAGCGTTCAGATACATTTACTTTAGCTACCAAATGTAGTAATTTTATTGGAGATTATAAGATTGTTGTTTATAATATGTCAGATTAAAACGTTTTGTCTGACACAGAAATTCCTGTTTGTCGGGAAGTCAAGAATAAAAAGAAATCGGAATTTCATAAGGAGAGGATAATGGTTAAAGAAGTAAAATGGACAAAACATTTATGGCTGAGTTTACTTTCATTTGGAGCATTTATGCTTGAATATCTGTCAATATTTGCAATTGAAGTTATATTTCTGCATGTAGACATACAGAATTATACAATGCAGCAAAGAAGTATTCATTGTATCATAATGGTTTTTATGTGGGCGTTTTTCATTGGCGTTCTTCTGCTTTTTTCAAGGAAGCATTATCATTTTCCAGAAAGGGGAAGCAAAAGGGATAAGATTTCCTCGAAAAGTTGGATCGTAACGCTTGCTTGTTTCATTGGCTGCAAAATTATGACTTTCATTGATTGGCATACATTAAAGATTATTGGAGAAGCACAGGGTAAAACCATATTCCAATTTTGCGCGCAATATTTATACTATATATTTGAAGTGCTGCTTGTTATTCTAATCATAATATACGGGCAAAAAGCGATTGAAACTCTGTTGAAAAAAGAAAGCCCAATTCCTTTTGGCGGTATTATATTGGCTATGACATGGGGAGCGTTTCATTTTGTGTCAAGAGGGGTAGGTCTTGAAATATGGAACGGAATTTCTACTATGATGTTTTCTGTTCTTAGCGGTGTAATGTATCTAAGATTAAACAGGAAATACCTATATAGCTATCTTTTCATCGCTATAGGTTATTTGCTATAATTTCCTATTTATCGGGCAAACAACATTTCACCAAAAAGCCAGACACATAATGCGCAGAGTCGGCAGGCTTGTGAGCAATCACAGCCTGTCGGCTCTGCTCTTTTATCCAAAGATAAACGAACGTAAGCGATGAATAATCGTAAGCGATGAATAATCTAGCGTTTTTACAAGTCTCGAAATCTGTGCGATAATCTCTTTAGCTGGAGAAGCATTTCCCCATTTCCCGGTTTTTGCATTCAGGGCATATTGACTATCAAATCATTCGATTGCTCTATGCACGCTTACTCCAAATAGATTAGGAAGAGGTGAGCTTTCATGGCTCAGAAACGTATCAAACGTACAGATCAGGAATGGTTCGATCTGATCAAGGATTGTAAGACCAGCAGCTTGAAAGTCAAAATCTGGTGTGAACAGCATGGGATAACGGCAAAGGCTATTGACTACCATACACGTCGTCTCCGCCAGAAGGGCTATACGATCCCGCAAAGAATCCCACAGACATTCCCCTGTGAAAAGCAGGAAATTGTCTGCCTGGATATTTCCAAAAGTTTATTTGCCGGCCAGAAGGAGATCACATCAACGGATCCCTGGGCCGCCAATGCGGCTGTGCTTCAGCTCGATTTCCAGGGGACATCTATTGGGATTTCTAATCATGCAGCGAAGGAAACCATCGAAAATACCCTTCTTGCGCTGCGCAGCCTGTGTTAGGCGATATTTCCGGAGCATCAAAGCTCTGCCTTATAACAGGGCGTACAGATATGAGGCTTTCCATCAATGGCCTCATGGCGATAATCCGGGATATTTACCAGATGGATCCTTACGCAAACACATTGTATCTTTTCTGCGGCAGGAAGACGGGCTGGCAGGGTTCCGGAGGAGGCGGCTGTAGCACTTCATCTGGAGAGTGTCTGTTAAGTTTTTTGGGCATAGCAAAATCGCCCGCCACACGCCGTTTTTTTATTTGATGGGCGGTTGCCTTAAAGTCTTATAAAACAGAACAGAGCCGGCGAACGGTAATTTCTCACTTGTTCATCAGCTCTGTATCTTTATCCATGTCTTTGCTATATTTCTTCTATGTATGTGAAAATTTTTGTTATAACTTGCTGCGTTTATGCTTATTCGCAGACGTTTTAGTAATCTACTCCTTTAAAGATATATGACCTGCAAAATGATTACTCGTTATTTTTCATTCCCATCATCTTTACTTTTTTCATTCCTAATCAATCCACGATAAAACAGCATAGCACAAACTGCTGATATTGTACCTGTCGCTGTCTGGTCTAAGTGAATGTCATGCATATTACAAAACATATTGATTACCATTACAGCAACCAATACCACCGCTGCTACAGCAGCTCCTTTTAATAAATGTTTCATAGCTCCTGTTTCCTTTCCAAAATAAATTTATGTACTGCAAAATAGTATACCAGAGAAAACAGCAATTCTTTCAAAACAGTCATGAAACGCCCTAATTCATGAATAAGTGCGTTTTTCTTTTTACAGAACACGCACTTATTCGTCATTTTTGCAGGGGGAGTTGATATAAAGAATGGTATAAGGTATAATCAGGGAAGTAAATATCGAAAGAAGGAATATATTGAAATGCTGCTATCTTTTTTTCGGCTTTCCCTTGCTATCCGCAATGTATGGCCTCAGCATATGAACTTCAAAGCGTTTAGCGTACTTTATATACTGCTGTTAGTTGCTGGAATGCCTGTAACGCTCCTCGCCTGTGTTCCATACGGTTTGTTCGGTATTCTGGTGGCGGTATGTATTTATGGGTTGCTTGCTTGCCGTGACACTGCGCCGCAGAATGTTTTTATGGGTGTGATTGGATGTATGCTTGCCGTTGTGACAGAGAATTTGCTGGCAAATTTTCTTTATATGCTGATTCCCTCACCTTTATCAAATCAGTGGTATTTTTCTTACGGCATTGATTTGATTTATACTTTGCTGTTTTATTGGATTACGCTGCTTTGCGGCAAACTGCTGAAAAAAATATTCCTGTCTGGCAAAGGCATTTTGGGTCTTCCGCAGACATGGTATGTGATAGATGCTGCACTACTGCTCCTTATAACCATCTATCTGTTTGATAATTTGATTCCAGGACAAAACGGCTCTATCGGCAAAATGATATATAATAATGCCTTACATATTTCGGGGTATCTGCTTGTGATGTGTTGTTTACTTCTGGCTATGCGCCGCTCTTATCTGGAACGGATACAGACCGAAGCAAAGCAGAAAGCTATGCAGGACTTACAGGACTACACACGGAATTTAGAAGCTATGTATAACAGCCTGCGCTCCTTTAAGCATGATTATGTTAATATTCTGCTCTCTTTATCTGGTTATATTGAAGAGGGTGATTTGGATAGGTTAAAGGATTTTTTTGAAAGCAAAATCTTCCCAACGAAGAATCTGATTACGGGGGAAGATTATAAACTGAACCAGCTTAGCAATATCAGTGTGTTGGAAATCAAAAGCCTGCTCTCAGCAAAAATGATTTACGCCCATGAATCGGGGATTGACGTCACCATTGATATTCCCGACAAAGTGGAAAGTTTTCTGATAGACACGGTAGACCTTGCCAGAATACTGGGAATCTTTTTGGACAATGCGATTGAAAGCACATTGGAGACAGAACAGCCACAAATAGGCTTAAATATCATCCAGAATAAAACTGGCGTATCAATCATCATAAGCAACCGCTTTCGGGATAGCGGTCTAATGCTGCATAAATTAAAGCAAAAAGGCTTTAGCACAAAAATCGGGCATCAAGGAATCGGGCTTGGGAATGCCCAGAAAATCATCAGTTCTTATGACAACGTACTATTAGAAACAACAATGAAATGCGACTATTTTACACAACATATAGAACTTACTGACAGAAAGGAATGACATCATATGTTAGATATCTTTGTATGCGAAGACAATGCCGCTCAGCGGCGGACTGTTGTAAATATCATTCAAAATACTGTTCTGATAGAAGAATTGGATATGCAGCTTACTTTAGATACAGGAGACCCTTATATGTTGTTGAAAAAAATCAAGACCAGTCAGAACACAGGCATTTATTTCCTTGACATTGACTTGAACAGCAGCATGAATGGAATGAAGCTGGCACAGCAAATCAGATTGTATGACCCCCGTGGTTTCATCATATTCATAACCGCACATTCAGAACTGAGCTATATGACTTTTCAGTATCGGGTAGAGGCGATGGACTTTATATTAAAAGACAACCCTGCCGAAGCGAAAGTGAAACTCAGAGAATGTCTATTAAATGCTATGGAACGACATACGCTCCAAACCAACAAGACACATAAGGTCTATACCCTTGAAATTGGCGGACGAAAAATCAGCGTGGATTATGAGGATATTTTATTTTTTGAAACTTCCAGCAATATCCATAAAGTCATTCTCCATGCAAAAGACCGCCAGATTGAATTTCCCAGCACCTTAAAAGAACTAACAGGTGTATTGGACAGCAATTTTGTGCGTTGCCATCGGGCATTTTTGGTAAACAAAAATAATATAAAAGAAGTTGACACTAAAAATCGAATTATCCAATTTGCCAATGGAGAAACTTGCCTGATGTCCACACGCATGATGAAAGGGCTTTAAAGCAATTTTCAATACTGTCATCTTCACATTGAAATTGTATTGTTTGACGAAAATAAGGGTGAGGTTTTCCCCACCCTTATCTTTTACATTTGAATAATTTCCTCGTTCACAATCTCCCTTGCACACGCCCTTATGTTGTTGAGCTGTCCTGCCATTCTAAGGCGTTTTCTTCCTTTAGACGTTCCGTTATGCCCTGTGCCTGTTTCATGCCCTCTATGAGCCTTTCAAAGCGTTTCTGTGCCTGCCTGTCGATGTCGGCAAGGTAGGCGTTAAGCCTGCCGCTTGTGAGAAGATTGGTGTATGTAACCTTGCGGTACTGCTTCAGATAGTCCAGATGCCGCTGTCCCCATATGCCTATCGGCTGTTCTTCTTCGGCGGATAATCGTAAATCTGGAATAAAATATCCATTTTCTTCATGATATGTGCCGTCTAACTGTTCAAATAGCGATTTTATCATTTTGTAATTCCTCCAAACAAGATATTCACTCCACATATTTGTGTCTGCTGTCTTAAACACATTTTTTGAGTTTTATCCTTATCTGGTTTCATTCATCTATTGAAAAGGTAGAAAAATTACTCGAATACTGTTCTACACCAAAGAGCCGAAAAGAAATGCAAGAATTTTGTGGAATAAAAACTAGAGAATATTTTAGAAAACATATCTTGAAACCTATGCTTGAAAATAAAATGATAAAACAAACTATTCCTGATAAACCTAATAGCAGAAATCAGAAATATTTGAAAATATAATTATTTTTCTATTTGAAAATTTATTCTGAAAAGTAAAATTTTTAACAACCTTCAATTTCCATATCTCTTATTATGAGAAGATTGGTGATACTGTCCATTGCATTGATGAGGAAATACCATTTAAGATACCAAATTCATGGGCATTTGTTAGATTAAAACACATTGGGCAGATTATCGGAGGTGGAACGCCCAAAACAAATGGTTTCCTCGGCATCTGTCCACCTTCCTTCCCATAGAAAAAGCCGCTGCAGTTCTTCCCGCAACGGCCCCTTCATCTTTCACTTTTGCCATCTTAACAATATCACATAGGCTTACTGTATCGAACTTGATTTTACTGTATTGTTATGGATTATGATGCCTTATCAAGCATGTCATGGATATATGTCCGCAGGCCGTCCTCCGTATCTATGCCGTATTTCTGGTTTATCAGGATATAATACTTCTTGATCCTCTCTTTCGGCAGAAGCTCACTGGAAGGAATGCTGTCTCCGTACCCTTTTCTCGCTTCCATCCACGGATCCTCATTATGCGTGATCTTCTCCAATACTTTTCCGCCATACATGCCGAATGTATTCACTACAAGGTCAATCACCCGTTTCTCGCCATCTGTCAGGGCATCCTCCGTTCCTTCCAGAAGTGCGAATCGCGCATCATCGATCGGATTATATTTGAAATCCCGGAACAACTCATATACCTCCGGATAAACCGGACCGTGTACCCACGCCCTGCAATCCTCTTCAAAGATCGGCTTTCCGTACAATGCGGAATGCACGCCCTGGATAAAGTAAAGCAGCTTCTGAAGCATGAGAGGCGTTACCTCTTCCAACTTTTCGAAGATATACGCGATCACCCGGAGCATTTTATCCGAAACGGAAAACAGGCTCTCTATGCTTTCATCTGCAGCAAAGGCTTTCCTATATGCCGCATCCGTCAGCTTCTCACGGTTCTCCATGAGCTTCCGCTTCATGTAAGCCGGGGACGAAAGCGCTGCTTTAATGATATCCGAATACTCTTTGGAAGGTACCTGTCCTTCCATGTATCTCGGAATCGTTACCTCTCCATACCCAAGTGCCAGGGACAAAGGAGCCTTTCCGATCTTATAGATCTTCATCAGCCTTACGATGTCATCAATCAATACAAGCCCCTCTGCCGCCCTGTACTGCTCATCGATTTCCTGAACATTCTTATCAATAAGACCCGGAATGCCCATTTCCTCTCCGCACTCCGCACTCCGCACAGACAGCCACGGTGATTGCAAAGATATATTCCATATCCCTAATATTCTTTACGATGTCCTTCTTCTGCAAGAGGTACTCGGTCTCTTTCCTGCACTCTATGCAGAAATCTCTTCTTCCCTTCTCTGTCATAATGGTCACCTCCGATTTGTCTCCTAATTATCTGAAATAGTATGTAAGCGGATGCTTCTGTTCATGGAACGAAATAACGATCTCGAAACAGTTCTCTAGCTTGTTGAACTTGATATAAAGAGATACTGTTTTTTCTTCTGTCCCGTTCCTCTCCAAAAGGGTTACATCCTTGCCGAATACATACAGATTCTCGTGTTCATATCCCTTATGCTCATTCTGCAGGATTTCAGAAAATCCATTACAGTAAGGCTCAATATGATTTCCTTCGCTTTTGCCTCGTCAATAACATAATCCAGGAACAGATTGATGTTATCCTGCCGTTTGGCGTTCCGGTCAAGCCGGTAATTATCCTTTTCAACAGCTTCCTTCACCTCGGAAAGATACTGCTCTATGTCCTTCTGATCTATGTTCAATACTTTATCCTCCGCAGAGTGTATGATTGGTTTTTTGAATTTTTCCATCATCAACATAACGCCGTGATTGCTTTTTGTCAATATCCTATCATCAAAAGCGGCAGGAATATTTCCCGCCGCCATTTGACACCATATTCAGTTAGATCCTGGCAGCCTTATACCGCTTTTCTGCACATCTCAATCAACTGCTTCTTGATCCTGCGGAGTTTCTTGGAGATAGTGTTCTGCGACACGCCCTTCATCTTTGCGATCTCTTCCTGTGAACGTTCTTCAATGAAATACAGGCGGTACAGTTTCTGGTCATCCTCTGGTAGCTCGGACAGCTTCTCATAAAGAAGTTCCTTCTGCGGATCAGGCTCTTCAGCCGTCTTTTCCGCAAGTTGCTTCGCATAGGTGCTAGTGTCCGGATTCTCAGTCATCATCAATCCGTCCATAGACAGGTTCCAGTTCTTCTCCGGCTCTTCGCCCGGATGCTGAGCCTTCCACTCTTCCAGAGTCTTCTTCTTCCAGGGTTCAAGCTGCGGCCTTGCGCCTGTCGTCGGTCTGGTTCGCTTGGGCGATAAGGGAGCTCTGGTAGAAAAGAATTTGTTGGGAAATCTGATTGCTATTAGGCACTTATGAATGATTTTCTACGCAAAATGGCAAAATTTTATTCATAGCAAATTAGCATTGGTTTAAGATGCCAACGCTGGAACAAGGATCAGATTCTTTACAGTTAAACCGGCCGCAATGACTTCTTTGCCAAGGGCAGTGATCAGATATTTATAAGAACCGGGTATTTTTTCAATCAAACCATGAAGCCTGAGCCGCTTAAAAATCCTTGTCATTGCAGATGGCGTGATTTCAGGAAGATGTTCACGGATATTTTTCCCCTGCATACCAAAGGCCATGTATTCCCCTCTGCTGACGGCTTCCAGGATGGACAGATCGCGGGAATCAAAAAAGTTAAACCCACGGTAAGAACGTTCCTGCTCCTTTTGCGGGCGGCTGACTTCATCCAGCTTCTTCTTTCCGCTGCTGTGGTCATCAAAAGAAGAAATAAATTCAAGATAGCGGAGGTTCGCAGATTTCAGGATTGCGAACAGATGGTACAGGCTGTAGATACTCTTTTTCAGAGGCGCTTTCTGAACGCTGGCAGTTCCATCTTTGTGCTGGACTTCACGCTCCACACGGAATGTGCTGATGTCATTGCATGTACTTTCAATCCGCAGGACACAGCCGAATTTATCATACATTTTAATGGATACATCACCCATATGGTGTTTGATTCTCGTGCCGAGAATGCGCTGGTTGTAGTTGGTTCCGATTTCTTTGATACAGTTATAAGTGATACGCTGTCCGAGGAATGTGGCGATATCATCTGGCTTTACCGTAAATATCGCAGTGCGGATGATTTCATCGTAAAGGGGTTCCAGATATTCAGGCTTTTTGAACATGATATCCGTTGCACATTCAATCTGTTGGACCGTCCATGTATAGCCAAGCCCAAGGGACTCAGGGACAGGGCTGTAACGCCTGGCAAAGACATCCAGAACCTTGTGGAGATCTTCCGGGTTGATCCGGTCGGAAAGCTTCTGGGCTGTTTCTATATCGGAAATTTCCAGAAAGGCGTTGTCGTGCATACGGTAACTAATCTGCTTCCTGTCCAGTTTGTGGGCAAGAAGGTTATGCCCATTCATATAAAACTGAAGGCGGAAAGGCGGCCATGTTGGGACGCGCAGATAGCAGAGGCCAAGTTCTTTGTCAATAAAATAAAAATAGTAGTGGAGACATTTGCTCTGGTCGAACTTTAAGAAAGTCTTCCCCGTTGTTTTATCATGCCAGGGTCTGTAAGTATTGCAGCATTCCATGGCAGAAAAGATATGGACGAGGCCTTCTGTTTTCCCGGTTTCAGAAATGATCTTCTGGATACGGTCATCTTTGTGGAAAGCATGGAGTTTGCGGATGAACTCAATTTCAATCCCGTTTTCCGAAGCAATCCTTTCCGCATTCTGCCGAACCTGCTCGGTAAGGGGCTGTGAGAAATCAGGATAATCAAAAATACGGATGCCGCTGGCCTTCATATATGCGGTCATTGCATCAGCATGGCTCCAGTTTGGGATGTATCCCTGGATGATCATGCGATCGTAACAGGCAATGATGCCATAAATTTTATCAGCATATTTATCCGTAAGTAACATAATAGAAATCCCCCTTTTTCTTTAGAATAACACAAAAGGGGGAACTACAAAATAAACTTTTCCGGTTTATCCGGGTTAGGATAATAGACCGGGTAATCTCCGGATGAAGCTGCTTTAACTTTCCCGTCTTTCGTAAACAATGCTGTCTTACAGGCGCTGGTTCCTATATCTATTCCCAATAAATACTCCTTTGTCATCCCTTTATTCTCCTTACAATGTCAACGATATAAACCCATCCTATCATTAGTATAACGAATATAGCGGGATAATACAAAGATTTCTTCCAAAAGTCAATATTTTGCAGGTTTTTCAAAAAATAATGTAAGCATTTCCGACAAAAGTATATTATAATAAAGTAATCAAACAGGCAATAAGGAGGATACATGATGATTCACAAGTATGTATTTGGAAAACCATTTCCAACAGAAGCCGTAGTAACGGAAGTGCCTGCCGCGGAAGGGGAACCGGCTTACGGCACTATTGAGACCAAAGAGGGATTTTGTTTTACCTATGTTATGGAGGACACGGATATCGTATATGGACTTGGGGAAGCCAACCGCGGACTGAACAAGAGAGGTTACTGCTATATCAGCGACTGCACGGACGAACCCAACCACACAGAGGACAAGCGTTCTCTGTACGGAGCACACAATTTTATCATAGTGTCCGGCAAGAAGACTTTCGGACTCTTCTTCGACTACCCTTCTTCTATAACATTTGACATCGGGTATACGAGGATGGACACACTTAAGGTATCCTGCGGGGACGCCGATCTGAATCTGTTCGTAATCGACGGCGATTCACCCTATGACATCGTAAAGCAGTTCCGGAAGATCATCGGCCGAAGCTATATCCCGCCGAGATATGCTTTTGGTTTTGGCCAAAGCCGATGGGGTTATAAGACGAAGGATGATTTCCGCCATGTAGTGAAGGGATATCGGGAAAATAATATTCCGCTGGACATGGTCTACATGGATATCGACTATATGCAGGATTTCAAGGATTTTACACTGAACGAAGAAAATTTCCCGGACTTTCCGGAATTTGTTCAGGAAATGAAAAATCAGAATATCCGGTTGATTCCCATCATCGACGCGGGCGTCAAGGTGGAGAAAGGCTACGATGTGTACGAGGAAGGCGTCAAGAACCGCTACTTCTGCCGGCGTGAAGACGGAAGCGACTTCATAGCGGCTGTGTGGCCGGGGGATACGCATTTCCCGGATTTGCTGAATGACGAGGCGCGCGCATGGTTCGGAGGTAAGTACCGGTTCCTGACAGACCAGGGCATCGAAGGATTCTGGAACGATATGAATGAACCCGCTATCTTCTACTCGCCGGAAGGTATCAATGAGGTGAAAGAGATGCTGAAGCATTTTCTGGAAAATGAGGACTATAACAGCGGAATAAACGCCGGAACCCTGGCCGTTGCCCCAACATCAGACACCAATGACAGCGGCGAAACAGATAATGCCGACTGGACCTCTGTCTGGCCTTTGATGGGTAAGATCAACGGACTGGCTAACAGTAAGGAAGATTACCGCCGTTTTTATCATATGGTGAACGGAAAGCCCATCCGGCATGACAAGGTACACAACCTGTTCGGGTATAATATGACCCGCGCGGCAGGTGAGGCCTTTGAGCGGATCGATCCCGGCAAGCGCTTCCTCATGTTCTCCCGCTCCTCTTATATCGGAATGCACCGCTACGGCGGAATATGGATGGGCGACAACAAGTCCTGGTGGTCCCATATCCTGCTGAACTTAAAGATGCTGCCGTCCCTGAATATGTGCGGTTTTCTATATACAGGCGCGGATCTGGGCGGTTTCGGAGCCGACACCACAAGAGACTTGCTCCTTCGCTGGCTGGCTTTGGGTGTATTTACCCCGCTGATGCGCAACCATGCCGCGGCAGGAACCAGAGATCAGGAATGTTATCGCTTTGAGGGCCTTGAGGACTTCCGTCATGTGATCAACGTTCGTTATCGTCTGATCCCTTATCTTTACAGCGAATATATGAAGGCCGCGCTGAATGACGATCTGTATTTCAGACCGCTGGCATTCGTGTATCCGGAAGATTCCATGGCTGTTCAGGTTGAAGACCAGATGATGCTCGGAAATGAAATCATGATCGCGCCGGTGTACACCCAGAATGCCCGGGGACGTTACGTATACCTGCCGGAAGAAATGAAATTCGTGAAATTCCTGCCGAACGGATCTGTCCTGGAAGAGATCATGGAGAAGGGGCATCATTATGTGGAGATCGCGCTGAACGAAGTTCCCCTGTTCATCCGCTGCGGAAAGTGCATCCCCCTTGCAGAAGCCGCGGAATCTGTAGATTTGCTGGATACAAAGCACCTGTCTATGTTGGGATACGAAGGGGCGGAGTATGTACTGTACGAGGATGACGGCATCGGAAAAGAATACGATAAGGAAGAGAATTACAGGACGCTGAAGAAGGAAAAGTAGGGACTGTCGGCAACGCCGATTTCTCCCTGCACAGCAAAACTCAGTATAATATAGTATAGTACAGCATAAAAAGAAGAATCCTTGCGAAGAAGCAGGATTCTTCTTTTTTTCACTTTCATATGTCTTCATTCCCGTGCAAGACTCGGAGGATTCTATGCATTATATACCACTTCTACATTGTCACAATCTTCATATCCTGAAATCCTCTGATTTGTCAGAAATTTCACTCCAGAGAACGGTGCGAATGTCACCGCGCTCACATGATCGAATTTAGAACTGTCACAAAGCACGTAACTCTCTCTGCACTGTCCCATGGCCGTCCGCTTTATCATTGCTTCATTGATATCCGGCGTCGTACAGCCGCTTTTCTTTGTCACACCGTTTGTTCCGAAGAAACCTTTCGTAAAATGATAATTTTGAAGCATCTGCATCGCCTGGCTTCCTACTACCGCTTCTGTGGAGGCTTTCAATTCTCCTCCTGCAAGTATGACCTTAAGCCCTCGCATGGCAAGCCGCTGTGCATGGGCAACCGCATTCGTCACAAAGGATACCTGGCTCTCCTCGATATAGTCCAGCATATACGCCGTCGTCGTACCTGCATCCAGGTACACAAAGTCTTCCGGTTCAATCAGCGAAGCCGCATACTTCGCGATCATTCTCTTCTCTTCTAAATTCAACTCACTCTTCTGGGCCACCGTATACTCGTGGGTGGTAACCTTCTGATCCGCCGCCACGGCTCCGCCGAATACTTTCACGAGCTTTCCTTCCTGGTCAAGCGCCGTAATGTCCCTGCGAATCGTAGACTCGGAAGCAGAGAGCATATCCTTCACTTCTGATACCGTAATGCTTCCTTTCTCTCCCAGAAGCTTAAGTAATAAATCCTGCCGCTGTCTTGTTAACATTTATTTTCCCGCCTTATATTCCCCTACGTTCGTCTCCAGCACAATCTTACGGATCGGCAGAATACTTCCCGGCGAAACGGACAATTCATCCACTCCCATAGCAAGAAATTCTCTCGTCAGGGTCTGATCCGCTCCCAGCTCTCCGCAGATACCCGCCCAGATACCTGCTCTGTGCGCATTCTCTACTACCATGGATATCATACGCAGGACAGCCGGGTGGTGCGCGTCATAGAACTCGTCAAGTTTCGGATTCTGACGGTCAATAGCCAATGTATACTGTGTCAGGTCGTTGGTTCCAATGCTGAAGAAATCCACTTCCCGGGCAAGTACATCACTGATCAGGGCTGCCGCCGGCGTCTCAATCATAATTCCCTGTTCCGGCTCCCCGTAAGGCATCTTCTGTGCGTCAAGCTCGGCTTTCACTTCACCGACGACCTCTTTGATCCGCTTTATCTCTTTTATACTGGTGATCATAGGGTACATGATCGCTATATTCCCAAAGGCGCTGGCTCTGAACAAAGCGCGAAGCTGTGTTTTGAACACCTCCGGCCGTGTCAGGCAGATACGGATTGCCCGGTACCCAAGCGCCGGATTCTCTTCATGCTCCATGTTAAAATAACCGCACTGCTTATCCGCACCGATATCCAGCGTACGGATGACGACTCTTTTACCTGCCATCGTCTCCGCCGCCTGCTTATAGATCTGGAACTGCTCTTCTTCGTCAGGATAATCCTCCTTCTCCAGATAAAGGAACTCACTCCGGAAAAGACCGATACCCTCCGCATCATTCTGCATCACCATAGCCAGGTCTTTGATGTTTCCAATGTTAGCATACAACATCACTTTCTGGCCGTCAAGAGTAACATTCTCACGCCCCTTAAGCCTCTGGAGCAGCTCTTTCTTCTCAGCCTCTTCCTGTTGCCTTTCCCGCATCTCATTCAGCGTATCTTCATCCGGCTCCACGTAGATCTTTCCGGACGCCCCGTCTACGATCCCGAGCTTCCCGTCTACCGTTTCGTCAAGAGGAAGTCCGGCTCCGACCAGAGCCGGGATCTCCATCATTCTCGCGAGAATGGCAGTATGGGAATTCGCAGAACCATGAACGGTAACAATAGACAACACCATATCCTTATCAAGCTGCACGGTCTCGGAAGGAGCCAGATCGTCCGCTACGATAATGACAGGCTCCTCCGTCTCTGCCGTACCTGCATTCCTGCCATTTAATACGGCGAGCAGCCTTTCGGAAATATCCTTGACGTCCGCCGCGCGTTCCCGCATATAATCATCGTCCATCGCCGAGAACATCCGGGAGAAATTATATCCCGTCGCCGCAACCGCATATTCCACATTCACTTCCTGGCCGCGTACAATATTCTCCACGGATTCATTATAATCCACATCTTCCAACATCATCTGATGCACTTCGAAGATAGCCGCATTCGCCTCTCCGACTTCTTTCAAGGCTTTGTCATACAGACACTTAAGCTGTCTTACCGCCTCTTCTTTTGCTGACGCAAAACGTGCAAGCTCAGACTCCGGATCTTTGGCTTTCGTACGCTTTACCTGCTGCACATCTTTTTTATATACACGAATCTTACCGATTGCAATACCGCTGCATACACTTTTACCATCATATGTTCTCATGCCTTTTCTCCACCATTTCCCCTGTCTGACAACAACAGGAACGCCTGTAGTACCTGTCTATATACTGTTTCAATCTCTTTCCTGGATGCCAGATATTCGGAAAATGCACTGGCGCTTCCCGCGGCGATTCCCATATGAAACGCATACTCATAATCCTCCCGCTCCATCCAGCCTGCCATAAATCCCGCAACCATAGAATCGCCGGCGCCCACACCGTTCACCAGTACTCCTTCCGGCGCCGGGGCCTCATATACGCGCCCGTTTGCCGCAGCCAGCACCGCGCCTTCACCCGCCATGGAAACCAGCACATTCTGTGCCCCCCGCTCCCGGAGCTTCCTGGCATAAGGTACTACCTCTTCTCTGCATTTCAGTTCAACATTAAATATCTCGCCCAACTCATGGTTATTCGGTTTGATCAGAAACGGCTGATAGGAAAGTACGTTTGTCAGCAGATCCTTTGTAGCGTCCACTACAATCTGGACTCCTTTTCCCTGCAGCTTCTCCATGATCTTCTGATACATGTCATCCGGCAATGACGCCGGGATACTTCCCGACAAAAAGAGCACGTCGCCCCTATTAAGTCTCTCTAACTGTTCCATTAACTTTCCAAGCTTCTCTTCACAGATCCTGGGACCCTGCCCGTTAATCTCTGTTCCGTCGATAGACTTAAGCTTGAGATTGATTCTTGTAAATCCATCTTCAATGCGGATAAAGCCGTTCCTTACCCCCATAGCCTCCAACTTCTTTACAACCTCTTCACCGGTAAATCCTGCTACAAACCCAAGCGCCGTACTTTGTATCCCGAGATTCATCAATACGATTGATACATTGATTCCTTTCCCTCCCGGAAGCAAGAGTTCAGAACTGGTTCGGTTTGTAAGGCCGAGACTGAAGTCTTCCACCGATACAACGTAATCCAGCGACGGATTACATGTCACTGTGTATATCATACTTTTTTCCTTTCCCTTTATTTATCTCGCTCATGTTTGACTTTGTAATCATATTATATATCCATATTCAATCAAAGTAAATCAAACTTTTTCACAATTTTCCATTTTCTTTTTGAAAAAAAGAATCCTCTCTGGAACGGGTATATTAAAACACCCGATTCCATGAGGATTCTTCTTTTAGAAGACGTAAAATTATAAATATTCACACTACAGCTTCTATCAATATCTTATTTCCGATCACGATCTCACGAACACCTGTTTTTTTCTCTTTATTAAAATTAAAACTTATCATATATCCCTTATTCGTATGATAATCATCCAGATATCTGATTATTTTCTGCCCACTTCCTCAACAAAAGATTCATCGCTATCATGACATAAATCATCAAAATGTTCCACAAACTTCTCCAAAATCCGTTTCATATTCAGATGTCCGCCAATAATAAATAGATTCTTATCCTCCAAAGAAGCTTTATATATCTTCTGCCCCTGAATCTCAGCGGTTGACAGGTATCTGTTATACAATCTCATTTCAAATATACGATTTGCAACTACAATATTTCCGTTCTTCTCTCTGATGAGCCCAAACATCAAAGCCACATCCACTGCAGGTTCGTCAGGATTATATGCAATACTTTTTCCTGTAAAAAGCAGTGTCTGCAGCATATCATCCAGCTCCGGATAATTCATCAGTTTCCCCATTAATGATTCAAACAGTGTATTTTTCTCCGACAGAATCATACGAACTGCCTCATGAAACCCCTGATACGTCCATGCAGAGTTTATCGATAAATCTTCATCCATAAATTTACATAACCTGGACACAAGAAACGGGTATCCAGACGTATAGTCATAAATTAATTGCGCCATCTCTTGTACTTTCATACCAGTATGATAATCTGCCTCATATTCTTTCAACATTTCCAGAATACCCTCCTGCGGCAGACTCATATCAATCTTAAAATCAGCGGCAATATTCCATGGACTGTTTATGATACGCTCATCTTCCGTACGGAATTTTCTCTTAAGATTTTTCACATCATATACTCCGGCTAATATGACAGACTGAAATGTCGGCTGCATGCCGCGCCTGATATAATATGCCCGCAACTGTGCCAGAAAATCAAGAAAAACCTGATTATTCTTTGCACTGTCCACCTCATCAATCATCAAAACAATCTTCTTATCCGACACACAACAGATATCACTTAGATATTCAAATAATCTTTTCAGCCGAAAATTAGGCCGTTCTTCCTCTACAACATGAGACAATCTCTCTATAGCCCCGGCATATTCAGCCGTACAGACACCTTTATTCCGCCTTAATTCCTGTAAAAAAGATCTGGCAAAGGAAAGTGCAAATATATTTTCATTTTCAAATTCCCCCATCCCGAACATTTGAAAATCCAAAAAAACAACATAATATCTTTCTTGTAAACATTTTTCTAATGCCAGCAATGTTGTCGTCTTTCCGTATTGTCTTGCCCTATTAATCGTAAAATATTTTCCCGAATCGACTAATTCTTTAATCGCGGTCAGCCGTTCATCAATATTTACCATATAATGCTCATCCAGTATGCATGCTGCTGACACATTAAATATTTTAGGCATATTCCTCACTCCCTTTTCCCTGTCCTGCTTTCATAATGTAATCCATCCTCTACCTGTTATAGAATGCTTCTATCGCTTCTCCCATATATAAAGCGGCACCGACTCCATATACACTGTCAAACCCTTCCCGAACCTCTTTTCTGCTCTTGTATGCCTCTCCCAATTCAAGCATCAGCTTTTTCACATCATCCATCTGATAAAGCTGTCTGGCGACAAAATCATATTCCCCGATCAATTCGCGCACTTCCCAGGTATTGACGTCTGTACCCATCTTCTCTGCTACTTTCTGCTGGATTGCTCCCATACGTTTCTGATAAGCAGTCATGACTTCTGTTTCCTCCTGCTCTTGATAACATTACTTTAGTCTATGACGTTCTGAAGGTCAAAAGTTTTTTTTATATTCCCTGATCATCTCCTCAATCCGCGTGTAATCCCGCTCGAATAATTCCTGACTGATCTGTTCGCGCAAAACATCCTGCGGAACGCTAAGAAGGATCTTCTCCATCACAAACTTCTTGCTTCGCTGCCGATATGCCGGCAGACAGTTCAGCTCCTGGATATGCGCCAGTTCCGGCCTCCACAGAATACTAAGCTTTTTCTTCTCATTAACTTCCGGATTCTCCTTAGGCTTCCGAAGGACATAGAAGTCCGCCTCCCCCTCTATCTGCTCCACGGTGATAATCCCCCACCACTTCGGCACATGTTCCTCAATATGCATGGCATGGCTGGAACCGATCACCACATAATTATAATCAAAATACTGATTATAATCCCTCACCTGCCGCTTAAGTCTGGCATAAGTATCCGCGTCGCTTTTTATCTCAATTCCTACAACATGCGACGGAATGACCATAACAATATCCGCCCGGGATCTTCCGATCTGCTTCTCTTCTAATATCCTGACCTTTCCGTAATACGACTCCAAAAAATCAAAAAGCGGCTCACGGATATCTTTATCGTATAACAAATCAATCATCTCCCCCGGCATTTATATCATCTATTCTATAAGCCTTTTTACAGATAAGCAACCTAAAAATCTATTTTGTAATATGAGTTGCATTTTTCATACATTTTGTATATTATAAAAATGTGATAATATACCACAAAAACCTTTATAAAAATGTGAAGGAGTATCTCTATGGAGCGATTGCTTTTATCGAAATTACTGGACTGGAAGAATTCTCCCTACCGCAAGCCGCTGGTCCTAAAAGGAGTTCGGCAGGTAGGCAAGACCTGGATACTAAAAGAGTTCGGCAGACGCTATTATGAAAATACCGCTTACTTTAACTTTGATGAGAACGAAGAATATAAACAGTTCTTTGAAACCACCAAGGATATCGATCGTATCCTGCAGAATCTGATGATGGCTAGCGGCCAGAAAATTGAACCAGAAAAGACTCTTATTATCTTCGACGAGGTTCAGGACTGCCCCAAAGTTATCAATTCTATGAAGTATTTCTGCGAGAATGCCCCGCAGTTCCATATTGCCTGCGCCGGCTCTCTGCTGGGCATCGCCTTGGCGAAACCCTCTTCTTTCCCGGTGGGTAAGGTTAACTTCATGCAGATTGATCCGATGACCTTCACGGAATTCTTGCTTGCTAACGGCGATGAGAAACTCGTCAGGTATCTGGATAGTGTAGATACCATTGAACCGATTCCCTGCGCCTTTTTCAATCCACTCTATGAGAAATTGAAGATGTACTATGTCACCGGAGGCATGCCGGAACCAGTGCTGATGTGGACGGAAGCACGAAACGTCTCCGCTATGCAGGAAGCCCTGTCCGGAATCATCGGCTCTTACGAGCGTGACTTTGCCAAACACCCTAACATCAACGAATTCCCGAAGATTTCCATGATCTGGAAGTCCGTTCCCTCTCAACTGGCAAGGGAGAACAAGAAATTTATTTATAAAGTTGTCAAAGAGGGCGCAAGAGCCCGTGAATACGAAGATGCTCTGCAATGGCTTACAGACGCCAGACTGGTGCATAAAATCTTCCGCAGTACTGCTCCCGGCCTGCCTATGGCTGCCTACGATGACCTGTCTGCATTCAAGATTTATCTGGTGGATGTGGGTCTTCTTCGCCGTCTGGCTCTGCTGGCTCCTACGGCATTCGGAGAAGGCAACCGCCTGTTTACCGAATTCAAGGGCGCATTGACAGAAAACTTCGTACTGCAGACTCTGATTACCCAGTTTGAAGTCGTTCCCCGCTATTGGAGTCAGAATAATCCTCCTTATGAGGTAGATTTCCTCATTCAACGCGAAAATGAAATTTTCCCTGTAGAAGTCAAATCCGAAGCCAACACAAACAGCAAGAGCCTCAAGAAATTCAAGGAACTGTTCCCGGATCAAGTAAAGCTTCGTGTGCGCTTCTCTCTGGACAATTTAAAACTAGACGGCGACGTTCTGAATATTCCTCTGTTCATGGCAGACCATACAGACCGTCTGATCGGGCTGGCTCTGGAACAAAGAAATGCAGACTGACGGCTTCGTAAATCAGCATGCCATACTGCAAAAATGCTCTAAAGGTTCTTCATTAACCATGAGAAAACATGATCAAGAAGCCCTTCAGAGCATTTTTTCCAGTAGAATACTATTTCCAAATAATATTTCTAACAGAACAATATAATCAACTGTGAAGCCAGCACTACCGCAATCAGCGCGATAGGATAGGTTGCCGCGTACGCAGCCGCGATATCTTCTGTCCCCGCCATATTGATCAGGGTACCGAGCGCCGGCGTACTGGTCATGCCTCCGGTCAGTGAACCAAGATTATTAAGCAGAGGCAGTTTCAGTATATTCTTCGCGATAATGAATCCTATGATCATCGGCAGGATCGTCATGATCGCCCCGTAGAGGAAATAGATCGGCTCGAAGTATTGTACGAATTTCGCGCCTCCGGATACTCCCGCTCCGATCAGGAACATCATCAGTCCCAGCTCCCGCAGCATCTTAAGAGTAGAGTTCTTCGGCACGATAGAGATCTTTCCGATATGTCCGTAATGTCCGAACACAAGAGCCGTCAGAAGACACCCGCCGGTAGTGGTCAGTGAAAAATTCCGGTAAACGATACTACCCACCAGGATTCCTACTACAACCGCCAGTGAAAATGCCATAAATCCAAACTCATCTACTTCCGTCAGGATCAGATCCTTTTTCTTGCGCCCTTCTCCCTCTTTCGCTGAGATCTTCGCCACTTCTTCGTTCATATCCGCTTTCATGATCTTCGGAACGATCTGTACGAACAATACCACTCCGATCACTCCAAACAGATACGCGATACCGTATCCTACGGATACCAGCGCTTCCAGGTCCGCGCCCACCGCAGCCTTTGATGCAGAGAATGCCGGCGTACTGGTCAACGCCCCGGAGAGGATGCCAACCAGGATCGCCTTAAACTGTTCATGGTCAAGATCTGTAAAGTTGCCGCCAATGACGATACACAGTACACAGGTTGCCGCCGCCGCAAGGATGATTACAGCCCCCAGCAGAACATAGGACTTAAAATTCCGCTTCAGATTGCCGAAAAAGTTCGGTCCCGCGATGAAACCGACGGAGGTCACAAAGAAGACCAGTCCCAGATTCTCTACGATCTTCAGCGCGTCTGTGGCAAACGACACCTCTTCTACAGTCAGGTTATCCGACAGCCTCGAATATAACAGGCACCCATAGACCAGCGCGACGATAAACACTCCCGCAGTTCCAAGGTCTATCCCTTTTACCTCGATCCTGCCGATCGCATATCCGACAGCCGCAATTGCAAAGACAGAAAATGTCAGAAATACTACCGCTTTTACTGCTAATATTCCTCCAAATAATTCCATGTCCTATTACTCCTCATGTTCCTTCAGGTATGCGGCGCGTCCGCTCTCATACAGGTTATTTCCCTCGCTGTCAATGATGACGACAAGAGGCATATCTTCTACATACAGCTTTCTCAGGGCTTCTGCTCCCAGATCTTCATAAGCGATCAGCTCTGCCTTCTTGATACATTTTGCAAGGAGCGCTCCTGCTCCGCCGATAGCTCCGAAGTACACTCCTGAATACTTCTTCATAGCGTCAATAACTTCCGGAAGACGGGCGCCTTTCCCGATCATTCCCCGGGCGCCTACGGACATCATAGTCGGAGCATATGCATCCATACGTCCGCTGGTAGTCGGTCCCGCGGAACCGATGACCTGCCCCGGTTTTGCCGGAGTGGGTCCTACATAATAGATCGTGGCGTCTGTCGGGTCAAACGGAATCTTCTCCCCCTTAGCCAGAGCCTCGCACATTCTCTTGTGGCCTGCGTCACGGGAAGTATAGATCGTTCCGGTTACGAGTACGCTGTCGCCTGCGTGCAATGTCTTTGCAAGTTCCTCTGTCAATGGTAATGTAATCTTCTTCGCTGCCATCTAGATCACCTCCGATTTATGGCGTGTCACATGGCAGTTGATATTGACTGCACATGGCATACCTGCAATATGGGTTGGCAGAGTTTCAATATTTAATCCGATCGCCGTGGTCTTTCCTCCGAATCCCTGTGGTCCGATTCCAAGCTGGTTGATCTTCTCCAACATCTCTTTCTCCAAATCCGCATAGAATGCGTCCGGATTGGAGGTATCGATAGGTCTCATCAGAGCTTTCTTCGCAAGAAGAGCAGCTTTGTCAAAAGTTCCGCCGATTCCGACGCCCACTACCATCGGCGGACACGGATTCGGTCCTGCCGTCTCTACGACTTCGAGGATGAAGTCCTTGATCCCCTGCAATCCATGGGATGGCTTGAACATACGGATCTGGCTCATATTCTCGCTTCCGAATCCCTTCGGTCCGACAGTAACCTTGATCTGCTCGCCGGGAACAATCTCTGTATAGAGCATCGCCGGAGTATTATCTCCTGTATTCCCGCGGCGTACCGGATCCTTTACAACCGACTTTCTGAGATATCCTTTATCATAACCGCGGCGTACTCCTTCGTCTACGGCGTCTGCAAGATTGCCTCCTGTTAAGTGTACATCCTGACCGATCTCAAGGAATACACACGCCATACCTGTATCCTGACAGATCGGCACGCACTCTTTGTCCGCAATCTCGAAGTTTTCAATAATATTATCCAGGACGCCCTTTGCAATCTCCCCGTCCTCGCACGCGCGGCAATCCTTGATCGCACATTTTACGTCCTCAGGAAGATGCTCATTCGCTTCGATACAAAGCTTCTCTACGACATCCGTAATCTTGCTTACTTCTATCTCACGCATAGTCTAATCTCCTTATATTTTTTATCTCTCATGCCTTGCATACTTCGGCAGAAGCTTCGGTGATACTTCTTCCGTAGCTACAGACGCTCCCTTTAACTCCTCGTCATAGCTTGCCACATGATCAAGATTCATAGTGCCAAGTTCTACTTCTTTTGCTTTTGCCGCAGCTTTCTTACCCGCATTCCGGCCAAATACAATAACGTCAAGAAGTGAGTTGCCCATCAATCTGTTTCTTCCATGGATTCCGCCTGCGGCTTCTCCTGCTGCCAGAAGGTTCGGAATATTCTTCGTGAATCCTTCTCCGTCGATCTCAAGGCCGCCATTCTGGTAATGCAGTGTAGGATAGATCAGAATCGGCACTTTTCTCATATCGATACCGTATTTCATATACATACGGAACATGGCCGGGATCCTCTTCTCGATAGTTCCTTCTCCTCCAAGGATTTCGATCATAGGCGTATCAAGCCATACACCTTTCTGTCCGCTCGGCGCCTCTACGCCGCGGCCCTCTCTGCACTCACGGATAACTCCTGAAGCATTGACGTCACGCGTCTCCAGCGGATGGATATAAGCTTCGCCGTTGGCATTCACAAGCTGTGCGCCTACGGAACGAACCTTCTCTGTAACAAGAGCGCCCTGAATCTGTACCGGATGAGCCACGCCTGTCGGATGATACTGAATAGAATCCTGATAGAGAAGAGGTACTCCGGCCCTGTATCCCAGGATAAGCCCGTCTGCGGTTGCCCCGTAGTGATTTGACGTCGGGAATCCCTGATAATGCATTCTTCCCGCGCCGCCTGTCGCGATTACAACAGTCTTCGCCCTTGCAACAGAATAATCTCCCGTCTCCATGTTGAGAAGAACAGCGCCTGCCGCCTGACCCTTCTCGTCTTTGATGATCTCTACCGCGGAAGTGAATTCTATCACCGGAATCTGACGGTTGAGCACTTCGTCGCGAAGAGTACGCATGATCTCTGCTCCGGAGTAATCCTTACATGCATGCATTCTCTTTCTGGATGTACCGCCGCCGTGAGTCGTTACCATACGCCCGTCTGCGTCCTTGTCAAACATAACGCCAAGCTCGTTCAGCCATTTGATCGCGTCGGGAGCTTCCATTACGAGACGTTTTACCAATTCCGGCCTTGCGGCAAAGTGTCCGCCGCCGAAGCAGTCCAGATAATGCTGAACCGGGGAATCATTCTCCTTATCCGCCGCCTGGATACCGCCTTCCGCCATCATCGTGTTGGCGTCGCCGATACGAAGCTTCGTTACGATCATAACGTCGGCGCCTGCATTGTGAGCCTCGATGGCACAGGAAGAACCCGCGCCGCCGCCGCCGATTACAAGTACGTCTACGTCATAATCAATCTTCGTGATATCAACCTTGTCATTTACCAGACGGCTTGTGGAGTGAAGCATCTCAGCCAGCTCAAGAGGAGCTTTCTGTCCTTTGTTCGGACCTACCTTAATCTCCGCGAATGCGTCTGGATTATAATCCGGATGAAATTCCTTAAGGAGAGCGTCTTTTTCATCGGCGGTCAGACGTCTTGGCTCTGTAGACATACGCTCTGCTCTTGTAGCCTCTACCTTTTTGATGGATTCCATCATATTCTCTGGATATGGTGTATACATATTCTGACCTCCCTTATTTCTCAATCTCTCTTGTATTGTAAAGCTCCTGCATCTCTGTGATCGGTTTCTGCATAATCTGCTCGATCAGCTCGTCATACTCGCCTCTGTTCACCTCGTCTACACGGTTCGCAAGGTGCTCTGTCTTTGGTGCGATATATTTGCCTGTAAGTCTCCTTGCCAGGACGCCTACATGAGGATGGGAGATTCCTGCCGGACATCTTACGGTACAGCAGCCGCACCCGATACAGTCAAAGGATTCCTCCGCACATTTTTCAAATTCGCCTCTCTGAGCATACGCGATATACTGCATAACATTCAGATCCTGCGTACAGGCCTTGGTACATGCATTACATCCGATGCAGCTATAGATCTCCGGATAGAGTTCCATCATGATCTGCTGGGTCGGCTTGATCTCTCCGATCTCATAGGTTCTCTTATCTGACGGGAAGAATGGAATACTTGCCACATACATACCCTCTTCTACCTGAGTCTGACATGCAAGGCAGGTCTTTAATTCATTTTTCCCTTTGATTCTGTATACGGTCGCGCATGCCCCGCAGAAACCATGACGGCAGCCGCATCCTCTTTTCCACGTATAGCCGGCGTATTCCATAGCGGTCATGATCGTGAGGTCTGCCGGAACACTGTAACGCTTACCGCTAAAATATACATTTACCATATTTTCCATGTCTTCGTATCCTTTCTTTTAATATTCATTCGGAAGTTCATCAATCTCATCATACCGGAACACCGGACCGTCCTTGCACACATACTTGGACCCGATATTGCAGCGTCCGCATTTGCCCACGCCGCACTTCATACGAAGCTCCAGCGTCGTATATACCTGCTCCGTGGTAAATCCAAGTTCCTTAAGACCTGCAAGCACGAATTTGATCATGATCGGAGGTCCGCACACCAATGCTGTCCTGTCCGTACTGAATCCAAGCTCTTTGACATAATTCGGAACGAACCCGACATGGCCGTCCCAGTTATCCTGCTCCCGGTCAATGGTCAGATATACGTTCACGCCCTCTGCCTTCATCCAGACCTCCTGGATCTCTTTTAACTGCACCAGGTCCTCCGCGGAACGGGAACCGTACACGATATCCACCGTACCGTAATTCTCACGGTTATCCAGCACATAGTTGATCACAGAACGAAGAGGCGCAAGACCGATACCGCCTGCGATGAACAGGAGGTTCTTCCCTTTAAGCTCTGTCTCCACTGGAAATGAGTTGCCGTACGGCCCGCGGACCGTGATCTCATCCCCCACCTCAAGGCTGTGGAGATAATCCGTCAGGATACCGCACTGCTTAATGCTGAATTCCTGGTATTCCTTGTTCGTCGGCGAAGAAGTAATGGAAAACATACCCTCGCTGATACCAGGCGCACAGACCATGGCGCACTGCCCCGGCATGTGCTCGAAGAGCTTGCCGCCCTCCGGGGCGTTCACCCGGAAGGTCTTTACATCCGGCGTCTCCTGGCGGATATCCGTGATCACACCGATCTGAGGGATCAGAGTATCTAATGTATAATTCTTATGACATGTACATTCACCCATTATTTTTCACCTCCCTGATTCTGAAATGCTTTCACAACCTTTACGATATTCAGCGCCTGCGGGCATTTCTCCACACAGCGGCCGCAGCCTACGCAGGAATACATTCCGTCGTTGTTCGCTGGATAATACACCAGCTTGTGCATGAATCTCTGGCGGAATCTCTGCATCTGGCTGGTACGGTTGTTGCCGTGGGCCATCATCGTAAAGTCCGAATACATACAGGAATCCCAGCATCTGTAACGGGATACGCTGTTTCCTGCGGTATAATCCTTGATATCATAACACTGGCAGGTCGGGCACACGAAGGTACAGGTACCGCAAGCCAGACATGGTTTGTACAATTCTTCCCAGATCGGGGAATCGAATTTCTCGCTTAAAGCGTTCCCGTTCCATCCTTCTAAAGAAAGGTTCATATACGGAAGCTTCTCTACGATATTATGAATCGCTTCCTTCTCGGCGTCTACAGCCGCCTCGCCCGCTTCGTCATCCGCGAACAGTTCCTTTACGGTTTCCGTAAGAGCCTCGCCCTTTTCCGTAAGAGCTTTCCAGTACAGGTCTTCTCCCACCGTCCAGACAGCCACGTCAGAAGCGGGATTTGCCGCGTCTATGCCAAATACCTTACAGAAACAGGTCTCCTCCGGTTCATGGCAAGCCATGGCTACGATGGTTCCGTGGTCTCTCCTTGCAGCATAGAAAGTATCTACCGGGTCGGATAAGAATACGTTGTCCAGAACCTCTAAGCCCTTCACATCACATGCTTTCATGCCGAATACCACAAAGTCCTGTTCCTTTAAGCTCTCCGGCTCTATGGACATCTTCTTTCCTTCTTTTTTCACGGTATAGAGACCTTCGCTCTGAGGAAAGAACGCGTCTTTCGCTGATTTAACAGTCTTTAGAGTATCAAGATCTACTTCTGCCTCCTTACTCCACGCCGCAAAATTAGTCTGTCCGGCGCTCTTCACCGGGAGATACAGCTCCTGATTATCCGCGATTAACTGGAATAATGCGGAAAGATTCTCTTTGGCTATCTTATACATACATTATCCCCTCTTTCCTACAATACTTGGTTCCGCGTCCTCAAACGTATAGTTTGTAAGCGGTGCTTTTGAATCGGTGTCTTCCCCCGCCTGATATTCTCCGTACAGCTCGTCAATATCCTTGATAAACTTACGGTTGAACAGATGAAGCGGAATTCCCTGGGGACATACACGGCTGCACTCGCCGCAGTCGGTACATCTTCCCGCCACATGGAAAGCGCGGATGATATGGAACATCTTCTCTTCGAAGGAGTCCGCGTTCGCTTTCTGGGAACTGTCAAACTTGTTGCTGTCAAATACACACTTGCGGCAGCTACAGGCAGGACAGGCATTTCTGCAGGCGTTGCAGCGGATACATTTGCTTAGTTCGCTCTGGAAGAAAGCAAACTTCTCTTCCGGACTCATGGCCTCTATCTTCGCCACCTCGTCGAAGCGCTCCGCATCCTTCGTCTCCTTAGACTCGCCGATCTGCTCGTCGAAGACCATATGCTCTTTGCCCTTGCAGACATGGCATCTCTCTAACATAGCGTCCGCGTAAGGAAGCGTCTTTTCTCCGTAAATGGTCTGGATCTTAAGAGTCTCTGCCTCATCGGAGATCTCGGCGCCCTCGATACTCTCGATACCCTTAATCCCCTGCTTCTTAATTCTCTCGATATCCAGCTTTCCTTTGCATCCGACACCCACGATATAGGCCTTATCCCGGTCTACGCGGTGCTCTTTCAGAAGCTGGTTAAAGCTGTATGTATCGCATGGCTTTAAACAAACCATGGTCTTTCCTTCCAGTTTGGAAGCTTCGATCATATATTTACTTAAATTGGCTCCGCAGAATCCGTTATATACAAAATCTTTCAGCTCTTCTTCTGTCTCGAAGTAAGCCGGCTCCGGATTATAAGGCAAGTCTCCGGCCTTCCAGCCGAGAACCCGTGCCACAGTTCCGTCTGCCAGCAGCTCTTTTGCACGGTTAATTATTGCTTGCATCTTAAATCCCCCAATCTCACATTTTCACCAAGAGAATATATCTTCTCTACAAAACTGTTCATCGTATCAGAGAACTTCACACCCTCTGCCGCAGACACCCACTCCACGCGGGTACGCCCGTTTTCCACACCGATATAGTCAAGCATGGAGAACAACAGGGTCATACGTCTTCTGGCATAGTAATTCCCGGTGCTGTAGTGGCAGTCTCCCGGGTGGCATCCGCACATGATTACTCCGTCCGCTCCCTTTTCAAATGCTCTTAAGATGAACATCGGATTCACACGGCAGGAACATGGAACACGGATGATCTTCACATCGGCAGGATAGGTAAGACGGCTGCTTCCTGCCAGGTCAGCTCCCGCGTAACTGCACCAGTTACAGCAGAATGCTACAATCTTCGGTTTGAATTCTTTATTTTCTAACGGCATATTGCATCCACCTCCGCTATGATCTGTCTATTTGAGAATCCCTGCAGATCCATGGCTCCTGACGGACATGCTACGGTACATGCTCCGCAGCCCTGACAGAGTGCGTTGTTGACCACTGCCACACGGCGTGTCTCACGGATACCATGGTCGTTGACCTCTTTATCCTCATAACTGATCGCACCATACGGACATACGTTCTCACAGGTAGAACATCCGTTACACAGTAAGACATCAGACTGTGCGGTACATGGGTTCGTCAGTAACTTATCTTTTGCCAGAAGTCCGATGGCCTTCACTGCAGCCGCGCCGGCCTGGGCGACAGTTTCCGGAATATCCTTTGGTCCCTGGCATACGCCGGATAAGAAGATACCGGCTGTCGGCGACTCTACCGGACGAAGCTTCGCATGTGCTTCTGTCAGGAAATTATTGGTATCAATACTTGCAGTCAGCATGGTCGCGATCTTACGCACATCCGGATTCGGCTCGATGGCTGTGGCAAGAACTACCATATCCGCCTCCTTTAAGATCTGACGGTTGTCAAGAAGGTCTGATCCCTGTACCAGAAGCTTCCCGTCAGGCTGCGGAATAACTTTGCCCACCTGACCCTTGATATAATTCACTCCATACTGCTCCACCGCTCTTCTGTAGAACTCATCAAAGTTCTTACCCGGCGTACGCACGTCGATATAGAACACGGTTACATTCACATCCGGATACTTGTCGCGGATCAGCATGGCATGCTTCGCGGTGTACATGCAGCAGATCTTGGAACAATACGGCTTTCCTCTGTCATCGGAGCACCGGCTTCCGACACACTGGATAAATATGATCTCCTTCGGAGCCTTGCCGTCGGAGAGACGCTCTAAATGTCCGTGAGTCGGTCCCGCCGCATTCATGACACGCTCTAACTCCAGGGAAGTGATGACGTCCTTGCTCTGGCTGTAAGCATACTCGTCATATTTGTCAAGATTGATGGTATCAAATCCTGTTGCAACCACGATGGCTCCGTACTTCTCTGTAATGATCTCGTCCTTCTGCTCATAGTCGATGGCTCCTGCCTGACATACTTTAGAACAGATTCCGCATTTTCCTGTCTTAAACTTGATACATGCCTCACGGTCGATCACAGGCACATTCGGGATTGCCTGCGCAAACGGCGTATAGATGGCGCTTCTGGTATTAAGTCCTCTGTTAAACTCGCTTAACGCCTTCTTGGACGGACATTTCTCCTGGCAGACTCCGCAGCCGGTACATTTGTCCATATCCACGCATCTTGCTTTCTTACGGATATCTACGGTAAAATCACCGACAAATCCGCTTACCTTCTCTACTTCACTGTATGTATAGATGTTGATCTTCTCATGGGCCGACGCCTCCACCATCTTCGGCGTCAGGATACATGCAGAACAGTCCAGTGTCGGGAACGTCTTGTCAAGCTGTGACATTCTTCCTCCGATACTCGGCGTCTTCTCCACGATATCTACTTCATATCCCGCGTCTGCGATGTCAAGCGCCGTCTGGATACCGGCGATACCGCCTCCGATCACAAGCGCCCTCTTGGTTACGCGGCTCTCGCCTGCCTGAAGCGGTGTATTTAAGTTCACTTTCGCAACTGCCGCCCGCATCAGGATCACAGCCTTCTTAGTGGCCTCTTCCATATCCTTATGAATCCATGAACAGTGCTCACGGATATTGGCGATCTCCACCATATACGGATTCAGACCCGCTCTCTCTGCCGCCTTCCTGAATGTAGCCTCATGCATACGTGGGGAACAGGAACATACCACGATTCCTGTTAAGCCTTTCTCCTGGATCGCTGCCGCGATCTTCGCCTGACCAGCCTCGGAACACATATATTGGTAGTCTTCGGCGTGGACAACGCCCGGTTCCATGAGCGCCGTCTCTGCAACTTTACTTACGTCTACCGTAGCGGCGATATTGCTTCCGCAATGGCAGACAAATACTCCTATTCTCTGCACTTAAGTCTCACCTCCTATATCTTCTGAATGCACTGACAAGTAACTGCTGCGGAAGATCTGGATCTATTAACTCCGGAATCTCATCTGCCAACAGGTAGTTCTGGTCTTTCTGACGTACGACGACCTGTCTTGCAGCGTCAATAAGCTTTCCAGGCTTTACATCACGGGGACACCTCTCCACACATGCAAAACAGGAGAGACATTTCCAGAGAGACTTGGAATTCACCAGACTCTCGATATCTTCATTAATCACATACGACACAAACTGATGCGGTTTGATATCCATCTCGTTGTAGGATGGGCAGGTTGCAGAACATTTTCCGCACTTCATACATTTAAGCGGATTCACGCCGCTGATCTCTTTGATCAGTTCCGCCTGTTTCTTCTGGGAACTCATTATTTCTGCACCTCCTCTTTTACTTCATCTTTGACGCCCAGCGCCTCTGCCAGCAGTTCTGTAAAGTAGACTACCGGAAGCTTAGCGCCTGTGCTCTTATTCAGATTATACAGGCACAGCGGACAGGCTGTCGTCAGCATCTCGGCGCCGAAGCCTTCTGCGCTTGCCATGATCTTCTCGCACATATTCTTTGACATATCTTTCTCTTTCAAAGAAATGTAGCCTCCGCAGCATTCGTTGCGGTACGGATAGATGACTGGCTCTGCTCCGATCGCACGGATAAAATCTTCAATAATCTTCGGATTCTCCGGATCGTCAAAACTTAAGAGCTTGCTTGGACGAAGGAGCAGGCAGCCGTAATACGCGCCGATCTTCTTCCCTTTCAGAGGATTCTTAACTCTCTTCTTCAATTCGTCAAATCCCACTCTGTCACGAAGGACTTCCAGGAAATGAAGAACTTCTGTCTCACCCGCATAAGGCTCCTCAAGCTCCATGTAATTGTTCGCTCTGGTGCGGATATCCTCCACATTCTTCATATCATCATTGACACGTTTGATCACATGGTGACATGCAGAACACATCGTCACAAGATCCTGCCCCTTCTCCTTCGCCGCATTAAGCGCGCGCACAGAAGACAGCTTTGTAGCGATCTCGTCAGAACCAAGAGGATAGACCCCGCCGCAGCACTGCCAGTCTTCGACCTCGATAAGCTCGATTCCAAGCGCCGCCGCTGAAGCCCTTGCATAAACATCCAGATCTTTTGCCTTTGTTCTCAAAGTGCATCCCGGATAATAACTGTACTTCATAGTTCTCGCTGTCCTTTCTTAAAATATTTTGTAAAACTTCCATATAAATTTTAATATGAACTTCCTTATAAGTCAATTACACTGCGGCATTCTCCACATATATCCAACCTATAAGCCATAGTTCGCTCCAGACAATTATTCCTACAATTCGATCTGGGAAATTACATCTTTCAGCGTGTCAGCGCTCTTCTTCATCTTTTCGATCTCTTCTTCCGTAAGAGTCATCGGAATCTTGCCCTGAATACCGTTCGGTCCAACCAGCGCCAGTGTACTTAAGCATACGTCTTCGATTCCATACTCGCCGTGCATCATAGAAGACACTGTCGTCACAGACTCAGACGCAGACATCAGGATACTGCATAACCTGCATACGCCTCTGGTAACCGCATAGAAAGTAGCTCCCTTGTTCGCGATAATCTTGCCGCCGGATTTCTGCACATAGGTAAGCATCGCCTCTTTATCAAGCGGCTTCGCCTCTTTTCCAAGACCTGGCATCATCTTCAGATAATCGTCTACATTAACGCCTGCGATTCTTGCCGCTGACCATGGAATAAAAGAAGTATCACCATGCTCGCCGAATACATAGGCATGAATATTTCTCTGTGCAACTTTAAAATGTTCGGAAAGCCCGCAGCGAAGTCTTGCGGAATCTAAGACAGTTCCGGAACCAATGATCTGATTCTCCGGAATACCTGAAATCTTTGTGAATACATAAGTCATAATATCCACCGGATTGCTTACAATGATATAAAGCGCCTTCGGTGCCGCCTTTACAATCTCCGGTGTAATCTGCTTCAAGATATTAACGTTGGTCTGAGTAAGTTCGATCCTGGTCTGGCCCGGCTTACGTGCGATTCCTGATGTGATGATAACGATATCGGAATCTTTCGCATCCCCGTAATCACCCGCAACGATAGAAACAGGATCTCTGAAGCAGGTTCCCTGCTCGATGTCCATAACCTCCCCTTCTACCTTCTCCTTGTTGATGTCGATCATGACGATCTCGGATGCCATGTCCTCGCCGGACAATGTGTACGCAATTGTGGCGCCTACGCTTCCGGCTCCAATGATTGTGACTTTGCAGCTCATGTGTTCTTCTCCTTTTTCATGTTTTTCTGGTTACAGTATATGAGCCGGCTTGTCTAAGTAGACTCATATACCTGGCTAACAGATGTACTTAATTTTATATCGTTTTCTGTCGCCTTCTGTAGGTATCGTACCACATTGATAATAAATTAACAAGCTTTTTATTGTAGAAATATCGACAATATACAGCCGCTTTTTTATACATTTTGCCGAAAAGCAGAATCACACCGCACTGCAGAATTAACAGGAACTTATTCCATGAATCCCCCGGCAGTACACTAACCTTCCAATAGCTGCCTCAGAAGCTTAATCTTCTCCCTACCTACCGGAAGGATATTCTTTTCATACCCTTCCATCTTCAGTGCAAAACTGTTATTCTTCCACAGGAACAGCTCTTTCACCTTATCAAGATTAATCAGATAACTTATCTGGCTCCTGAAGAACCCTGCGTCCCTCAGACGTTTCTCAAATTCGCCGATCGACTTTCCTTCATAGTATTCGCCTTCTGACAAATGTATCATACACCCCCTGTTATACGTCTCGATATAGACGATATCATGTATCTCTGCAAATATCGTCTTCCCTTCCGTATTAATCGCAATCCGTTTCATCCCCTCCCGAAGGTTTCGATTCAGAACATTCTGTCCCGTCTGTTCCCTGCCATTACGCGTCTCATCATCTCCAAATCCACATTTCTTAAGCATCTTCCGAAGTCTCTTCTGATCAAACGGCTTCATAATGTAATCTTCCACACCCAGCTCAAAGGCTTTCACCGCATATTCAGAATACGCCGTCACGAATATAATCTTCATCTCCGGCTGCATCTTTTTCAACGCATTCACGAGCACCGTCCCGTTAATATCCCCCAGATTAATATCCAGGAAAAAAAGATCATATTCCGCTTCCCCCGCCATCTCAAGAGCCCGGGCGCCGCTCTCTCCTTCTTCGATCACTGCGCCCGGCAAAAGCTTAAGGAGCTGATGCCGAAGCTCGCTCCGCGCCGGTCTCTCATCATCGATCACTGCAACTCTCATCTTGCTCCTCCTCTGGCCGTATTCTCCATACAATCCACGGTTTGTACCTTCTTCATTCATTACTACTTATTTGTCTGTATACCAGTTATCTGACAAAACATAATTCCACACAGGTTCCTTCTGAAGTGCTCACAATATGAAGTCCCTGCTCCTCCCCATAGATACTCTTCATCCGCTTATGAACATTACTCAATCCGATACTGCTGCCGATTGCTTCTCCGTTCATCAGCTTCTTAAGCATCTCCTCTACAATTCCTTTTCCTTCATCCCTGATCCGCACCAGATATCCGGTTTCCGTCTCTTCCGCCTGAATCGAGACAATCCTCTTCCCTTCCCGGTTCATTCCGTAACGCACTGCATTCTCTACGATGGGCTGCAGAATCAGCGTCGGAATCTCGATATCCATATCTTCCGGCAGATCATAGGACACGATCAGCTTCTCTTCAAACCTCGCCTGCTCAAGCTCCAGATAATCTCTTACATGATCCATCTCTTCCTCCATAGGAACCATGTATGCATCATAATTCAGATTATACCGGAAGTAATTTGCAAGGATAACCAGAAGCTCCCTTGCCCTCTCCGAATCCTCCCGGCACACACATGAGATCGTATTCAGTGCGTTGAAGAGGAAATGCGGATTCACCTGAAACTGAAGAGCTTTAAACTCCGCCTTCTGACGCATGGCTTTCTGACGCTCTAATTCTGCCAGGGCGATCTGATACGAGCTCAGCATCACCAGATGCTGCAGAAGCTCTAACTCACTTTGACGGAATACCCACTGCTTCCTGACCCATACGATCAGGCTTCCCACCGTCTGCTCGCGGATGACAAAAGGCGCCGCTATAAGCGAATACTCTTTCATACATTCGTGCCACGCACTGGAGACAGGAACCTTGTACATCCTTTCAAGCCTGCCTGACTCCATCGCCTGGATCCCTATATCCGGTATCCCCACTTCCGGCTGAAGACTGCCCGATGCTTCACGCCGGCAATCGGCAATAATCTCGTTTCGGTTCGTGACCATAGCCCCCACCCAGTCCGTCTCTTCGAGTATAATCTCCGCAAAGCGCTTCATATTCTCTCTGTTCTCTATCCCTTGTATCAATTGCGGAAGACATTTCTTCATCAGTTCTGACGCCTGCTGCAACTGGCGGCTTCTCTCGATATCCTGCTGGATGAACATATTGTTAAAACTCGAGATAAAGATTAAGATTCCGAACGCATTCAGCACAATCATCGGCAGCGATATCTCCAATATGGTGTTGAGCGCCATCTCTACCGGCACCGTAAACCGCAGAAGGGACACCATATCGCAGATTTCCGCAAAACAGGCCAAAAGAAATAAATCCTGGTACTTCCACTTCCCCCTCTGGAAATACGGATAGAATCCTCCTCCCAGAAGTCCGAACAACATGGTGGAAAATGACGACGCCATGGCAAATGCCTGGGGAGAAGAGAAGAAGTATACATAGACCGCGCCGATCAGAGAGGCATACAGACCAACGATGGGTCCTCCCAGCAATCCCGCCGCCATCGCTCCTATCACGCGCGTATTCAAATTATAAGAACCGATATCTATCCCCGTATATGTAGACAGGATCACAACACCGCCGAAGATAAGAGACAGGAACGTCTGACTCTTCAGGCTGCGCTGCTCCTGCACGATGAGATCCTGGATCAGGCGGAACTTTGAGATCAGATTTGCCACCAGTACAAGGAGGCTGATATTAAGGATCAATTCAAACACCAGTTTATTCTCCTGCATCTCTTCCTCCTTTCGGCAGATATATACTCTCTGTAATGTACCATATTTTATAATAGGATACAATACAAAAGTAGAGCCTCTGATACATAATACGTATCAGAGGCTCCCTAAGAGAGTAATGTATGTCCAAATAATGATTTGAAACCTTAATTATATGCCACCGTCTTCTTCTCATTGTAGACGTCGCGGTCTAATTCGCCAAGCTTGCTTGCAACCAGCATACCGACCATAACATCCACATCTACGTTCATCAGTGTACGGAACATTCCTGCGAACCAGTCGATTCCGATCAGTACCGCGATACTCTCAAGCGGAAGGCCCAGAGAGGACGCAAGGAACGTGTATACGATAACGGAACCGCCCGGTACAGAGATCGTACCCATACACATCAGACAGGACAGCAGGATCGCCATACCCATCTGGTATACCGACATATTGATTCCCGTCGACTGTGCCATAAAGAATATCGCGGCAACATAACACTGAGCAGCTCCGCAGCTATTCATAGACATGGTGATGGGACCCGTAAAGTCCGCTACCTTGCGGCTTACCCCGAACTTCGTCACCGCGTCTTCCATTTTCGTCGGAAGACAGATGGCTCCGGAGGTAGTCGTAATCGCCATGATCGACATCTTTGCGAACTTCTTCGGCATCTTCACAACATTCACCTTACACAGCGCCGCCGTCAAAGGTCCGAATATCAGGAACTGGATCGCATCGCCGATCAGAAGCAGACCTAAGAACTTAAGCATCGGGATAATAACCTTAAGACCGGTGGATCCTGCAACATTTGCCAGCAGGCAGAAGATACCGATAGGCGCGATATTCATCACCGTCTTAATAATATTCGTGATAACCGCGTTCAAACCTTTTACCCAGTCAACTATGACACGATTGCCGCTCTGCTTCGTATAAGCGCCCATTGCAATTCCGAAGAACAAAGCAAACACAATACACGGAACCATAGCGCCTTCTGACATGGAAGTAATCACATTCGTAGGTACGAATCCCAGAATTGTTTCCTGTAAAGAAGCTGATTCAACCGTAGCATTCGCCACATCTTCCGCACTCACAAGCTCAATTCCGACGCCCGGTTTCAGAAGCATGGAAAGAACCACGCCAAAACCGGCTGAGATTACAGTAAATCCGATAATCCATTTGAAAGTATGGAATCCCATCTTTCCTACATCCTGCCCGTCTCCGCTTCCAACCGCCGCCGCTACTGCAGACATAACCAGAAGCACCACCGACATTTGAATCAAACGCAGGAAGATATCACCGATGAATTTTAAATTTGATGCCCACTCTCCCACAAACGCACCGAAGATAATACCGCCGACTGTTGCGACCAGAATCTGTGTCGTAAGAGATATCGAAAGTCCTTTTTTCTTTTCTTCCATTTTCTTATCCCATCCTCCGTTATTTTTATTTTCCCATTCATTTCTCCGAGACGACCATCCCTTATTTCTGTATATATTTTATCTTTTTATCAGAAATGCGCAAGAGATTCTGCAGGAAATGTAAGAATTTCCGTTTAAAAGGTTGTAATTGATGTTCAAAAATATCTATTATTCGGTGTCAATCGAATAATCAACCGAAAAAATACACTAAAATTTTCCATTTTTTTCTATCATTATGCCAAGTGAATTTTTAAACAATCATGTTATAATTTTGATATATTGATTATATTAGGAGGACTGTAAGATCTTATGGGAATTATTTTTAACGAGACATCAAAAACCATCACCTTACACACGAGACATACGTCTTATCAGATGAAGATCGGCAATCTGGATTACCTTCTTCATCTCTACTATGGACCGTCTATCCGCGATACAGATATGTCCTATCAGATTATGCAATATGACCGGGGGTTCTCCGGCAACCCTTATGAGTCCAGGAATGAACGGACTTTCTCGCTGGACGCACAGCCCCAGGAATTCAGCACACAGCAGCAGGGAGATTTCCGTACCGCAAGCATCGAAGTGGTCAATTCCGACGGAAGCTACTCTTTCCACGGCAAGGCAGCCGGATTCAAGATCACGAAAGGTAAATATCAATTAGATACGCTCCCCTGTGTGTTTGCAAGAGAGACCGACACCGCAGACACCCTTGAGATCACTCTGACAGATGAGATCACCGGCGTCTCTGTCCTGCTTCTCTACAGCGTATTTGAAGAGGCCGATATCATCACAAGAGCCGTGAAAGTCATCAACTCCGGTTCCGCGCCTATCCATCTTAAAAAGATCATGTCCGTCTGCCTCGACTTTTTGAACGGCGCAGACTTTGACTTGGTAAGCCTTCCGGGGCGTTACGGCCAGGAACGGCAGGTGGAACGTCAGCATATGACACATCATATCCACACCATCGGAAGCGTGCGCGGTTCATCCAGCCATCAGCAGAATCCTTTCACCATCCTTTGCGATAAAGACGCTACGGAAGATCACGGAAGATGTTATGGATTCTCCCTGATGTACAGCGGCAATTTCCTGACAGAAATAGAGCTTGACCAGTATGACCAGCTTCGTCTGGTAATGGGTATCCATCCGAAGCAATTTGTATATGAATTAAAACCAGAGGAAATATTCGAAGGTCCGGAAGTTGTCATGGCGTTTACCGAGCACGGATTTACCGGTCTTTCTCACCTGTACCACGATTTCTATCGGACAAACCTGTGCCGCAGCAAATTCATTCAGGAAGTTCAGCGTCCGGTGCTGATCAACAGTTGGGAAGCCGCTTTCATGGATTTTGACGACGTAAAACTGGTGGAGATCGCCAAAGCCGCCAGGAATATGGGCGTTGACCTCCTTGTCATGGACGACGGATGGTTCGGCAAACGCGACGACGACAACAGCGGCCTGGGTGACTGGTACGTGAATACAGACAAGATCAAATGCGGACTTCATAAGCTTGTAGAGCAGATTAATGATCTGGATATGAAATTCGGTATCTGGTTCGAACCTGAGATGGTGTCGGAAGACAGCGACCTCTACCGCAAACATCCCGAGTGGGCCATGCAGATTCCCGGTCGCCATGCCGTTCGCAGCCGGAATCAGATGGTTCTGGATATGTGCAGAAAAGATGTACAAGATTATCTGATAGAGAATATCAACGCAATCCTTGATGACGCCAATATCTTCTATGTTAAATGGGATATTAACCGTTCATTGACCGATATCTGGTCCAACGAACTGCCTTCCGAAAGACAGGGAGAAGTCTACCACCGGTATATCCTCGGACTTTACCGCGTGATGGACGAGATCGTCAAGGCACACCCGGATATCTTATTCGAGGGATGCTCCGGCGGCGGCGGACGTTATGACGCCGCGATGCTCCACTATTATCCGCAATACTGGGTCAGCGATAACACCCACCCCATCGACCGTCTGAAGCTTCATTACGGTACATCCTTCGTCTACCCGGTATGTACGATGGGCGCGCATATCTCGGATAACGGCAAATTCATCCCCCTCAAGACGAAGGCCGTGGTCGCCATGTGCGGAACCTTTGGATATGAGTTGGATGCAACCCATCTGTCCGCCGAAGAGCAGGAAATCTGCCGCGAACAGAGTGATTTGTTCCGCAAATATTATCCCATCATCGTCAAGGGAGATTATTACCGCCTGACGAACCCCTTTGAACCGGGTAATCTGACCGCATGGCAGCATGTATCGAAAGACAGATCAGAATCCCTTCTGAGCGTCGTTGTCACCAATCTGACCTGCAACGGCCCTCAGGAATATATCCGTGCAAAAGGGCTTGACCCTGACGCCATGTACCAGATCAATGACGGAGAAGAGATATACTCCGGTTCCGCCCTTATGAACGCAGGGCTTCCTATTGAAAGGGAAGTAGAAGATTACAGTTCCTTCCAGTTCTATCTGAAGAGACAGTAAATTGCGGCATAACTGTTATTAGTAAGAATGATACATACAGCGCCCCGCCTCTTTACTGGTTTATGGTAAAGAGACGGGGCGCTTATATCTCTGTCACTGATTAATCCGCTATCTTAATCATAGCTTTCCCGGCTCTCCGGTACTCTGGCTTCGTAAACACATCGGTTATCTGGTCAAGCGGAACGATATTCGTTATCAGGCTCTCCAACTCTATCGTACCGGATTCCAACACACGAATTGCCCGCTCAAACGTATAAGGATTAATGAAAGACGATGTAATCTTCAGTTCTTTCTTAAATACGTCGTCCGGTTTCAGCGGATATGCATCTTCCGGTGAAGCAAGACCGAAATACATGATTGTCGCCCCTTTTCCCGCGAACCTCACGGCATCCGCCTGTGTATGAATATTACCTACACATTCAATTACGACGTCTACGTTCTCACAGTAATCAGCAAGAACCGCTTCTACATCTTCTTCTATCGGGTTGATCGTCTTGGTGGCGCCAAGCTTTCTCGCCAGATCCCTTTTCTCTTCCACCGGTTCGGACATGATTACCCTTGCCGCGCCTGCATTCTTCGCAAGCTGCATCATAATCATCCCGATGGGGCCTCCTCCCATGACGAGAACCGTACATCCGGCTTTGATATTACACAGATCAATTCCATGCAGGCAGCAGGAGATAGGCTCTGCCATTGCCGCTTCTATAAAGCTCAGATTCTCAGAAAACTTATATACCTGTTTTTCACGCATGATCACATATTCGGCAAATCCGCCGTCCACCGTCGTTCCCACGCCGACGTTATTGGTACAGAAGTGCTGCATCGCGTTCTTGCAGAAATAACATTCGCCGCACATATCGTTCGGATCTCCGCTCACTCTGTCCCCTTCTTTTACCGTTGTAACATCTGCTCCAATCTTCGCCACAACTCCGGAGAACTCATGCCCGGGGATAAGCGGAGGGTTCACTTCGAAAGAACCCCCGTCCCCGTTAAAGATGTGCATATCCGTACCGCATACTCCGCAGTACTTTACCTGAATCATCACTTCATTATTCTTAAGTTCCCTTACCGGTACTTCTTCCACTCTCAGATCCTGCGGACCATGATACACCGCTGCCTTCATAAATTATTACCTCCAAATTCTATCCTTACATCCTGCTAATTCGCCTGTTTCTTTTTCTGATAGCAGTCAAAACCAACCGCCAGCACAAGTACGATACCCAATACGATATTCTGAATCCAACTGTTCAGATTAATCAGTACCATACCGTTGTTCAGTGCGCTGATGATAAATGTACCTGCTATAACCCCTGACATTCTGCCTGACCCTCCGGCGACAGACACACCGCCTCGATATTGCCGCCTACCGCATAGAAATAACGTCCGAAATACGTCTTATTCAAGATAAACGCGCCCAGTGCGAAGCAGAGAATCATGATAACCACCGGTACAGGAACCGGACCGATCTTCCCCTGGCCGAACACTTTGAAAGCTTCCGTAAATCCGTTGATGGGCTGCCCGTCGCAGATAATCAGCGCAATACCGGAGAATGCCGTCTGCGTAGCAAAAGTCGCGATCAGGGCCGGAATACCGATCGTGGATACCATGAAGCCATTCAGCACACCGATCAGTGTAGACGCCGCCAGTGTAATGATGATCGCCAGCGCCATCGGCACACCCTTATGTACCATCAGATATGCACACAATACATTTACATTGGCCGTAGTATTCTCCATCGGATCATCCCAGCACATCACCTTAATATCCGCTTCCATGGCTTCGCCGCAGATCCCCTCAAGAGATTCTGCATCCGCCGGATGAACCATAATCAAATCACATCCTGATATGATGAAATTCTCCACCTGGCCTACCTGTGTTCCCGCATTGTTATCACAGCCGACAATCGTATAATCCCAGCCCCTCGCATCCATCTCCTTCTCAAGCTTTCCCATGACGCCTGCCCAGTAAGCATTCGAAAGAGACTGGATAGAGATACCGACCTTATAAGTCCCGTCGTCACGTCTGTCCGCACACCCCATCAGCATGAGGCCGATCATCGACGCGCAAAGAAGCGCGGCTAATATCCTCTTCTTCATCTTTTTTCTACTTATTTTTAATATGCCAGGCAATCGTATCAAAAACTTCCAATATGCCGGACATCCGTTTTTGTTAGAAACATGTAAATGCGCCGTCGATTACAAAATCAGAACCCGTCGTGAAGGAACTGGTGTCTCCTGCAAGATATACGCAGATGGATTCCAGCTCTTCCGGCTTTCCCATCCTTCCCATAGGCGCCATCTCGTTCCACTTTTCAATCAGAGGAATCAGTGTCGGCGAGTTCAGCGTAAGTTCTGTTCCGATATATCCTGGGCTGATGCTGTTGACCCGGACACCGCGCTTCGCCCATTCGATCGCAAGGGATTTGGTCAGTTGTATCACGCCTGCTTTCGAAGCGTTGTACGCACACTGCGGCTGCGGCACATTGACGATATACGCCGACATAGAAGCTGTATTGATGATCGAACCGCCGCCATGTTCCAGCATGTACTTTCCGGCAGCAATATCCGTCAGGAACACGCCGTTTAAGTTAATGTTGATCACCTTACTCCACTGTTCATACGTCATCTCCTCGGCCGGCGCGTTAATGCAGATGCCTGCGTTATTATGGCAGAAGTCCAATCCGCCTAATTCCTTGACAACCTGCTCCACCATCGCGTCTACCTGCTGCAGATCTGTACAGTCTGTTCTGATTGCAATGACTTTTCTGCCGGTCTCCTTTGAAAGTTCCTCTGCCGTCTTCTGCGCCTCTGCATAGTCCAGATCCACGATTGCTATGTCCGCTCCCGCTTCCGCAAAAGCCGTCGCCGTACATTTTCCGATTCCTCTTGCCGCTCCTGTTACAAATCCTTTTTTCCCGTCCAGTCTCATTTTTTCAATAATTCCCATCATGTTCTCCTTTTCTTAATTTCATTTTGTAAAATGATTTATCAAATTGTAGTTACATAATAAACCATTTATATCCATTCGTCAACATGTAATTATTCCTAAAATTTTTACCTCAAAATCATACAATATGCACAATAGCATTCTGATCAAAAACTATGTTATAATACCATTTTAGTAAATCATTTTACAAATTAAGGAGGTGGAATTACGACGTGGCAAAAAGCATTACGCCCAACCAGATTAAACAGAATAACCGAAGCCTGATCTATCATTTTATCTACGAAAATAAAAAGGTATCTCAACAAGACATTTCTTACAATCTCCATCTGAGCCGGCCGACCGTCACAACAAACCTGAACACATTGGAAAAGGAAGGTCTGATTCAAAAAAGCGGACAAATCGACACGGAGTTCGTCGGGCGGAAAGCCGCTGCCTATTCAGTCAATGCAGATTACCGTATCAGCATCGGTGTGGAGATTCTGAAAAAGGAGATAAAGATTGTCGCTGTCAATCTTTATGGTGAAAAACTTGACCGTATAACCTATGATATCACTTATGAATATAAAGAGTCTTATTTTAGAACTGTCTGCGGGAGAATCCTTGATTTTATAACTTCTCTTGCTGTATCCGACGGACAGATTCTCGGGATCGGGTTTGCCATGCCCGGTTTAGTTGCGCCGGATAAGCAGACCATTTTATATGGCAAGATTCTGTCCTGTACCGGACTTTCTATTACGGAATTCACACGATATCTTCCATATCCGTGTTCATTTATTCACGACGCATATAGTGCGGCTGTCTCAGAGATGTGGGTATCTCCGGGACTTACAGACGCTTTTTATATATCTCTCAGCAAGCATCTTGGCTCCGCCATTATCAGCAACGGAGAGATACTGACCGGAAAACACGGCCACAGTTCAACGATAGAACATATCCAGATAGAACCTGACGGCGCGCCCTGCTATTGCGGCAAACACGGATGTATGGAGACTCTGTGCGCCCTGAACGTGCTTCTGAAAGAAAATGAAAGCCTGGATGCTTTTTTTGAAAGAGTATGGCATGGAGAACCCTCTTATTCTCAGCGGTGGAATACATTTCTCACAAATCTTGCCAGGATAATCAACATGCTTCATCTGATCTTTGACACTGATTTCATCCTTGGAGGACATCTGGCCCAGTATCTGCGCAGGGAAGACATCTTGTTCCTGTATGAACAGATCCGGCAGCTAACCCCTTTTGCAGAAGAACAGGATTTCCTCCTGATCAGTAAGATGCCCCGGCATAATATCACCATCGGAGCCGCTCTCCCTTATATCCAGGCATTCCTGGAGAAAATAGATAATCAGACAAGTTAAAAAGCAGCCAAACTACAAAAAAGAGGCTGATGCAAAATGCCGAATCCGTACAACATATGTCACCGGATTGCTGCGCTTTGCATCAGCCTCTTTTCCCTTTATTCTTGAATGGAGCCATCCAGAATCTGAAGCATCCCTTCTACATTCATCGGTTCAAGCCCGGTGCCCAGATTCTCTACCGTACAGGAAACCACACATCCGTTAGAAAGCGGCGTCCATGAACGGATTCCCTCGGCGTCGTCCAGAGAATATGTGAAATATGACCATTCTCTGCTTCCGGCCGGCTGTGACTGCACTTCCTCTACGACACCTGTTCCCTCCGAATTCGCGCTCAGAAGATATTCCACTTCCTGCTGCGCCGTCGTCATCACAGAATTCTCGTCCTCGGCCATCAGACGCAGACTAATCTGCGTACTGCCGGCGCCGCCTTCTCCAACCTTTTGAAAAGCTACCTGATGTTCAGAACTAAATTCTGAATCTTCGAATCCCTCTGGTCTGTTAACTGTAATACTGATGCTCTTATCGTCTGTGCACAGAGTAGAGACTCCGTCTATCCCACCGGTCTCTGGTTCTCCTTCGCCGCTCTGTCCGGCATCCGCCAGGTCTGCCTCCTGCACTGCCGGAATATCCTCCTGCGACTGCTTCGCCGCTCCTTTTTCGTCATCTTCTGTTTTCTCTTTTCCTCCGCATCCAACCATCATTATACTTGTAATAATCATCAATCCTAATATTACAACTTTTTTCATACCTTATAACTCCATTCTACATATTCTAAATCAAATATCCCTGGGTTACTCCTTATCAACCGACAAAAAATACCTAAGCAACATATATTCTATCATGATACCGGCTTAATGTCTATTTCATTCTTGCAAAACCTTGCAACATTTTCCAAAACACGCTATAGTAGTAGTTGTTATTTCTACAAAAATCTTTGAAAGGAAAATTCCTATGAATCTAAAGAATAAAACAATTCTTCTCGGCGTCAGCGGAGGAATCGCCGCATACAAAAGCGCCTCCCTGGCAAGTATGCTGGTAAAATCAGGCGCTGATGTCCGTGTAATCATGACAGAACATGCCACGAATTTTATTCATCCTATTACATTTGAGTCTCTTACCGGACACAAATGTATCACAGATACTTTTGACCGCAATTTCGAATTCAAGGTAGAACATGTAGCCCTTGCCCAGAAAGCGGACGCCGTCATAGTCGCCCCCGCCACCGCAAATATCATCGCAAAGCTTGCGCACGGTCTGGCTGACGACATGCTTACGACAACGATTCTTGCCAGCAAAGCGCCAAAGCTAATTGCCCCGGCCATGAATACCGGAATGTATGAGAATCCTGTCACTCAGAAAAATCTGTCGCTTCTCAATGAATACGGCATGCAGATCATTGCTCCAGCCAACGGATATCTTGCATGCGGCGACATCGGCACCGGCAAGATGCCTGAACCGGAAACCCTTTTTGAACATATCCTAAAATGCTGCGCATGCAGAAAAGATATGAAAGGAATGAAAGTTCTGGTAACCGCTGGTCCTACCCAGGAACCCATAGACCCTGTCCGTTACATTACCAATCATTCTTCCGGAAAGATGGGATATGCTGTCGCCCGGGCATGCATGCTGCGCGGTGCCGACGTTACGCTGGTAAGCGGCAAGACCTTCCTGAATCCTCCCATATCCACGGCCGTGGTCCCTGTTATCACATCCAAAGATATGTACGAAGCAGTTACCTCCTTAAGCCAGGATATGGATATCATCATCAAAGCCGCCGCTGTAGCGGATTATCGACCCGCGAAGATATCCAATGAAAAAATCAAAAAATCTGACGCAGGACTTTCTATCCCGCTGGAACCTACGGACGACATTCTGCAATATCTGGGAGCACATAAAAAGGCCGGTCAATTTCTCTGCGGATTTTCTATGGAAACAGAGAACATGCTTGAAAACTCTAAGAAAAAACTTCTGAAAAAGAATCTTGACATGATTGTTGCAAATAATCTGAAAATTCAGGGTGCAGGATTTGAGACAAACACGAACATCGTTACTATCATTACACCGGATAATATCATCGAACTACCTATAATGGAAAAAGATGAAGTTGCTTTCCATATACTGGATAATATCCTTTCTCTGAAAAATATGGATAATAACTCATAAAACCGACTCATGAATCTCAGAGAATGTGCCCCGGCACATTCTCGCGCCGAGCCCGACCGCCTTATATCAATCGAGCAGGGAAGAGCCCTGCTCGCCGCGCGCCCTGTGCGCCGCCTTAGCGGCATACTTCTTCTGCACGGAGCTGCGCATAAAAAAAATCCGGCTCTACCGGATTTTTCTGACTTACTCTATAAATTCACATATACCTTCAAAACTGCATACAAGAAATCTATCATCCATTCTTTTACCTATCCACCTTTGGTCATGCCCTCGACCGATTAGTTGCGGTCAGCTCCATACATTACTGCACTTCCACCTCCGCCCTATCTACCTCG
>CAJTAL010000031.1 GCA_910574285.1 Lachnospiraceae bacterium | reverse complement strand
CAAAAGGAATGATAACATAAAAGATACAGAGATAAAATAATCTGACGGAAAATGCGTCAGATTGAGGCATCCTGTATCTTATTTAATTTGAAGAAAAAGAAGGGATTTTGGTTCAGATAAACTAACGAATAACACGCAGAAGTGGACTATACGGATTTGTCCAACGTCAAGATTGCCTTTCAGAATACCGAGGACGGCTTGCATGGGATACAGGCATCCGTCAACCTCTTGCAGTACCGTATGGAAACGTATGTGGACGGCGTTCTTGCAGAATATACGCAATACAACGACCTTGCCGACCTTATCCAGAACGCACTTTCCAATCTGTATTACCACGATTTAGTGTCCTTGACGGAGGAACAGCTTGAGCCGTTTTATTGGGAGGAAAACACAAAGGCGGCTGAAAACCCAAGCCCAGATATTAGTTCTGATGCCATAGAGCAAACCCCGCACTACACGGTAGAGCAGACTTCCGACGCTTTTGCCGACCCGTTTATCATACAGAATAACCAAGCCCCAGAGGACAGTGCCGACCGATACTATGACGTAGGCGGCATCTACCAGACTTTTGAAACCGAGGAAGGAGCGCAGGAATACGCCGACACCTTAAACAGTGCGGAGCATATCACGGAGCTATTTGCGGCGAAAGACGCACAGCGTAAGGAACAGCAGAAATTAGAGCCTGCCCCGTCTGGAACAGATGGAATGCAGGATAATTCTGACCTTATCGGCAAAGAGCTTATGATTGACAACCGCCGTTATCTTATCGAGAGCGTCGGGAAAATCAGCGGCGACGTTTCCATGCGTGACATCACATTTCAGAGCAGCGTGGGCTTCCCGATAAACCGTGTGGAGAAAGTCGGCTATGTCCGCAGGCTCTTGGAGCAGGCAGAAAAAGAACTACAGCCCGAAGAAAAAACACAATCTCCCACAGAGGTGACTACGGAAACCGTGGCGGAATACCCCGCCGTGGAGAATGGGCTTCCTTATGACATTGTGGTGGAGAAGATACGTTTTGACGAGCCAGAGCATGGGCAGCCGAGGGAAACGCCCGTTACGGCGAAACCGTCCGCCCCTGCCATCTCCGCTGACCGCCGCAACTACCGCATTACCGACGATAATTTAGGCGTTGGCGGCGCAAAAGAGAAGTTCCGCAACAACATGTCCGCAATAAGGCTTCTCCATGACCTTCAGATAGAAAACCGCCTTGCCACGCCCGAAGAACAGGAAACCCTTGCAAAGTATGTCGGGTGGGGCGGTCTGTCGATGGCGTTTGACAGCAACAATGCGGCTTGGGAGAACGAATATAAAGAATTAAAAGCAGCACTCTCCGATGAAGAATACCATGCCGCTATGGAATCCACACTGACCGCTTTTTATACGCCGCCTGTTGTCATTAAGGCAATGTATGAAGCACTTGACCGTCTGGGATTTTCGCAGGGGAACATTTTAGAGCCGTCCTGCGGTACGGGCAATTTTTTAGGATTGCTGCCCGACAGCATGGAGAAATCAAAGCTGCACGGCATTGAGATTGACCCGTTATCGGGCAGGATTGCGAAGCAGCTCTACCAGAAAGCCAGCATCGCCATTGAGGGGTTTGAGGAAACAAAGCTCCCAGACAGCCATTTTGACGTGGTGCTTGGCAACATCCCGTTCGGGGAGTTCAAAGTCAACGACAGCCGCTATAACGCCCAGAAGTTTTTAATCCATGATTATTTTATTGCAAAGGCACTGGACAAGGTGCGGGCAGGCGGCGTTGTGATGTTCATCACCTCTAAAGGTACGATGGACAAGGCAAGCCCAGACGTGCGGAAGTATATCGCACAGAGAGCCGAGCTTTTAGGGGCTGTCCGTCTGCCAGACAACACGTTTCGGGCAAACGCAGGCACGGAGGTCACGAGCGATATCCTTATTTTACAGAAACGTGACCGCATCATGGATATTGAGCCAGAGTGGATAAATCTTGACACGGATGAAAACGGCGTCACGATGAACAGCTATTTTGTCCAGCATCCAGAGATGGTGCTTGGCGAGATGAGGATGGAAAGCACAAGGTTCGGCATGGACAGCGTTTGCAAAGCCTACCCAGACGTGCCGTTTGCGGGGCTTCTCCATGAAGCCATGCAGCGGATAAACGGCGAAATCCCAGAGATTGAAAATGAGGTTGACCGTATCTCCGATGAGCAGGAGAAAGCCATCCCCGCCGACCCGAACGTGCGGAACTTCTCTTTTGCCCTTGTGGGAGGAAAGGTCTATTTCCGAGAGAATAACGGGATGACCCCTGCAAACGTGTCCGTGACGGCGGAGAACCGCATCAAGGGGCTGTTGGAAATCCGTGACTGCGTGAGGAAGCTCATCCAGTACCAGACCGACGACTGCCCAGAGGAAATGATACAGACCGAGCAGGAAAACCTAAACCGATTATACGATGCCTTTACCAAAAAGTACGGCTTAATCAACAGCAGGGGGAACTACCTCGCTTTTGCGGCAGACGAGAGCTACTTCCTTTTATGTTCTCTGGAAGTGCTTGACGATGAGGGGAAATTCAAACGCAAGGCGGATATGTTCACGAAGCGGACGATAAAGCCCCACCGTGAAGTGACCTTTGTGGAAACGGCGAGTGAAGCACTTGCCCTCTCCATCGGGGAGAAAGCCCGTGTCGATTTATCCTATATGGCACGGCTTACCTGCAGGTCGGAGGAAGAAATCATTAAGGAATTGCAGGGCGTTATCTACAAAGTGCCGTCTTCCGAGCCTGCAAGGTATGTGACCGCAGACGAGTATTTATCGGGGAATGTGCGGGAGAAACTGAAAATTGCAGAGATAGCGGCAAAGTCAGACCCAGAGCTTGCGGTCAACGTGGCGGCACTGGAAAAGGTCATCCCAAAGGATTTGCCCGCAAGCGAAATCTCCGTCCGTCTGGGTACGACGTGGATACCGCAGGAGGATATACAGCAGTTCATGGTGGAGCTTTTAACGCCGTCAAGCTATGCGGCGGGCAGGCTGCAAGTACGCTACACGGCATATAACGGCGACTGGTTTATTGAGAATAAAAGTTCCGACGTGGGGAACGTCAAGGCGGACAGCACTTACGGCACGAAGCGGGCAAGTGCCTACCGCATCATGGAGGACACTTTGAATCTCCGTGACACCCGTATCTTTGACTATGTTTATGACGAACACAACAATAAGAAAGCGGTTCTGAACCATAAGGAAACCACAGCGGCGCAGGCAAAGCAGGAGGTGATAAAGCAGGCGTTTCAGGACTGGATTTGGAAAGACCCAGAGCGGAGAAACCGTCTTGTACGCTATTATAATGACACATTTAATTCTATCCGCCCCCGTGAATATGACGGAAGCCATATCACATTTGGCGGCATCAGCCCAGAGATTCAGCTAAGACCGCATCAAGTCAATGCGATTGCCCATATCCTTTACGGCGGCAACACGCTCCTTGCACACAAGGTAGGGGCGGGAAAAACCTTTGAGATGGTCGCCGCAGCGCAGGAAAGCAAGCGGCTCGGCTTATGCCAGAAATCCATGTTTGTCGTGCCAAACCACCTTGTCGGGCAGTGGGCATCGGAATATTTAAGGCTCTACCCAAGTGCGAACATCCTTGTCACGACCAAGCGGGATTTTGAAACGGGAAACCGCAAGAAATTCTGCGGCAGGATTGCGACGGGGGCGTATGATGCGGTGATTATCGGGCATAGCCAGTTCGAGAAAATCCCCATCAGCGAGGAACGCCAGAGGGAACAGCTCATGCGCCAGCTTGACGATATTGAGCGTGGCATTGACGACGTGCAGGCATCCCACGGGGAGCAGTTCACGGTCAAGCAGCTCATGAAAACGAGGAAAGCGATTAAGGCAAAGCTCGATAAATTAAACGACACCAAACGGAAAGACAGCGTGATAAACTTCGAGGAACTGGGCATAGACAGGCTCTTTATAGATGAGAGCCATTTTTATAAGAACCTTTACCTTTACACTAAGATGCGGAACGTGGGCGGCATCGCCCAGACCGAAGCCCAGAAGTCAAGCGATTTGTTTATGAAATGCCGTTATCTGGACGAAATCACGGGCAACCGTGGCGTGGTTTTCGCAACGGGGACGCCCATAAGTAACTCGATGGTCGAGATGTATTCCGTACAGAGGTACTTGCAGTATGATACCCTCGCAAGGAACGGGTTGCAGCATTTTGACAGTTGGGCTTCCACGTTCGGCGAAACAGTCACGGCTCTGGAACTCGCCCCAGAGGGGACGAATTACCGAGCCAAGACGAGGTTTGCGAAGTTCTACAACCTGCCAGAACTGATGCAGATGTTCCGTGAGGTTGCGGACATCCAGACCGCCGATATGCTAAAGCTGCCCGTGCCAAAGGTCAATTACCATAATATCAAGACAAAGCCGAGCCAAATCCAGACGGAAATGGTGGCGGGGCTTGCGAAGCGGGCAGAGAAAATCCGTGCAAGACTGGTAAAACCACAAACAGATAATATGCTCAAAGTGACAAACGACGGGCGGCAGCTTGCCCTAGACCAGAGATTGATTGACCCGATGCTGCCAGACGACCCGAACAGCAAAGTCAACGCCTGCGTGGAAAATATGTACCGCATCTGGGAGGGACACGCCGACACAAAGGCGGCGCAATTATTGTTTTGCGACCTCAGCACACCGAAAAATGACGGCATGTTCAACGTCTACGACGACATGAGGGAAAAATTAATACGGCGTGGCATCCCTGCGGAGCAGGTGCGTTTCATCCATGAAGCGAATACCGACGCACAGAAAAAAGAGCTGTTCGCAAAGGTAAGGAGCGGCGAGGTGCGTGTATTGTTTGGCTCTACCCAGAAGATGGGCGCAGGTACAAACGTGCAGGACAGATTGATTGCCATCCATAACCTCGACTGCCCGTGGAAGCCGTCGTGCTTGGAACAGCGTCAAGGTCGTCTGGAAAGGCAGGGCAATATGTTTCCAGAGGTGGAAGTCTACCGCTATGTGACGGAGCAGACATTTGATGCGTACCTCTATCAGCTCGTGGAGGGAAAGCAGAAATTTATCAGCCAGATAATGACGAGCAAAAGCCCCGTGCGTTCTGCCGAGGACGTGGATGAAGTCGCCCTCTCTTTTGCGGAGGTGAAAATGCTTGCCACGGGCGACGAGCGTTTCAAGGAAAAAATGGATTTGGATATGCAGGTGGCGAAGCTGAAAGTCTTGAAGCAGAGCTACCTTTCCGAGCATTACGACCTTGAGGACAGGATACTGAAGCACTACCCGCAGGAGATTAAGGAGTATGGGGAACGCATTATAGGCTATGGGAATGATGCCAAAATTGCCAGCCAGCATATGCCGCAGGGCGAGGATAAGTTCTGCCCGATGACCTTAAACGGCGTGACCTACAAAGAAAAAGCGGACGCAGGCGGGATGCTGCTTGCCATCTGCAAGGAAAACCCGCTGTCACAGCCGATACAAATCGGCAGTTACCGTGGCTTTCAGATGGAGGTTTTCTATGATACCGTCAATGCTCACTATTGTCTGAACCTCTGCGGAATGAGAAAATATAAGGTAGATTTAGGAACGGATGCCCTCGGCAATCTGACCCGAATCGAGAATGAGATTGCCAAGCTCCCCGCCAGACTGGAAGCCGCCAAGACGAGAAAGGAGGAAACCACCGCACAGCTTGAAACCGCAAAAGAGGAAGTGAAGAAACCGTTTGCCTTTGAAAATGAGCTGAAAGAAAAGACGGAGCGGCTTAATGCCCTCAATATCGAACTGAATCTGAATGAAAAAGACAACTCTGTTATTGACGATGAGCCAGAGCAGAACGATGAGCAGCCAGAGAAAAAATGCACGGACAGGGAGCGGTAAATCCAGTTTGCACATTTGTACTGCTGATTTTGGGGTATTATAATAAGGACGATTAGAAAAAATCGGAGGTGAAGAAGAATGTCTGATGCGTTCAGATTTGAAACTTTTGTAGATGCACACAGCAATGTCTTCAATGAATACCTCGGCTCTGTCGTGGCAAAACTGTCCAGAGAAAACGAGGAATACCGTGCCATAAGAGCCGAGATTGAGGGCTTGTATGGGAAATATCCGAAAGTCTTAGGCGTGTTTGACACGGAAACGGCGGAGGAACTGACCGAGGAAGAATGTGCCGCACTGATTAAAGTGATGGAGCTTAGGAACAAACTTACGGATATGGAGATGCAGTCGGTTTACTTCCGTGGCTGCTATGACAGCGTGGGGTATCTGAAAAAGGCAGGGATTTTATAACGGACTGACCGAGAAAAGGGCGGTGTCAGCGTGAGTGCTGATGCCGTCTTTTACATAGTCAATTATAATGATAAGTCTTTTTTAATTATAAAAAAATTATAAATGTAGTTGACAGATTTCAAAAAGTGGTTTAGTTTGAAATAAAAAGCGAAAAAGAACACATATTCTATCATCATAAAAAATAAGGAATAAAAATCTCTTAGATGTAGTTTAGAATGTGTTTCATCAGTCGATTTTGAGGAGGTTTTATATGATTATTTGGATTAACGGAACTTATTGCGTTGGTAAAACAGATATATCAGGAAGATTGAAAGAGAGGCTTTCTGCTGCTGATGTTGAATTATTAGAACTGGATAATTACAGCAATACCATTATGGGAAAGATACTTAAGAATCCAAAAGAGAGTGATAATTCATACTCAGATATAGAAGGAGCATCCCTGTTTGATATACAATACTGCGAAGAATTTAGGAAAATAATTGAAGAAAAAGCACATAAAATGCTAATCGTTGACACAGCGATAACAGATAAAGCATGTAAGAATATAGTTTTTGATTATCTGTCCGAAAAATACGATGATTTATTGCATATTATTCTTATGGCAGATGAAGAAACGATAAAAGTACGAATCCAAAATGATGATAAGAGAAAACATGATGATAAAGTATTCGCTCTTGCCAATTTAAGAAATAATCTATCCTTTATGGAGGAGAATTTTAAGGATGCAATATGGATAAAAACAGATGACCGTGATGTAGAAAGCATTGTTGATGAAATAATAGAGTTAATTATGTCTAGAAAGAAATAAAAACCCATCTACATAGCCGAGAGGTTTTCATTTACGAAAACCCTCGGCTAATTCTATTTCTGGAGGTGATTTTTATTTGAATGAGGACATCTAAACCCTATGTGCAGATTGCCCCAGACGTGCTTGAGCAGGCAAGGCAGATAGATTTGCTCTCCTATCTTAGAGCCTACGAGCCGAGCAATCTTGTCAAAGTCAAAGGCGCGACGAACGTCTACTGTACCGCCGAGCATGACAGCCTAAAGATTTCCAACGGCAAATGGTACTGGTGGTCGAGGGGCTTCGGCGGCTATTCCGCTCTTGACTATCTGATGAAAGTCAAGGAATACGGCTTTGTGGAAGCCGTGGAAACCCTCACGGGGCAGACGATGGCGGACTGGAAACCGCCGCCCCCTGCCGTGAAGAAAGACGAGCCAAAAGTGCTGCTCCTGCCGCCGAAGAACAAAAATTGTGACAGGGTGACAGAATATCTTTTCGGTCGTGGCATTGACTACCAGATTATCCAAGAGTGCATTGCCGAGGGGATTATTTTCGAGAGTGCCGACTACCACAACGCTGTTTTTATCGGGAAAGATGAAAGCGGAACACCAAAGTACGCCGCCTGCCGTGGCACGATGGGGAGCTTCAAGCGTGACGCATCGGGCAGCGATAAGCGGTACTCGTTTCGGCTTCTGGCAAAAGAGCCGACCGACACCGTGCATTTATTTGAAGCCGCCATTGATTTACTCTCCTACGCCACCTATTTAAAATGTGAGGGCAGGGATTATAAAACGGAAAATCTTCTCTCCCTGTCGGGCGTATATCAGCCGAAGAAAGAGTTAAAAGAAAGCAAAATCCCCGTTGCTCTCACGACTTTTTTGAAAGCAAACCCGCAAATCAAGACCATTTTTCTGCATTTGGATAAGGACAAAGCAGGTCGGCTATGCACCGCAGCTTTGAAAGAATTATTACAGAAAGACTACCGAATCGTTGATGAACCGCCGCCAGCCGGCAAGGACTTCAACGATTTTTTAATGTCCTATCTGGGGATTTCAAGGCAGAAATCGAGCCGTGAAAGGAGGGATGCCCGCTGACTGCGTAAAGATTTTTTTGACAGAAATGACTGTAACTACAATAAAATTTCAGACCGAAAGGGAGGAAAGACCGATTGAAGAATTATGAAGTGACCCTTGTCGCCCACTATGCAAAGACCGTTTCCATCCATGCCGACAGCCCTGAACAGGCGGCGGAGAAGTTAAAGACCGTCCTGTTTGACACCGACCTTGTGAAGTTTTCCGACGGGGATTTTGTCTGCGGCGAAGCCGAGATTAACGCCCCTATGGAGGACGCAGGGGAAGAAAGCGAATCCGAGGGAGAGGATTTTGAGGACGGCTGCTGTTCGGGCTGTCCGTGCTTTGGAACGGTGTGTAAAGGATGCTGTCATAAGGGCGGGGATTAAAGACACGTCTTACCAAGCACTGAATTTGGTTATCCATCTTCCGATGGAAACAAAATTCGCTTGTTAGGGGAAAGCTCCCCTAATACCCCGTGGAAAAGACCGCCGCCAGAGTGCGGCAGGAAGAAAGGAGTTTTTAAGGATGAGAGATTTATTGTTCTTCGCTCTCGGCACAACGCTCGGAGGGATGTTCGGCGTGGCGTGTATGTGCGTGCTGCAGATTAACAGGCTCTCCGAGGGAAAGGGGGATTTGGATGCGGAAACGAAACGTGCAGATACTGTTCCGACTGACCGAGGAAGAAGCTGAATACCTCTGCTCCCTTGCAGAGCGGGCGGGGCATTCCAGACAAGCCCTGCTCCAGTCGATGGTCATGGGCTACCGCCTGTGCGAGAAGCCAGACCCAGAGTTTTATAAAATCATGCGGGAGCTGTCCGCCATCGGCAACCGCATCAACCAGCTTGCGGCAAAAGCGAACGCCCTAAACTTTGTGGACACGCCGATGCTCTATGACGAAGCCAAGCGTTGGCGGGACTTCCGTCTGGACGTGGGCAAGTGCTACCTTGTGCCGAGGAAGATGTCTGGCTGATGGCGGTCTGCGAGATATGGGACGTAAAGGGCAGGCTCGACCACCCCATCGACTATGCCGAGAATCCAGAGAAGACCGCCAACCCCAAATATACGGATGCGGACTTGCAGGCGATGGGTGACGTGATGAAGTACGCCACCAACGGCGACAAGACCGAGCGGCAGTTTTTCGTCACGGGCGTAAACTGCGACCCTGCCACCGCAAGGGACGAGATGATGATGGCAAAAGCCCAATGGAACGACCAGAGCGAGATTGTCTGCTACCACGGCTTCCAGAGCTTCAAGCATGGCGAGGTCACACCAGAGGTTGCCCATGAGGTCGGCGTGAAGCTGGCGGAGAAGATGTGGGGAGAAAGGTTTCAAGTAATCGTGGCGACACATCTGAACACGGAATGCCTGCACAACCACTTTGTCGTCAACTCTGTTTCCTATATTGACGGCAGGCATTACCACGACAACAAGAAGAACCTGCGGCTGCTCCGTCAGCGTTCGGATGAATTGTGCCGTGAGTATTCCTTATCGGTCATCGAACATCCAAGCGGCAGGAAGAAGCCCTATGTCCTCTGCCAAGCCGAGAAAAACGGTCTGCCTACGAGGGACAGCGTGGCACGGCAGGCGGTGGACGAAGCCATCTCAAAATCGTTCACGCTGAAAGACTTTGACCGCCAGTTGTCGGAAATGGGATACCGCATCAATTTTGACCCCAACCGAAAATACTGGACGATAATCGGCAAGGGATGGCAAAGACCGAAGCGGCTCTACAAGCTCGGCGGGGACTACACCAATGAGCGGATAACGGAACGCATAAGGGAAAATTCCTATGCGGTCAAATTCCAGAACTTTTCCAGAGAACAGCCGCAGGTCAAAGTGTACCGTGTCCGTGGCTCTCTGAAAGACGCAAAGAAAATCGGCGGCTTGCGTGGGCTGTATCTCCACTACTGCTACAAGCTCGGCATCCTGCCAAAGAAGAAACAACAGAACTATGCAAGGCTTCACTATCTTCTGAAAGATGACTTGCTGAAGATGGAAGCCATCACAAACGAAACAAGGCTGCTCTGCCGCAACCATATCGACACGGCGGGGCAGCTTTTGTCTTATAAAGGCTCTCTGGAATCCGAGATGCAGGAGCTGACCGAACAGCGCAAGGGGCTTTACTCCCAGAGCCGCAAGGCAAGCGGCAAAGAAAAGGAAGCGGTCAAGGCTCGGCTGTCGGAAATCACGGGGCGTATGAAAACATTGCGGAGGGAGGTCAGATTATGTGAGGGAATCGAAGCCCGCAGCGACACCCTCAAAGAAAATTTAAATGTCATACGGGCAGACGAAAAAGAGAAGAAAGGAAAGGAGCTGATGAAGCATGAACACAGGCGGCGAAGCGGCGGAGCAAATCGTAAGGATGAGCTTGGAGGGATTTGAGGTCGCAGCCAGAATCACGGGGGCGGGTGCGAAGAACATCGCCATCCTCTTATATTCCATCTTAAAGGAAGAACAGAAAACCAAAGGAAAGGCAAGGCTCACAAACATGCTCCGCTCTGGCAAGGAGCTGAAAGTCTTTACCGTAAAGAGCGGCGACTTGAAGAAGTTCACGCAGGAAGCGAAGAAATACGGCGTACTCTACTGCGTTTTGGCAGACAGGGGGAACAAAGACCCCAATGCGGAGGTGGACGTGATTGCGAGAGCCGAGGACGCATCGAAAATCAGCCGCATTGTGGAGCGGTTCAGCCTTGCGTCGGTAGATACCGCTTCCATTGTGACCGAAGCGGAGAAATCGAAAGGGGAAAAGGCGAAAGCTGACAAAACCGCAGATGTAAAAGATGCAGATGCAAAGGACGGTCAGCCAGAGCCAGACGTCGGCGTGGAGGAAAAGGCGGAGAAAGACAGGCTCATGGACGCCCTTATGGGCAAGCCGCTCCAAAAGGAGGAAAACGCCCCAAACCCCTCGGTGGCAAAGACAGAAAAATCCCCTCTGTCCGAGCCTACCTTAAAGCAGCAAAGGAAGCCCGCAGAGGGGGCTGCTATGGCTAAGGCGGAGAAACCGTCAGTCAGGGAAGAACTGCGGAAGATAAAGGAGAGCCGCAAGGAGCAGGAAGCGGATGTTTCCCCTGCAAAAGAGAAATCTTCTGACAGGTCGAAGAAACCGCCCGCAGGAAAGACGGAGCATAAACAGCCCCAGAAGCGGAAACGGAAACCAAAATCGAAAGGAGCGAGATAAGCATGAGCATTTATGATGTATTCAGCGGCGGCAACAGAGCCTTTAACAAAGAGGAATGGGCTGCCCAAAAGCAGGAGCAGCGGAAAGAAGCCTATGGGCTGATTGACAATACCTGTTCTGAAATGATGGCGGACGGCGACAGCTTTCGCCAGTACCTTGACGTGCAGGGGCATTTTGACCGCTACTCCGTCAACAACGCCATCTTGGTTTCGGCACAGATGCCCGAAGCGACGCAGCTTAAGGATTACGGCAGTTGGAAACAGAGCCGTGCCTATGTGGACAAGGACGCACAGAAAGTCACCATCCTTGAGCCGGGGAAAGAGTATGAGCGGGAGGACGGCTCAAAGGCGGTCGGCTACAACGCCAAGATAGTCTATGACATTTCCCAGACCTCGGCAAAGGACAGGCAGCAGCCGCAGGAAGCCAAAACCATGCGGGAGCTTGTGTCGGCGATGATTGACGCAAGCCCCGTTTCCTTTGTGCCAGTGGACGACCTTGAGCTGCCTGCGTTCTACGACAGTTCGCAGCAGACCATCTTCATCAAGACGGGGCTTTCCGAGGAACAGCTCTTTGTCAGCATGGCAAAGGAAGTGTCGGCGGCGGTCTTTGACTTCAAGCATAAGGAAAGCCGTGACGCTTCAGAGTTCAAATCGTTCTGCGTTGCCTATATGGTAAGCTCCCGCTACGGCGTGGACACGAAAGGTTTTAGCTTTGACAAGCTCCCGAAAGAATTTGAGGGCATGGAAACGCAGGAATTTAAAGGCGAGCTTGGCTCAATGCGTGACGTCCTCGGCGAAATCCAGTCGGACATGTATAAGAGCCTTGAAAAGAACAAGCCGCCCAAATCCAAAGAGCAGGAACGCTAATCGGAGGTGCAGCCAATGAAAGAAGAACGATACCATCTGGCATTGGATAAATACGATAAGAACATCGTCCTCAATGCCCTCAACACCCTGCGGACGCAGCAGATACAGGAGGAACGCCCCACCGAGCCTGTTGACGAGCTGATAAGCAGGGTGGCATTCGCCCCGACCAAGAAAGTAAAGGTCGCCCCGTGCAAGTGCCATGAAGAACGGTGATGATTACAAGGCGGGCTTAATCCTCTCTTTATGCGGCATTATCCCTGTCGTGTGGCTTGCCCTGCTGACAGCCCCTTATATCAGCGGCGGCATCGTGGAGATAATCGGCAACTTATCCGCAGCAATCGAGAATCCGTTTTCCATAACGGTGTGTAAGGACAGCGTGAAAACTGTCCTTATTTTTCTGCTTGCCTACGGCATGGGAATCGGCGTTTATTTTTCCACACGCAGGAACTACCGCAAAGGGGAGGAACACGGCTCTGCCAAATGGGGCAACGCAGGTACGCTTAATAAAAAATACCGAGATAAGGACGCATCGGAGAACAAGCTGCTGACCCAGAGCGTCCGCATCGGGCTTGACGGGAAGAAGCACAGGAGGAATCTGAATATCCTCGTGGTGGGCGGCTCTGGTGCAGGAAAGACCAGATTTTTTTGTAAGCCGAACGTGATGCAGTGCAACACGTCAATGGTAATCTTAGACCCAAAGGGCGAGATTGTCCGTGACACGGGCGGGCTTTTGGAAAAGAAAGGCTATGAGGTGCGTGTGCTTGATTTAATCAACATGCACAAGAGCCACTGTTACAACCCGTTTGTTTATCTTCGGAACGACAACGACGTGCAGCGGCTTGTGACGAATCTCTTTAAGGCGACCACGCCGAAAGGCTCACAGTCGCAAGACCCGTTCTGGGACACGGCGGCGAGTATGCTTCTATTGTCCCTCGTGTTCTATCTGAAATACGAAGCCCCGCCAGACGAGCAGAATTTCCCGATGGTGATGGAGCTTTTAAGGGCAGGTGAGGTAAGGGAGGATGACGACAGCTATGTAAGCCCGCTTGACGAATTGTTTGACCGCTTGGAGATGGTAAACCCAGAGCATATCGCATTAAAGTATTACAGAGATTACCATTCTGGTTCAGCCAAAACGCTAAAGAGCATCCAGATAACCCTTGCCGCAAGGCTTGAGAAGTTTAATCTGGAAAGCCTTGCAGGATTGACCGCCACAGATGAATTGGATTTGCCGTCTTTGGGGGAGAAGAAAGTCGCACTGTTCGCACTGATACCAGACAACGACACCAGTTTCAATTTCCTTGTGTCGCTGTTATACACGCAGCTATTCCAACAGTTATTCTACCTCGCCGACCATAAGTACGGCGGGAGTCTGCCCGTCCACTGCCAGTTTATTATGGATGAATTTGCCAATGTTTCGCTGCCCGATGACTTTGACAAGATACTGTCAGTTATGAGGTCAAGGGGCGTGTCCGTTTCGATTATCCTGCAAAATCTGGCACAGCTCAAAGCCCTGTTTGAGAAACAGTGGGAAAGCATTGTCGGCAATGCCGATGAGTTCCTCTATCTCGGCGGCAACGAGCAGAGTACCCATAAGTTTGTAAGTGAGCTTCTTGGAAAAGCCACGATAGACACCAACACCTACGGGAAAAGCTCTGGGCGGAGTGGCAACTATTCCACTAACTACCAGATTTCGGGGCGTGAGCTTTTAACGCCAGACGAGGTGCGTATGCTAGACAACCGCTACGCACTTCTTTTTGTGCGTGGGGAACGCCCCGTCATGGATTTGAAGTACGACATCCTGAAACACCCGAATGTGAAACTGACCGCCGACGGGGGGAAGCCGCCGTATATCCACGGCGAGCCGACGCAGGCGGTCGCAACCTTTGTGTTTGGCGGGGATATTCCAAAAGACGCTGTTGCGCTTAACCCTGTCAGCACATCCTATGAGCTTCTGTCCGATGAGGACTTGGAAGAAATATTCAATTTATAAGGAGGATTTACCCTATGAAACTTTTCCAGAAAAACGAGAAGAAAGCAACCCAGAAACTGCCGATGACAGGCAAGGTAAAAAAGGGCTTCCGCCATTACTGCGTGGCGGTGCTTGCCGTTATGATGGTATTTGGCACATCCATGACCGCCTTTGCCGCCAATGACCCGATTGCCGTCGTCAACAACCTTTCCAATTTCATCTTCGGTCTGATACGGGCGGTCGGGATGATTATGCTCGGCTTCGGCATCGTGCAGGTCGGCTTGTCGCTGAAATCCCACGACCCGTCCCAGAGGGCGAACGGTTTCCTCACACTGGCGGGCGGCGTTGTGATTACCTTTGCGAAAGAGATTTTGACCCTCATCACAGGCTAATCCAAAACAGACTGAAATAACAGACTGACACAAGATAAGATAACGGGGCAGATCCGCTCTGCGGAACTTGCCCCGCTATCAAATTTTAAGAACGGAGGTGGTCGAATGTCAGACAACTGGGTAGTCCAGAACTTGGAGAACGCCCTTGACACATGGAATGAAAAGTTAGCCGAGATATGGCAGCTCATCACCCAATCCCCAGAAACCTTTAAAGGCGGTGCGATATGGAAAGTCATCGTTGACATCCACGGAGCGTTGCAGGCGATAGGGCTTGCCCTGCTCGTGCTGTTTTTCGTCGTTGGCGTGATGCGTACCTGCGGCGACTTCGCAAGCGTGAAGAAGCCCGAACACGCATTGAAGCTGTTCATCCGCTTCGCCCTTGCGAAAGGTGCGGTCACTTACGGCTTGGAGCTGATGATGGCTCTGTTCAAAATCGTGCAGGGCGTGATTTCTGCAATCATGAAAGCCGCAGGCTTCGGCTCGGCACAAAAGACCGTGCTGCCGACAGAGATAGTGACAGCCGTCGAGGACTGCGGCTTTTTCGAGAGCATCCCTCTCTGGGCGGTCACGCTGATAGGCGGGCTGTTCATCACGGTATTGTCGTTCATTATGATAATGTCGGTGTACGGCAGGTTTTTTAAGCTATATTTATATACCGCCATCGCCCCCGTGCCGCTGTCCTCGTTTGCGGGGGAGCCGAGCCAGAGCGTGGGAAAGAGCTTCATCAAGAGCTACTCCGCCGTGTGCCTTGAGGGGGCAATCATCGTGCTTGCCTGCATCATCTTCTCGGTGTTTGCGGCGTCCCCGCCCGCAGTCAACCCCGATGCGGCGGCGGTCACGATGGTATGGGGCTATATCGGGGAATTGGTGTTCAATATGCTCGTCCTTGTCGGTGCGGTCAAGATGGCAGACCGTGTTGTGCGTGAGATGATGGGCTTGTAATTATCCAACAGGAAAGGAAAATTGAAATGAAAAAAGAAACGAAGTATTGCCAGAATTATAATATCCATTTGCTAAATGGAGAAGTCATCGGGGCTTCCGAAGCCTATGACCTGCCTGCTGAAAAAGGGCTGGTCGGAAAATTTGAAAAAGCTGACGATAACGAGATATTTGAAATCGGGGATGCCATTTCTGGATTTGCATATATCCCAAAACGCAGCATCCTCTTTATTTCGACGGGGGATGTCGGGGAGGAGAGGTGCTGATATGGAAGTCAAGATAAATAAGGAAATCCGCAACTACACGGAATCCATGTTCTTCGGGCTGTCGATGCGGCAGTTCCTGTTTTCCGTGCTTGCCTGCGGCGTGGCGGTCGGCTTGTTCTTCCTGCTCCGTGGCAGGTTCGGGACGGAAACATTGAGCTGGATGTGCATCTTGGGGGCTTCCCCTTTTGCGGTCATGGGCTTTGTAAGGTATAACGGCATGACCGCCGAGCAGTTTGTGTGGGCATGGATAAAGTCGCAGTTTCTGATGCCGAAGAAGATTTTATTTGCCCCAGAGAATCTTTATTACGAAGCGATGAAGAACGCCATTGAAGCCCATGAAAAGGGCTTGCCCGCCGTGCAGGATAAGAAAAAGAAAAAATGCAGGAGGGCAAGGCGCAAAGCGGCACGGGAACGGAGAAAACAGGCTGAAAAAGCCAGAAAGAAAAATAAGAAATCAAGAAAGCGCAAGGAGGTAGACCATGATTAAGACGCTGAAAACGCTGTTCAAGCAGGACAGGGAGAAATTCATTGTGCCGAAGTCGGTGCAGGCGGTCATCCCGTTAAAGACCATGTGGGAGGACGGCATTTTCCTTGTGGGCAGGAACAAATACGCAAAGACATTCAAGTTTGAGGACATCAACTACGCCGTGGCGAGCCGTGAGGACAAGGAAGCGATGTTCCTCGAATACTCGGAGCTTTTAAACGCCCTCGACAGCGGGGCGACCACGAAAATCACGATAAACAACCGCAGGCTCAATAAAGCGGATTTTGAGCAGACAATCTTAATCCCGATGGCGGAGGACGATTTGGATAAATACCGCAAAGAGTATAACAAGATGCTGCTTGACAAGGCGACGGGGGCTAATTCCACCGTGCAGGATAAATATGTGACGGTTTCTGTCTGCAAGAAAAACATCGAGGAAGCGAGGAATTACTTTGCCCGTGTCGGTGCTGACCTTATCGGGCATTTTAACCGTCTTGGCTCAAAGTGTACGGAACTGGATGCGAATGACAAGCTGCGTATCTTCCATGATTTTTACCGTATGGGCGAGGAAACGGCGTTTTCCTTTGACATGGCACAGGCTATGCGGAAAGGTCACGACTTCAAGGACTATATCTGTCCCGACTCCTTTGAGTTTGAGAAAGATTATTTCCGCATCGGCAACCGTTATGGGCGTGTGATTTTCCTGCGTGAGTATGCCGCCTATATCAAGGACAGCATGGTGGCGGAGCTTTGCGAATTAAACCGTAACATGATGCTCTCCGTTGACGTCGTGCCTGTCCCGACGGACGAAGCCGTGCGGGAGGTGGAGAACCGTCTTCTGGGCGTGGAAACCAACATCACGAACTGGCAGAGGAAGCAGAACCAGAACAACAACTTTTCCGCCGTCATCCCCTACGACTTGGAACAGCAGAGAAAGGAAAGCAAGGAGTTCCTCGATGATTTGACGACCCGTGACCAGAGGATGATGTTTGCGGTGCTTACGATGGTGCATACCGCAGACACCAAAGAGCAGCTTGACAATGACACGGAAGCTTTGCTTACGACGGCACGGAAGCATCTCTGCCAGTTTGCCGTGCTGAAGTACCAGCAGATGGACGGGCTGAACACCGCCCTGCCGTTCGGCGTGAGGAAGATTGATGCGTTAAGGACGCTGACAACGGAGAGCCTTGCGGTGTTTATCCCCTTCCGTGTGCAGGAAATCTACCATAAGGACGGCGTGTATTACGGTCAGAACGTCATCAGTAAAAATATGATAATCGCAAACCGCCGCCACCTGCTGAACGGAAATTCCTTTATCCTCGGCGTGTCTGGTGCGGGCAAGTCGTTCACGGCAAAGGAGGAAATGACGAACATCATCCTGACCGACCCTAACGCCGATGTCTTGGTAATAGACCCCGAACGAGAGGCGCGACAAGAAGTCGCATAATAAATTGCTGGTCGTCAGCTACCCTATCCATTTGGGGTAATCCTACCACAATCTGCGTGAATGGCAACGTTCAGGTGGGAAGCTTGTGGGACAATATGGGAAACCTGACAGCCTAAGTCGGGCGTACTGTTAGGATAAGAGTGCTATGACGAATGTAATGTGAACCATTGTAAGAGTCGTTACAGGGAATAAGTGAAATAAGGCTGATACACTTACACCAAAAGGTGCGGAGGTGGTTGCGGTGACTTTCGCGACGCCGTAACAAATGGACGTGATTCCTCCCGGCTCAAAGATGGCGTCTAAGGCATTCACAATTATTTATTATGCGGAACTTGGTAAGCCCTATGTGTTCCTTATATTTAAGGTATCGAAGCCGTAAGGCAGAGAGATGGCACAGAGGGTAGAGGAACGGGATAAAAAGCGAACGGCTCTGCTGTAATGGCGGGGCATAGGGGTTCAAAATTTGCCCTGACCCGAAAGGGTGCAGACTTATCCCACGGTATTTCATGGCAAAGAATGGAGGTAAACCTATGAACGGTAATAATTCAACGACGGAAACGCCAGTTTCCGAGAGATTATCGGACAGCAAGCGGCTTTCCATTCAGTGGAAAACTATCGACTGGAAGAAAGCGGAGCAGGAAGTTAATAGGCTGCAAGTCAGGATTGTCAAGGCAACTCAGGAAAAGAAATGGAACACAGTGAAGCGGCTTCAGTATCTGTTGACGCACTCGTTCTATGCAAAAGCACTCGCCGTAAGGCGTGTGACCACGAACAAAGGAAAGAAAACCGCAGGGGTGGACGGGGAAATCTGGTCAACGCCTGCAATGAAGATGAGGGCTGTCATGTCATTGACAGACAAAGGCTATAAAGCAAGACCGTTACGGCGTGTCTATATCGAGAAGAAAGACAAGAAAAAGAAACGCCCGTTAGGGATTCCAACCATGTATGACAGGGCAATGCAGGCGTTATACGCCTTAGCATTGGAGCCAGTGGCAGAAACAACCGCCGACACGAAATCGTTTGGTTTCAGAAAGGGGCGTTGCTGTCAGGACGCGTGCGAATATATTTTCACGGCATTGTCACGCAAGGTATCGCCCGAATGGGTTTTAGAGGGCGACATCAAAGGCTGTTTTGATAACATCAGCCATGAATGGTTAGTGGAAAATATCCCTATGGACAAATCTATTCTGAAACAGTTCCTGAAAGCGGGATTTATCTTCAAAGGGGAGCTGTTCCCGACAGAGGACGGCACTCCGCAGGGCGGTGTCATTTCACCGATTCTTGCAAACATGGCACTGGACGGTATGCAGAAAGTATTGTCAGACAGATTCCACACCAACAGGCTTGGGAAGGTGGACTTACGGTTCAAGAACGCCCACAAAGTCAATCTGGTGCGCTACGCAGACGATTTTGTTGTCACAGCGGCAACGGAGGAAATCGCCTTAGAAGCAAAGGGATTGATAAAAGACTTTCTGAAAACAAGGGGCTTGGAATTATCTGATGAGAAAACGGTAGTCACCCACATCAACGACGGATTCGATATGTTAGGCTGGACATTCCGAAAATTTAAAGGAAAGCTGATTGTGAAGCCGTCAAAGAAATCCATACAGGCAATCGTGAGGAATTTATCTGACACGATATTGAAACGTGGGAAAGCATGGAATCAGGACGTGCTGATTATGAAACTGAACCAACAAATCCGAGGATGGACGAATTACCACCAGTCTGTATGTGCGGCAGAAGCGTTTGCACATTTGGACTATATTCTCTATGAGTTATTGTGGAGATGGGCGAAAAGACGGCATCCGAAGAAAGGGCAATGGTGGATTTCCACGAGGTATTGGCATCGCAGGGGAAACCAAAACTGGGTGTTCGCTACGGACACAAAGGAGCTGATACGGGTAGACCATACGCCGATTGTCCGACACACAAAAGTAAGGGAAGCAGCCAATCCGTTCCTTGATACGGAATATTTCAGACAGCGTAAGTTTAATCAGGGAATGAAGAAACTTTCAGGAAGATTCAAACTAATCTGGAAGAATCAAAACGGCTGTTGCTATCACTGTGGAATGCCACTGGACATTTCGGACGAGAGGGAAATTTTCTTTAAAGTACCAAAGTCCTGCGGTGGCAAGGAGGAAGTGGCTAACATGGCGTATGTTCATGCTGACTGCCAACGAATCTATCTTGAGAGCCGCTCGAAAGAGTGATGAAATGCTTGAGCCGTATGAGTGGAAACGCTCATGTACGGTTCTTAGGCGAGAAAGGGCGGGTAACCGCCCCGACTTAGCCGACTACGCCCCTCTTGTGAAAGCCATGCAGGGCGAGGTCATCCACATCTCGGCGACGAGCGACAACCACATCAATGCGATGGACATGAACTCTGATTACGGCGACGGTGCAAACCCCGTCATCTTGAAATCAGAGTTTATTTTGTCTTTGTGCGAGCAGCTCATCGGAGGTGCAAGTTTGGGTGCAAAGCAGAAGTCCATCATTGACCGCTGCACGGCGGGCGTCTACCGCTACTACCAGCAGGGCAACTATATGGGGACGCCGCCGACCTTGCAGGACTTCCGTGAGGAATTATTAAAGCAGGACGAGCCAGAAGCGCAGGAAATCGCCCTTGCGATTGAGCTTTTCACGGACGGCTCTCTCAACACCTTTGCCAAGCATACGAATGTGGACACCCACAGCCGCCTTATCTGCTACGATATTCTGGATTTGGGCAAGCAGTTACAGCCTATCGGTATGCTCGTCGTCCTCGACAGCATCTTAAACCGCATCACCCAGAACAGGGCGAAAGGCAGGAACACCTTTATCTTCATTGATGAAATCTATCTGCTGTTCCAGCATGAGTATAGTGCCAATTTCCTCTTTACCCTCTGGAAGCGTGTGCGTAAGTACGGGGCGTACTGCACGGGCATCACACAAAATGTCGATGACCTATTGCAGAGCCATACGGCGAGGACGATGCTTGCCAACAGCGAGTTTATCATCATGCTGAACCAAGCGTCCACAGACCGTATTGAGCTTGCGAAGCTCCTTAATATCTCCGACCTTCAGATGAGCTATATCACGAATGTCGGTGCGGGGCAGGGATTATTGAAAGTCGGCAGCTCCCTCGTGCCGTTCGTCAACAAATTCCCACGCAATACGGAGCTGTATAAGCTGATGACGACGAAATTTGGGGAGTGCTAAAAGGAGGGATTTTTATGTCAGAGATAAGGTTTCGCAACGCAGCCCACCGTGATTTTTTTCTGGAAAGCATGATGAAATGCAGGGTAAACGACTGCTACCACAGGGCATTCTTCTATGTGATGGGGATTGCGGGGGAAACAAGGCGGAACATCAACGCCATGTTTGATTTTAAGACGGACTGCATCAAGCCAGAGGGGATGCACGGCGGATGGCAGACGAGCGGCACGGTCAAGGTCTGCCGCCTTGCCTTTAACCTCTGGAACGGTTACGCCGAGGAGGGGCGTGAGAAACTCTCCACGCCAGAGGAACTGTTTTGCTGCGAGTTCGCCCCGTATTTCATGGAGGGCATCAAGGCAAGGTATCCCGAATATTGCAGGGATTTACCCACGCCCAAGAAGCAGGCGGAGCATACACGGTAACTGAAAACAAGAAAATAGGAAACACCCTGCGGGCATATTTCTATGCCCAGAAAGCAGGGCAGAATAAAGAAAGGAATAATTTATGAATCTGAAAAACTATAAATGTATTCTCTGTACTGCCGCCGCTGTTGCCTTTTTAGGAGCAGCGGTTTTTTGCGGCTTTAAGATTTACAGCCATTACCAGCAGATAGATGAGCAGACGGAAGCCTTTGCGGAGATTGCCGAGGTCGTGGAGAACGCCGAGCCAGAGAAAGAACCGCCAAAAGATAAGGATACGCCCGTCAGCGAGGGCGAGGATATATTGGCAAAATACAAAGAACTGTATTTGCAGAATGAGGATATGGTCGGGTGGATTGCCATTGACGGAACAAGCATCAACTACCCCGTCATGCAGAGTAAGAACAATCCCAACTTCTATCTGAAGCACAGCTTTGAAAAGGAATACAGTGACTTAGGCGTGCCGTATATCCAAGAGGACTGCGACATCCCCACAAGCGACAATCTGGTTATCTACGGACACCACATCAAAGGCGGCAGGATGTTCGGGGCGTTGGAAAATTACAAATCCAAGAGTTTCTATGAGAAGCATAAAACTGTCCAGTTTGACACCCTCACGGAGCAGGGGAGCTATGAAATCATCGCCGTTTTTAAGACGGTTGCGTACAGTTCGGAGGGCTACCGCTACTATGATTTTGTCAATGCGGAAAATGAAAAAGAGTTTGATGCTTATGTCGGGAAGTGCAAGGAGCTTGCCTTGTATGATACGGGCGTGACCGCTGAATATGGGGATAAGCTCATTACCCTCTCCACCTGCGAATACTCCGCACAGAACGGCAGGCTTGTCGTGGTGGCAAAAAAAGCAGACTGACATGACCGCAAATCTTCTGGGAAAGGAGGTCGGATTTTATGGCTGATATAAAGACCAGAGATGCGGTCAAAGGCACGATTAAGACACTGGATAAGGCGGTTGTTGCAGGGGAACGCATGAAATCCGCTTACGCTAAGACAAAGGACAAAGCGGAGCAGGGATATTATGCGGAGGAAAATTCCCCCACGGAATATGCCGCCGACAAGGTTTCCCATGCTTCGGGGCGTATCAGGGACGAGGGCATCCACCAATTTAATAAGCAGGGGCAGAAAAACGCCCAGATTACAAGGGAGAATATCGGTAAGGCAAAGGATAAAATCGCCGATTTTAAGGCAAAGCGGGCGAAGAAAGCCGCAGAGCAGAAAACAATGCGGAACAAGGCGGGACAAAACGCCATGCGTACAATAAGGCAGGACGGCTTGCAGGAAATACAAGGGACTGCAAGCCGTCCCGCTGTTTCCGCTGCTCCTGTCAAGACCGAAACGCCCCAGACGGCGGCAAACTCGCTGATAAAGACCAGACAGCAGGGAAAGCGGACGATAAAGACAACCGCCAGAAATGCGGAAAAAACCGTCAAGACCACAGCAAAAGGCACAGTCAAGGCGACGGAAAAAGGCGTGAAAACCGCAAAGGCGACATCCAAGACAGCGATTAAGACCACCGAGCAGACCGCAAAGGCGGCACAGAAAACGGCGAAAGCATCTGCCAAAGCCGCCCAGAAAGCGGCGCAGACGGCAAAAGTCACCGCAAAAGCGACAGCCGAAGCGACGAAAGCCACGGTCAAGGCGACCATTGCGGCGGTCAGGGCGATTATCGCAGGGACTAAGGCGTTAATTTCTGCCCTTATCGCAGGCGGCTGGATTGCCATTGTGATAATTCTTATCGTCGTCCTGCTTGGATGCGCCGTTTCCCTGTTCGGGGGCGGCAGCGACAGCACTTCCTATACCCCTGTCAGTGCGGAGGTCGAAGCCTACACGCCGCTGATACAGAAGTATGCGAAGCAGTACGGAATCCCCGAATATGTGGAGCTGATAAAGGCGGTGATGATGCAGGAATCTGGTGGCAAAGGCAGCGACCCGATGCAGGCGGCGGAGGGGAGTTTCAACAAGAAATACCCCCATGAGCCGAATGGTATTAAAGACCCCGAATATTCCATCGAGTGCGGCGTGCAGGAACTGAAAGCTGCACTTGTTTCAGCCGAGGTGGAGAACCCGATTGACATGGAGCGCATCAAGCTCGCCCTGCAGGGCTACAACTTTGGGAACGGGTATATCTCATGGGCAAAGACCAACTACGGCGGCTATTCCTATGCAAGTGCGGTGGAATTTTCCGCAATGCAGGCACAGCGGCTCGGTTGGGAGAAGTACGGCGACACGCAGTACCCCGCCCATGTGTTACGCTACTACCCATACGGGCGGGCGTTTACAAGCGGTGGCAATCAAGCCATCGTAGAAGTGGCTCTGACGCAGCTTGGCAACGAGGGTGGACAGCCTTATTGGAGCTGGTACGGCTTTGGCGGGCGTGTAGAATGGTGCGCCTGCTTCACATCGTGGTGCGCCGACCAGTGCGGCTATCTGGAAAGCGGCATTATCCCGAAATTCTCCCTCTGCTCGGATGGTGTAAACTGGTTTAAGGGCAAAGGACAATGGCAGGACAAGAACTATGAGCCGCAGGCAGGCGACCTTATTTTCTTTGATTGGGGGAGTGACGGCTCAATCGACCATGTGGGAATCGTAGAAAAATGCGAGAATGGGACGGTCTACACCGTGGAGGGCAACTCTGGGGATGCCTGCAAACAGCAGAGCTATCCAGTCGGGAGCGGCTCTATCTACGGTTACGGATGCCCAAACTATTAGTTGGGCGGAGCAAAAGGAAACCAGAGGTCAATCCTCTGGCTCTTTTGCTTTACATAGCCCGTTTACAGTTGCTTCAACAACGGACAGTTCTTTGTCATCCAGTCGGTCAAGCATAGCATCCAAACGTCTTCGGATAGAACTTTTCTTTGCTTTTTCCTCAGTATGTATATGTTCGTCAACTGATACATCAAACATTGTGATAAGTTGAAGAAATAGCTCTATGCTTGGATACTGCCCCTCATTTTCAACAGCTTGAAGATGTCTGGGATTATAATCAATAATCTCCGCAAGCTGTTCTCTGGTCACGCCTTGAGCTTTACGGGCTTTTTTGATTGCCAGTCCTAACGGTCTGAAATCAAAGTCAAAATCGTTGTTTCTTTTGTCCATTCGTTCACCACCTGTACTCTAAAAATTTTTACCCTTATATTTTACAGAGGTGTAGTATCCTATGAAACGATGTGAAATCTCTGGTTATAAGAGATTTTATCTCCTATTACAAGAGAGGAAAAATCCTATTTACATAATTGTTGCTATTTATATAAGCGGTTATAATAGATGTAAGTTAGCACATAAATGGATGTTCTTTCTAAAATTTCACATTCGCTCCATATTGGAGTGTTAAACTGAAAAAAGAGGTGATTAATATGGCGACATTACTTATTGTTGAAGATGACCGAAAAACAAATGAAGCGATTTGCGAGTATTTGAAATTAGCGGGACACAAATTAATTCCTGCATATGACGGGGAATCTGCGCTGCAATGTTTTAGCAATAGCAGGATTGACTTAATTGTACTTGACATTATGCTTCCAAAAATATCGGGACTTTCTGTTTTGCATGAAATCAGAGAAAAAAGTTCTGTCCCGATACTTATGCTAACAGCAATAGGGGACGAATATACACAAGTTTCCAGCTTTGACGGACAGGCAGATGACTATATCGTAAAACCCTTTTCCATGATTTTGTTAGGGCGGCGCATTACTGCACTTTTAAGAAGAAGCGGAAAGGGGATTTTGCCAGATACAATCGAATTTGGAAATGTAATTGTAGATTTTTTAGGTTATACAGCAAAAGATGACAATGGAAAAATCGACGTTACTCCAAAAGAGATTGACTTGCTGAAATTGTTTGTGGAGCATAAAGGACTGGTTCTGACCCGTTCCCAGATACTTGACGATTTATGGGGCGACAGCCATCCTATTATTGACAGGACAGTAGATACTTATATAAAAAACCTGCGAAAAAAACTGCATCTTGACTGCATTGTTACTGTAAAAGGAATTGGATATAAATATGAGGTGGACTAATATGGCACGAATAAAAATATTTCCTAAGACATTTTTATATACATTGAGTGTCTTGATATTTATTGTAATAACTGCACATGGCATCATGTATGTTCTTGCCCCACAAATATCTTTAGGACTTGTTGGCGAGAAAGGAATGGAACTGGACGGATTTTTAGTCAGTACGGACGTAGATGCCTCACAGTTTGTAACATTTACGATAAAACGTGCCCTGCCTGTTTCTGTTTCCTGTTGTATCGTGATTGCCATTGTCTGTGCTGCACTTTTTTCCAGAAGCATGACGCGAAATATTTGTCACTTATCAGAAACAGCGCTGCGCATGACAAAAATGGATAAGTCTGCGATATGTTCTGTTACTTCGGGAGATGAAATTGAAGATTTGGCAGGAAATATCAATAGTCTTTACAGGAGTTTGCTGAAAGCAATCCATAATCTTGAATTAGAAAAAAAGTATGTGCAGGAAAGCGAGAAATTGAAAATAGATTTTTTGCGTGCAGCTTCCCACGAATTAAAAACGCCTGTTACTGCTTTAAACGCCATTCTTGAAAATATGATACTTGGAGTAGGAAAATATCAAGACTATGACGTATATCTGCCAGAGTGCAAAGAAATAACAGAACAGCTTTCCGAGATGATACATGAAATTTTAGAAACATCCAAAATGAATATCATAAATGAAGAAAAACCGACCGAAATAAATTTGCCAGAACTGCTCACAAACCTTTGTGAGCCATATAAACTGATTGCCGTTGCAAACGAGATAAATTTTTCTGTCTGCCTGCCACAGCATTTTACAGTCAGTATACCCATTTCCTTATTTGAAAAGGCAGTTTCTAATATTCTTGCAAATGCAGTTGCATATACAGAAAGCGGGAAGCTGATTTCTGTTTCTATGGATGGCAGAAATCTTGTTGTTGAAAATGAATGTGTCCCTGTTCGGCAATCCGAAATCCCCCGGTTGTTTGAGCCATTTTACCGTCTTGATTATGCAAGAAGCAGAGAGCAAGGAGGAAATGGCTTAGGCTTGTATATTGTGGACACTATTTTTTCTGCACTTTCTATTCCATATACGTTTCAAGCGAAAGACAATCCGCAAAGAATGTGTTTTACTATATATTTATGATGAAAAACCCTCCGATGTTTCGGAGGATTTTTTTCTTCCGTTTATTTTTCACAGATATTCCATATACGTTCCATATAGGAATGTTATTTTAATATTGTGTTCAAAAAATAAAAAACGGAGGTATCAAAATGAATTTTTTAAAACGGGCAATGTTATATGTTACTCGAAAAAAAGGGAAAAGCATAGTGCTTTTTTGTATATTGCTTATTATGGCAACCTTTGTCTTGTCGGGATTGTCTATCGGGAAAGCTACAAAACAAGCACAGCAAAATCTGCGTCAAAGCCTTGGCGGTTCTTTTCATGTCTGGACGGACTACACAGATAATAACCCCTATCTGCATAAAGAGTCGGACGAGGATGAAAGTGGAGGGACTGGATATATCATGTATTCCACAGAGCAGTTATCCTCTGATATGGTGAAAAATATCCGTGATATAGCAGGAGTGAAATATTGCGATGCATTTGATGAAACATTATTGGATTTTGAACAGTTGTCTTTTTTCAAGGGGACAATTCCTTTGGAGGAAGAATTAGGGAATAGCACGACTACGGTAAGTCTATGGCGTTCCGAAGAACACAATTTGTTTACAAATGGCGTTGTCAAACTAACGGAAGGCAGGCATATTACAGAAAAAGATACGGGGAAAGCAATTATTTGTAAAGATTTGGCTGATAAAAATGGATTAGGGATAGGCGATATGCTGAAAACGAGGTCTATGGATGGGCGCAGCATGACGCTGGAAATCGTTGGATTGTTTACAGCAATGGAAACAGAAAAAATCGGCAAGAATATAGAGGGCTATAATAAAATACAGAATCGGGTGTTTATAGATATAGCGTCGGCAATTCTTATCGAGAACACCCCTGCTGTCCAGGGATTTTCAGAAGTTTCAATTACCGTAAACGACCCAGAAGAAATGGATGAAATTATCGAAAAAGTGAAAAAGACGCCTGGATTTAAAGAGGATGGATTTACGATTGATACGGACAATGAAACTTATGAAAATACGGCTTCCTCTCTGGAAAGTATGGATAAACTGGTGATAGGTCTGCTGATTGCGGCTATCCTTGTCAGCGTTGTAATCTTATCGCTTATTCTTACTCTATGGGGAAAATCACGTGTCCGTGAAACAGGTGTGTTCCTCTCGCTTGGCATAAAAAAGACAGACATTATAGGGCAATATCTGACAGAAGTATTGCTGATTGCAATCGTTGCTTTTGGGATTTCCTTCTTTACAAGTAATATGGTTTCAAACCGTATCGCCGATGTGCTTTTACAGCAGGATATACAGAATAAAATAGAAGAACCGAATGACGTGCAGCAAGATGACATTGTGATAGAATCGTTTGAAAGTACAGCATTAGGAGGTGTAGACAATATAGAATTGAGCGGTGCAGAAAATACAGATTATTTGGAAACGGATATTGAAGTTTCTGTAAGCATAGAAAATTTATTACAGCTATATCTTGTTGGATTTGTAATTATCATTGTATCTGTTATGATATCGTCTATTGCGGTCATGCGTTTGAAGCCGCGTGAAATTTTATCCCGCATGAGTTAGGAGGAGAAAAAGATGACAACGCTAATATGTGAAAACGTAACATATCAATATGAAAAAGGCTCAAAGGTCTTAGAACATATCACAACTCAATTTGAAACAGGAAAAATGTATGCGATACTTGGTGCATCTGGTTCTGGGAAAACGACCCTGTTATCATTGATAGGCGGTCTTGATATTCCACAGGAAGGAAAAATTATGTTTAATGGCAGGGATATATCGGAGATGGGACTTGAATACCATAGGCGCAATCATGTTTCTGTCATATTCCAGAATTACAATCTTATTGATTATATGACTCCGATTGAAAACGTAAAATTGACCGCAAAACAGGACGCCCTGCCAATATTAAAGCAGCTTGGATTGACGGAGGATGAAGCAAAACGAAATGTAATGAAACTGTCGGGAGGACAGCAGCAGCGTGTGGCAATTGCCCGTACACTGGTATCGAATGCCCCTGTTATTTTAGCGGATGAACCAACGGGAAATTTAGACAAAGATACTGCCGCAGAAATTACGGGGATTTTGAAAAATTGCGCCCATCAGATGAATAAATGCGTAATTATTGTTACCCACTCCAACGACCTTGTAAAACAAGCAGATACCGTTTTTAAGTTAAAAAAAGGCAGGTTGCTTCAAATATGAAATACGAGTGGATATATTGCCCGATTTGCAAAAAAAAGACGCATAACAAATTTAGGGAAGATACTGTTTTGAAAAACTATCCGCTTTATTGTCCAAAATGTAAACGGGAAACGATAATTAACGCAAAAAATATGCAAGTATTTATCATCACAGAGCCAGACACATAGATGCAGAGCCGATGAATGTGTGGAATGAATGAAACCACAGTTTATCGGCTCTGCATTTTACTTAATTAAATGCAGATACGTCCACCAAATAAAAAAAACGGCGATTTGGTGGGCGGTATTGCTATGCCCGAAAGACTTAACAAGCACTCTCCAAACCTGTTTTAAGTTTGGAGGGATTTTTATTGCCTGCAAATAGCAATTTCCAGTTATATATATCATATCGGAGATGGGTGGACAGCCTGTTAAAAAAATCCTTGTCAGTGCAAGGGGGCTTTTTATCCAAGAAGTAGAAGTCAAATCTCTACATATAAGAACTAATATATCTATAAACCGTAAAGGCACGACAGCCCTTACGGTTTTTCTTTTGTCGTTTTTTGTCGGAATACGCCGCAGGGCTGTTTCTGGTGTGGGATGCCGTTCTCCGCCTTTCAATCTGGATTTTCAAAAAAATTCAGATTGGAGGTAACGGATTATGGCGTACAACAAAGCCAGAGAAGAAAGAAAATGGCGAATATGGAAAGAAGCCGAGGAAAAGCAGCTTAGGAGCTTGGGTGTCAGCGAGGGCGATATTGAAAAGCTCCGTGTCCATGATTGGGCGATATTCAATTCCGACAGACGGTACTATGAGAAATTGCAGGATGCGGGTACATATCTTGAGGAAGTGGCAGAGGACACAGCACAGCCCGAAGTAAAAACGGTTGAGGAATTTTTGGACAGCATTGAAAATGCAGTGCTGTATCAAGAGCTGCATCAGTTGGACAAGCTCACTCTCCAAGCGTTGCTGATGAGGACGCAGGGCTTTTCAGTCACTGAAATTTCAGTGGAATTGAGTTTAAACAAGGAAGTCATTTACAAGCGTTTGAACAGGTTTAAGAAAAAAATTAAAAAACTTTTGGGATAGTGTCCAAAATCGCACTCTCCCATCGGCTACTGGGTGAGAGGGCAAAAATCTCTTGCCCAGTTTTCTTTTATATCGGAAACGGGATGGCTCTTTGACAACCGAATATCCATTCACCAAATACATTCTCTTTGTGGCTGTAATAAGCGTAAGCGTGTGCAGCGGTACGCCATGACCCGCCGAAAGACGGCAAGCGGAAAATATCGACTGAAAATATCGGGCAGCTCCCGATTTCGCCAAGACCCACAAAGAGGACAATGATACTCCCGTCCAGCCACAGTCCGAGCGGTAACCAATCCGCCGCAGGCAATGGGGGCGGCTCTGTCAGACCGACAGTTGGGGTGCAACTCCCGTGGCGTCAGTTCGCTGCTGACCGTTTGGTGATTTCCCTTGCGTAATCACGCATCAGCATTTTCGGGATGTCGGGGACAAATAGAAAATGCCTTTTATCATAAAGCCAGATGCAGGGCGGTCTATTGGAACAGGGCTTGTTTTATGCTCTCCCGACCTTAAATACTCCCTTGCATTTGGCTGTTACATAGGCAGGGTATTCCTGCCTAAATCCAGATGGAGGTTATAAAAAATATGGAAAGAACAATCAGGCGTGGCGACATCTACTACGCAGAGCTTAATCCCGTTGTCGGTTCGGAGCAGGGCGGCACACGACCCGTACTTATCATTTCCAATAATATAGGCAACAGGCACAGCCCGACAGTCATCATTGCCGCTATCACGGGCAGGACACAGACAAAGGCAAAATTGCCGACACACACCGAAGTAAAGAACTTTGAGGGACTTGACAGAGAATCTATTGTTTTGCTTGAACAAATTCGTACAATAGATAAAAAAAGATTAAAACAGTATATGGGCATGATGCCCGCTGAAGCGATGGCAAGAGTTGACAAGGCTCTTGCCATCAGCGTTTCCATTAAAGGAGGACATCGGAATGGATAAAATTGAGATTGATAAAGAGTATGTTGCTGCCATATTAATTGAGCTTCTCTTTGAAAAAGGGCTTGTAAACAAAGAAACATATATGAATGTCTACAAGCACTACAATTTGCACATTTCACAAGCGGCTTGATTTTTAGTACGATTATAAAAAACAAAACAAGGAGGAATTCATTATGCAAAATATAGCAGCTAGGCATAATCCTTATATTTTTTTAGATAAGAACAGAGAGCGGACGGTTGTATATTATGGGCGAGTTTCAACAGAGCATGAAGCTCAACTTGCAGCTCTTGAAAATCAATTACAGTGGTACGATGACCAGACGGAACGGCACAGTAACTGGAATGTCCTTCAAAAATATATCGACGAGGGAATAACAGGGACACAAGCGAAAAAACGTCCCGCATTTTTAAGGATGCTTGAAGATGCAAGGGCAGGAAAGTTTGACTTGATTGTAACTCGTGAAGTCTGTCGTTTCGCAAGAAACACGGTTGATACTCTGGTAACAACAAGGGAGTTGAAAAATCTTGGAATTGAAGTCTATTTTGTGGAAGATAACATTTGGACAATGGATGGGGACGGGGAACTTAGACTTACGATAATGGCAACATTGGCACAAGAGGAAAGCCGTAAAGTTTCAGAACGTGTTCGGGCGGGGCAGAAAATCAGTCGTGAAAATGGTGTTTTATATGGAAATGGAAATATCATTGGTTATGACCGTGTAGGAAGCACTTATGTAATAAATAAGGAACAGGCAGAAACGGTAAGAATTATTTTTGACTTGTATTTACAAGGCGCAGGGCAGACTAAGATTGCAAAAGAACTCTGCCGTCTTGGGAGAAAGGATGGACATGGGCAGGTGAGCTGGTCTGCATCAAAAATCGGACGCATCCTGCACAACGCCACATATAAAGGATATAATTGTTATCTGAAATCATTCAGCAATAATTATCTGGAACAGAAGCGGATAAAGAATCTTGATGAAGAAACATATATGTATGTTAAAGGGGATTTTGAGCCGATTGTTTCAGAGGAAGTTTGGAATAAATGCAGAGAAATACGCAAGGCACGGACAACAAAGATGGTAGTAAATAAAGGCGAGAGAACATACGGAAAGAAATCAACGCAGGATGTATGGCTTAGAAAGTTACGTTGCAGTTGCGGTTCGACATTCCGAAAAAACAAGTGGAGAACTAATAAGAGGGGAGATGAAGTTTTCGGGTATCAGTGCTATAATCAAGTCAATAATGGCAGCAAGGCTTTCCGAGAGAAGAATGGTCTTGATACAGAGGGCTATTGTGACATCCGTATGGTCGGTGATTGGAAATTGGAAATTATGGCTAAGAAGATTTTCGAGGGCATCTGGTCAGAGCAAGAACGTAAGAATGCAATCTTAGAGGTTTATAGGCTCTTGAATGAACATTATCAATCAGATACCAAGAACAATCAAGCCGCAGCTTCGGCGTTAGAGGGAAAAATAGCAAGGCTAAAAAATAAGATTGATAATCTTATCAGTATGAGGGCTGATGGGGAAATTACAAAAGAAGAATTTAAGTCGCTGAAAGATACGACCGAAGCGGAGCTTAATAAATATATGGAAGAAAAGTCACGGCTGAGTGAGCTATCTGATAGTGAGAGTGGCATGGAATTTGATATTGAGAAAATAAGAGCCGTACTTGAAGAAGCGTTAGACTTTTCCAAACCCAAACTTGATGACAGTGTTATTGAAAAATTTGTTTCGCAAATTATTCCCGTAGATAATTGCAGGTATCGTTGGGATTTGAATTTCCTGCCGAATGAAACGCAATCACTTGTTTGCAAAGTTGAGGGCAGAAAAAACCATGCCAATGCAACTATTGAGGAGGGGAACGAAGATGAGGACGAAAGTCCTCGTACATATGTCCTAAGCATGGATTACAGCAACATAAGTGTGACAGCAAAAAACGCCTATCAAAGTTACGTTCTGCACAGGCTGATCTACCTGAATGGACTCCGAGCGTCAGAAGCCCGTCTTTTATCCATGGATGATGTTGACCCGTATGCCGGCACGATAGTGATACTTGACGGGAAGGGGAACCGGGACCGTATTGTTTATCTTTCGGATGACCTGACAAAACTTTGCAGGGAATACATTTCGTATCTTACAGCGGAACTCGGCAGGAAACCGTCATGGGTTTTCCCTGGGATTGATCCAGATAAGCCGGTGAGCTATGGAAGCATTAGTTCCATGTTCCGGAGGTGCTGGATGAACACATCTTTTGCTTCTGGATGTGACAGAAATCCGACAACGCACTGTCTGAGGCATGCATATGTTGTAAAAAGGATCAATCTATGGCGTGAACAGGGGCTAGACTTTGAACATATGCTTCCATACCTGAGCCGGTTTCTTGGCCACAAGAGTTTTAATGATACGTATTACTACTATCATTATGTTGAAGAGGCTGCGCAGACAATCAGAAAGAGAGATACGGTCACAGGCCGTGTAATCCCGGAGGTGATGCGCAGATGAATAACAACGCCATGCTGTTTTTTTGCAGAACCTATGATTTCCTGCATGTATTTATACCCAAAGAGAAAAACGGCTCCCATCATACAGCCGTTACCTATCGGCAGGGGCTTAAGACATTCCGGAATTATGTGAATAACATCGCGGGAATCCCTACAAACAGGTTCGAATTTAAGGATTGCACGTATGATTTTTTATTGGATTACAGGAACCACCTCCATAAAGTGGATAACCTGAAGGCAAAGACGGTCAATAACAAGCTTGCAACAGTGAAGTCCTATGTGGGCTATGCTTCTGCGAGGGATGTAAGTTTACAGCAGTATGCATTTTCCATTGAACAGGTTCCTTATTATAGCGAACCAAAAGAGCGGAAACCGGTCATTGAAGATGTTGATGCGCTTGCGGCTCTGCTGCACATGCCTCCAAATACCCGGAAGGGGTTAAGGGACAAGGTCATCATGTGTGTTTTGTACGATGGCGGAATGCGGGTGGATGAGCTTGTTTCCATGGATGTCAGAAACGTATGTCTTGACTACGATAATGTTAAGTTAAGGATCCACGGAAAAGGCAACAAAGAACGCTGTGTCATAGTGGATTCCAAGACATCGGCATTGATCCAGCAGTATATGGGCGAGTTCCACCTGGAAAGAAACAGGGATGCTCCGTTTATCTATACCGTGATCGGCGGAAAACAGAAATATATGACTGCGCGTAATGTCCAAAAACTTATAAAGAAGTATTCGGACAAGGTCCGGGAAGCCTATGATTTGCCGGAATCTGTCTCACCACATACACTAAGGCGCACAAGGGGAACGCTGTTATATCGTGATGGCGTGGATTTGGCTGCGATATCAGTGCTATTGGGGCATGCAGACATGAAAACAACAAGGGACTACTATACGTCACCATCGTTAGATCAAATGAGAGAAATCGCAAACAGAAGAAACAGTGTGATTCCGGAAGAAGAACCATTATGGCCAGATGACGAAGATGAACGATCGCGGATTCTTGGATTAGACTAAGGACTTTATACGAACTTTTCGTGATTAGATGTTTGGTGTTTAGCGCATTCTCGTCAGGAAAGTTCGTATAAAAGCAGGGTTCGTATAAAATATCTTACACGAACTTTCGTATAAGATATAGAAGTTTTCTTTAAGGTATGTAAAAGCTACCTGAATCTTAGCAAGGAATGTAACTCCTTATCTTACGATGCAATGACCGCCCACACTGCAGTTGTTTTTACACGATATATGATGCTTTCCCTCGAAAGCCGGGAATCTAACGACAGTCGTTCACTGGGTGAACTTTTTCTATACTTTTCTGACGAAATGTCTGATATCACATGGATACAGGCATTTCAAATGCTGCTTCAAATGTTCCGAACCATGCTTAGTGACAACACAGAACTGTCCGAAAATAAAATTGACGAACTGGTTGATACGTTTATGAACACGGTACCTGCTTTACTGAGGACACAGCTTCAAGCAGCATAGCAGAGGAATTAAGATAACTGAATAACTGCCAGGTATTGAATTTTCAAGGTGCATAGGTTAAATCTATGTGCGAAGTTTGAGTTATAATCTAATATACTATGATACTTTCTCTTTTTAACACTTCTCCGCAATATCGAAAATCACCCTCTTTGTATCCTCCCATCCGATACACGGATCCGTAATAGACTGTCCATATACCAGATTCTCTGTGATATCCTGTCTGCCTTCCACGAGGTAGCTCTCGATCATCACACCTTTCACCAGACTCTTAAGCTCCGGATTATAATTCCGGCTGTGCATCACTTCACTCACAATACGTATCTGCTCCTTGTACTGTTTGTCGGAATTCGAATGATTCACATCCACAATCACCGCCGGATTCTTGAGCTGCCATTTCTGATACATCTGCGCAAGCCGCGCCAGATCCTCATAATGATAGTTCGGTATATTCTTGCCGTATTTGTCCACGCCGCCTCTCAGGATAGTATGCGCCAACTCATTTCCGCCAGTCTTAACATCACATCCGCGGTAAATAAAACGATGGGAATGCTGCGCCGCCGTGACAGAGTTAAGCATAACCGACAGGTCCCCGCTGGTTGGGTTCTTCATTCCTACCGGGATATCCATTCCGCTTGCCGTCAGACGATGCTGCTGGTTCTCCACAGATCTCGCTCCTACCGCCTCATAAGACAGTACGTCATCTAAGTAACTTCTATTCTCCGGATACAGCATCTCATCCGCCGTAGATAATCCTGTCTCTTCCATCACACGTATATGCATCTTGCGGATCGCGATAATTCCCGCCAGAAGATCCGGCTCTTTCTCCGGATCCGGCTGATGCAGCATGCCTTTATATCCTTCTCCCGTAGTCCGGGGCTTATTGGTATAGACCCGCGGTATGATCATCAACCGATCCGATACTTGATCCGACAAATCCTTCAGCCGTCTCGCATATTCACACACCGACTCTTCATTATCTGCAGAACACGGTCCGATCAAAACAATAAATTTATCTGATTTTCCGGTAAATATATCTCTGATCTCCTGATCCCTTCTCTGCTTTAACTCCCTGATCCTCTCAGAAACAGGGTACTGCCCTTTCAAAACCTCCGGAAGCGGCAGCTCATGATTAATCTTCATCGACATTTGTTTTCCTCCTCCGTAATAAGCCCTCTTGGAACCTTCCTTCTTTTCAATCATGCATCTTTATCATAATATTCAACATCTGCCATGTCAACGCCTTTTCAAACAGCTTTTTGAATTGTAAGTCGTTCAAAGATGTGCTAGAATAGGAGTTAGACTATCAGGAGGTGAAATAATCGTGGAAGATCATACTTTAACAAAAAGCCAGACCAATCTGAAACTTGCAGATTTCCTGCATACACAGCTCATCGGCCGTGAGAATCTAGGTGAAGAAATTCCGGTTTCAGTCCATAGACTTTTAGAATATTCCCTCCGCGAAGAACTGACCGAACAATTCGGAAAAGAAAAACAGGTACATGTCTTCCGAAACGCAGGTTTCCGAGCCGGACAATATTTTGCTAATGAGTATCTTGACTTGTCACTGCCGCTGTCTGAATTCTCCTCGCACTTGCAGATACAGTTGGAAGAATTCAAAATCGGTGTTCTTCGTTTCGAGAAAATAGAGGAAGATACCGGCGTAATTATCCTTACCGTCGCTGAAGACGCAGGCTGCTCCGGACTGCCTATAATGGGCGAGACCGTCTGCAACTATGAAGAAGGCTTCCTGGCAGGTATCCTTACTGCTTATACCGGAAAACCATATACAGCAATCGAAACAGACTGCTGGGCAACCGGCGACAGGGTATGCCGGTTCAAGGCGGAAATAACGGATTCCCCTCACACCCATACGCCAAATGAGCCTTATCAAAACCTGAAACACAATCTTACGTCTCTGCAAAATGAGATGGATGATCTGACTGCCTATTCCGCAGAGCTTTCCAAAGGAAATCTGTCTGTCGATTTCCCGGATAACCATACCGCTCTGTGTGAAAACCTAAAGAACCTTCATGCAAACCTGAACCATCTTACCTGGCAGGCGCAGCAGGTCGCTAAAGGAGACTACTCCCAGCATGTCGCTTACCTGGGAGACTTTTCCGACGCATTTAATAAAATGACAAAACAGTTGAAAGAACGGGAAATGCGGCTTCAAGGCGAAGCTTTCAGGGCACAGAGCCACGCCGAGATGATCGAAGGCTATAACGACCTCATGGTCGAAATGCTCAGCAAACGGAGAGAATGGCTTCTTGTCGTTGATGTAGATACAAAGGAAATCCTGTACTGCAATAAGAAAAAGAATGAAGAAAACATTGATACGGATTACTGCAATATCTGTAACAAAAAACTGACATTCTATCCTGAATTACTGAACTGGAACTGTGATGAACAGTATAAAGTCTGGGAAATATCCGATGGCAGCGAAACCTATTACCGCATTACCTCTTTTCCTATCGAGTGGAAAAACCATGCTTCTTATGTACATATTGTCGTTGACATCACCGACGAAAAGAAAGCGGCCCATAATCTTACCAGTAAAGCATACCATGATCCCGGAACCGGAATCAAAAACCGCCTGTTCTTCGAAGAATATATGAATATGATCCTTAACGACAGACAAAACGCCACTCTCTGCTATCTGGATTTGGATGGATTAAAATATGTGAATGATACATATGGACATCTGGAGGGCGATATCTATATCCAGAACTTCGTAGAACTTATAAAGACGAATTTCCGAAGCGAAGATACGTTTGCCCGAATCGGCGGAGACGAATTCTGCCTTGTACTCAGCGGCAATATTAAAGACCTGATAGAACATAAAATGGCGGAAATCTTAAAAGAATTCCAGACAGGAGACTATGGAAAATATCAGTGCAGCTTCAGTTATGGTATCGTAAATATTGAAGGAGAGACTAATACCCTGTCTTATGACGAGATTCTTCGTAAGGCGGACGAAATTATGTATAACTGCAAACGTGAAAATAAAAAGAAATATCCGCAGTTAGTCAGATAGATAGATAGATAGATTGATTGATAGATTGATAATTAATTGATGATTGGCTGATGAGCGATTGACTGGTCGGTTGATGATTGATTAATGAGCGGTTGATTGGTGATCGATATCTTCTTTTAGTGGCACTGACTTTTAAGCAAACAATTTTGAAAATGAAATGCCTGAGGCGCGTCTGAAGAAATTCTTCAAACGCGCCCTCTGACTGCATTCACAAAATTAGCTAAGATAAACTTTCCCTTTACTTATAAGATAGTTTAGAAATCCTTCGCAGCCTTCCAAAATATCGTCATATGTCCTGTCAAAATCACCTGTGTACCAGGGGTCGGCAATATCTCTTGGCTTATCACTATACTCCAAAAGCATATGAACCTTCTGCTCCGAGTCGGAACCGATGATTCTGTCTATATTCCTGATATTCCGATAATCCATTCCCAGGATATAATCATATTCTTTATAGTCCTTTCTTTTTAGCTGAACAGCATACTTTCCAGCCGTATTGATTCCGACAGTTCTTAACTTATTCACTGTTCCATAATGAACCGGGTTGCCAAGCTCCTCGCTGCTGGTGGCTGCAGAAGCAATGTGGAACTGGTCTGATACCCCCTTCTTTTGAATCATATCACGAAAAACAAATTCTGCCATTGGTGAACGGCAAATATTGCCGTGGCAGACGAAAAGTATCTTAATCATAATAAAAATTCCTCCTAAAATGCGTTGATTTGCTTATGTTTGGCACGTTTTGCGAGGTTTATTTTTCTGATAAATATTGTTAAAAAAATCACAGAATGGGCAAAACAGGGCAAAATGTGGCAAGTTGAAGCCATGAAACGTAGTAAAATCGTAGTAAGAATTGGGGGTATTTACTACTGCATTTATTTGTCTTCTTACTTTTATAGATATGTATAACTTATCCCTTTGGCATTCAAGTACGATTTCAACTCCTCTATCATTTGATTACTACATTTATTACCAAAAATAATTTTTGAAATCTTTAAGTCAAAATCTGCATATGGCTTTGCGATTCCCTTATAGCCTAATCGTTCCTTAATATTCATTTCAATTGTGCCACCATTCACTTCCCCCAGGTCATATGGGCAATAAAGCATCCTTACTTCCTTCTCTTTTGTAGAATCCATATTCGAAGTTATATTATATGGATTTTTAATTACCCATGGAATAATGGCAAATGCAAAGTCACCATTGTTAATTCCTGAAATTATCATTTTGTTAAAATCAATACTTTCTTTTTCCAAATACTCTACCGGATATAAATAATCATAATTCCCTACACTAAATTCAATGCAAATTCCATTTCCATTGGATGCATAATCTTTCCACATATAATCCTGGCACTCATATGTAAGAGAATACACATCATACATTTGTGTAAAATAGTTTATCAATAAATGTACATTACTGACACTTCGACCTGTTTCCATAGCAATCTTATTTACATCATAATTAATTTGAAATTCTGTTTCATCATTTAATGTTCTGTAAAAAGAGAACCATATTTTTCCCTGTTTTAATGTATTAATCTTCGTCCTTACCAGACTTGGCTCCCCGTCAAATGAAATAAATTTATATACCTTTCCATTTTTGATTGTTTCTCTCAAATAATCTATTTTGTACGGTGTTGCTCTATCTGGTTTATCTCTTAAATTTCCCATTAACGTGACATATTTCTCATAAAACCCAAATCCGTTCATGATCTCTCCTTAATTTATGTTAATTTTCCAAATATCATTTTACCATAAAACTGCCCATATTGGGAAACGAAATTATTAAAAAAAATAACGCCCCACCGAAGCAGAGCGCCTTATCATCCCCTATCAAATTGCACGGAACATTTTCTGCGACACAGGCTTTTCACCCTTCGCCTTTTCCAGTTCCTTCCTCGCTACCTCTAAATCCTCCATCCGCTTTAATTCATCCGCAGCATCCTCCAGCCCAAGGTGCGTGTATGTATTCAGCGTCACCCCGATGTCACTATGCCCCATCAGATACTGGAGCGTCTTTGGGTTCATACCTGACTTTGCCATGTTGCTGCAGTAGGTATGACGGCAGACGTGGGGCGTGATGTTCGGCATCTGCACCCGGTAAATCTCATTGTACCGTTTAACCATATGATTGAAACGATGCTCCCAGTGCATTGCCACTTCCGGGTTCCCATTCTTATCCAAAAACAGGAATCCCATGTATCCACCTATAATCTTCTCATTCCCCGGTGCTTCCCTATCCTCAATAATTGCCCGAAAGCATTGCGCCACATCTTCCGTCATGGGCAGTTTCCTCGTACCCGCATTTGTCTTCGTGGATTCAATCACCAGCTTCATGTTCGCAGTCCGCTGGAGCTGGTGGTCAATGTTAAGGATTTTGTTTTCCAGGTCAACGTCCCGCAGAGTCAGCCCGCAGAACTCTGAAATCCGCAGCCCCGTATGGAAGAGGATATAGACCACTTCATAATATTTGCAGTAGACATTGTCATCATGGATAAACTTGAGAAATTTCCTCATCTGCTCTTTGGTGATTGCCTCCCTCGTCACGCTGTCATTTACCACAACTGTAGCCAGTTCGAAACCAAAGGGATTCTTATGCAACACATCATCATCCACTGCCATCTGAAACGCCGGCCGGAGGACTCCCCGGACTGTTTTGATGGTGCTGTAGCCTTTCCCATCCTGTTGCAGTTTTATCAAAAACAACTTTGCATCTGATGTCTTAATCTGTGAAATCTTTTTCTCACTGAAAGTTTCCTTCTTCAAAAGGTTCTGCACAAAATTGTAATTGGCGAGCGTGTTCGGCTTGACCCCTGTCTTGGTGCATAAATACCGCTCCACCAGTTCCCCGACAGTTATATTTTTCCCCATCGGGTCTGAAAGCGTGTCAAGGTCATACCCGATCTGCTTCTCCAGTTCCCGTAACGAAAGGCATGGCTTTTTCCCCACCGGCAGCTTATCCGTCGGCTCCAGCCTCCAACTGTAGACAAAATGCGGTTTGCCGTTTATGTGGTACTTAAACTGGTATTTTCCGTCCGCCCGGATGGATTCTCCACGGCGCAGGACACGGTGCTTGGAATCACGGCGTGTCTTTGTTCTTCCTGCTGGCATTCTTAAGTCCCTCCTTTATTTCCGGATTCGCATCCAGATACTTTTCAAACTCTCCTCTGATGATCAGCCTGCGGCTGCCGTAAAGAGCGATAAACCCAAGCTGTTTTCCTTCCTTTATCAACCGGTAAAACTTTCTCCTGCTGAGACTGAACAGTTCAATTGCCTCCTCCGGATTTAAAAAATCTTTTTCCGCAAGCACTGGTTTTCTCATCTTGCTACTCCCTCCTGTCCTAAAATCTGCGGCCTTTCCAGGTCATGACATATATCACTCTAAAGCCCCGGAAAGTCAACTACTTGTGGCAAATAAAAAGGTTCTATATCGCAGAAGATTCATCAACAAACTTTTCAAATTTCGTGCGTATGATAAGATAGCGGTTCCCACTGTAGACTGCAAACCTCCCAAGGTTATCTTCGGCAAGCCGCCTCATCTTTTTTGTCCCAATACTGAAATATTCCGCGGCTTCCTTAATGGTCAGCATATACTTTTCACTGACCGGTACGGCCACTCTTTCTCTTTCCGTAGTGATATGGCTGTTTTTCTGTTCATCTGTCATCTAAGCCACCTCCTCATCATACGGAGATTTTCGGGCGGCTTTATACACCCTCCGGCATAAAATTTCTGCCGCCGCTGTCCCCTCACTATACGGAGATTTGGGCCGCAGTCTGGCGGGGTGTTTTTCTAAAAAACTTTTCGATTTTATCTGTTGATAACCTGCGGATTCAGAGTTAATATGCACCACTGAGAAAGGAGGGATTCTGCCATGGATAAGGATTCTGTACTGTACCTGCTGATGGATATGCGGGTGAACGGTGTACTGGATCGCATTCTGGAAAAGGATGAGGAATACCAGGAAATTGTCCGGAAGTCCGGAGGGTATTTAGACCGGCTGGAGGCTATGGACCTGCCAAAGGAGGCACGAGAGCTGATTGACCTGCACTCCTGCGAACAGAACGCACTCGGCGCACGGTACGGGGCGCTTGCCTATCTGCTCGGCTTTTCAGACTGCGTGGAGCTTATGACAAAGCCGCTGCATCTTACCGGCACACAAAAGAAAACAGATTGAAACCGCAGAACAAAAAAACAGCCCGCAGCATCGTTTCCAAATGCCGCGGGCTGTCCCTCTGTCCTCAAATATTCAGTTATACTCTTTTTACGTAGTCCAAGCTCACCCATCCATTGCGTTTTCCCTGGTAGGATTTCAAAAGCCCCCACCTGGACGCTCCTTTTCCGTCTGCCTCCTCCACAATCGTGAAGGTGCCGATTCCCGTATATTTCCCGGTCTTTGCATGGTCAGTGCCGGGCCCTTTCCTAATGTTCAGGTCGGGGATGGATTATTGCCTCCGCTGCAGCCGAACATATAATTATCTTCCTGCTTCCCGTTCTTGAAATCTGTCACCGTCACGTTCGCATCCGGGTATTTTTCTTTCAGCCCCCTTAAATAATCCTGCGCTTCCCCACTGAGGCCGCTGCTCCCGTTTGCCCTGTCTGCCGCATAAGCATTCGTGTAATCCGTTACTCCTGAAATTGCCATAAATATCATCCTCCTTGATAAAATATTTTATCTACATCAGACCGCCAGCCATTTCATAAAGCGGCCTATGTTTTCACTGATCCATGAATCGGAAAGACTGCTCTGGTTCCGCAGGCTATCAAAAAATGACTGGAAATTATTATATTTTACATTCTGGAATGTTGTCGGCAGTTCTGTCTTTTCAACAGTCTCTTTCCAGTCTGCATAATCACTGTCTTTCTTTGTGTCGGATGAAGCGTTCAGTATCTCCTTCGCCGCCTTTGTGTATAATTCTATAAATTTAGCAGCATGGCTCTCCCCGTCTCTGTGGTTTATGATACTCTGGTTCAGTTCGTTGATCTGGTTATACAGGTCAGTGTCATTCGCTCTCAGCCAGCTCTCCATATCCACATAGCTGCCCGGTGCGCCGGACATCCGCACCTGCCCTTCCTGCACATTGTAAATTACCTTTTCGCTGTCTGAAACGGAACTGTTCAGGCCGTATTTCGCAATCGTCTCCATTGCAGACATGAAATCTCCCGCATGGGATTCATCCAGATAATTCTCTGCCAGATACTTAGCCGCTTCCAAACCGAAAGCCACCTTATCCTGCCTTTCCTGTTCCGACAATCCTGAAACACTGCCCGGCATAAGGTAATTTGAAATAATCCCCATCGTGGAACTGATCACGTTATCATCCGCACCTGCAAGGCTGTTGTAAAGCTGTTCGTTTGTTTCATAATTCGGTATAACGATTCTGTGCGTGTTTTCATGCTGTATTACATTCTCCGCCTGAAATGCGGTATCCCTTGCCGCCCTCTTTGCCGCTTCCTCCGCCGTCATTTCCCTGCCGGACATAAATTTCCTGCCCTCTGCAAGAGCCGCAAGGCCATCACCGGAAAACTGCACGATGACGCTGTCCCCATACTGTGCTGAAATCTCATTCACGGCTTTCATGGTTTCCTCTTTTGACATCTTATCCATGACCTTGTTGCCATGCTCATCCGTGGTGTTGAACCGGTATTTCACTAAGGTGTCCTTCTTTGCCGCCGAATTGGAACCATAGCTTTTTAGCTGCTCCGTCCCCACATAAAACTGGCTGTAATCCTGATTAACATTCATTGACATAACATCATCCTCCTTGATAAAAATATTTCAACGGCGGCCCCTCTGTCATTCGGAGCCGCCCATGCCCCCTTACGGTAAGTCCGGGCATATCCTGCTTTACTTCAAAATGCCCGCCGCTTCATATGCCGCAATCGAAACTGCTTTTTTGGTTATGCTGGTCTGGTAATATCTCTCGTCCGCTTCCTGCTCCATCAGCTTGCGTTTCAGGGCGCTTTCTTCGTTCAGTCGGGCATATTCCTCACGCCTTTTCCTCTTTGCCGCCTGCTCTGCTTCGAACTGGCGCAGTTCTTCCTCTGTCAGCCCGGTAATATTGCCACCATGACTTGAAGCCCGGAAACGTGCTATTTCCCCATTTTCATCTAAAACTATCAAATGGGAACATATCCTGCCGGGTACTTGATTAGCTGCAATAAAGCTCTCCACTTTTGCCATTACCTGACTCGCCAGGGCAGGGTCATTTTTCATTTTTTCCTCCAGTTCCGGTGGCACCACAATCGACTTCTGCCCCGCGATTGAATGCAGTCTTGACTGTACCCCGGATGAATCCATAGCAGGATTCGTCCCGTTCGGCTTCCAGTTCACAGCCGATTCATCCAAATCATTACAGAAGAATTTCTCAAATGGGAAATCATTCCTCTCCCATACCCCCTGCGGAATATTGGACGCATCTGCCGTATGGTAGTATGCCCCCGGAAACCTTGCCTGCCACATATCCTTAAAACTCATTCCCGACACATCCGACTGCTCCGCCGCCTTTGCAGCCGCAAGCTCCGCAAAGCTCACGCCCCCGCTCGTTCCCGACGCCGCATTCTTCCGGTACTGCTCTGCCAGATAGTACCCTCCTAAGTTACCTGTTACTCCAAAATCCATCTTCTTCTCTCCTTTCATTTTTCATCATCACGGACAGGATGAACACCCTGTCCTTTACTTTAAAATCCATAGTTCCCTGATACTTTTCAGCCGTACTTTTGATGTTCGCAAGCCCTATCCCGTGGTTCTCCCTGTCTGCCTTATCTGTCATGGGGAATTCCTCCCGCCGCCTCCGCACCAGCCTACCATCAAAACTGTTCTCCATTTTCAGGAAAAACAGTTCCCTCTTTTGGAATGAACTGATACGGATAAAGGCTTCCGCATCCGGCTCCTTCGCTTTCAGCTTCCTGCACGCCTCCATTGCATTATCCAGCGCGTTTCCTAAAATAATGCCGATATCATAACTCTGTATGAATAATTTTTCGGGGAACTGCAGCCCCTCCACATCCATCTGCAAGTCTGGCACTGTACTGGTGATCTCATGATATTTCATGTTCAGCAGGGTATCCACGACAGTGTTCCCCGTCTTGAACTGGAATTCCAGTCTGTCCATGGTCTGGTTCAGTTCCTCCAGATAGACTTGCAGTTCTTCCTCCTTTCCGGACGCAAGCTGCATGATGACGGAGAGCGTATTCTTCATGTCGTGCTTCATCCCCCGTATCCCGGAATAGACACGCTCCATCTCCCCCATATGCTCCTGTAAGCTGCTGACCTGTTTTTCTAAGATAATCCGGCTGCTCTTTTCCCTGTTCCAGCAAATCATGTCCTGAAAAAGTTTTACCCCGGACACAATGGAGAACAGTAACAGCAGCAGGATAACAGGCACTATGATTATCAGTGACGGGTATCTGTCATACAGCAGTTCCGGTGCGCCGCTTTCTGCCGCATTTATAGTGACACGAAGTAAGGTACATACCATCAGACCTGCCAGCCCCGGCGTAAGGATAAATAACAGTTCCGTCCTATGGATGGCATAATCTTTTTCCCGGTAATTCTTCACTATTTTTTTCATAGTAAAGAATAATAATGCCGCTGCCACCACACACCTCAAAAAGATCATTCCAATTACCGTTATTCCGGTCACTGCATCGTAAACTTCTATTGAATTTATATATCCGTTTATAACGCACCAGTTCCATAGCCTGAGCAGGTTATCCTCTAACCTGAAAACCATATAGGACAGAAAAAAACAAATTTCACTTACTGCTGTAAAAGTAACTACAAGAAATAAGATTATCTTCCCTGTCACTCTGTAAAAGGTCATTACAATCGCTAATATAATACACATGACCACTGCCAGCCTTATAAAAGTCACAAAACTTCCATAGCCCTTTGGCAGTAAAATTCCTGCCCCCAGCCGCAGTACCCCATACAGCGCAGCGGCTGCCAGCCCGTTTATACGCCGGTCCCGTATCCTGCCGTCCAGAAAGTTCCCATAAAAATACTGCAGGCAGTACCCCTGGAACATGGCAGAAAAAATTTCTAACAGCCAACTTACCACTTCATACACAGGACACCCCTCCATTCTGCAAATACCACATATATGCCTTTACAAACTCATTGTGCTTTTTCCTTGTCAGGTAGACTTTGCCGCCGCTGGAAAGGAAAATGCTGTCATTGTCATACCTCACTATGTGCGCCATGTTTACCAGATACCCCCTGTGGCAGCGGTAAAAGCCGCCCCCAAGCTGTCCTTCCAGTTCGTCCATCGTGGCATATGCCTCTATGATCTCCTCCATGTCCGTGGTATGGATTTCCACTTTCTTCCCCCTGTTTTCAATATACAGGATACTGCTTAAGTTGAGCGTATATCCCCGGTTCTTTGTCCGGATGAATATCTGCTGCTCCTTCTGCACTTTCCTTCTCCCCGCCTCGTCCACCGCCCTGCCAAGCACCTCAATGAACTTGCTTTCCTCAATCGGCTTTAGCAGGTAATGGAATGCCGACACGTCAAAGGCTTCAAACACATATTCCCTTATGCCTGTGATAAAGACCAGCACCGCATCCACATTCCGCTGCCGGAGGATTCGCGCCGCCTCTATGCCGCCCATGCCTTCCATCTGTATGTCAAGAAAGATAATGTCGAATTCCCTCCCTGCCGCAAGCAGCCCCTCCCCTGTGGAAAAATCACTGATCTCGGATTCCGGCTTCTGCTTCTTTATGAAGCCGTGTATCTGCTGCCTGATGATTTCTTCATCATCGACCACTGCTATATTCAAAATTCATCACCTCGGATTCTATTATGTTCCGCTATCTATTTTATCGGCAGATTTTTTGTTATTTTGGGATGCAGGGAACGAAAGGCATACGAAATGGAACGAAAGGCATAAATGAAGTACAAAAATATCAAAATCACCCCTAAAGTTTTTCGCTTTTCGTCCGATAAGCCCACCCGCATATTACCCTTCCAAGCAATTTCCCTTATCAGGCCGCCCGGCCTGCCTGCGGAAATGGCAGACCGCCGCATATGGCGGATGAAGGTCATAGTGCGGCGGTTAGTTTTTGTGCATTTCTTCATAAATATCTGTTCTCACATACGCTGCTGATTATGTGAGGAATTTCCCGCATATGGGAACAACGGGTCTGCCAGCCGGAAACTGAAACTCTCCCTGTCTACTATCCCCACAACTTTTGCACTGTCATACAGTTCAAGCAGAAATCCGGCTACCTGCTTGCCCGTGTGGTATGTTCCGAAAGACTTGTCATAGTCATATTCACTGACATTGTTTGCCACCATTCCAAACTCTGTCTTTGTTGCCGCAGGTGCCAGCACCTTTGCCTTCATTTTCGCTCCCGCTTCTTCCAGTTCCCGTGCCAGCCCTTCCGTAAACGTACTTACATAAAATTTTGCCGCGCAGTACGTCACTGCCGTGGGAACAATGGTGTAGCCCCCGCATGAGGATACATTGATAAGCTGTGTTCCTTCTACATCCTTGTAATCACGGACATACAGTGAGGACAGAATTGTCAGAGCCTCGATGTTCAGGTTCAGCATCATCCTGATCTTATTCAAGTCCTGATCCGCCACGCTGTCATAATTGCCAAACCCTGCATTGTTGATCCATGTTTCAATCTCATAATCCCTCAAACCTTCATAAAACTGGTATACGTTTTCCGGCATAGATAAATCAGCACTTCTGATGACAATATCCAAATCCGGGTATATCCCTAAAATCTCCCGTTTCAGTCTTTCCAGATTATTTTTTCGCCTTGCTGCTATGACCAGATTTTTGCCCCGCTCCGCAAATGCCTTTGCCGTTTCGTACCCAATGCCTGAACTCGCCCCTGTTATGACCGTATATTTTCCTGTTCCCTGAACCATTTGAAAATCCTCCTTCGATTTGGTATAATCCAACCATACAATGTAGAGTGAACTCTATGTCAAGAGGATTGGGGTGATTTTTTATGGAATATTCCATCGGAGATTTTTCAAGACTGACGGGGCTGGGCATCCATACCCTGCGCTATTATGAACACGAAGGCTTGATTACACCGGAAAGAAATTCCGGCAACCGCCGCTGCTATTCTGATAAAGACCTCACATGGATCGAATTTATCAAACGCCTGAAAGACACTGGTATGCCCATTAAGGAAATCAAACACTATGCCGAACTCCGGGCAATAGGTGATCCCACCCTTTCTGAAAGGATGGAAATGCTGATGCAGCACCGGCAGGCTCTCAATGAGCAGATTGCATGGTTGCAGGAGCATAAGATTAAATTGGATGAGAAGATTGAATTTTACAGAAATGAAATTGAACGCGTAAATACCAAAGGAGCAGGATAACCCGCTCCTACATATTAGCTTATCAGTTTAATTTCTTTATTTCCCGGTTGAAACAGGATGCCATGCTCACCGTAAAGCCGCATATCCCGGTACACAGGAACATTGCCGCCATGCCGCTTCCGGCACTATCCCCTACTATTATTTCCAACATTTCCGCCAGCCTGTTCCCGGAAACCATAAAAGGCTCAAAGACATAATCTGCCAGATAACCTCCCAGGATAATGCCAACCGGGATCGTGCTGTACTGGATGGCATTCCTGACTGCAAATACCCTCCCCTGCATAGCAGCAGGAATCTTCTGGTACAGTATCGTATTCTGGTTTGCCATTATAAATGGAATGGGCAGGCTGGCTGCAACCGCAGACGCTGACCACCAGAATACATTTTTCCCAACTGCCATCATCAGGTCACCGAACAGAAATGACAATGCCGCCGAAACATAAATTGCCACAGCTTTATGGCGGCTTTCCTTCTTTACGGAAACAATGATGCCCCCGGCAATCCCGCCTACACCCATACAGGCATTTACAGTTCCAAGTACAATGCTGTCCCCGGAACTCCTCGACAAAATCATTGGCGAGAGAATATTTTCATAGGTCAGCCTTGAACAGAAATTGATCAGTGCCATTGTAAGCATGATGTATAATATACCTTTTTCCTTTTTCAGAAACTCAAATCCCTCCGCTATCCCGGCCAGGGGGGAACTATGTATTTTGTCCTGCGCCTGTTCCGGGATTGTGATAAAGAACAGCAATACGCAAAATGCAAAGACAAAGCCCGCCAGGTCTATCAACAGGATAAGCGGCAGCCCGCCTGCCGCAAACAGGAACGCCGCCAGCATGGGGCTGAATACCACGATAAGATTATTGGAAAAAGAATTCATCCCGCTGACATTTGAAATCTTCTCCTTCGGTACGAGCCTTCCCACTGCCACTGCGGACGCAGGCTGCTGGAAAGCATTCGTTATACCAACCACCGCATTAATGGCATAAATGTTCCATACCTCCAGACAGCCTGCAAACAGAAACGCCAATACTGCCAATGAACCTGCCGCTGCAATGCTGTCCGAAACCAGCATGATCGTTTTCTTCTTATGCCTGTCTATGAAATCACCGGCAAACAGGCTTAAAAGTACATACGGCACATAATTGCAAAAAGACATCAGCGAAACGGACATTGCGGAATGGCTCTGGCCATACGCCCACAAGACAAGCGCAAACACGGTCATGGAACTTCCAAGCCCTGATACGCTCTGGCTTAACCACAAAATGATATATTTCTTAAATGATTTTTCTTCCATTGAATTTTCTCCATTCTATCCTTTATTTTTTCAGAATAAAAAGTACAAAATCCAATGTGGACGATGGTTTTTACCTCTGTACAAATTTCGTCCATTCATCAGACTTTGTACAGAGCCCTTTGCTTAAGTCAATCACTAAATGACAGAGCATATTCCCACCTCCCTCAGTTATCTTTTCGCAGGACAGTATAGCATGGAAAGATTTTTTTATCAATCTTCCTACAACATTACATCTTTTCATATATCCCTTTCAGCGTAAACTGGTCTAAGATATGCCCGTCCATTTCACGGTAAAGCTCATTCAGCAGAAAGCCCCGCTCCAAATCCAGCATCTTATCCAAGGCATACACATGAAGTTCATATATGTGCGGCTTATCGGGCGGTGTCATCCCGCCGTAATAACAGGAAAGCTCCGTGGACTGCTCACCGCCCTGTATGCTCGTCCAACTATTCCTTCCCTGCACGAAGTCATCCGCCGTCTGGCTCTCATTCTCTTTGATTTCAAAACGGGTTATGTTTGCCGCCAGCCAGTGTATCCATGCGAATCCCCCCGTCACCGGGTATGCGTCCTTATCCTCCAAAACAATGGCAATCGACACCGTTTCCTGTGGCGCATCTTCCACCTTAAAGGGTAAAGAATAAGTAGGGATGCCGTTTTCATTGAATTGCGTCCCATGCCCGCCATATTGGGGCTGGATCACCCCGTTTATAATACCACTGCTCGTAACATTCATCGTAAGCGATGAATAACCTACCGGTTTTACATATTCTAAAATCTGTGGGATAATCTTTTTGACTGACAAGTGAATGACGTGATTCAAGATTTGTTTATAATC